>NZ_JBLWIH010000007.1:0-442761 GCF_051364985.1 Microbacterium sp. I2
TGTGGCGCGGCCGCGGCCGCGACTGACCGGCACACTGCCTTTCATCGAATCGTCCAGGTCGTGGCGCACTTATCCCATGTTCGCGCTGCGTGGACCGACGTAATCTCGGTGCGCACCATCCAGACGAGGCCGTCCCGTCTGCATCGCAAGGGAGCATGTATGTCCATTTCTGCACGCCGCCGCACCCGAGCGGCGACTCTGTTCGCCGGCGGAGTCGCCGCCGCGCTCATCCTCGCCGGCTGCGCCGGTCCGTCCGATCAGGCCGCCGACGGCGAGCCCGTGGAGATCACATTCCAGTCGTGGGTTCCCAACATCGACCGCGCCGTCGACGCGTTCAACGAATCCCACGACGACATCCAGGTCACGCTCGAGACGATCACCGCCGGGCCCGACGGAGGCTACGCAACGATGCTCTCCGCGGTCCAGGCCGGCAACCCGGCCGATGTCGTGCAGCTCGGCTACGACGCGATCCCCGATTTCCTCATCAACGACGCCCTCGAGGACATCACCCCGTACGTCGCTGACTCCGAGGACCTTTTCGTCCCGTGGCAGTGGCAGACCGGCGTCTTCGGCGACAAGGTCTACTCGATTCCGCAGGCGTCGGGTCCGCTCGGACAGTTCTACCGCGCCGACATCTTCGCCGAGCTCGGCATCGAGTACCCCGAGACGTGGGACGAGTTCTACGAAGCGGCGAAGGTCGTACGCGCCTCCGATCCGAACCGCTACATCACCGCGTTCGCCTTCAACCAGGCGCCGTGGATGATCGGCCTGGCCCAGCAGGGCGGCGCGAACTGGTTCACCGCCGAGGACGACGCGTGGAAGGTGTCCATCGACGGCGCGGAAACCGCCAAGGTCGCGGAGTTCTGGCAGAAGCTCATCGACGAGGACCTGGTCAAGGTCGAAGCCGACTTCTCAAGCGAATGGAACGCCGACCTTCAGAACGGCAACATCCTGTCGTGGATCTCGGGCTCCTGGGCCGACGCCATCCTTCGCGGCACCGCTCCCGACACGGCAGGGTCCTGGGCGGTCGGCGCCGTTCCGCAGTGGAATGCGGGCGAGAACGTCTCGGCGACCTGGGCGGGCGGCTCGGCCAACGCGGTGCTCAAGGGATCGGACAACCCAGAGGCCGCCGCGGAATTCGCCGTCTGGCTGAACTCGAACACCGACAGTGTCAGCATCCTCACCGAGATCGGTGCCGGGTGGCCCTCGATCGTCGACACGGACGCGATCGCCTCTCTGCAGGATGCGCCCGAAGTGTTCGAGTTCTATGGCGGCCAGGACATCTGGGACGTCTTCGCCGACTCGGACAAGGCCGTCGATACTTCCTGGGCGTGGCCGCCGCTGTCATCGACCCTGTTCGCCAGCCTGACCGATAACGTCAAGGCGGCCGTCGACGCCGGCACACCGCTCGTCGACGCGTACGCCAAGACCCAGGCCGACATGGTCGCGGCGCTCGAAGAGCGCGGCATCTCGGTCGATTGACACCCGACGGGGTGAGCCGCGCCCGAGCGGCTCACCCCGTCGTCCACTCCCTGGAGGATCCGTGAGTCTCGCTGTCCGCTCGCCGGCCCCCGCAAGCAGCCCGCCGGCGCCTGCGCCTCTTCATCCCCGGCGCCGCCTGCCCGGCGCCGTCTGGGTGCTCGTACTGCCGTTCGTCGTGATGTTCGCCGCGTTCTTCGTGGCGCCGATCGTGTACGCGCTCGTGCAGAGCATGTTCACGACGCGCAGTTCGGGTCTGGGGTACGGCGCACCCGAGACGGTGTTCGTCTTCCTCGACAACTACGCGCGAGCACTCTCCGATCCGGCCTTCGTCGAGAGCCTGGGGCGGCTTCTGCTGTTCTCGGCCATCCTCGTCCCGTCCATGGTGGTGACGGCGCTCGGCCTGGCTCTGCTGCTCGATTCCGGACGGGCGTTGTTCCCGCGGGCGTTCCGCGTGCTCTACTTCTCGCCCTACGGCGTCCCCGGGGTCGTCGCGACGCTGCTGTGGGGCTTCCTCTACGTCCCCGCGACCAGTCCGGTGCTGCAGCTGCTGGGCATGGCCGGCGTCGACTTCGACCCGCTCGCCAGCGGTACCGTGCTCTTCTCGATCGCGAACATCGCACTGTGGGGCTTCGCCGGCTACAACATGGTCATCCTGATGGCGGCGCTCAACGCCATCCCGTCCGAACTCTACGAAGCGGCACGGGTGGACGGCGCGTCAGCCTGGTCGACCGTGTGGCACATCAAACTGCCGCTGGTGCGCCCTTCCATCATCCTCGTCACGGTCTTCACGATCATCGGCACCCTCCAGCTCTTCGTCGAGCCGCTCGTGCTGCGGCCCCTCACCACAGCCATCAGCTCGACGTACACGCCCAACCTCGCCGCGTACAACCAGGCCTTCGCGCAGGGCAACCCCAACCTCGCCGCCGCGATGGCGGTCATCGTCGCCGTCCTCGGCTTCGCGTTCTCGTTCGGCTTCCTCCGTCTCGTCAATCGGAAGGACAACCGCGCATGGTGACCTCCCGCCGCTCTGCCCGCACCGCCGGCGCCGCCGGCACCATCGCGGTCAACGCCGTTCTCCTCGTGGCGGGCCTGTATTTCCTCCTCCCCCTCGTCTGGGTGATGATCGCGGCGACCAAGTCCCCTGCCGACCTCTTCGGCACCTTCGGCCTGTGGTTCTCCGATTCACCGCAGGCGTGGCAGAACCTCATCGCCCTCTTCACGCAGGACGGCGGCGCGTTCACGCGATGGGTGATCAACAGCATCATCTACTCCGGCGTGGGCGCCTTCGTGGCGATGGTAATCTCCGCGGCGTGCGGCTACGCGATCGCGAAGTTCCCGTTCCGCGGCCGCGACCTGCTGTTCTCCGTCATCCTCGGTGGAGTCCTCGTACCGGCGACGGTGATCGCGCTTCCGCTCTACTTCCTGCTCAACACCTTCGGCCTGACGGGGACCTACTGGGCCGTTCTGCTGCCCAGCATGGTGAGCCCGTTCGGCGTCTATCTCGCGCGCATCCATGCCAACGCCAGCGTCCCCGACGAGGTCATCGAGGCCGCGCGGCTGGACGGCGCCGGCGACCTGCGCATCTTCGGGTCGATGGCCGCGCGAATGATGACGCCGGCGCTCGTGACGATCTTCCTCTTCCAGTTCGTCACCATCTGGAACAACTACCTGCTCCCGCTCGTGATGCTCAACGACACCTCGACCTTTCCCGTGACCCTGGGTCTGACGCTCTGGAACGGCCAGACGCAGCGTGACCCGATGTTCTACTCGCTCGTCGTGGCGGGATCCGCGGTATCGGCGTTGTTGCTGGTTGCTCTCATGACGGCCCTGCAGCGGTTCTGGCGTGCGGACCTCACGGCCGGCGCGACGAAGGGCTAGCCCTTCCGCAGCTCGCGGTACGCGCGCGGGCTCATGCCGTGGGTACGGCTGAACTGCCGAGAGAAGTAGAACGGATCCTCGAGGCCCACCCGTCTTCCGATCTCTGCGACGGGCAGGTCCGTCGTGTCGAGCAACGCACGCGCACGCGCCATCTTGAGCGCGTTGTGATGGGCGAGCACTCCCCCTCCAGTGGCCTCCCGGAAGAGTGCGGCGAGGTGGGATGCCGACACCCCGACCATCGCCGCGAGCTCGGCGACCTGAACCCGCCCATCGACGCGGTCCTCCAGATAGCGCATGGCACGCTGCACGGGTGCACCGTCGCTGGGAAGCACCCTGTCCACGGCGAGCTGAGTGAGCAGCCGCCACGCCATCCCCGCCGTGGCGGTGAGCCGGGCGGGTGTCGTGTCGCGAGCCAGAGACACCGATATCTCATCGAGGATCGATGTGACGCGGTCGACCTCGCGCAGCGAGAGAGTGAGACGCCCGAGCCGGATGCCGGCTGCCTCGACCAACTCGGCCACATCGCTTCCTCGCACGTGACACCACCAGATCGTCCAGGGGTCGTCGACCGCCGCACCGTACGAGTGCGGGGAGCCGCTCGGGATCACGATCGCGGTACTGCTGCCTACCCGAGTCCGGACGCCTTCTGCCTCCACCCATCCCGAACCCGCGACGCACACGATGACGATCGTCTCCGCCGCGCCGCGTGGCCGGTGTCGCCCATGATGCTCCGCCCGGGGGAAGTAGCCGGCGTCCGTCACCAGCATCCGGCGCGTGACCGGCCGCTGCAAGGCCGACTCGACGAGCGGTCTCGGCACGACACTGAGGCGCTGCCGCTCGAATCCTTCCGCGCGTTCCACTCCGGCATCCTCCCACGAATCGATCATCGGATCATCCATGTTCGACGCCCGTTCGGCCATTGTCCGGCGGCGTGCCACGGCATAGCTTTGCGAGGTGACTCCCGACGCCGACGCCCAGAGCCGCATCGACCTTCCCGCCGCCCCTGCCGAGCAAGCAGAGCTCCTGGCGGCCGGTGGTGTCGCCTGCTGGAGCGAGCCGCTGTGGATCGACACGTATGCCCCCGGCGCTCCCGACCCCTACCCGCTCTTCCTCGATCGGCGCGTCTATCAGGGATCGAGCGGCAAGGTCTATCCGCTGCCGATGGTCGACAGCGTCGCGCACGACAAGGCACCCCGCCAGTGGCAGGCCATCCACCTCGAGAACGAGTTCGTTCGCCTGGTGCTCCTTCCCGAGATCGGGGGGCGCATCCATATCGGCTACGACAAGGTCGCCGGTTATGACTTCTTCTACCGCAACAACGTCATCAAGCCGGCGCTCGTGGGGCTCGCCGGGCCATGGATCTCGGGCGGCGTGGAGTTCAACTGGCCACAGCATCACCGCCCCGCGACCTTCCTGCCCGTCGATGCCCGCATCGAGCGCGAGCCGGATGGCGCCGTGGTGGTGTGGCACAGCGATCTGGACCCGCTGCAGCGCATGCGCGGTCTGCACGGGGTCCGGCTGCGCCCGGGCTCCTCGGTGATCGAGGTCGACGTGAGTCTGCACAACCGCACCGACGTGCCGCAGACGTTCCTGTGGTGGGCGAACGTCGCGGCCCGGTCGCACGAGCGGTACCAGGCGTTCTTCCCAGACGACGTCGCCTTCGTCGCCGATCACGCCCGCAGAGCCATCACCGCGTTCCCCTGCGCAGACCGTCCTTACTACGGTGTGGACTACCCCGCCCTGGCGGCCGAGCGGCCCGGCGCCGATCGCATCGATGTGTACAGCAACATCGCCGTTCCCACGTCGTACATGATCACCGACACCGACGATGCCTTCTTCGGCGGCTATGATCACGCAGCCGATGCCGGGTTCGTCCACTGGGCAGACCGCGCGATCTCTCCCGGCAAGAAGCAATGGACCTGGGGCGACGGACCCATCGGGCGCGCCTGGGACGACCAGCTCACCGACGGCGACGGTCCGTATGTCGAGCTGATGGCCGGCGTGTATACCGACAACCAACCCGACTTCAGCTGGCTTCTGCCGGGTGAGACGAAGCGATTCCGCCAGTACTGGTACCCCATCCACCGAACGGGCCCCGTGCGGCAGGCGACGACGGATGCCGCGATCGGCGTCCGCGCCGAGGGCGGGGCTTCTCGCATCACGGTCATCGCGACGCGGCAGCTGCCGGCTGCGACGGTCGAGGTGCGACGGAATCAGGAACTCGTATCCGAATGGACCGTCGACCTCGGGCCCGATGCGCCCTTCATCGGCCGGCTCGACCTGCCCGCCGATGAGCAGGCGCTCGAGGTCCGTGTCGTCTTCGGCGGCGCAGAGCTGGTGGTATGGCGCGCCCGGCACGAGCACGCCGGCGAGCCGTGGACGGCCACCGCTCCCGAGCTGCCGGCGGATGTGCCGACCAACGACGAGCTCTACACGACCGCGATCCACCTGCTGCAGTACCGGCATCCCACCCGCTCCGCCATCCCGTACCTGCGGGAGGCACTGCGACGCGATCCGCGCGACGCCCGCGCCGCGACAGCGCTCGGTGCCTGGCACCTCTCGCGCGGCGAGTATGAACAGGCACGGCAGCTTCTCACCGCCGCGATCGAGCGCGTGACCCGCCGGAATCTCAATCCCCGCGACGGCGAGGCCGCGTACCTTCTCGGCCTCGTGCACGAGCGGCTCGGCGACCTCGACGCCGCAGACCGCTGGCTCGGCAAGGCGGGGTGGAACGCGGCCTACGCCGCTGCCGCCTCGCTGGGCCGCGCACGCATCGCCCTGCGCAGAGGGCGGGCGAGCGAGGCGCTCGCCTCCGCCCGCGACGCGGGCACGATCCCGGAGGCGCGACGGCTCGCGGTCCTCGCGCTGGCGCGCCGCGGTGAGACCGACGCGGCGCGCGCCAAGCTCGAGTCGCTGTTGACGCAGGACCCGCTCGATCCCGCGACACGCGCGCTCGCCGGCCAACGGCTGGATCGCGACTCCCGCACGAGCTTGGACGTCGGCGCGGAGCTCGCGCGAGCCGGCGCGATCGACGAGGCGCTGCACTCGACCGGTGACGCGGTGGAGGCGACGCCCGCCGCTGGACTCGCCGGTCCGCTTCGGCACTATCTCCGTGCGCACTGGCTGGAGCGCGCAGGCCGACTCTCGGAAGCTCACCGCGAGCGGACGACCGCGCGGCGTGTTGCGGCATCCCTCGCCTTCCCCGCCGGACTCGATCAGTACGATGCGCTCGTCTCCGCGGTCGACGCGGAGCCCGGGGACGCGGTCGCGGCCGGCCTGCTGGGGATGTGGCTTCTCGACGCTCATCGGGAGGCCGACGCGCTCGCGATGCTGCGGCGTGCGGCGGACTCCGGTTCGACCGACCCGGTTCTCTGGCGCAACCTCGCCCTGGCCCTGGTCGCCGTCGAGAGTGATGACGCGGCGGCGGATGCCGCGCTCGCCCGAGCCCTTGAGCTGCGCGCGGACGCCCGGCTGGTCTTCGAAAGAGATGTCCTCGCCGCCCGCCGCCGTCTGGGCTCGACAGCGCGCCTCGAACTGCTCGAACGGCATGCCTCGCTTCTCGGGGAGCGCGACGATCTCGCCGTGCGGTACGCCGAGCTGCTTCTCGACGCTGAGCGCGTGGACGAGGCATGGTCGCTCCTCACCACTCGCCGCTTCCGCCCGTTCGAGGGCGGCGAGGGACGCGTCATCGCGGCGTTCGACCGGGCGTCGTGCATGCGTGCCGAGAAGCTCCTCGACACGAATCCGCACGCGGCTGCCGCGCTCCTGGAATCGGGCCTCGAGCCGCCGCGCACGCTCGGCGAAGGCCGTCACCCCGCAGAGCGGCCGGTGCGGCGGTGGGTTCTGCTCGGCAGAGCCCGCGCGGCCGCCGGCGATGCGCACGGCGCAGAGCAGGCCTGGCGCGCCGCCGTCGCCCCGACGCCGCTCGCCGTCGCTCCGCGGTCGGCGGACGAGGCGACCTATTGGGAGGGCATCGCTCGACTTCATCTCGGCGACACCGACGCCGCGTCGGCCGCATGGGATGCGCTGGACTCGCGTGCCGCGAGCCTGCGGGAGGCGCGCGACGTCGTCGATTACTTCGCGACTTCCGTGCCTGAGCTGACTCTTTTCGATGCAGACACGGCGGCCGTCCGGATCGACGTCGCGGGCCGGCTGGCGGACCTCGCCGCCCAAGGACGTGCCTTCCAGCAAGCGGCGACGACGCTCGTCGGAACCTCGGAAGGGGTCGGCTGATGACTGAGCGCTACCTGGGTACCGGCGCCATCGAGTCGGACGAATCCGCACTCACCGGGGTGGTGCCGGCCCACCTTCCGCAGCGGCTGACGATCACCCTGTGGGACTTCTCCTGGTACACGCAGGCGGGCTCGGGCGAGCCCTACGCCGACCTCGACTCCGCAGTCGCCGATGCCGCGGCGCTCGGCTACAACGCCATCCGCATCTGCGCGGCGCCGCTCCTGCTGTTCGGGGGCCTCGGACTGGATCGCCGGGCGCAGGATCTGGAGATCGAGGGGCTCGGCGCATCGCCCCACGGCGGCTACTTCGGTCAGCGCACGCGGTGGTACGACACTCCGGGCGGATTCCGCCTGGATCTGCGCGCCCGACTGCTGGAGCTGTTCGAGGCGGCCGCGCGTCACGGCGTGGTGATCGTGCTCGCCACGTGGGAGTACCAGCAGTCCCCGGCGTTCGCCGCATCGTCGGACTGGTTCGACGCGATCGACTCGGTTCCGCTGCAGGAGCGCTACCGAGTTCTCGCCGAAGCCTGGGACCGGATGATCCAGTGGCTCACGCGGCACGACCATCGGCAGCGGATCGCACTGGTCGAACTTCACAACGAAGTGGACTTCTCGATCCTCCCCGCCCTGGCAGGAAGCGGGGCCGAGGAGATTTCGCGGCTGCGGTCGCGGCATCCCGACCTCCTCATCACCGCCAGCTACGGCAAGCCGCCCCACCTCGCCATGCACGGCCTGCCGCCCGGCCTCGGTGCGGCGCAGTTCCACGTGTACAGCTACGGCGTGCTCGATGCGTTGCAGCAGCGCATCGATATCCGCTCGGAGGGCAGCGAAGGTTTCCCGAACGCCGCGCTCCGCGCGCTGCTGAGGGCCGACGCCCCGTCGGTCGAGACATACGGTCGGGCAAGGGACTGGAAGTACCGCGCGACCGTCGTCACCGACCAGATGATCTACGGGTACGACTGGGTCGACCCGGCCGCCTGGGACGCGTGGCTCTTCGAGCACTATCCGCCGTACGAGCACGCCATGCGGCGCGAGATCGCCGCGCGAACGATCGCGATCGCCGCCTGGGCACGCTGGCAGGGCGTCCCCGCGGTCGTCGGCGAGGGGTGGGTCGGCTACACCCCGCTGCACGGCACGTTCGAAGAGAGCGAGATCGGACTCTCGCTGGCCGAACACGGAGTCCGGACCGCCCTCGACCATGGCGTGTGGGGAGTGGTGCTGTGCTCCAACGCGGCGCCGCACCACCCGATGTGGCGATTGCGGGACTGGCAGCGCTCTCTGAACGCAGAGATCCTCGCTCGCTGACGGCGACCGGCCCGGCTCCACGGCCACGGCGACGGCGACGGCGACTGTGACAGTGACTGTGACTGTGACTGATGCGGGCTACTGCGGTTCGAGTCCGAGGTCGTCCAGGTCGATCGCCGCGAGCCACTGCAGACCCTGGGCTTCGACCGCCGCCTGCGCCCCGGTCTTGCGGTCGACGATGACGGCGACGGCGACGGGCTCTGCCCCCTCGCGGCGGAGGGCTTCTACCGCTTTGAGCGCGGACTGGCCGGTGGTGGACGTGTCTTCGACCACGACGACGCGCTTGCCGGCGACATCCGCCCCCTCCACCTGACGGCCGCGGCCATGGTCCTTGGGCTCCTTGCGCACCACGAAGGCGTCGAGCGGCGCGCTTGTGCGGGCCGACTCGTGCATCACGGCGTTCGCGATCGGGTCGGCGCCGAGGGTCAGCCCGCCGACCGCGACGATGCCGTCGACGTCGCGCACGAGGTCGAGCATGATGCGGCCGATCGCCGGGGCTGCACGATGGTCGAGCGTGAGCTTGCGCATGTCGACGTAGTACGTGGCCTGCTTGCCGCTGGAGAGCGTGAAGTCGCCGTGGAACACCGCCTCGGCCTTGATGAGGGCGATGAGGTTCTGGCGATCGAGCTCGAGCTCGGACGTGGAGGCGACGGTCATGCCCCGAGTCTACGGAGGGCCATCAAATTCACAGATCAGAGTGGGCCGGCGCCAAGCGGCGCCGGCCCACACGGGTACTCAGGTCAGTCGAGGAAGGTCGACAGCCACGCCAGGTCGTCGGCGCGGTCGACGCGGTAGACGCCGCCCGTCCCCGCGCACGTGCTGTTCAGGCCGAACGACGTGACGCCGGCGATCACGTTCGTGTCGCCGATGAAGTTCGGTCCGCCGGAGTCGCCCGAGCAGGTGCCGCCGGTGTGGGCGTTGTTCGACAGCAGCAGCGAGGCATCACCGGTGAAGCCCGTATTGATCTGGTTGAGCTTGGGGTACGACACCATGCGCAGGCGCTCGGCCTGGGTCTTCCAGGACGCCGCGTCGGGGAAGCTCTTCTGCAGCCCGTATCCGACCGCCGTGAAGGTGATGTTCTTCTTGTCGGTCTTGAAGGCGTCGAGCTGATCCAGCGTGGGCAGCGCGCCGTACTCGTCGACGTGGACGGGCTCGTCGAGCACCACGACGCCCAGGTCGTAGAGATAGAACGCCGCGTCGTCGTACTGCGGGTGGGTGTAGGGCGTCCCCGAGACGTCGCCCTCGTTGGGGTAGTCGTGTGCCACGGCGTCGCGCACGTCGTCGTCGAACCAGATCTCGACGCTGTCGGCGCCGAAGGTGCAGTGGCCCGCCGTCAGGTAGACGGTCGGCGAGATGAGCGTGCCGCTGCAGCGCCACAACGGCGTGCCGTCCTCGCTCTGGGCGACCATCAGCCCGACGTTCGGATGACCGTCGCCGTCGGGGACGCCGTCGGTGACCGCCTGAGCCGGTGATCCGATGGACAGGAACAGCAGTGCCGCTGCGGTGGCAGCGAGCGCGAGCGCGGGTTTGCGCATCTTCATACCCCTTCCCTGGGTTGCCGATGAGCATGCCATCGGAGCCAGACGCCGACAAGGGGCGGAGTGCTCACCACGTCCCCGCCCCGCCGTAGGCTGGAGGAATGCGCCTGGCCACGTGGAACGTCAACTCCATCCGCGCCCGGGTCGACCGCATCGTCGACTTCGCGGTGCGCGAGCACATCGATGTGCTCGCGATGCAGGAGATCAAGTGCAAGGTCGAGCAATTCCCGTTCGACCGGTTCGAAGAGGCCGGCTTCCACGTCGAGGCGCACGGCTTCTCGCAGTGGAACGGTGTCGCGATCGCGAGCCGTGAGCCCGTGACCGACGTGCGCACCGCGTTCCCCGGCATGCCGGGGTTCGAGAAGGGGCATACCGGGACGGATGCCCCGCTCGAGGCTCGCGCACTGGGCGCCACCGTGGGCGGCGTCGAGGTGTGGAGCCTCTACGTGCCGAACGGTCGCTCGCTGGGCGACCCCCACTTCTTCTACAAGCTCGAATGGCTCGAGGCGCTCCGCGAGTACGTGTCGGGCACGCTGGCGTCCCAGCCCGACCTGCCACTCGCGCTCGTCGGCGACTTCAACATCGCGCCGACGGATGCCGACAACGGCGACCCGGCGGTGGTCCAGGGCTTCTCGACGCACGTGTCGCCGCCCGAGCGCGAGGCGTTCGCTGCGCTCGAGAGCGCCGGTCTTCACGACGTCGTGCGCCCGCTCGTCCCGTCGGGCTACACCTACTGGGACTACAAGCAGCTGCGGTTCCCCCGCAATCAGGGCATGCGCATCGACTTCATCCTCGGATCGCACGCCGTCGCAGAGGCGGTCGCCGGAGCGGCGATCCACCGCGACGAGCGCAAGGGCGAGGCCCCGAGCGACCACGTCCCGGTCGTCGTCGACCTCGACTTCGACGACGCGGACGACGACGACCGCCCGATGATCTTCTGACCCAGCCGGCTCAGTCGGGAGGCGCGGGCGTGCAGCCGGGCGGCTCGGAGTTGCCGCTGATGGTGAAGTCCTCGCACGTGAGGAAGTGCTCCTGGTTCAGCCCCAGCACGAACGACGTGACCGCGATCCCGAGCACCACGAGCGCGATGAGCCACTTCGTGCGGCGGCGGGTCTCGGACGCGAAGTCCGGCCACACGACACGCACCAGCACCCACAGTGTGAATGGGATGCCGAGCAGCACGGCCAGCAGCGCCGCGAGATCCACGATCGCGACCGCCAGGTCGGTGGTCTCACCCGAGATCGCGAAGTTGAGCACCAGCCACACCGTGGGCAGCAGCAGCACGAAGGCACGGGCCAGACGGCCCCCCACCGGTCGGCGCTCGACCAGAACGAAGACGAACGCGGCCGTCGACGCCGCCCAGAGGCCGAGGATGTCGTCGAAGAAGATCTCCTCCCACGCACCGAGGGTGAACGCCGGCCACCACGCGACCGCGGCGATGCCGACCATGACGACGCCGACCGGGACATCTCGCCGCCGACGCGGTGCGGAGTCCGGATGCGGGTCGCTCACAGCCGCACGCTAACGCGTGTGGCCGAGGCATCCGTCCCTCCACGCCGACATGCTGTGCGAACTTTTTTCACGGTCCGCGTCATGATTCCGCCCCGATCGTGTCTTGATGTACGGAGCTCGTGCTCCACCCGAACCCGGGATCACCCCTCACCAGGGGTTTCCCAGCCCGCATCGCTAGCCTGGCGCCGATCCGCGCCGCCGGTGAACGAGTGAGCCCGAACACGCCGTCCGGCGAGGAGAAGACGTGACCAGCCCGAACGCCGTCAGCGACGCGCTCCTCGAGCCGTCGGATGACGACCTCGTCGAAGCTGCGCGCGGCGGGGACGACTCGGCGTACGCGACGCTGTGGCAGCGTCACGTGGAGAGCGGTCGTCGCGCGGCGCGTGCGGTGAGCCCCTCGGTGGATCCGGACGACCTCGTCTCGGAGGCGTTCACTTCGATCCTGGCCACCATCCGCAGCGGCGGCGGGCCGCGGGAGGGCTTCCGTCCCTACCTGTTCAGCACGATCCGCAACATCGCTGCATCGTGGGGTCGTCGCTCCAAGGAGCAGCCGCTCGACGACCTGGATGAACGGCCGGCGGATGCGCCCGCCGACATGGCCGAGGTCGTCGCCGACCGATCGGTGCTGGCGCAGGCGTTCCGGGAGCTTCCGGCGCGCTGGCGCACGCTGCTGTGGTACATCGAGGTCGAGGGGATGAAGCCCCGCGAAATCGCACCGCTGCTCGGCATGTCACCCAACGCCGTGTCGGCGCTGGCGTATCGCGCTCGCGAAGGCTTCCGGCAGGCATGGCTGCAGGCCCACGTCAGCGATCCCCGACGCCCCGCGGAGTGCCGTTGGGTGTGCGAACTGCTCGTCGCGCAGGAGACCAAGAAGTCGGTGCGCCGCGCCGACCGCAAGCGGCTGGACGCGCATCTGCGCGAATGTCAGGCGTGCCGCATCGTCGCGGCCGACATCGAGGACGTCTCGCACAAGCTGCGGATGATCCTGCTGCCACTCGTACTCGGCGGTGCTGGGGCCGTCGCGTATACCGCCGATGCCACTCCGGCCGTGGCATTGGCGGTGACCGGGACGCCCGACTGGGGCGGCGCGTCCGGAACCGGGGGACGCGGCGCGGGGGGCGCCGCGGGCAGAGGTGCCGGCGCGGGGGGCGCCGGCACCACTGCCCTCCCGATCGTGGGGATCGCGAGCGGTGTGGCCGCCGCCGGCCTGGCGGCCGCGGCCGCCGTGGTGATCGCGATCGCCCCGTGGAGTCCGTCTGTCGGCGAGGGTCCCGCCTCGGCCGACATCGGCTCACCGGCCGTGTCGGATGACGCCAGCGAACCCGCCGACCTCGAGACGGATGACCCCGAGGAAGCGGCGCTGCCGGCTCCCGACCCGGCGCCGCCGATCGAGCCCGTCGCGCTGCCCGAGGACGATGCCGCACCGGATGCCGCAGCGCCGCCGCCGGCACCGGCTCCTGCACCGACCCCGCCGCCCGTTCCCGCCCCGACGCCCGCTCCGACTCCGAACCCGACTCCGACTCCGACGCCCACCCCGGAGCCACCCGTGCAGACGGCGGTGCCGGCACTGGACGCGCCGCAGGACCCCGACGCCCCGGTGCCGGCGGCCATCACGGGTACCGGCGTCGCCGGGGCGCTGGTCGAGATGATCGACGAGCGCGGTGCGCGTCTGGCCGAGGCCACCATCGGCGAGGACGGACGCTTCCGTGTCGAGATCCCCGCCGACTCCCTCCGCGCGGGCATGACCCTGCACGCGGTGCAGACGTCGCCCGGGTCGCTCCCCTCTGCCGCGAGCGCGCCGATCGGACCGTTCCTGGCACCGGTCCCGACCGTCACGTCCGACGACGGCACGCTGCAGGCTCAGCTCGTCGACGCGGACTTCGACGGCGCGGCCGACGACTTCTTCCTCCTGCTGGAGGGCCTGGCCGGGCAGACGGCCGTCGTGTCGCTCGACGGAACACCGACCGGCACCCGGCACGTCTTCGAGGACGAACCCCTGCGCCGGGTCGTGTACGACATGGCTCCCGGCGAGCACGTGATCAGCATCCGGTATCTCGATCCCGCCACCGGCCTGCTCGGCCGCCGCGCCGACACCACGATCCTCGCGATTGCTCCGACGGCCTGACCGTCGAGTCGGCCGCCTATCCGCGGCTGCGGTGGCGAGGCGCACGCTTGCCAACAACAAGTGCTCTCCCCCGTAGGACGGATGCCGCGGCCCTGCGCACTCCGTACCGTTGAGGTATGTCCGACCACCCTCCCGCGCGCGTGACGCACCGGCCGTCACCGAGTCCCAGCGATCTGCGCAGCGACGTCTGGCTCGCCGGAGTGCTCTTCGTCGGCGCCGTGCTCAGCGCCGCACTGGGGAACGTCGTCGGCTTCTTCGGTTCGGAAGACGCCCCGGGACTGCAGTGGGCCCTCGTCTACGCACTGGGCATCACCGCCCCGCTCGCAGTGCGGCGCCGCTACCCGGTCACGGTGGTCGTCGTCCTCGCGCTCGTGTTCTTCGTCGGTATGTCGGCACGCATCCCCGAGCTGTACGTCGGCAACATCGCGGTCTTCATCGCGATGTACACCGTGGGCGCGTGGGTCGATGACCGCCGCCGCGCGGCCCTCGTGCGGATCGCGGTGATCGTGGGCATGTTCGTCTGGCTGCTCATCACCACCTTCCAGGCGGCGATCGACCCGGGAGACGGCGCACCCTCCCAGGCGGGCATGTTCTCACCGTTCGCGGCGTACATGCTGATCCAGTTCCTCGTCAACGCGGCGTTCTTCGGGGGCGCGTACTACATGGGCGACCGTGCGTACGCCGCAGCTCTGTCGCGCGCCGCGCTCGAGGAGCGCACGCACGAGCTCGAGCGTGAGCGCGAGGTGACGGCGGCTCAGGCGGTCGCCCTCGACCGCGTCCGCATCGCACGTGAACTCCACGACGTCGTGGCCCACCACGTCTCGGCGATGGGTGTGCAGGCCGGTGCGGCCAGAGCCGTGCTCGAGAAGGATCCGGATGCCGCGCGCACAGCGCTCGCCTCGGTCGAGGCATCCGCCCGCTCCGCCCTGCACGAGCTGAGGCAGCTGCTCGAGACGCTGCGCACCCCCGCCGGCGATTCCGAGGGCGGTTCGACGGTGCACGTCTCGGGCCTGCCCGATCTGGTGCGCCACGCCAGCGCGAACGGATTGCCCACGACGCTGACGGTCGTCGGCGATCCCGTCGAGCTGCCCGACGTGGTGCAGGTCAATCTGTACCGCGTCGCGCAAGAGGCGCTCACCAACGCCCGCCGGCACGGTGGACCGGGTGCCGCCGCCGACGTGCGCCTGCGCTACGGCGCCGACGCGGTCGAGCTCGAGATCTCGAACACGGGACGGTCGGCACTCGTGATGCGGGCAGGGCTCGGGCTGGTGGGCATGCGCGAACGCGCGATCGCGTCCGGCGGCACGCTCGACGCCGCGCCCCGCGCGCGGGGCGGGTTCCTCGTGCGGCTGCACGTGCCGCTCGGAGCTCCCGCCGATGCCGCCGCTGGAGCACGCTCGTGAGCGGCACGCCGATCCGGGTCCTGCTCGTGGACGATCATGCCGTCATGCGCGCCGGCTTCCGGATGATCCTCGAGTCAGCGGGCGACATCGTCGTCGCCGGCGAGGCGTCGACCGGCGCAGAGGCCGTGGCCGCGGCATCCGCCCTGCGTCCCGACGTGGTGTGCATGGACGTGCAGATGCCCGACATGGACGGGATCGAGGCCACACGGCGCATCATCGCCGACCCGGCGTCGTCGCCCGCGATCGTGGTCGTGACGACGTTCGACCGCGATGACTACCTCTTCGACGCCCTCGCGGCGGGCGCGACCGGCTTCCTGTTGAAGAACGCCGGCCCGGAGGAGCTGGTCTCGGCCGTGCGCGTGGCCGCGGCCGGCGACGCCCTCCTGGCACCCGAGGTGACCCGCCGCGTGATCGCCCGCTTCGCCGCGGCCACCCCCGTCCCCTCTCGCGAGAATCCATCTGGTGGACGAGACGGTGGGTGGCACCCGCCGTCCCGCCCGTCCGAGGGATTCTCGCGGGATGCGCGAGCCGAGGGTTCGACCGTGAGGCCCGAGCTGACCGACAGGGAGGCGGAGGTGCTGCGACTCGTGGCGCAGGCGCTGAGCAACGCCGAGATCGCCCGGCGGCTCTACATCGGCGAGGCCACCGTCAAGACGCACGTGTCCAACGTGCTGCAGAAGCTCGGAGCCCGCGACCGGGTCGCGGCCGTGGTCTACGCCCACCGCCGCGGACTGGCCTGACGCACCGCGGCCGCCACGACGACGGATGCCCCGGCCCGTGGCCTGCGAGAGGCGCACGGTCGGGGCATCCGATCGAGAGTACTCAGGCGGCGACGGGCACCTGCACGTAGCGATCGACGAGGGCACCGAAGGCCTCGAGATAGCCGACGAGGAACTCGGCGGTCTGGTCATTGGTGACCTCGCCGGACTCGGCGAACAGTCCGGGGGTCGCCTGCACGTAGCCCTCGGGCTGGCCGAGGGTGGGGGCGTTGTAGTGGCTGAGGATGGCCTTCAAATGCTGCTGGGCCGCAGCGGTGGCGATCCCGCCCTGGGAGGTGCCGATCACGGCGGTGGGCTTGCCGTTGAACGACATCCGGCCGTACGGACGCGCCGACCAGTCGAGCGCGTTCTTGAGCACGCCGGGGATCGAGCGGCTGTACTCGGGCGTCACGATGATGACGCCGTCGACGTCCTCGATCGCCTGTTTGAAGTCTCGGGCCACCTGCGGGAAGTCGCCGTCGTGGTCGGGGGAGTAGAACGGCAGGCCGGCGATCGGGATCTCGACGAGACGCATGCCCGCGGGTGCGAGACGCTCGAGCGCCTTCGCGAGGCGACGGTTTATCGAGGTCGACGAGATGCTGCCGACGATGTAGCCGATGGTCCGGTCGGTCATGTGTTCCTCCAGATAGAAAAGGCCCCCGGCGGGGACCACCGTGGACGTTCCATTTCCATGCAAGGACATACACATCTGGTCTATTCCCGCGTATGGAATCGCATCCCCTCCCCCGGACGGAGCAGAGTCCGCCTTCAGGGGGAGGTCCCGTCGCGCACGCCTGCCTAGCCTGGTGTGGACAGGCTCGATCACAGGGCGGAGAGGAGACGGGATGCTGCAGCTGAGCGGGATCACCAAGAGTTACGGCGGACGCCGGGTACTCGACGACGTGTCCTTCGAGGTGAGGCCGGGGCGCCTGACCGGATTCGTCGGGGGCAACGGCGCCGGCAAGACCACCACCATGCGGATCGTGCTGGGCGTGCTGGCTCGCGACGGCGGCACGGTGACGCTCGACGGCACGGAGGTGACGGCATCCGACCGCCGCCGCTTCGGCTACATGCCGGAGGAGCGCGGCCTGTACCCGAAGATGAAGGTGCTCGAGCACATCGTGTATCTCGCGCGGCTCCACGGCTTCTCGAAACCGGATGCCACAGCTCGCGCGACCGCCCTGCTCGAGCAGCTGGGGCTCGGCGAGCGTCTCGAAGACAACGTCGAGACTCTGTCGCTGGGCAACCAGCAGCGCGCACAGATCGCGGCAGCCCTCGTGCACGACCCGCAGGTGCTGATCCTCGACGAGCCGTTCTCAGGCCTGGACCCCCTCGCGGTCGACGTCGTCGCGGGCGTGCTGCAGCAGCGCGCGGCGGACGGCGTCGCGGTGCTCTTCTCCTCGCACCAGCTCGACGTGGTCGAGCGCCTGTGCGACGACCTCGTCATCATCGCCGGCGGAACGATCCGTGCGGCGGGCGCGCGCGACGCGCTGCGCTCCCAGCACTCCACCCGCAGGTTCGAGCTCGTCTCGGCCGGTGACGCGGGCTGGCTGCGCACCGAGTCCGGCGTCGACGTCCTCGACTTCGACGGCGGCTATGCGGTGTTCGACGCCGACAGCGACGAGACCGCGCAGCGCGTCCTGCGCCGCGCCGTCGCACAGGGCGACGTCGCGAGCTTCGCTCCGCAGCATCCCACCCTCGCCCAGATCTTCAAGGAGGTCATCCAGTGAGCACCCTCGAACGTGGTGAGTCCGCACCCTCGCATGGGCTGAGCGCGCCGCAGGGCATCTGGCTCGTCGCCGAGCGTGAGATCGGCTCGAAGCTGCGGAGCAAGGCGTTCGTCATCTCGACGGCCATCCTCGTGCTGGGCGCCCTCGCCCTGGTGATCTGGGGCGGCTTCCAGGCGGCGAACTCCAGCGGCACGCCCGTCGCCGTCACGTCGGACGCCTCGCAGTACGTCGCGAACGCGGAGGGCCTCGACGTCACCGACGTGGCCGACCGGGCCGAGGCCGAGGCGCTCGTCGAGAGCGGCGAGGTCGACGCCGCGGTCGTGGCAGACTCCGACTCGCCGACCGGCTTCACGATCCTCGCCGAGTCCAGCGCACCGTCGCAGCTGCTGCTGCAGCTGGCCCAGGTGCCGCCGGTCGAGCTGCTCTCGCCCGACGACGTCAACCCCGCCCTCGGCTACATCGCGGCGCTCGGATTCGGCATCGTGTTCCTCCTCGCCGCGTCGATGTTCGGCGGCACGATCGCCCAGAGCGTCGTGGAGGAGAAGCAGACCCGCGTCGTCGAGCTGCTGATCTCGGCCGTACCGGTGCGCGTGCTGCTGGCAGGCAAGGTGGTCGGCAACACGATCCTCGCGATGGGTCAGATCCTGCTCCTGGCCGCCGTGGCGATCGTCGGACTGACGGTGACCGACCAGACCGCGCTGCTGCAGGGTCTCGGCGGGCCGATCGCCTGGTTCGCGGTGTTCTTCCTGTTCGGCTTCATCCTGCTGGCGGCGCTGTTCGCCGCGGCGGCCTCCATGGTGTCGCGCATGGAGGACGTCGGCTCGACCACGACGCCGCTGACGATGCTGATCATGGCGCCGTACTTCCTGGTGATCTTCTTCAACGACAACCCGCTGGTGCTGGCGATCATGTCGTACGTGCCGTTCTCGGCACCGGTCGGCATGCCGATGCGCATCTTCCTCGGTCAGGCGCAGTGGTGGGAGTCCCTGCTCTCGCTCGTGATCCTCATGGCCACCTGTGTGGCGGCGATCCTCGTGGGCGCGCGCATCTACCAGAACTCGCTGCTGCGCATGGGCGGCCGCGTGAAGCTCAAGGAGGCACTGGCCCGCTGACGCGGATTCCGGATGCTCCCCATCGGCCGGTCTTGGGCCAGTGGGGAGCTTTCGTCATCTCCGCAGCGCGGCGCGGCCCGCGTGCCCGCCGAGCGCGTCGGCCGCACGCACGAGCGCGAGGTGGGTCAGCGCCTGGGGAGTGTTGCCGGCGTGACGGCCCGCTTCGACGTCGTACTCCTCCGACAGCAGGCCGAGGTCGTTGGCCAGCGCGCACAGACGGTCCATGAGCGCACCGGCGTCGTCGGTGCGGCCGCTGCTGGCGTACTGCTCGACCAGCCAGAACGAGCATGCGAGGAACGGATGCTCGCCACCGGCGAGGCCGTCGACGTCCGACTCGGTGCGATACCGCCGCACGAGCCCGTCGCGCATCAGCGTGCGTTCGATCTCAGCCACTGTGCCCACCATGCGCGGATCGTCGTAGGCGCAGAAACCCACCTGCGCGATCAGCAGCAGCGACGCGTCGACCTCGGTCGAACCGTAGTGCTGCACGAAATGCCCGCGCTCGGCGTCGTAGCCCTCGGTCTCGACCTCGGCGCGGATGCGGTCGCGCATCTTCTCCCACGTCTCGGCGTCGCCCTCGAGCCCGTACTCCCGCACCGCCCGCACGCCCCGGTCCAGCGCGGCCCAGATCATCACGCGGGAGTGCGTGAACATCCGCTCCTCGGCGCGGATCTCCCAGATGCCGTGGTCGGGCCGGTCGATCCACTCGATCACCTGCGTCAGCAGCGCGCGCTGCAGCGGCCACGAGAACGAGTCCTCTTCCACCCCCGCGGCACGCGTGGCCTCGAGGGCGACCATGACCTCGCCGATCACATCGGCCTGGTACTGGTCCACCGCGCCGTTGCCGATCCGCACCGGCGACGCTCCTTCGTACCCGGGAAGACTGGTGATCTCGCGCTCGGCGAGGTCGCGCTCGCCGGCGATGCCGTACATGATCTGCACGTCGGCCGGGTCGCCGGCGATCGCGCGCAGCAGCCATCCCCGCCACCGTTCGGCCGTCCGGGTGAAGCCGTGCTCGAGCAGCGTCTCGAGGGTGAGCGCGGCATCCCGCAGCCACACGTAGCGGTAGTCCCAGTTGCGCGACCCGCCGAAGTCCTCGGGAAGCGACGTGGTGGCCGCCGCCACGATGCCGCCGGTGCTCTCGTGCGTGAGCGCCCGCAGCACCAGCAGCGACCGCACGACCGAATCGTGGTGCGGGCCGTGATGGTGGATGCGGTCGGCCCAGTCCTGCCACCACGCGCGGGTCGCGGCGAGCGAGCGGTCCACGTCCAGCGGGTCGGGCACCTCATGGTGCGACTTGAACCACGTGAGCGACAGGTCGACGACCTCACCGGCCCCGACGGGAATCCGCGCCTGATGGGCATGGTCGGTGGGACGAAGCGGCGCTCCTCGCAGCACGAGGGCGTGAGGTCCGGCGATCGCGAGGCCCGTCAGCGGCACGCCCGGCACCTGGCGCACCCATGGGATCGCACGCGCGTAGTCGAAGCGCAGACGCACCGTGTCGGTGAACTCGACCGTGCCTGAGATCCCGATGATCCGGCGCACGATGTCGACGCGATTGCCGTCGATCGGCATGAAGTCGTGCACCTCGGCGACACCCTCGTCGGTCTCCCATCGCGTGACGAGGATGAACGTGTCGCCGTCGTAGCGCCGGGTGCTCGTCGCCTGCGGGTCGCTCGCGCGCAGGCTCCAGCATCCGTGATTCTCATCTCCCAGCAGCGCCCCGAAGACCGAGGGCGAGTCGAAGCGCGGCACGCAGAACCAGTCGATGCTCCCCTCCCGTGACACGAGCGCCGCGGTGCGGCAGCTGCTGAGAAGGGCGTAGTCCTCTATGGGTGACGGCATCGTCCCGATTGTGGCAAACCCGGGCGCCGAACGACAGCAGCCCGCCGCCATCCGTTTCGAATCGCGCGGTAGGTTGGGCGGCATGGCGACCGAGACCACGCTTCTGATCCTGGGCGCCACAGGCGACCTCACCTCGCGGCTGCTGCTGCCCGCGCTCGGGCAGCTGCTGACACTCGAACCGGATCGCCGGGTCCGCCTGCGCGGCTCTGGCATGGAGGACTGGGACGACGCCCGCTGGCGCGAGACGGTGCGGACGGCGTTCGCGACGGGCGGCTTCGAGAAGGCGTTCGACCGGGTGTCGGAGACCACCTACGAGCAGGCCGACATCACCGCGCCGGCCGACCTCACCCGGCTGCTGTCCGACCCCGGCGCGCGGATCGCTCTGTATTTCGCTGTGCCGCCTGCAGTGGCCGCGGCGGCATGCGAGGCGCTGGCCGGCGTCGCGATCCCCGACGGCACGGTGCTGGCTCTGGAGAAGCCGTTCGGCGTCGATGAGGCGAGCGCGCGCAAGCTCAACGAGACCGTCGCACGGCTCGTGCCCGAGGAGCAGGTGTTCCGCGTCGACCACTTCCTCGGCAGGTCGACGCTGCTCAATGTGCTCGGCGTACGGTTCGCGAACCGCGTCTTCGCCCCGGTGTGGTCGGCCGAGCACATCGAGTCGGTCGTGATCCGTTATGACGAGACGCTCGGACTCGAAGGGCGCGCCGGCTACTACGACCGCGCCGGGGCCCTCGTCGACATGATCCAGAGCCACCTCCTTCAGGTGATGGCAGTGCTCACGATGGAGCCCCCGGCGACCCTGCACGAGCGCGACCTGCGCGACGCGACGGGGGCCGTCCTGCGGGCCACGCATGTGTGGGGCGACGACCCGGTCGCCTCGTCGCGTCGCGCGCGTTACACCGCCGGAACGGTCGGCGACCGCGAGCTGCCGGCGTACACGGACGAGGCCGGCGTCGACCCGGCGCGCGGCACCGAGACGCTCGCCGAGCTGACATGTGAGGTGCGCACGGACCGCTGGGCGGGCGTGCCCATCACGCTGCGTTCGGGCAAGGCGCTGGCGGGCAAGGACGGCGAGATCGTCCTCACGTTCCGCCCCGTCAACCACGTGCCTGCCGGCCTCACCGGCCCCGCGCCCGGTTCGGTGCTGCGGTTCTCGCTCGGGCCCGACCGGATGGAGCTCGAGCTCAACGTCAACGGCGGCGACGACCCGTTCGAGCTCGAGCGCGCGATCCTCGAAGCCGACCTCGGCGCCGGCGCCCTCAAGGCGTACGGCGAGGTGCTGTCGGGCATCCTCGATGCCGACGCCGTGCTCTCGGTGCGCGGCGACGCCGCCGAGCAGTCGTGGCGGATCGTGGACCCGGTACTGGCCGCGTGGCACGCCGGCGACGTGCCGCTCGACGAGTACCCGGCGGGTACCCTCGGGCCGGAGGGGTGGCCGCACCTGCCGTGAGCGGCACCCCCGCCCAGAGCGGTCGCGTCAGCCCGTGACAGGTCCGCCCGACATCACCGAGATGACGTTGCCCGCGGGGTCGGTGAACCACGCGATGTCGGGCCCGCCCTCGAAGCCTCGCGAGATCCCCTTCTCGTCGGTGCCGTAGTCCGGATCACTGTAGATCTTGGTCACCACTCCGCGGGAGTTGAGGTCGTCGACGGCGGCCTCGACGTCGTCGACAGCGAAATTCAGCACGGTGAAGACGGCAGGCTCATGGTCGGGCTTGGGGTACACGAAGATGTCGCCCCCTCCGGGCAGCGCGATCGTGAAGCCGCCCACGTCGTCCGCCGTGACGGCGAGTCCGAGCGTGTCGCGGTAGAAGGTCATGGCCTCGTCGACGTCGGGCACGGCGAAGCTCGAGAACGGCCGGTCGGGTGAGAACATGTCCGCCTCCAATGGTCGGTGTCGGGATCAACGATCCTCCTGCGGGCGGGGCGTGTCCAGGGCGTCGTCCACCGTCGGCCGACGCGCGTCCCGCTCCCTCGACGGTGGCGCTCAGTCGGGTGACGGGCTCGTTCCGTGCAACGCGGGCGGGTTGTGGTCGGGGTGGAATGCGAAGAAGAGCGAATACGTCTCGCCGTCGGCATCCGGCCCCCGGTCCTTGAACTCCTGCGCGAGATCATAGAGCCGCTGCTGCAGCTCGGCCTTGTGCTCGTCGTTGAGCTTCAGCCCGAGCCACGTCGTGTCGAGGTCTTCGTCGGCGAGACCCTCGATCTGCTGCAGGAAGGTCTCGACGAGCACGGTGCTGCCGCTCGGCATCGACGTGCGCCACGACAGCCCGGTGGCGCGATACGGCACCTCACGTGCCCCCTGTGCGCCGGCGCGTTCGGGCTCGGCGGCGAGGTAGCCGGTCGAGACGAGGGTGCGCACGTGGTGGAGCATCGTGCCGGGGTTCACGCCCAGGAGCTCGGCGAGCTCCTTGTTGGTTCGCGACTCGAACGCGCACAGCCGCAGCACGCGCAGTCGCAGCGGCGAGCTGAGCGCTTTCATGCGTGCTTCGGCCTCGGGATCGCCGGGGCGAAGCTCGATACGCTCTTCGTGCGACTTCACCATAGAGCGAGCCTAGCGAACCGATTGACAAGTCTCAATCAGTGGCGCAGACTGATTGACATGTCTCAATCAGAGGGGCCGTCGGACGTCGCCGGCGTCGACACCGGAGTCCTCGCCGAGGCTCGGGCAGAGGCCATGACGTCGGTGTCGCGCGCGAGTGCCGAGGACGCCGTCGAGGCGGATCAGGATGCCGCGGCCGCGACAGCCGGGTCCGGCGAACCGGCCGGCCCTGCCACGCCGGCCGCCCCGAAGGGCTCGCTGTGGCGAGACCGCAACTTCCTCACGATGTGGAGCGGTCAGGCTCTCAGCCAGTTCGGCGCGCAGATCACCGAGCTCGCCCTCCCCGTCCTCGCCGTGCTCACGCTGCAGGCGACGGAGTGGGAGGTGGGGCTGCTGGGCGCCGCGCAGGTCGCGGCGTTCCTGATCGTGGGACTGCCTGCGGGTGCGTGGATCGACCGCATGCACAAGCGGCACGTCATGATCTGGGCGGACGTGGTCCGCGCCGTCGCGCTCGCACTGCTTCCGCTGCTGGCCGTCCTCGGGGTACTCGAGATCTGGCACATGATCGCCGTCGCGCTCGTGATGGGCATCGCGACGGTGTTCTTCGACGTGTCGAACCAGAGCATCATCCCGTCGCTGGTGCGCACCGACCAGATCGCCGAGGCCAACGGCAAGCTTCAGTCGACCGAGCAGCTCGCGGGTCTGGCCGGTCCTGCCGTCGGCGGCTGGCTCGTCGGCGTGCTCGTCGCCCCGGTCGCGATCCTCATCACGGTGGCCACCTACGTCACGTCGTTCATCGCCCTGCTGTTCACCAAGGACCACGAGGTGCGCCGCGCCCCCGAGGACCATCAGCCGCTCCACAAGGAGATCGGCGAGGGCCTGTCGTGGGTGTTCGGCAACCCGCTGCTGCGCCGCATCGTCGGCACGACCGGCGTGGCGAACTTCTTCGGCACGATCGCGACGACGCTGCTGCCCATCTTCGTGCTGCGCGAGCTCGGGCTGACCCCGGCGATGCTGGGCATCGTGTTCTCGCTGTCGGCGGTGGGCGGGCTGCTCGGCGCGATCGCGACGCCGCGCATCGTGGCGCGTATCGGTGAGGCCCGCGCCATTCCCCTGAGCGCGATCGCCTTCTGCCTCGTGCCGTTCTTCCTCCCGGCGATCTCGCTCGTGCCGGCGCTGGCCTTTCCGCTGCTCGTGGCGCAGTTCTTCGTCATGAGCTTCACGGTGCTGCTCTACAACATCACCCAGGTGACCTTCCGGCAGCGCATCACCCCACGGCGGCTGCTCGGCCGCATGAACGCCTCGATCCGCTTCGTCGTGTGGGGGGTCATGCCGATCGGGGCACTCATCGCGGGCGCCCTCGGGACCTGGATCGGCACCGTGCCGACCCTGTGGATCGCTGCAACA
Organism: Microbacterium sp. I2; assembly: GCF_051364985.1. Lineage (NCBI taxonomy): Bacteria > Bacillati > Actinomycetota > Actinomycetes > Micrococcales > Microbacteriaceae > Microbacterium > Microbacterium sp. I2. Next base: position 24,870 of record NZ_JBLWIH010000007.1, read on the forward strand.
GGCGAGCTGCTGGCGTGCCTGTTCGTCGTGATCGGCCCGTTCTGGGGGATGCGCGACCTGCCCGATGCCGCGGAGGAGGCGCTGTCCGGCGCCACCACGTGAACGAGACCCGGATGCCCGGCACGTGCGCAGGGCGCGCGCCGGGCATTCGTCATCCGTCCCCACCGGGCAACGCGCCTGCGCCCACACGGCGGGAGGGGCCGTGGGGACGGCGCCTGGAGGGGCGAGGGACCGTGATCCGTCCCCTACCCGGCGGGCGATCATCGCGCAACCACTGCCGTGAGGGGGCTCGGCGTGATTGGGTGGCTCCATGACGGCCCGCATTGTCTCCATCGGCACCGCGGTCCCGCCCGCGCGCATCGCGCAGGATGCCGTGCGCGAGCTCTTCGCGTCGCAGCCCGGCGTCGACCGCCTCACGCGGCGGCGCATCCAGGGCGCCTTCGGCGCCTCCGCGATCGAGCATCGCCACACCGTGCTCGGCGAGCTGGCAGGTCTGCCGCCGACGCCGGGAGGCCCCGAGTTCCTCGACGCTGACGGCACGCTGCGCGCTCCGACGACGGGTCCGCGCAACGACCTCTACACCCGGCTCGCGCCGGGGCTCGGCGCCGAGGCGGCACGCACCGCGCTGACGGATGCCGGGCTCGCGGCATCCGCCATCACCCACGTCGTGACGGTGTCGTGCACCGGCTTCTTCGCGCCTGGCCCCGACTACCGGCTGGTGCGGGATCTGGGACTGCCGACCACGACCGAGCGCTACCACCTCGGGTTCATCGGGTGCGCGGCGGCGCTGCCCGGACTGCGGCTGGCCGCGCGGATCACCGATTCGCAGCCCGACGCGGTGGTGCTCGTGGTGTGCGTCGAGCTGTGCTCGCTGCATATCCGGGCCTCGGCCGACCCCCAGCAGATCGTCGCGGCATCCGTCTTCGGCGACGGCGCCGCGGCCGCGATCGTCGCGGGACCGGCGGCGGTGCAGGATGCCGGCGGCCTGGACCTCGACCGCTTCGGCACCGCGCTCACCGACGAGGGCGAGGACGACATGGTCTGGACGATCGGCGACCACGGCTTCGAGATGGTGCTGTCGGCCGAGGTGCCGCGGATCATCGGGCGTGAGATCCGCGCGGCCGTGGACCGGTTCGTCGGCCCCGATGCACCTGACGCGTGGGCCGTGCACCCCGGAGGCCGCAGCGTGCTCGATCGCGTCGAGGCGGGGCTGGACCTGGATCCGGCCGCGCTCGATGCGTCGCGTGCGGTGCTGCGCGAGTACGGCAACATGTCGAGCGCGACGATCCTGTTCATCCTGCGCGGGCTGCTGCACGACGACACGCTCCCGGAAGGCGCGCGCATCGCCGGACTGGCGTTCGGCCCGGGGCTCACCGTGGAGTCGGCGCTCATGACCCGGCGGCTCGGTCGCGGACGCACGTCGGGCCACGATGCGGTGCGCCAGGACCTCGCCGCCGGGGTGGCACCGGCCCTGGCTGCGCGGGCATGAGCCCGACCGCGACCCGATTGGGGAGCGCGGCGATGAGCCTCGCGGTGCGCGACGACACGCTCGTCGAGCTCATGGACGACCCGCACTGCGACCCACGCCGGCTGCGGGCGACACTGCGCCGCTTCGGTACCGTGAACCGGCTCGTCTCGGGCTGGGGCAGCGTGTATCGCAACCGGCTCAGGCCGCATCTGGCCTCACTCGGCCGGCCCGCCCGCGTGCTCGACCTGGGCTCCGGCGGTGGCGACCTCGTCGCGCGACTCGCGGGCCTCGCGCAACGCGACGGCCTCGACGTGCACTGGACCGGCGCCGACCCCGACCCACGTGCGCACGCCGTCGCGACGGAGCGCGAGGTTCCGCCGACCGTCGCCTTCGTGTGCACGGATGCCGCAGCCCTCGTCGCCGAGGGCCACATCTTCGACGTCGTGCTCTCGAACCACGTTCTGCATCACCTCGGCGCGGAGCTCCGGGCGTTCGCGGCGCAGTCGCTCCAGCTCTCGCGCGGGCTGGTGCTGCACGGCGACATCGAGCGCAGCGGCTTCGCGTACGGGCTCTACGCGGTCGGGATCACGCCCTTCGCGCCGGGAACCTTCCTGCGCACCGACGGCCTGCGGTCGATCCGGCGCAGCTTCACGCGCGGCGAGCTCGCCGAAGCGCTCGCTTCCGATGGGCCGGGCTCCTGGCGGGTCGAGCGGCCCGCGCCGTTCCGGCTCCTGGCTGTGGGGCACGGGCATGGCTGAGGTCACGGGCATGGCTGAGGTCACGGGGGTGGGCCACGGCATCCGTCCCCTTCCGCCGTCCGGCGACCGCACTCATGTGGCCGTTGCTGCGGCATCGGCGCCGCTGTTGCGACACGAACTGCCTCCCGAACGACGCGTAGCCGACGCTCAAGGCGCAGATGCCGCAGGTTCAGGCGCACGCAAGGGACGCGAACTGCCCCTCGAACCGTTCAGCGTGGGGCCCGGGCATGGCTGAGGTCACCGTGGTCGGTGCGGGCCCGGTGGGGATGCTGCTCGCCGCCGAGCTCGCGCGCCGCGGAGTCGATGTCGACGTGCTCGAACGGCGGCCGGCATCGCGTGACGGCTCTCGAGCGATCGGCGTGCACGCCCCGGTGCTGGCCGCGCTCGAGGCATCCGGGGTCACCGAACGGCTGCTCGCCCACGCCGTGCGGGTGCGCCGGGGTGAGGCCCGCTCCGGTGGGCGGCTGCTCGGTGTGGTGCGGTTCGACGAGCTGTCGACGCGCTTCCCGTTCGTGGCGACACTTCCCCAGGCGGCGACCGAGGCCGTGCTGGCCGACGGGGCGCCCGAGCCGCTGCGCGGCGCCAACGTGATGGCGGTCCTGCCGGGCACCGACGGCGTGCTCATTCGCACCGGCGTCCTCGGCCGACCGGTCGAGCAGACGAGCGGGCTCGTGGTCGTGGCATCCGGATCCGGCGGGCGTGACCTCGCCTACCGCGCCGGTGCGGTGCCTGTGCGCGAGTACCGAGATCGGTACGTGATGACGGATGCCGAGACCGGCCCCCGTGCGGACGCCGAGGTCGCCGTGGTGCACCTGGATGCCGCCGGCGTGCTCGAGTCGTTCCCGCTGCCCGACGGACGACGGCGGTTCGTCGCTTGGGATCCGCCGGGCGGCGACCCCGAACCGGGCGCCCTCATCGCACGCATGCGCACGGCGCTCGAGCTGCGGGAGGAGTCGGCGGCAGCGTCCGCGGTGACCGAGGCGACGGCGTTCGGCGTGCGCCGCGTCGTGGCGCCCCGTATGCGCAACGGGCGTGTGTTCGTGATCGGGGATGCCGCGCACGAGGTGAGCCCGATCGGCGGGCAGGGCATGAACCTCGGCCTGCTCGACGCGGCGACACTGGCCCCACTGCTGGCGGAGTGGGTGCGCACGGGCGCGGCGCCCGAGCCGGACCTGCGCCGCTGGGAGGCACGTCGGGTGGCATCGGCGCGGACGGCCGCGCGGCTCGCCGCGGTCAACACCGCGCTGGGCCGCTCGCTGCCGCGCGGCCTCGCCCGGGCCCGGCGTTCCGTGGTGCGCGCGATGCTCGCGCCACCTGCCGCTCGCCTCTTCGCCCACGCCTATGCGATGGGCCTCGACCGCGACTCCTGACGCGGCCACGGCTGGCGCGGGGCGTGCAACCCACCGAGGTTGAGAAACCACGCGCAGGTTGAGAAACCAGGCGTCACAGCGAGTCCCAACCTCTACGCGGTTTCTCAACCTCAAGGCGCGGGGCGTGGGTGAGCACAATGCTCGCGCACCCGCTGGTCGCCGCTCCGCCCACGCCGACGCGATGGGTGTGGGCCGCGCCTCCGACCCGGGATGGGTAGAGGTTCAGAAACCACACGCCGGTTCAGAAACCACGTGTCGCGGTGAGTCTCAACCTCTACGCGGTTTCTCAACCCCTCCGCGCTTCTCAACGTGAAGGCCGGCTTCGGGAGCGGCATGCCGCGGGGTCAGGCGACGAGAGCTCCCCCGGATGCCACGAGCTGCGCCGCGAGCAGAAGCGCTGCGAGCATCACGAGGCGGAAGAGCGCGCGCGTCGGGGGCCGCACCACCGCCCGCACGACAGTCGCGACCGCGAGGAGCGCGACCCCGGAGAAGAACACCCACGAGATCGGCGAAACCGCCGCGAGGTCTCCGCCGGCCGAGCCGAGCAGCACCGCGACGGCACCGGCGACGACGCCGAGCGCCGCGACGACGGCCGACGTCCGGGCGCCGAGCCGGTGCGGCAGCCCCCGCACACCTGTGCGCTCGTCGTCGTCGAGGTCGGGCAACACATTGGTCAGGTGCACCGCAGCGCCGAGCACCGCGCCTGCGATCCAGGCCCACCCCGCGGCGAAGGCCGGCTCGGGCGCCGACAGGGTCGCGAGCGAGGGGAACACGCCGAAGCTCACCAGGAACGGCACGATCGACAGCGGGGTCGACTTCAGTCCGGCGTTGTACGCCCATGCGGAGCCCAGCGTGAGGGCATGTGCCGTCAGCATCCGCCATCCCAAAGGCGCCGACAGCACCAGCGCCAGCGTGAGGCAGACGGATGCCGCCACCCACGCCGCAGGCAGGCTCACGTCGCCGCGGGCGAGCGGCTTGTCGGTGCGGCCGACGGCGCGGTCACGGCCAGCGTCGAGGGCGTCGTTCGAGATGCCGATCGACAGCTGCCCGGCGAACACCGCGACGGTCAGCAGAGCGAGCCTCCACGCCTCGAGGCCGCTCGAGAGTCCAAGGGCGAGAGCCAGCGCAGTCACGACGAGCGTGGGTCCGGGGTGCGACGACCCCCACAGTGCTCGGACGATGCGCACGTTCGATGCTCTCACGCACCGCCCGGCGTGCCCGGTTCCCCTCGTCGCTCACCCCGACGCGAAAACACCAGTCCAGAACGCCGACACGCCGAGGACGGATGCCTCCGCCCGGCGTGTCGCGGTCACCCGCTGGTGTTTTCGCACCCACCACCGCACGCCGGCCACACGCCCACCGCGGGCCGACCACCGCCCGGCGTGCCTGGTTCCCCTCGCCCCCCACGACGCTCACCTCCACGCGAAAACACCAGTCCAGAACGCCGACACGCCGAGGACGGATGCCTCCGCCCGGCGTGTCGCCGTTACCGGCTGGTGTTTTCGCACACACCACCGCACGCCGGCCACACGCCCACCGCAGGCCGACCGCCGCCCGGCGTGCCCGGTTCCCCTCGCCCCCACGACGCTCACCCCGACGCGAAAACACCAGTCCAGAACGCCGACACGCCGAGGACGGATGCCTCCGCCCGGCGTGTCGCCGTTACCGGCTGGTGTTTTCGCACACACCACCGCACGCCGGCCACACGCCCACCGCAGGCCGACCACCGCCCGGCGTGCCCGGTTCCCCTCGCCGCCCGCACGACGCTCACCCCGACGCGAAAACACCAGTCCGGAACGCCGACACGCCGAGGACGGATGCCTCGGCCCGGCGTGTCGCGGTCACCGGCTGGTGTTTTCGCATACTCCACCGCCCCGGCCGCCCGCCACCACACACCACCGCCCGCCGGTCGCGCACGCCACCGCGGACCTCAGGGCGCCCGAACTGGGCTCAGTCGTCGAGCAGCTCGGCCTCGATGACCTCGTCCTCGTCGGCCGGCACCTCCGGCGAGGGCGCGGGGCCTTCGCTGACGAGTGTCAGCCCCGAGCCGTCGGCGGCGACATCCACCCGTACGACGTCGCCGTCGCGTACGCCGCCGCCGAGGATCGCCATCGCGAGGCGGTCCTGGATCTCGGACTGGATGAGCCGGCGCAGCGGCCGCGCGCCGAACACCGGGTCGTAGCCGCGCTCGGCCAGCCACGCACGGGCATCTGGTGTGACCGCGAGAGCGAGGCGGCGGTCCTTCAGACGCCGCTGCAGCGCGAAGACGGCGAGCTCGACGATCTGCGCGAGGTCGTCTTCGGTGAGCGCCTGGAAGATCACGATGTCGTCGAGGCGGTTGATGAACTCGGGCTTGAACGCCTGGCGCACGAGGCCCTGCACCTGCTCGCGCTTCTGCTCCACCGACAGGGTCGGGTCGATCAGGATCGGCGAGCCGAGGTTCGAGGTGAGGATCAGCACGACGTTCGTGAAGTCGACGGTGCGCCCTTGACCGTCGGTCAGACGGCCGTCGTCCATCACCTGCAGCAGCACGTCGAACACCTCGGGGTGGGCCTTCTCGACCTCGTCGAGCAGCACGACCGAGTACGGGCGGCGACGCACGGCCTCGGTGAGCTGACCGCCCTGCTCGTACCCGACGTAACCGGGAGGGGCGCCGACGAGCCGCGAGACGGTGTGCTTCTCGCCGTACTCCGACATGTCGATGCGCACCATGGCGTGCTCGTCGTCGAAGAGGAACTCCGCGAGCGCCTTGGCCAGCTCGGTCTTACCGACGCCGGTCGGGCCGAGGAACAGGAACGATCCCGTGGGCCGGTTGGGGTCGCTGATGCCGGCGCGCGAGCGGCGCACGGCATCCGACACCGCCTTCACGGCGGCCTTCTGCCCGATGAGCCGCTTGCCGAGCTCGGCCTCCAGGTGCAGCAGCTTCTCGGTCTCGCCCTGCAGCAGACGACCCACCGGGATGCCGGTCCATGCCGCGATCACGGCTGCGATGTCTTCGTCGGTGACCTGGTCGTTGACCATGCGGTCGCCGGCGGGCTCTTCGCGTTCGGCCTCGACGAGCTGGCGCTCCAGCGCGGGGATCTCGGCGTACAGCAGGCGCGACGCCTTCTCGAGGTTGCCTTCGCGCTGCGCGCGGTCGGCCTCCATGCGGGCGGCGTCGAGCTTGGTCTTCAGGTCGCCGACGCGGTTGAGCGATGCCCGCTCGCGCTCCCAGCGGCCCTGCAGTTCGCCAAGCTTCTCCTGCTCGGTGCGCAGCGTCTCGCGCAGGGTCGCAAGCCGCTCCTTCGACGCGTCGTCCTTCTCCTTCTTCAGCGCCAGCTCCTCGAGCTTCAGCCGGTCGACGTGGCGGCGCAGCTCGTCGATCTCGAGCGGCGCCGAGTCGATCTCCATGCGCAGGCGCGACGCGGCCTCGTCGATGAGGTCGATCGCCTTGTCGGGCAGCTGCCGGGAAGGGATGTAGCGGTGACTGAGGGATGCCGCGGCCACGAGCGCGGCATCCGCGATGGCCACCTTGTGGTGCGCCTCGTACCGCTCCTTGAGTCCGCGCAGGATCGCGACGGTGTCTTCGACGTTGGGTTCGCCGACGTAGACCTGCTGGAAGCGGCGCTCGAGCGCGGCATCCTTCTCGATGAACTCGCGATACTCGTTGAGAGTGGTCGCGCCGATCATGCGCAGCTCGCCGCGCGCGAGCATGGGCTTGAGCATGTTGGAGGCTGCGACGGACCCCTCACCGCCGCCGGCGCCCATGAGCACGTGCAGCTCGTCGATGAACGTGATGATGCGCCCGTCGGACTCGGTGATCTCTTTGAGCACGCTCTTGAGGCGCTCCTCGAACTGGCCGCGATACATCGCGCCGGCCACGAGCGCCGAGATGTCGAGGGTGACGAGCTCCTTGTCCTTGAGCGACTCGGCGACGTCACCCGCGACGATGCGCTGCGCGAGGCCCTCGACGACGGCCGTCTTGCCGACGCCGGGCTCGCCGATGAGGACGGGATTGTTCTTGGTACGGCGGGTCAGCACCTGGCTGACGCGCCTGATCTCGCTGTCTCGTCCGATGACGGGGTCGAGCTTGCCCTGGCGGGCGCGGTCGGTGAGGTTGATGCCGAACTGCTCGAGGGCGCTCTGCGCGTCCTCCTGTCCGGGCTGCGGGGTGGCGTTCATGTGTCTCCTGAAATCTGCTCACGTTCAAAGTTGAGTCGTGATGGCTCAAGTTTACCAGGCACCGGACGCCGCGGCAATCCGTTCGGCGGCAGGCCCATCATCCCCGCGCGATCTCCTCACGCGCGTCCGCGTACGCGCGGCGCAGCGTCTCGCTCACCCATTCGCCGCCGTGGTACAGGTTCGCCTCGCCGATGTCGTCGACCAGGCCACCCGCGATTAGCTGGTTGATCACGCGCTTCTCGCTCGCGACGATCTTGAGAGAGGCATCCGCCGACGCCAGATCGTGCGCATACCGACGCAGCACCTCGATGAAGGCGAGCCCCACCTCGTCGGTGCCACGGAGCCGGACGATCACGACGGCGCGCCGCGAGTCGGCGCCGATGCGCGGAAGCTGGCGCTCGAACGTCGGTGCGCTGGCGAAGAAGAGGCTGCCGTACGGCTGAAGCACCAGGACCTCGCCGGGACGGACGGATGCCGGCGGGTCGGATTCGCGCAGGCGCCCGTCGTCGGTGATGTGCACCTGACGTACCCGCACGCGGTTGGACTGCTGCGCCACGAACATCACGATCCCGAGGCCGACTCCGACGAGCACCGCGAACTGCAGCGGGATGATCAGGGTCAGCACGAACGTCACCGCCATGATCGTGGTCTGCAGCGCTCCGCTCTTGATCACCGAGAACACGCGGCTCGGCTTGATCGCCGAGATCCCGACCACGATGAGCAGCGCGGCGAGCGCCGGCATCGCGACGAAGGCGACGAGTCCCGAGGCCAAGAGGATCACCAGGGCCATGACTCCGCCGGCGAAGACGAGCGACCAGCGCGTGCGCGCACCGGCGGCCACGACGAGCGCCGAGGCCGACATCGATCCGCCTACCGGCATGCCGCGGAACAGGCCGGCGACGACGTTGCCGACCCCTTGCCCGATGAAATCACGTGAGGCGTCGGCGGGCTTGCCGTCAGGGGTGGGGATGCCGGCCGAGACGCCCGCTCCCTGCACGAGGCCCACGAATGCCAGCGAGACGGCGGGGATCGCGAGGTACGCGATGTCGTCGAGGTTCGGGAGCACGGGTGCCGGAAGACCGCGGGGCACGTCGACGATGTCGTCGAGGACGACCACGGGACCGGCCACCCACAGGTTGAGCAGCCACGCCCCGATCGAGCCGAGCACGACCGCCACCACCAGGCTCAGGCTGCCGACGCGCGTGGGCTGCAGCACGACGATCGCAAGGACCGTGATCGCCCCGACGACGACAGCGGGGATGCTCCACTGGCTGACGTGCAGGATGAGGTCGATCGTCTTGACGATACGGTTCGCGCCCTGCGCGTCGTACCCCGTGAAGTTCGACAGCTGACCCAGCACGATGTTGACGCCGACCGCTGTGATGAATCCCGTCATGACCGCCGTCGGCACGAACCGTACGAGGCGCCCGGCGCGGGCCAGGCCCGCCACGATCATGACGACGCCGGTCAGCATCGCCAGCGTGTAGAGCGCACGATCGGGATCCGGCCTGCTCTGCAGGTCGGCGTCAGCCACCACCAGCGCCATTGCGCCCGTCGCCTGCACGGCCATGAACGTGCTGCTGGTGAAGAAGGCGGCGCCCACCATGCCGAACAGGTAGCCATAGAGCCCGGCGAGCGGGTTCACGCCCGCGAGAAGCCCCGATGCGAGGCCGTCGGGCACGCTCTCGACACCGAGCGCGATGCCGGCCTTGACGTCCTTCCCCAGGGCCTCGCGCGTGAACCACGTCTTCGGATTGAGGCCCATGGGGCCCACGGTAGCGAAGGGCACTCGTCGGTCGCGCGCCCGTGAGCGCGAACGGGCTCGTCAGCCACGGATTTCACACGTCCTGGGTGATGCCGGGCTGCGCGGTCTGCGCCACCTTCGAGATGTGCGGCACACGCCGGTGCCACCTCGCAGGAAGACCGCCCGGCGCCCGCTTCCACGAAAGGACCACGCACATGACCGACAACGACACCACTGTCACGGGATGGGTGGGATGGGGCGTCTTCGCCGCCGTCGTCCTTCTCATCGCCGGCGTCATCGATCTCTTCCACGGCCTTCAGGCCCTCATCGGGCCCGACACCGCCTATTTCGTGGGTGAGGCCGGCCTGTTCTCGCTCGACATCCAGGCGTGGGGCTGGTGGCACCTCATCTCTGGCGTGCTGCTGATCCTCGTCGGCATCGCGCTCCTGAGCGGGGCGACGTGGGCGCGTGTGATCGCCATCATCCTCGTCGCGCTCAACGCGATCGGGCAGCTCACGTTGATCGCTGCGCAGCCGTGGCTGTCGATCGCCGTGCTGGCGCTCGATGTCCTCGTGATCTACGCGCTCACCGTGCACGGGCGCGAACTCAAGGCACGGCGCGGCTGAGCCTCCTGAGGCTCAGGCCACCGGCTCGAGAACGGTTGCCCCGGCATTCGCTTCGGCGGGTGCCGGGGCTGGCCCCATTCGCCCGGGGGCTCCGAACGGCGCGTCGGCGGCGTTGGGAGTGGGCGTCGGGCCCGCCATCTCGTGCTCGTCGGTCGTGCAGGAGAAGCGGGCACGGTAGGCCGTCGGCGTCGTGCCCAGCACCCGGGCGAAGTTCTGCCGCAGCACCGCCGCCGAACCGAATCCGCTCTCGTACGCGACGCGGTCAAGGCCCAGGTCGGTGGATTCGAGCAGACGCTGAGCGTGGATGATGCGCTGCCGTGAAAGCCACGCGGCCGGCGTCGCACCGAAGTCGGCCTTGAACCGGCGGGCGAAGGTGCGTGGCGACATGTGGGCTTTCGACGCCAGCTGCTCCACCGTGAGGTCGAGGCGCAGATTGTCGAGCATCCAGTCCGTGACCGGCGCGAGCGACAGCGAGGTGGTGGCGGGGAGCGGCTTGTCGATGAACTGCGCCTGACCGCCGTCGCGCTGGGGCGGCACCACCATGCGCCGTGCGATCTTGTTGGTCAGCTCGGCGCCGAGCTCCTGCCGCAGCAGGTGCAGGCACGCGTCGAGGCCGGCGGCGGTGCCGGCGCTCGTGATGATGCGGCCGTCCTGCACGTAGAGCACGTCCGGGTCGACATCGACCTTCGGGTACATCTCTGCCATCTTCTGCGCGTACATCCAGTGCGTCGTGGCCTTGCGTCCGTCGAGTACGCCCGCGGCGGCGACGACGAACGAGCCGCTGCACACGCTCAGTACCCACACGTCCCGGGCGACGGCGTCGCGGATGACGTCGAGCACGCGCTCATCGGTGTGCGCCCAGTACTGGTGCGGAACCGGAGACACCACCACGAGGTCGGCCTCGTACGCGAACGCGAGGTCGTTCTCGACGTTGATCGAGAAGCCCATCTTCGACGAGACCTGGCCCGGCTCGGGCGTGACGATGCGGAAGTCGAAGTTCGGGATGCCGTCGTCCGAGCGATCCAGTCCGAACGCCTCGCATGCGACGCCGAACTCGAACGGCGCGAAGCCCTCTTGGACGATGCAGGCGACGGTCTTCATGGGCGGCTCTCCCGGTGTGGCAGTTTTCGTACGATGTGTGTCCATCCTGCCACTCGTGGCAGTGATCACGCAAGCGTAGCGTTTCTGCCATGTTCATCGCCATCGCCTTCGCTGTACTCTCCGCCTTCGCCCTCGCGTCGACGGTCGTCGCGCTCCGCACGGACGGCCGCCGCCGCATCCCGACCGACCGCACGCGTCTCCCCTGAGTCGGCCCCGCCCGCTCGAGCGGGCAAGCGTTCTCACAGCATCGCTATGCTCCTCCCGGGAAGGAGCACACATGTCCACGCCGTCCACTCCGCAGGGCCCGTCGCCGTCATCTCATCAGGGGCAGTACGCGCCTCCGTATCCAGGGGCCCATCCGACCGGGCAGCCTCAGCAACCCGGTGAATCGCAGTGGGCGGTCGCCGGGCGGTCCTCCCAGAGCAATCGCGCCGGGCTGATCTCCGTGATCCTCGCCGGCTGCATCCTGCTCAGTCAGCTCGTGTCGGCGCTCGCCCAGGCCGCGGTGATCGGCGGCAACACATACGAGGCCCTCGGTGTCGTCAACATCGCCTTCGCGATCATCGACTCCCTGCTCGCCATCGGCGCGATCATCGTGGGCGCGATCGGGCTCGCCGCCAAGGGCCGACCCAAAGGTCTCGCCGGCATCGGTCTCGGCGCCGGCATCGCGACACTCTTCTCGGTCATCGTGTTCTCAGCGATCTATCCGATCGCGATCCAGGTGGTCAGCGCGTTCTAAGCCGCCGGGATTCGCCGGCTCAGCCGGTGACCCGCTCGTACACCTCGACCATCGCCGCAGTCCGCGAGGACTGGCGGAAACGCTCCCGGATCGTCGGGTCGGGAACGACCGGCGCACCCCCGGCGATCTCGGATGCCGCAGTGCGCAGTGCGTCCGCGAGCGCGGGCACCGACGCATCCGGGATCCCCCTCGGGAACGCGTCGCCGACGGGCCAGTACCCCGCGCCGAGCTCGGCCGCCAGGTCGGGGTCGCTCACGACGGACGACGTCCCGAGCGCCGCGGCCTCGAAGATCGTCATGCCCTGCGTCTCGAAGCCGATCGAGGTCTGCACGACGGCATCCGCGCGCGCGATCTTGCGCAGTGTCTCGGCGTACGGCATTCGTCCCGCGAAGACGACCGTCGCCCGCGGGGACAGCTTCTCGATGAGCCGGCGCGCGGCGCGCAGCTGACCCCCGCCCCCGATCAGCTCGACCTCGGCGTCGACACCCGAGGCGGCGACCGCCTCGAGGAACGGAAGCAGGCGCTTCTCGGGGCTCATCCGCCCGAGCCACACGAACCGCGGGCGCCCCGGCATGCGCTCAGCACTCGACGACGCGAGGATCCCGTCGAGCAGCTCGTCGTCGATGCCGTTCCAGATCACATCGACAACGGGCGGGGCCGGCGGCACGACGCCATGCTGCTCGAGGCGGCGGGCGAAGTGCGCCGACGGGGCGGTCACCGCATCCGCCCGCTCGGCGAAGCGGCGCAGGTACGACCAGCCGTCCCGGCCGGGCTTCGTCTCGGACGCGACGCCCAGCACGCGTCGCTGCCACGCGTTCAGCACGCGCAGCACGAGCTTCGGGAACGGGGCAGTCGCCCCGATGCCCACGTCGAGCCGGTTGTGCATCGTGTGGACGATCGGGATGCCGTGGCGCCGCGCGAAGCGATAGCCGATGAGCGCGCCCCAGAAGTCGGCCTGGACGTGCACGACGTCGACCGGCGGGCGGCCCTCCAGCGCGGCATCCACCCATCGGTCCGTGCGCCGGCCCGGCCACGACATCGAGTACTCGCGATCGAGCGTCACCGGGATCGACGGGACGTCGAGATACGCGGAGTCGGCCGCCGCCGAGCGGGCGCGTGGCCCGTGCATCGCCGGCGCGACGATCGTGACGGTGTGACCGGCCTTCTCGAGGAACCGACGCTGCAACCGCATCGAGACCTGTGCCCCGCCGAGCGTCTCGGCGTGCTGGTCACCGAACATCACGACGTGCACGGGCGCCTACTCGGGAAGAGGCTCGTCGCGGTACAGCGCTTCGAAGGTGTCGAGCGTGCGGCGCATGTCGTGAACCTTCACGCCCTCGAGCGAGGCCCGCTGCATGCGCAGCCGCTCGTCGGGGTCCTGCGTGAGGACGGTGGTGAGCTTCTCGGCCAGATCCTCGACGTCGCCCGGACGGAACAGATAGCCGTTCTCGCCGTCGTGCACGAGGTGCGGCAGGGCGACGGCGTCGGCGGCGACGATCGGCAGACCCGACGCCATGGCTTCCATCGTGGCGATGGACTGCAGCTCGGCGATCGACGCGATCACGAACGCGCTGGCGCGCGAGAGGAAGCCACGGAGCTCTTCGTCGGTGGTGTGGCCGTGGAAGGTGACGCGTCCGTCGAGCCCGAGCTGGGCAGCGAGCTCTTCGAGGTTGCGGCGCTGGTCGCCGTTGCCGACGATGTCGAACGTCACGTCCAGGGCAGGATCCAGCGTCGCGAGCGCCCGCAGGATCACGTCGATCTGCTTCTCGGTCGTGAGCCGGCCCACGAAGACGAGGCGGTGAGCGTCGCGAGGCGTGAGGTCGGGCGTGTAGTTGGCCGCCTCGATGCCGCAGCTGATCGGGATCACGCCCTCGATCGCGATCGTCCTCTCGAGGAAGTCCGCGGCGCGCCGCGTCGGCGTGGTCACGGCGCGGGTGAGGCCGAATGTGCGCTTGGCGTCGTCCCACGCGAGCTTGATCGCGATCTTGTCGAGGAAGGGCGGCAGCGTCGTGAAGTCGACGATGTTCTCGGCCATCACATGATTGGTCGCGACCACGGGGATGCCGCGCTTGTGCGCCTCACGGGCGAGACCGCGGCCGATGACGATGTGCGACTGGATGTGCACGACGTCGGGCTTCACCTCGTCGAGCACGCGGCGGGCGTAGTGCTTCGACATCCACGGCAGCACGAAGGTGAGCCAGTCGTGCGGCGGCCAGCGCCACGACGGCAGTCGGTGGATCGTCATCTGGCTGCCCTCGATCACCTCGGTGAAGGTGCCGTGGTTGCGGTGCCCGGCGCTGGGCGCCATGACCTGCACGTCATGACCGCGGACGACCAGCCCGGCGGCGAGGCGCTCGGCGAACCGCGCGGCTCCGTTGACGTGCGGAAGGAAGGTGTCGGCGCCGATGAGGATCTTCAGCGGGCGCGCCGACGGACTCGGCGGCCGGGCCTCGGCGGGTAGGTCGGCGGGCGTCGCAGGATCGGTCACGGGATGGGGGCCTGTCTCTGACGGCGGGGGCGCGCGGCGGTGGGGTCGGTGACGCGCGGATCCACTGTACCCGAGGGCGGTGCGATGCCCCGGGAACGTGCAGGGTACGCCCCGTACGCTGGTGGCATGCCCCGACTTCAGGCCGATGCCGACCCGAATCTGTGGGTCCCGGTGACAGAGTCCCTCGGCTTCCGCGGCCGCCGGCACCGCAAGGCGGCGATCCGGATGCTGCTGAGCCAGGCGAGCGGCGCGCTCGGCGGCGAGGCGCGCCCTGGCAGCGGCGTGGCCGCGTGGGCGATGAGCCAGGCCGCGCCGTTCCTGATGCGCAAGGCCGCGGGACGCGTGCTGGTCTGGGTGTGGAAGGCCGACGCCGAGCTGGTCGTGGCGATGGCGCAGATTCAGCAGGCGACCAACGAGCTGCGTGCGGCCCGCGCCATGATGCCGATGGAGTACGACGACACCCAGTCCTTCCGCAATCCCTTCCTGGGCGTGGGCGAGAAGCTCGAGATGCCGCTGCCCCCGGATGCGCGCCAGCCACCCTTCGCGACGTACACGTGGGACACCGGGACGCACTTCGTCACGCTCACCGCGGTCTGCTCCGACCGCGAGCGCTTCGGCACCGTGATCGGCTCGGTCGACGACCTGGCGCGCACGCTGCGCGTCAACGACGACCTGACCCTGGGCGAATCGCCCGAGGTGCTGCGGATAGAACCCGGACACTGATCCGACGACGGCGGCTCGATTGCCGCTAGCCTCGGGATCGACATCCAGGAGGCGCCGTGCAACGACCACTCGCCGGTCTCACACGGAAGAACCTCGGCCGCGAGCTTCTCGCGGGCGTGACCCTCGTCGCGATCGCGATCCCGCTCAACATCGGCTACGCGCAGATCGCCGGGCTGCCCGCGACTGCGGGGCTCTACGCCCTGGTCGTGCCGACCATCGTCTATGCGCTGGTCGTCTCGTCACGGCAGCTGGTGGCGTCGCCGGATGCCGCGGCCGCGGCGCTCGTCGCCTCTTCGATCGGCGGCCTGGCCGTCGCAGGCTCGGCCGAGTATGCGACCATGGCGCTCGCGCAGGCGATCATCTGCGGCGTCATGTTCATCCTGATGTCGGTGTTCAAGCTCGGCTTCCTGGCGAACTTCCTCTCCAAGCCGATCCTCATCGGGTTCGTCGGAGGCCTGGCCCTCGACATCCTGGTGTCGCAGATCGCCAAGATGCTGGGCATCAGGATCGACTCGGGCGGCGAGTTCGTGGAGAAGACGATCGGGCTCTTCACCGGACTGGGCACCCTGAACATCTGGTCGCTCCTCATCTCGGTGGGATCGGTCGCCGTCCTGCTGATCGGGCGGCGCCTGCTGGCTGTGGTGCCGTGGGCGCTCGTCGTGATGATCGTCGCGACGATCCTGGTGGTGGTGACGGATGCCGACGGCGCCGGCGTGGCCGTGCTCGGGGAGGTGCCCGCCGGGCCGCCTCAGCTCACGTGGCCGATGCTGTCGTGGACCCAGTGGCTCGCGCTCGTCCCGTCGGCGCTCGCACTGACGATGGTGACCGTCGCCGAGGGCCTTCTCGTGATCCGCTCGTACGCCGAGAAGCGCCACTACCCGACCAGCCCCAACCGCGACCTGCTCGCCTTCGGCGTGGGCAACATCGCCGCCGGAGCGAGCGGCAGCTTCGCGATGGGCTCGTCGACGTCGCGCACCGCCGCGATGGACCAGGCAGGGTCCCGCACGCAGCTCCCGTCGTTCGTCTTGGCCGTGGGCACGCTGCTGCTGCTCCTGTTCGGCACGGCGCTCCTGGCCGAGATCCCCTCGCCCGCCATCGGCGCGATCGTCGGGGTGGCCGTGCTGCCGCTGCTGGGCATCCGCGAGTTCCGCGAGTTATGGCGCCTGGACCGCTTCGAGTTCTGGATCGGCGTGGTGTGCTTCCTCGCGACGCTCCTCATCGGCGCGATCCCCGGCATCCTCGTCGCGTTCGTGCTCGCGCTGATCAACCTGGCTAAACGTGCCGCCGATCCCGCGATCGACGTGCTGGCCGCCGACGGCGAGCCGAGCGGCTCCCTGCTCCTCGATGCACCCCCTGGTGCGGTGACGGCCCCGGGCGTCGTCGTGGTCCGCATGGCGGCGCCTCTCTTCTTCGCCAACGGCGACGTGTTCGGCACGGCGGTCAAGTCCGCGGTGACCAGGGCACGCGAGGGTCACGACGTGCACCACGTCGTGATCGACCTCGAGGCCGTGACGGACGCCGATGTCACCGGCGCGGAGTCGTTCGCATCGTTGCGGGACTGGCTCGAGACCAGCCAGGTCTCGCTCGGCTTCAGCCGCCTGCGCGCCGATGCGCGGTCTCGCCTGGAACGACTCGGGATCATCCGCGACGGCGACGCGGTCTACCCGACCAACCGCGCGGCAGTCGCCGCGCTCACGGAGAAGTAGGAGACAGCCATGGGTTCCGTCATCGGAGACATTCTTCCCCTCGCGCTCGGTGTGGCGATCAGCCCGGTGCCGATCATCGCCGCGATCCTCATGCTCCTCTCGCCGAAAGCACGCTCCACCGGCACGGGGTTCCTGCTGGGGTGGGTGTTCGGCATCATCGTCGCGGTCACCGTCTTCACCCTGCTGTCCTCGGTGCTGCCGATGGGTGAAGACGAGTCCGCGCAGCCGATCAAGGGCGTCGTCCAGCTCGCGCTCGGCGTTCTCCTGCTCCTGCTCGCGCTGCGGCAGTGGCGCGGCCGGCCGAAGCCGGGCGAGGAGCCGGCCCTACCCAAGTGGATGCAGGCCATCGACACCATCACGTTCCCGAAGGCGCTCGGCCTCGGGTTCCTGCTGTCCGCGGTGAATCCGAAGAACCTGCTGCTCGCGGCGAGCGCCGGCGTCACCATCGGCGCGGCGGCGCTCGACGGCGGATCGACCGCGCTCGTGATCGCCGTGTTCACGCTGATCGGAGCATCCACCGTCCTCGTCCCCGTCGTCGGCTACCTGGTGGCCGCCGGCAAGCTGCGCGGGCCGCTCGACGCGCTGCGCGGCTGGCTCGCCAAGGAGAACGCGGTCATCATGGCGGTGCTGCTGCTCGTCATCGGCGTCGCGGTGATCGGCAAGGGCATCGGCAGCTTCTGACACCACCGGTGCCGGGCGCGGATACGGTGGATGGCGTGACCTCCCCCGCACTCCGAGCCGACCACGACCAGGTGCTCCTCGAAGGCGGCGTGTTCCGGATGGGATCCGAGGACTTCTATCCCGACGAGCGGCCGGTTCACGAGCGCGAAATCGCGCCGTTCTGGATCGACCGGTATGAGGTCACCAACGAGCAGTATGCCGCGTTCGTCGACGACACCGGCTACGTCACGGTCGCCGAGCGGGCCCTCGAACCGGCGGACTTCCCTGGCGCCGATCCCGCCGATCTCGTGCCGGGAGCGATGGTCTTCACACCCACACCCGGCCCTGTCGACCTGCGCGACTGGCGCAACTGGTGGCGCTGGCAGCCCGGAGCCCACTGGCGCCGGCCGTTCGGGCCGGACTCGTCCATCGACGACAGGCTGCGGCATCCGGTCGTCCACATCGCCTTCGAAGACGCCAACGCCTACGCGCAGTGGGCGGGACTGCGCCTTCCCACCGAGGCCGAGCACGAGTTCGCCGCGCGCGGCGGGCTCGACGGCGCGCGGTTCGCGTGGGGCGACGAGCCCTACCCCGGCGGCGTCGCGCAGGCGAACTCGTGGCTCGGGCGATTCCCCTACGAGAACCAGGGCGTCGGGGATGCCGCACCCGTGGGCTCGTACCCCGCCAACGGCTTCGGGCTGTACGACATGACGGGCAACGTGTGGGAGTGGACGAGCGACTACTACACACCGCGGCACCTGCGCCTGTCGGACACCCCGGTCGACGCCGGCAAGCGCACGAACCTGCTGGCCGCCGCCAGCGCCCAGGAGGGGTTCCCCGCCATTCCGCGCCGCGTGCTCAAGGGCGGCTCACACCTGTGCTCGCCCGACTACTGCCTGCGCTTCCGCCCCGCCGCGCGCTCGCCGCAGGCGGAGGACACCGGAATGTCGCACATCGGGTTCCGCTGCGCCCGCGACGCCTGACCCCCTCCTCCTCCTTCTCCTCGCCCCCTCCTCCCCCCGCGAACCGTCTCAAAGGGTCGGCTGCGAAGTTCCGAGGCGGCCGTTCGCGACGCCTCGGAGCGCGAATCGGGGGACGGGATCGGCGGCGGGGTCATGGGGGCGGGACGGGCACCCAGCCTCTGGACATCAGAGACTCGCGCACTCGCTCGAGCCTCTCGTGGCGCGGCGCTCCTCGGTGCTGCTTCGTGACACGGACCACCCGCCACCCGAGACGCGCGAGGTCGTCGAGTCGGCCGACATCGCGGGCGAACTGCCGATCATCCAGGCGGTGCTGTTCGCCGTCGTACTCCAGCAGCGTTCGATACTCCCGGTACACGAGATCGCCGTATGCGACGAACCGGCCCCTCTCGTCGAGGATGACGCCGTTGACCTCGGGTTCAGGCAGCCCCGCGTCGGCGGCATCCAGCCTCAGCTCGGTCTCCTGCTGTGAGTCGGTGTTCTCCCGCACCAGGGCCATGGCCCGGCGCAGGCTGCGCACGCCGCGACGCGGCGCCCATGATTCCACGGCTGCTGCCAACTCGGAACGGGTCGCGATCGGATGTTTGCGCCTCGTGAGGGCATCGCCGATCACCACCAGCTGTCTGACCGTGAGGGTGGCTCCGAGCTGGCACCACGCGTCGATGGGATGAACCGCCGGCAGGCCGGCCACGACGCCGACGCGAAGAAGCCCCTCGGCAGCTTCGTGCCCGCGTACGCTCCGACCTCGGGCGCGTTCCCGGCCTCCGACGCTCGTCACATGCACATTAGTGTCGTTGCCGGACGGCACCGCTACGTCGACCAGCTCGAGCGCGGTTCCATGACTGAACGCCTCGCCCGGTCGGAGCCTGGGCGCATATGCCCGCGCGCGTGCTCGCGCATCGACGGCCGGCATGCGGACACGGACGCCGTGGAACGGCGCTCGTAGATCCGCGGCCCTCAGCCGACGCCGGCTGACTCCGGCCGCAACCGCGTCCCGGACGGCGAAGCCGCTTTCGTCGAGTTGAGCGGGCAAGGGGCGGGGTCGCGGCATCCCCGAATCATGCACGGAGCCGGGGGAACGGCATCCGCTCTCGTTCTGGATCCGTGGAGAACTCAACCCTCGCGTGCGCCCTGTGGATTCGCGTCGGAGCGCGCCCGAACCGTCGCATATGGCCGCTCGGTACGGCGCTCAACGACCATTCGCGACGACTCGGTGCATCGGGCGGCGATCGCGCCGCACCCCTAGCGACGACCCCGTCGGAACTGTTTGGATGCGAGAGCGGCTTCGCCGCGAATCTCGCCGCCTCGACAGGAGCCCCTCATGGCAGACAAGCCCAACATCCTCATCATCT
This sequence comes from Microbacterium sp. I2, assembly GCF_051364985.1. NCBI lineage: Bacteria > Bacillati > Actinomycetota > Actinomycetes > Micrococcales > Microbacteriaceae > Microbacterium > Microbacterium sp. I2. Next base: position 44,746 of record NZ_JBLWIH010000007.1, read on the forward strand.
GGGGCGACGACATCGGGATCTCGAACCTCAGCGCGTACTCGGACGGGCTCATGGGCTACCGCACGCCCAACATCGACCGCGTGGCGAACGAGGGCGTGAAGTTCACCGACTACTACGGCGAGCAGAGCTGCACCGCCGGCCGCGCCGCCTTCATCACCGGACAGAACCCGTACCGGACCGGCCTGACGAAGGTCGGGATGCCGGGAGCCGATGTCGGACTGCGGCACGAGGACCCGACCATCGCCACGGCGCTGAAGGCTCAGGGCTACGCCACCGGCCAGTTCGGCAAGAACCACCTCGGCGACCGCGACGAGTTCCTGCCGACGGCGCACGGATTCGACGAGTTCTTCGGCAACCTCTATCACCTCAACGCCGAGGAGGAGCCCGAGCATCCGGACTACCCCACCGACGAGGAGTTCCCGGGGTTCAACGAGCGCTTCCGCCCGCGCGGGGTCATCCGCTCGTGGGCGAACGAGGACGGCACGCAGCGCATCGAAGACACGGGACCGCTCACCAAGAAGCGCATGGAGACGTGCGACGAGGAGTTCCGGGATGCCGCGGCGGACTTCATCCGCCGGCAGGCCGAGGACGACACCCCGTTCTTCGTGTGGTTCAACTCGACGCACATGCACTTCCGCACCCACACCAAGGAAGAGAGCAAGGGCCGGGCGGGACGCTGGCAGTCCGAGTACCACGACACGATGCTCGACCACGACGACATCGTCGGCAGCCTGCTCGATCTGCTCGACGAGCTGGGGCTGGCCGAAGACACCATCGTCATGTACTCGACCGACAACGGCCCGCACCTGAACAGCTGGCCCGACGCCGGCATGACGCCGTTCCGCAACGAGAAGAATTCCAACTGGGAGGGCGCGTACCGGGTGCCGTGCATGGTGCGCTGGCCAGGGCACATTCCCGCGGGCACCACGCTGAACGGCATCGTCAGCCACAGCGACTGGTTCGTGACGCTGCTCGCCGCCGCCGGCGACACCGACGTCGCCGAGCGGCTGGCGACCGGCACCGAACTCGCCGGCTCGGAGTACAAGGTGCACCTCGACGGGCACAACCAGCTCGACTACATCACGGGAAAGGCCGAGAAGAGCCCCCGCCGCCACTTCTTCTACGTCTCGGATGACGGCGACCTCACGGCACTGCGCTTCGACAACTGGAAGATCGTGTTCCTCGAGCAGCGCGCGCCCGGCACCCTGAACGTGTGGCTCGAGCCGTACACCGAGTTGCGTGCGCCGAAGCTCTTCAACCTGCGGACCGATCCGTTCGAGCGGGCCGACATCACGTCGAACACCTACTTCGACTGGATGCTGGACCGCGTCTTCCTGTTCGTCCCGGCGCAGGCCTACGTCGCGCGGATGCTGCAGACCCTGGTGGAGTTCCCGCCTCGTCAGGAGCCCGCGGCGTTCAACCTCGACCGTGTCATGGAGAAGCTGAAGGCGGCCGCGGGCAACTCATAGGGCACACTGTGCACGTGGACCCTGCTTTCGGAGCGAACCTGGGGTGGACGCTCGGCGCCGTCGCCATCCTCGCGATCAACGTCGCGGCGCTCATCGTCATCCCCCGCGGGCGCAAGCCCACCGCGGCGATGTCGTGGCTGCTGCTGATCTTCCTGCTGCCCGTGGTCGGCATCGTGCTGTTCCTGCTGATCGGCAACGTCAAGCTCCCCAGGAAGCGGCGCGCCGAGCAGGCCCGCGTCGACGGCATCATCCGCGCCGCCGTCGACCGGGCGGGCCTGGACGCTCCGACCGATGACGAGCCCCGCTGGTTCCAGCGGGTCGTGCAGCAGAACCAGGCGCTCACGGCACTCCCGGCGACCACCGGCAACGAGGCGACCCTCTACGGCGACTATCAGGCGTCGATCGACGCGATGGCGGCGGCGATCGACGAGGCGCAGCATCACGTGCACGTGGAGTTCTACATCGTCGGGTTCGACGACACCACGCGCGGCTTCTTCGCAGCGATGGAGCGCGCCGTCGCCCGGGGCGTCACGGTGCGGGTGCTGCTGGACTACATCGCCTCGCGCAAGGTGACCGTCAGCGACGCCACGGTGGCCGAACTCGACCGCATCGGCGTGACGTGGGCGTACATGCTTCCCGTGCAGCCGTTGAAGGGCAAGTACCAGCGCCCCGATCTGCGCAATCACCGCAAGATCGTCGTGGTCGACGGCCGAGTCGGCTTCGTGGGGTCGCAGAACCTCATAGATCGCAGTTACGACGCGCCGAAGAACATCAAGCGGGGCCTCAAGTGGCAGGAGCTCGTGACGCGCGTCACCGGCCCGACGGTTGCCGCGATCGACGCCGTGTTCCAGTCCGACTGGCTGATCGAGACCGGCGAGGAGCTGACCGCGGAGCGCGTGCCCGTCGGCGAGCTCAAGCGCTCGGCCTCCCCCGACGCCCTGCTGTGCCAGGTCGTGCCCAGCGGCCCGGGCTACGAGACCGAGAACAACCTGCGCCTGTTTCTGTCGCTCATCCACGGCGCGACCGAGAAGGTCATCCTCACGAGCCCATACTTCGTACCCGACGAAGCGATGGTGTACGCGATCACGACGGCGTGCCAGCGCGGCCTGGAGGTGCAGCTGTTCGTATCGGAGATCGGCGATCAGGGCCTGGTCTACCACGCGCAGCGTTCGTACTACACGTCGCTGCTCGAGGCCGGAGTGCGGATCTTCCTCTACCCACCGCCCTTCATCCTGCACTCGAAGCATTTCTCGATCGATGACGACATCGCAGTGATCGGATCGAGCAACATGGACATCAGGTCGTTCAGCCTCAACAGCGAGGTCTCGCTCCTCGTGCGCGGCGCGTCGTTCGTGGCGGCGATGCGCGAAGTCGAGCAGGGGTATCGCGACGCGGGACGTGAGCTCACGCTCGAGGAGTGGCGTCGCGAGCCGGCGAAGGCGACCTTCCTCGACGGGGTGGCCCGGCTCACGTCGGCATTGAACTGACGGGGGCGTCCCCACGGTCCCCTCCGCAGGGGCCGCCGCCTGTCAGATCTTCTGGTCCTGCCTCGGGATGACGATCTCGCGGATGACCAGCAGGATCGACGCGATCACGGGGAGCGCGAGGAGAACCCCGAGAATGCCCATCAGCGTGCCGCCCACGAGGGCGCCGATCAGCACCAGCGCTGGCGGGATCGAGATCGCGCGGTTCATCACGCGCGGGCTGACGACGTAGGACTCGAGCTGGATGTAGACCAGATACGCGATCCCGAAGATCAGCGCCTGCGCGGGGCTGGAGAAGAACGCGACAGCCGTGGCGAACACCCAGAAGATCACCGAGCCGAACAGCGGGATGAGGGTGATCACGAACGCGATCACCGCCATCAGTGCGGGGAACGGCAGCCCGATCAGCAGATGCAGCGCGAAGACCACCCCGGCGTTGATCGAAGACAGGATGACCGACCCGATGAGCGAGCTTCCCACCGACGTCGTGATGCGCTCGGTGAGGTCTTCCACCCGCGGGCGGCTGCGGGCGGGTGCCAGCGCGTACATCGCACGCTTGGTCGCCGCGAGCGACGCCAGGAAATACAGCGTCAGTGCCACGACGATGAATCCCGCCGAGATGCCGCCGACGATTCCCGCACCGACGGCGAGCACGCCGCCGCCTACGAGTGCGAGAGTCGACGGCGATGCGATCCAGTCGGAGAACTGCGCGAGGCCGGCCAGGATCGCCGTCTGCGCGTCGGGACTCAGCCGCGCGAACCAGTCCGAGTCGGGGATGGCGGCGATCGCCGAGGGCAGGACCTCGACCAGCTCGATGATCTGCGCGATCACCGGCGGGAGCACGAAGATCAGGAACGCTGCCATCAGCAGCGCGAACCCGCAGAAGACGATCGCGATCCCGGCGGACCGGCGAACGCCGCGGCGTTCGAGCAGCCGCACGATCGGATCGAGGGCGACGGCGAGGAAGATCGCGAGGACGATGTAGACGAGGATCGTCGAGATCACGCCGAGGGCCGAGCCGAGCAGCAGCGCACCCAGCACCCCGATCGTGGCGAGGAACCCGGTGGCGAGCGGCTTGTCCAGCGCGGCGAGGACGCCGGAGAATCGGCGCGGAGGCGAGACATCGTCGTCGGGGGTCATGACCTCATGATTGCGGCATCCGCGGTCCCGCACCACACCACGCGAACGATCGGGGGCGCTGGGAAAGTTCACCCCGGTCTCATGCGGATCGGGGGATGCCGTGCGAGAAGCCGAGCGCTAGGTTCAAACCAGCGACGAGCATCCGGCTCGTCCTCACGATTGGCACCTCGCATGGGCTTCTGGGATCTTTTGCTCTGGATCTTCTCGATCTTCGTCTTCGTCGCATACCTCATGGTGGTCTTCTCGATCATCGGCGACATCTTCCGCGACGAATCGCTGAACGGCTGGCTGAAGGCCCTCTGGATCCTCTTCCTGATCTTCGTACCGTTCCTCACGGCGCTCGTGTACCTCATCGCTCGCGGAGCGGGGATGCAGAAGCGCTCCGTCGCGCAGGCGCAGGCGCTGCGTTCGGCACAGGACGCCTACATCCGGCAAACCGCCGGCGGCGCCAGCGCTGCCGACGACATCACCAAGGCCAAGTCGCTGCTGGACGCGGGCGCGATCTCACCGGCCGAGTTCGACGCGTTGAAGGCCAAGGCGCTGGCGGCCTAGCCCGCGCAGGATCAGGAGGAGACATGACGACATTCGACTACGGCCCCATCGAGTTCTACGCGGTCGCGTTCGAGGGCGACCGGCCCGGACCGGCGGTGCTCAAGGCGGTCGACGACCTCGTCGCCGCAGGCACGGTGAACCTGCTCGACCTGGTGTTCGCGCGACGCTCGCCCGAGGGAGAGCTCGAGATCCTCGAGCTCTCGGACACGATCGATGACGGCGGGGTCCCCGCGCTCGACATGGCGGGTCTGGCCGGCGAGGACGACATCGCCGAGCTCGCCGCAGGGCTCGAACCCGGTACCTCGGCCGCGATCCTCGTCGTCGAGCTGCTGTGGGCGAAGGCGTTCGCGTCGGCACTCTACGACGCCGGCGGCGCGGTCATCGCCCGAGAGGGCGTCCCCGCACCGATCGTGAACGCGTTCCTCGCCGAGCACGCCGACTGAGCCGAGAAGGATCAAGGAGGAAGAAATGCCACTGAGAAGAATGGGCCGTCCGGGCCTGATCGGGATGGCCGCCCGCACCGCGGTCGTCGCCGGCACGGCCACCGCGGTTTCGGGCGGGATGCAGCGTCGCCAGCAGGAGAAGGCCTACCAGGCGCAGGAGGCCCAGGCCTACGAGGCGCAGCAGCAGCAGGCCGCCATGCAGGAGGCCGCCGCGCAGGCGGTGGCGGCTCAGCAGCCCGCTGCTCCGGCCGCACCGGCTGGCGACGACATGATGGCCAAGCTCACACAGCTCGCGCAGCTGCACGCGCAGGGCATCCTGTCGGACGACGAGTTCGCCGCGGCCAAGGCGAAGCTCCTGGCCTGACCTGCCGCTGTCTCTCGACGAGGCCGCGCCCTACGGGGTGCGGCCTTCGTCGTTGCGGCTCCCGCCATCACCCGCCGACAGCGCATCGATCTTCGCCATGAGCTCGCGCACCTGCGCCCGCGTAGCCGGCTCCTGATCGTCGTGGCCGCGGCCCGCGCGCTCGAGCACCCACGACGCGAGCGTCGCGGTGATGACGCCGGCGAGCGCCACCCCGCCGAACATGAGCCCCACACCGACCCAGCGTCCGGCATCCGTCACCGGCGTGTAGTCGCCGTATCCCGTTGTCGTCACCGTCACGCACGCCCACCAGATGGCGATCCCGAACGTCGTGATCGTGCCACCGGGCGCATGACGCTCGACCTCGAGTACCGCGAGGGTCGAGATGTAGATGAGGATCACCGCCGCACCCGCCCCGTACACGAGGATCTGCGTCCGAAGGACGCGTCCTGCGCTCGGCCGCAGGCCCGGGGCGCGGGTGAGTGCGCTCAGCAGCCGAACCAGCCGGAGCACCGGCACGAGAGCGAACGCGAGCGCGGGCAGGTGGGAGCGGAACCACTGCCACTTGTGCGGGGCAAGAAAGAGCCGCACGAGGTAGTCGACGATGAACATCGCCCACGTCACGATGACGACGACAGTGGCGACAGTGCGCGCCGGACCGGTGAGATCCGCGATGACGCGCCACGAGTATGCCACGAGGTAGAACAGCGACGCGACCAGGAGCGTCGTCCGAGTGCGCCGGTGCCAAGTCGTCTCGTCCACAGGCGCATCATCCCGCATGCGCACGGCGCGCCGCGAAGGGCGCGCGGTGGGCGAGCCGACCGCTAGTGTGGCGCCATGCCCGGCACCTCCTCCGCCGTTTCTCCGCCCGAGGCGCCGCTCACCGTAGGTCGGCTGGCGCTGCTGTCGCTCCCGGCTCTGCTCATCGGCGTGCTTTCCGGGCTGTCACTGTGGGCGCTCGAATCCCTCGCGGGTCTGCTCGAAGACACGCTCTGGACGAAAGCGCCCGGCGCCCTGGGTATCGCAGCCGACGACCCGTGGTGGATCTTCGCCGTCCTGACCGGCACGAGCATCGCCGTCGGGCTGGTGGTATGGCTGGTGCCCGGTCATGCCGGCCCTGATTCGGCCACCACCGAGCTGGAGCCGAAGGCGCTGAGGCTCTCGGTTCTCCCTGGGCTGGCGATCGTGCTCATGCTGGGGCTGGCCGGGGGCGTGAGCCTCGGCCCCGAGAACCCCATCATCGCGATCAACGTGTCGCTCGCGGTGGCGCTCGTCGCGCGCTTTGCCAAGGCCGTCCCGCCTGCCCTCGTCGGCGCGCTTGCGATCTCAGCGACCATCGGCGCGCTATTCGGCACTCCCGTTGCGGCGGCCCTGGTCTTCACGGGCGTGGTCAGCCAGTTCCGCGCGAAAGGGTCGCTGTGGGACAAGCTCTTCCTCCCGCTCGTCGCCGCGGGCGCCGGCTCCATCACCACCCACTTCGTGGGAGGGGGCATCCCGACGATGGAGCTCGGCGACCCGTATGGCGCGCCGCAGCCATTGGATCTGCTCCTCGGGGCACTGGTCGCGTGCCTCGCTGCGGCATTCGCGCTGGTCGGCGTGTACCTCTTCCCGCTGGTGCATCGAGCGTTCCGCATGCTGCGGCATCCGATGCTCTACATCGTGGCCGGCGGAGTCGTCCTGGGCCTGCTCGGAATGCTCGGCGGGCCGGTGACTCTCTTCAAAGGCCTCGAGCAGAGCGCGGAGCTGCTGTCCCACCCCAGTGACTACTCCCCCGCTGAACTCACGGTGATCCTGCTCGTGAAGCTCGCGGCGCTCGTCGTGGCGGCCTCGGCGGGCTTCCGCGGCGGCCGCATCTTCCCCGCCGTCTTCATCGGCGTCGCCGCCGGCATGCTCGGGGGCGCACTGCTTCCCGCACTGCCCTTCAGCCTCGCCGTCGCGTGCGGCGTGCTCGGCGTGGTGCTCGCGATCGCGCGAGACGGCTGGATCGCGCTGTTCGTCGCCGTCGCGATCGTCGGCGACATCACGGTGCTGCCGATGCTGTGCCTCATCGTGCTTCCCGCGTGGCTCACGGTCACGTGGGCACGCCAGATGCTGATCACTCCCGACGATCTCGCACGCGAGCGGGGGTTCAACCCGGCAGGCTCAGCCCGCTGAGCCGGGCCGGGCGTCCTGCTCGAGCGCGGCGCCGTTACGGATGAATAGCACGATCCACGTGAAGACCAGGATGCCGGCCACGAGCTCGACGGCTGTGAGCGTGTAGTAGCCGACCGCGAACAGCACTGCGAGCACCAGCGTCACCAAGAGGAACAGCCAGCCGAGGACGACGAAGGGCCGCGGCATCCCGGTGATCCATCTCGGAAGCCCGATCACCAGCACGCCGAACGCGACCACCATGCCCGAGGCGACTCCGGTATGGAGGGCGAAGAACTGATCGACCGGGAACACCCCCACGAGCCCCAGAAAGACGCCGACGATGATCAGGCAGACCCGCACGCGTCCGATGCCCTGCGGGTTGGCCGTCGGGATGCCGCGAGTGGAGTATCGCGCGAGGGTCGTCACGAGGAAACCAGCGACGATGATCGTGATGTTGAACGCGAAGGCCGACACGTTCGACGACATGCCGAGCGCGCTGAGATTGTCTTTCCACCAGTTCGGGTCGCTGGCGGTCAGCATGCTCGCCAAGACGCCCACGACCAGGAAGACCGCGAGCACGACCGCCAGCAGCTGAAGGTCCATGTGCGTCGCCGAGAAGAACGAGATGTAGCCGCTCATCGCCGCCGCCGCCCCGGAGAGGATCAGCACCGGCAGGGCGAACACTTCGGCGCCGATGAAGGCGTGCTCGAGGATGACCGCCAGCAGCGTCCAGCCGAGCAGCGCGATCACCCCGTGCGCGAACGCGAGGGCGATGAGGTCGAGGGAGCCGAGGATGCGTGCGCGGGGAGCCTCGCCACGCACCCGCAGCAGGATCCTGCCGGCGATGACCGACAGCATCGCGACGATCCCCGAAGCGATGGCGGCGAACTGCCCGACCGACCCGGGGCCTGCGATCGGCGCCGCCTGAAAGCCGAACGCCACCAGCGCGACGAGCGCCACGAGCACGAACGAGGTCGCGCCGACCGCGAGCGCGAGCGACTCGAGGGACCGCTGGCTCGACGTGTCGAACACTCGGGGAGCGACCGGCGGTCGGCGCTCTGCCGCCGTCTCGAGGGGGGTTTGCGTCATGGCCGTCTCCGTGGCGGGGCGAGGGATGGGGCAGCGGATGCCGCAGCCGCGGCGTTCGCAGGAGTCGCGGAGTGGTCGCCTGAGAGCCAGCGCAGCCACAGCGCGCCCGGATCGCCTTCGAGCACGAGCGCTCGCACGAACAGCGTCAGCGGAATCGAGAGGATCGCGCCGAGCGGTCCGATGATGAAGGTCCAGAACACGACCGAGAAGAAGCTCAGCGTGAGGCTCAGGTCGACCGCGTCGCTGACGAACTTGGGCTGCACGAGCACCTGCAGCACGACGTTGACGACGCTGTAGATCGCGATGACGGCGAGCAGCATGGGCCAGCCGCCCACCACGAAGGCGAGCACGGCCGGCGGGATGAGCCCGAGCACGAAGCCGATGTTGGGCACGAAGTTGGTGACGAAGGCGAGGATCGCCCACACCAGCGGCGCGGGCACCCCGAGCGCCCACAGCGCGAGCCCGTCGATGATGGCCACGATGGCGCCGAAACTCGCGTTGACGACGTAATAGCGACGGATGCCGGTGTTCAGATGACCGATCCGTGCCAGCACGGGCCGCCGCTCGGCGCCGAAGAGGCGGTCGGCGCTGCGGTAGCGCGCGGCATCGGCCGCCATGAAGATCACGTACGCGAAGACGAAGAACAGGGCCGTCGCCACGGCGAGGATAGTACCGCCGAGGCTCGACGCCAGATCGACCAGGGTCCTCGGATCGAGTACCGCCGCCGCGGCATCCGTCGCTTCCTGGTGGAGGCCCGCCGAGGCGAGCCATGCGAGCAGCTCGTCGACGTTCGCGCGCAGCTCGTCGACGTAGTCGGCGACCAGGCGCGCGAACTGGGTGCCGGCCAGCCACAGCAGCGCCGCCATGCCGACCAGCACAAGATAGGCGACGACGATGACGGCAGTCGTGCCGCTCCACCTCGGCCAGCCGCGTCGCTCGAGCGGGCGGCGCACCGGCTCGCAGATCACGACGAGCACGATGGCCAGCGCGAGCGGCCCGAAGATGTCGCGTGCGAAGAACACGCCCGCCAGCACGACCACCGACGCCGCGAGTCCCAGCAGCACCCGCAGGCTCGGCGAGAGCAGAGGCGGTGGTGCGGTGGGCGCGGCGCGGGTCACGAAGCCAGGCTAGGGGTCACCGCGTACGCCCACGCCCGACGCGCGGGCGGCGCGTCGGTCTCAGTCGCTGCGGGGGAAGACCTGCGACCAGTCGTCTCGCACGCTCACCACCGTGAACCCGTGAGCCGGCGCCACCTCGAGCGCCTGCTCCGCCCCCTTGTCGTAGGGCGCGTCGCCGCGGCCGGTGTCGTCGTGGCGCACCAGCAGGCTCAGGCTGCGGGGGCTGCCCTGCGCGAACCGCAGCATGGGGATGTCGCCGTTCGAGTTGCCGGCGGCCAGGATCGGCCGTCGTCCGGTGCGCATCCAGATGCGCACCGGCTTCTCGGGCCCGTCGTCGAAGAATGACAGGGCTTTGCCGTAGCGCACGACGTTGTCGTCGGCGTCGTACTCGAGTGACATCCCGGTGCCGATCACGCGCTGCACCGGGATGCCGTAGTAGTCCTGCGTCATCGGGCGCATGAAGTCGCGTTCGCCGCCCGAGACGATGTACGTGCGGAAGTCGTGGGCGTCGAGCAGCCGGATCAGCTCGACCATCGGCTGGTAGACGGTGTGCGCGTACGAGCTGCCGAGCGTCAGGTGCCGCGCCTCGCGATAGAACGCAGCGACGGATGCCTCGTACTCCTCCACGCTCATGCCCGTGCTCGACTCGGCGACCGCCGCGATGAGCAGGCCGAGGTCGGAGTCATCGCCGGCGTAGTGCTTGTCGATCGCGGCCCCGAGCCACGCGTAGTCGCCGGTGACGGCGGCGCGATAGGGCTGGCGTTCGGCAAGCGTGGGATCCGCGGTCGCGGCGAGCTTCCACTGCTCGAGCAGGTAGTGCAGCTGAGTGGGCATCGGCTTCTCAGTCCACAGCGTGCCGTCGTTGTCGAAGACCGCGACACGACCCTCATGCGGGACGAAGTCAGGGGAGTCGTCGTCGGTGACGGCGGCGACGAACTCGAGGATCGCGGCGCGGGTGGAGGTGTCTCGCCACGAGGGCAGGATGTCGTTCACGGATGCCGTCCTCTCGAGCCGCGCTGGGCACAGCCGTCAGCACCAGACACTACCCGCCGGTCTCCTGAGTCTCGGCCTGCGCGGAGTTCACGGCGAGCGCAGCTTCGACGGTGTCATGCACGCGACCCTGCCGCTCGAGCCCGGCATACCAGGTCGTTCTGCGCGCCACCTTGGCCGCGGCATCCGGAAGCCGTGCGAGGTGCAGAGCGATTCCGCGCTCCGCGAGCTCGCCGTCGAGGTCCTCCAGGACGTCGAGCACCGTGATGCTGAGGACCGTCAGCCGCTCGACGTCGAGGACGACGGCGGTAACGGGGGGATGCTGCGACACTGCCAGCGAGAGGATCGCGCGTTCGTTGGGCTGCGCGTTCGCGGTGTACATGCCGCGGCCTACGCGGATCGCGACGGCTCCGTCGGCTCGGGCCACGACCGACAGCTCCGGCGTGTTCACCTCTCGCAGCACCAGGACGAGCGTGACCACGATGCCGACCGCCAGCGCGGGGAGCAGTCCTGCGGTGAGGCCGAGCAAGGCGACGGTCGAGGCGACCCAGAAGTCCATGCGACTGACGTGGAACCAGCGCACGAGCTCGGGGATGTTGATCAGCGCGGCCACTGCGACGAAGACCATCGAGGCGAGCGTGGCCTCGGGCAGCATGCTCAGGACCGGGCCGAGGAAGAGCGCGACGACCAGAGCGAGTGCGACCGTGACGAGTGACGACACCTGCGACTTCGCACCGGACGCCTGATTCATCGCACTCTGCGAGAAGCCGCCCGCGGCGGGCATCGTCGCGAAGAACCCGCCGACGAGATTCGCCGCGCCGACCGCGACGAGCTCCTGGTCGGAATCGATCTGCGGCTCGCCCTTGCGCCGGATACCCCGCGCGACGGCCGCCGATTCGAGGAATGCCATCACCGCGATGGCGAGCGCTCCGGGTACGAGCGCCACGATGTGGGCGAAGTCGGGGATGCCGGGCAGCGGGACCCCCGATGGGACCGGGTCGATCAGCGAGATGCCCGCCGAGGCTGTGATGCCGAAGGCCGTGAGCAGGATCCCGCCGGCCACGACGATCAATGCGCCGGGGACTTTCGGGGCGAACCGTCTCAGCACGATCAACACGAGGATCGACGCGACCGACAGCGCGACGGTCGGCCAGTGGACGCTCTCCCACGCGCCGCCGACCGCGACCACGGCACGGATGAAGCCCTCGCCCGAGACGTCGGTCGACTCGCCGAGCAGCTTGGGCACCTGCCCGACGGCGACGGTCGTGCCGACGCCGATCTTCAGGCCGAGGGCGGTCGCTCCGCTGATGTTCTCGACGAGCGAGCCGAGTCGGAAGAGCCGGGCCAGCGCGAGGCAGGCGCCCACCAGGAGCGTCAGCATCATGAGCGAGCCGAGAGGGTCCTTCGACCCGGCCGCGACGCCCGCCGACACCAGGGTCGTCGCGGTGAGCGTGGCGATCGTCGAAGTCGTCGAAACGCTCATCGCGCGGCTGCCGCCGAGCAGGGCGTAGACGAGCATCGGGAGGATGCACGTGAAGAGGCCGACCTGCACCGGCAGGTTGGCGATGGTCGCGTAGGCCATCGCTTGCGGCACGACCACCGCGCCGGCCGACAGCCCCGCCAGCAGGTCGCGGCCTATCCACGCACGGCGGTAGCCGCTGAGCGTCGGCATCAGCCACCGTGGCCGTGAAGCGGTCGTCGTCACAGGCCGAACCTACCGGTCGCCGGCGAATCGCGGCATCCGTCGGCTCACCGGTGATTCGCTGCCGCTGCCCTCCCCGAGCGGCGGTCAACCGGGGTCAGTGGCGGGAGGGTGGGCGGCGAGCCACTCCTTCGCGGTGCGCTTGGGCGCCCTGAGGAGCCACGCGTCGGTGACCACCTCTCGCAGCAGGTCCGGCTCGATCGCTTCGAGCCGGACCAGCACGGCAGGGTAGCCGTCGAAGTGCGGGATCGTGAAGAACACGTCCGGATAAGTCTCGAGGAGGGCGTCTTTGACCTGCGGCCCATCGGTGCGAACGCCGACGACGGCGCCGGCGGGCCATGACTCGCCGAGAGCGGCGAGCTGCTCGTCGTCGCGCCTTGTCGGGCCACGCTCCCACACGAACATGCCCGCTCGCGTGCGCCAAGAAGCGCCGCCGCGGTGCCCTTCCACCCGCTCTTCGACATCCGGAAGCGTCAGCGCGATGGCGCGGACATCGTCGAGTGTGGCCACGACACCATCATGGTTCCCGGCCTCTGGCGGCGAAAGGGCGACCGTGGAGCTCGGCGACCGCCTGTGGTGTACTGGCGGAAGGCTGTACTCGATGCTCTCGAACGGGGCCCTGACATGAGCCGTACCAGACGACAGTCCCTCCGGCGCGCGGTGGCCTCTGGTGCCGCCGTTCTCCTGGCGGCCACCGGTGCCATAGCCGTCGACGCGACGCTGGCCACGCCGGCCCATGCGGCCTATCCCGACACGTTCAACCCGTTCACCATGAACGGCGGGTTCACCGTATACGCGCGCGAGGACGCACTGCTGCAGAACCAGGAGACGGAGGGCAGCATCGCCGTCGGCGGTACCGCGACGGTGCAGGGATCCAGCGGCACCTACACGATCATCCACGTGGCGGCAGGGACGGGCGATTACACACTTCCGACCGTCGACGGCGACCCCACCCGGTTCCTCGTGGGCAGCTACGACGAGGCGAGCACCGGCATCCTCGCCATCACGAGCGCGGGCACCACCGAGCCGTCGCTGCACGGCGACCTCAAGATGGTCGAGCGCGACGGCCCTTGGCAGCCGTTCGCACGTGCCGACTGGATCCGGCTGAACACGAACCCGTCCAGTCCAGATCAGACACCTCTGATCGACGCCACGAGCCAGCAGTATCCGGACGATGCCACCCCACCCGCGGGAGCGGCGGGAAACGGCAGCATCTACACCGTCGACACGTCCGCTACGGCGGTCGCCGACTATGTGGAGGCCAACGCCGAGGCGTCGTACGAGGCAGCCGCCGACTGCCTCGCCGGACTGGTCCCTTCCGGAGCCGGGCATTCCGTCGGCGTCGCCGAGGACGCGGGGGCGCGCGTGGTGCTCGAGCCGCTCAGCCCGGACCAGCCGAACATCGTGGACTATGCCGACATCGCCGGGACGGCCTTGTTCCAATACTCCGCCGGCCCCACACCCGGGCTTGCCAATCCGCTGATCATCCGTGTGCCCGCCGGAACCACCGACGTGGTCGGTGCGCGATCGGATCCTCAGGGCGCCTACTCCCCGTACATCCTCTGGGATCTCTCCGCCCTGACCGGGCCGGTCTCGGTCACGGCAGCGGAGGGCGGACGCATCGACGGGTCCATCTACGCGCCGACCGCCGACGTGACAGTCACCGCGGCACCTCTGGACGGCCAGGTACTGGGACAGAATGTCACGATCGCCGGCGGCGAGGTGCACTCGTTCCTGTTCGCAGGCCAGCTCAGCTGCACCGCCGACAGCGGCACGTTCGCCGCGCGTAAGTCGCTCGAGGGGATCGAACCGGCCGAGCTTCCTGCCGGCACGACCTTCACCGTCAACTACACCGCCACCGAGCCGGACAGTACGGTGCTGACGGGGACGATGGAGCTACCCGCCGACGGGACCCTGGTGGCGGCGGGGACGCAGTTCCCCCTCGGCACGAGCATCGAGTTCGAAGAGATCGCGCCCGAGAGCGTGCCGGGAATCGACTGGGGAACGCCCTCGATCTCGCCCAACCCGCTCACGGTCGGGGCGGGCACCGCCGAGATCGTCGTGAGCAACACGGCGACTCCGGTCGTCCAGTCCGGGACCTTCAGCGTGTCCAAGACGATCGAGGACGTATCGGGCGGCGCCGGCGGCGACCCGTCCCAGGCGACGGTCCCCGTCGCCTGGGTCGCTGTCTACGACGGCATGGACATCGGGGCCGGAACGCTCGACGTGCCGTTCGACGGTACGGCGGTCGATGTCGGCCAGGACTTTCCCGTCGGCACCGAGGTCACGCTGACCGAGGACCTGTCGGGCATCGACCCGCCTGACGGGTACGAGTGGTCCGACGTGGCATGGAACCCTGGTCAGACGTTCACGATCGAGGAGGACGGTTCCGTCGTCGCCGTCACCCTGACGAATGCGATCACACCGTCTGAGCTCGAACGCGCGATCACCGTCGTGAAGTCGGCCGAGGGCGAGGCTGCCGATCCCGCGTACGAGTACACCATCAGCTACAACACCGATCCGGCGGGCTCGCGCACCACGCGGCCGCTTACCGTGGGCGACCCCGAGCTGCTCGACGACGTCGAGACCGGTGCCGACACCCTGCTGCTCGCCGAGCTCGTGCCGACGCTGAACGGCACGCCCGTCGATCCCGCCTCTTTCGCGGTTCCCATCATCACCGTCACGGTGGACGGCGTTGAGACGACGTATACGCCCGAGAACTTCGAGGGCGCCGGTCCCCTCGAGACCGCGATCGTCGAGATCCCGCTGCCCCCTTCGGGCGACATCGCCATCAGCGTCGGCAACGCGGTCGAGCACGGCACCTTCCAGCTCTCGAAGGCATTCGAGGGTGAAGCGGGAGAGTTTCTTCCGCCGGGCATGGAGTTCACGGTCGAGTGGACCACCACGACCCCGCTGGGCACTGTCTCCAGCGGCATCGTGCGGCTTCCCGCCGACGGCACGCCGGTGAGCCCGCTCGACGAGAACGGGGAGCCTCTCACCTTCCCATACGGCACCGTCGTCACCTTCACCGAACTGGAAGCGCCGCGCCTGCGCCATGTCGCATGGGGCGACGCGACATTCGACCCCGCTCAGCTCGTGGTCGGTGCTGACGGCCAGGCGACGGTGTCGTCGACACTCACGAACAGCGCCGTCGTCACGACAGGCACGTTCCAGGTCGCGAAGGATCTCGTCGGCATCGACGCCTCCGAGCTGCTCGTCGACTCGTTCACCATCGAGTACACGGCGCTGGTTCCCGGCGAGGGTCTGCTCGCCGGCAGCTTCGAGATCCCCGCGGACGGCACACCCGCGGGCCCGATCGATGAGGCCGGCGATCCCCTGGAGTTCCCGGTCGGCACGATCGTGCGCCTCGAGGAGGTGATTCCGGATGCCGCAGCCCTCCCCCCCGGGAACGAGTGGGCAGGGACGACCTGGAACCCGGGCCAGTTCCTCGTCGTCGGCTCGGAGGAGACGCCACTGATCGAGGTCACCAACACCGTCGAGCATCTGACACGATGGGCGGTCACGAAGGTCGTCGACGGAGATGCCGCGGCCAGCCTCCCCACCGGCACGACGTTCCCGGTCCAGTGGTGGTGGGACACCGTACCGCAGCCGGACGTCGAGTTCGAGCCGGGAGTGCCGGTGCTTTCGCCCTACTTCCCCGTAGGGTCGATCATCCAGGGCCGTGAGGGCGCGCTGCCCGAGATTCCCGGCATCGAGTGGGGCGACCCGGTCTGGACGGTGAACGGTGAAGCGCTGGCGCCGGATGCCGACGGCATCGTGACGCTGCCGATGGAACTGGTCCGTGACCAGGACCTGGCAGAGCTCACGCTCACCAACACCGGCGACGCACGTGATCTGCCGGCCACGGGTGGCGGCGGCATGTCGCCACTCCTGCCCGCGGGAGCGATCGCGGTGATCCTCGCCGGCCTCGGCCTCGTGCTGTCACGGCGACGCGTCAGGATCAGCTGACGCCGCCGGCGCCGGCGCGCTCGCCTCAGTCGTCGAGGGCTCGACGGCGAACGTGAAGGCGCGCCCTTGGCGGAACGGCTCGACGAGCTCGAAGTTCTCGAAGGCGATGCCTCCCGGGATCGGCGCGTCACTCATCCAGTACGTGTACCGGCCGTTGACCTGCGCGACCAGGCCGGGGTCCGGATCGGTCGCGCGCCAGGACTGCGTGGCGCGCGCGCCGATGTAGTGCCAGTGCTCGCGGGTGCCGGGGGCGTACACCGCGCGGTGCGGCGCAGCCTCGTCAGGCGCCGCCGACACGATGACGGTATCGCCCTCGCGCTCGAGATCCTCCGCGCCGAAGGTGGCGTGGTCGGCGAAGTGGACGTCGCGGTACTCGGGCCACAGCGAGGCTGCCGTCACCTCACGCCCCTCCAGGTGAAGTGTGCGCAGTCGTGCCCAGTTGCCCATCGTCGCGGTGAGCACGCAGGCCTCGAGGGCGACGGACGTGTCGCGCCGGTAGGTCGCGACCGAGATCTCGTGCGACCGATCCGCGCGGAACACTGCACGCACCCACACCTCGGCGCCGTTGGCGAACGGCTCGACGAGCACGTCGACGGTCAGGGTCTCGATGCCGTCTACGACGTCCACCTGCCCTCGAGAGGGGTCCCGCGCGTCGCGCGGCGTCGCATCCGAGGGGTCGTCCGACGACCACATGCGCAAACCCGGCAGCTCGTCGAGGCGACTTCGTTCGAGCTCGGAATACCCCCGCTCGGTCGCGCCGGCCGGGATCGGCTCGACCGCGATGAAGTTGAGCAGGCGCTCCCGCGGCTGCCCGAGATACGGCGTGTACAGGCGCAGCAGGCCGCGCGGACCCGAAAGCGGGTGCAGCCCGAGCTGCATGCCGCCCGGGTGCCCCCAGCGAGGCTCGCGCGGACCGTCGGCGACGGCAGGGCGCAGCCAGCGGCCCTCCGCCACCGCTTCGACCCATCCGCGACCTTCGGCGTCCACCGGCATCGCGGGACTCACAGCCCGTCGACGCGACCGGCGAGGTTGACCTTGATGCCCATGCGGTCGAACATGGCCGCCTTGGCGATCAGTGCTTTGTCAGCGGTCGCGGCGTCGGGCGCGTACACGAGCTGGGCGTGGTTGGCCTTGTGCCGCGCCATGAACTGGTCGCGGCTGACGTCGTGCAGCACCACGTGGGCGATGGGCCACTCAGGGTTGGTCGCATCCTTGCGCCGCTGCGTCTCTTCCGTGGGCAGCTCGACCACGGTGCCACGGAACACGTCCGCCTGCAGGATGCCGTCGGCGATGAACACGCGTGACAGCACGATCTCGCCGGGCTTCGAGACGCCGTTGATCGTCGACCCGCCGGCCGGGAAGAACACCGGGCCCTGGCGCCAGCCTTCGGCCTTGTCCCAGCCGCCCAGGTGCGAGGCGGGTACCGAGCCCGAGATCTCGTACACCCACACGAACTGACCGTCGTAGTCCTCGCCCCAGCGCACGTCGTGGAGCGTGTTGTCGGGCAGCAGCCCCATCGCGCGCCACACGCGGTCGGTCACCAGCGCGTCGACCGCGACGCCTTCGTCGGCCTCGTTGAAGTGCGGGAATGCACGCCCCGGAAACAGCTCACGCGACCCGTCGCGAGAGAGCACCGGCGGCCGCTCGGTCGAGTTGAGCATGCCCTCGGCCAGATCGGACGCCGGAACGAGGTCCTTCAGGCCCTGCTGATACTGGATGCCGACGGCGTCCAGACCGAAATCGTCGGCGATGCGCAGCGCGGCGATGTACATCTTCATCTGCCAGCGCACCTGCGACTCGGTCAGCTCGGTCGCCTCGTCGGTGCCGAATCGGAACACCATGCCGCGATCGGTCAGCCAGTCACGTGCGGCGTCGGCCTCGGCATCCGTCACCGTCAGCATCTCGGCATACAGCGCGGACTGACTCAGCCGCTCTTTGTAGATGCCGGTCCGGTTGAGCAGCTCGTCGTCGAAGATCGCGTTGTACATGCCCATGCAGCCCTCATCGAACACACCGATGATGGCTTTCTCGGCGAGCAGCTGATCCCCGAGCGCCCGGCCCAGCTCTACCTCGGGGGTCGACGGCAGGTCGCCGAGCGGCCGTACATGCGAGGCGTCGTGCGTGATGCTGCCGGTCTCGGTCCACTCCTTCAACCCCGCCGCGAACCAGTCGTCGGTGAAGTCCACAGACCAGATGGTGGCGTAGTCCTTGCCCATCTTCGTGAGCCCGGCATTCAGCCCGAGCAGTCCCACGAGGCCCGGCCAGTCACCGGCGAAGTTCGCGACCGTGAGGATCGGTCCCTCGTGGGTGCGCAGCCCCGCCAGCACGTGATGCGAGTACTGCCACACCGCCTCGGCGACGATGAGCGGCGCGTCGGCGGGGATGGTCTTGAAGACCTCGAGCCCCATGCGCTGGCTCGAGATGAATCCGTGCCCGGTCTCGGGGTCGACGTCGTTCGCGCGCACGACCTGCCACCCGAGATCGTTCAGCACCCGAGTCACGCCGGCCTCGAGCTCGACCTGCGTCGCCCAGCCCGCGACGTTGGCGGATTCGCGCAGGTCGCCCGACGCGATGAGGTACGCGGTCCGCGCCGGGATGCTGCGGCGCTCTCGAGGGGTGGGAAGGGTGTACGTCATGTCGTCTCCTGGAGTGGGTGGTCGGTGGTCACGGCGAGGCGAGCAGTGAAGCTCTCGCCCGCCGGCAGTCGGAGGGGGCCGGATGCCTCGTGCCCGTGCACGATGAGGCGGTCGAGGTCGAGGACTCCGCCGTCCACGTGCACGGTGACCGTGCCGGGCTCGATCTCGACCCGCCCCCATGCCTCGCCGGCGGTGAACAGCGCGCGCAGCTGCGCGGCGGTGGAAGCGAACGAGAGCGTGCGGGCCGGGGCATCCCATTGCACTCCGCTGACGGCCAGCAGCAGTCCCCACGACGCGAGCGAACGGGCGTAATGGTTGCCGCACTCGATCTCGTTCCAGGGGCTCCGGGTGCGCCCGTCGTACCGGGAGCGAAGGGCGCGTTCGATGAGCAAGGCCTCGTCACCGAGTCCGGCATAGACGAGGGATGCCGCGACCTGATGCTCGACGCCGGTCCATACTTCGTCGGAGTACACGAACGGGATGGCCGGGCGACCGCCGCGCGGCCACGATGCCAGCAGCAGTCCCCCTTCGTCGCCCAGCGCGTAGACCCGCTGCGTGCTCTCGTGCGCCGTCAGGTCGGAACGGAAGTTGTGCCGCACGACGGCGCCGAGCGCGGAGCGCAGGCGCTCGCGGGGAAGGAGGTCGCCGAGCCCGTTGATCCACGCGTGGAACTGCCCGAGCAGCTGGTCCGAGAGCACGCCCTCGCCGTACTGGTAGCGGTGGCCGTCGACGTCGTCGATGACCTGCCGGTAGTACTCGCCGTTCCACAGCACCGCGTCCATCCTCTCGGCGACGCGGTCGGCGCGGGCGAGCCAGTCCGTCGCACGATCGGTCTCGCCAAGGTGGGCCGCCATCCGGGCCCCGGCGCGCAGGGCAGCGGCGAAGAACCCGTTCGCGAGGGGCTCGGTCCCGTGGAACTCGATGTCGTAGGTGTTGTGCAGCTCTCCGCTCAGCAGGCCGGATTCGGGCCCCCGGCTGTCGACACCCCACTCCCGGATCGCGTACTCGAGGCTGCGCGCGGCGGCGGGCCAGAGCTCACGCAGGAACTCGTCGTCGCCCGAGAAGCGCCACTCGCGGTGCAGCCGCAGGAAGGTGCCGAGCTGCCCGTCGACGGCGGGGCCCATGAACCACGACGGGCCGCCGAACACGCGGTTGGAGCGGAATTTCTGAGCCCCCGCCGCGTCGGTCTCGAGGAGGAACTCCACGCGACGAGCGCTGCGCTCGAGAGACGGGAACAGCCACGCCGCCGTCTGAGCGTACGACCAGACATGCGTGCAGGTGCCCTCGCACGAACCGCCGTGATCGAACGAGCCCTCCCACGCGGCGAACACCGGACCGGAGCCGAGCTCAGGAGCCGGCGACTCCACGACGAACGCGGTCGTCGACCTCAGGGCCGCGATGTTCGCGCCCACCGCGTCGGAAATCGCGGGGTCGAGCGTGCCGCCGTACAGGGCATCGACGAACGCAATGGTCCGGGCCTCGAGCGTTCCGAGCTCGCGATGGAGGTGGGATGCCGCGGCCCACGCGTCGGGCCACAGCGTCGCGTAGTGGTTGCGCACGACCCCCTCGTCGTCGCGGCCGTCGGGCACGATATGCCCGCGCCACGAGCGGTGCCGATTGGGAAAGCTCCACGCGAGCACGAACTCGAAGTCGCGGGTCTCGCCCGGCGCGAGCTCGTGCACGATTCCGAGCGAGCCGGTGCGCAGCCGCGGCAGCTTCTCGAACAGCTCTGCCTCGGTCATCTCGCCGGCGGAGGCGGAATCGGCGAACAGGCCGCGCGGGCGATCCTCGAGGGTGAGCCGTGGCTCCGGCTGCAGCATCCCATCGTCCGAGAGGTCGTTCCAGAACAGCCTCGGTCCGTCCGGCCAGAAGCCCGTGACCCACTGCGGCTTGGCGGTCGTCGAGGCGTCGGTCGTCGTGAGGCTCAAGCTGCCGTAGCCGAGATCGTCCGCGGGCAGGTCGATGCCGAAGTCGAGGCCGCGGACGCCTTCTTCGTCGCGCCAGCGGACGGTCTGCGCGGCGCGCATGCCGAACGGCCCTTCGCCGCGGCCGGCCGTGTGGCTGACGCTGCCCACGACCGTGACGCCGACCGCACGCTCGCCGGGGTTGCGCACGCTGTACCGCAGCACCGCAGCCGGGACGCCCGACGCGTCCGGATCCAGCGGGACCAGCGGAGTGAAGGCGCGCAGCGACACCTCGACCGGCAGCACGTCGTCGTCGAACTCGATATCGACCACCGGGTACTCGCCGAACATCGTCGCGCCACGCAGCCGGGGCAGGCCGGCCTGTCGCTCGAACGGGAACCCGGCATCCCAGTCCCGCCGGCCGGTGGACTGCGCCTCGAGGACGCGCGTCACGGCCTCGCCGCCCAGTGGCGCGGCGTGGATGGCGAAGAACGTGTACGGATTGACGCGTCCCTTGTCGGGGAGATTCTCGAGCTCCCAATCCCGCAGCTCTCCGCGCGCGCCCAGCGACACGTTGCCGGTGCCGATCCCGCCGAGCGGGAACGCGGCGCGTTCGGAGGTATGCGGGATGCCTCGCGCACGACGCGTCATGTCGATCCTCCTCGATCGGGTCACGGTGCCGGAACAGCGTCCACAGGGACTCGCTCACTCTAGACGAAATCGATTTCATGATCAACCGCGCAAAACTGGACCGATCGTGAAACCGCCGCGATCAGGGACGCACGGCGGTGCGTGCGGCGTGCAGTTCATTGCGCAGGACGATCGTGCGCGCCGGCTGGTCGTCGCCGTTGATCCGCTCGAGCAGCATCTTCGCCGCTGTCACTCCCATGTGCCGCGCGGGGAGCCGCACGACCGTCACCGCGCTGGGCGACAGCGTGGTGAACGGCAGCGATCCGACGACCGCCACACCGATGCGCGGCGGCGTCAGGTCGTGCTCGGTGAGCACCTGGATCGCTCCGACACCGAGCAGGTTGTTGCCGGCGACGATCGCATCCGGAGGCTCCGGCAGGGACAGGAGCTCCTCCATGACCTCGCGGCCACCGTCCACGCGGAAGGTCGAGTAGCGCAAGAGCTCATCGGCGTCGCGGTCGGGAAAATGGCGGGCGAGAACGGCGCGGTAGCCCTGCGCGCGCTCATAGGCCGTCTCGATGTGCTGCGGCCCGGTGATGCACGCGATGCGGCGATAGCCCGCCTGCACCAGGTTCTCCGTCGCTGCCTGGCCCGCCGTGCGATTGGCCATGACCACGCCGTCGATGTCATAGCCGGTGCCGCGGTCGACCGCCACGACGGGGCGGCCGATCGCCATGAGATCGTCGAGGTTGGTGTGGTCGGACGCGGCGGCGAGGATCACTCCGGCCATGTGCTCCGAGATCGCGATCTGCAGGTACGTCGCCTCTTTGTCGATGTCGGCGTCGGTGTTGCACAGCACGACCGAATAGCCCGCCTGCGATGCGACATCCTCGACACCGCGCGCCATCTCGGTGAAGTAGGGGTTCTCGATGTCGGGGATCACCAGCGCGATCACCTCGGAAGCCTGCTTGCGCAGCGTGCGCGCCGTGCGGTTGGGCGTGAACCGCAGCTGCCGCGCCGCTTCGCGCACCGCGAGCGTCTTCTCGTCCGAGACGCCGATGCCGTTGAAGACACGCGAAACGGTCGCGGGCGACACCCCCGCGAGCTTTGCGACCTCGTAGATCGTCGCCATTGCGCTCCCGTCGGACTGCGGGCCGAGCGCGTTGACACGCCGGTCAGGCCACAATACAGTGTTGAAATCGATTCCAGAAGCACGCCGTCATCCGGCGCGCCGACACGAGGATGTGCACCCAGATGCCCGCCAACCCTTTCCCGCCCGACCTGTCGTCGATCTCCGGCATCCGGGGATTGCAGACCCGCTCGATCTCTCCCGAGAACTTCGACGGCGCGCCCGGCGGTGGCGGCCGCGCGACCGAGGGTACCGGCGCGTCCTGCGCCCGCGACCTCGGCCCCGGCTGGAAGATCTCGCCGAGCGTCGACGTCAAGGCGGGCGAGACCTTCGACCTCGCGAACATCGACGGCGCCGGAAAGATCACCCACATCTGGATCACGACGCACACCGACAACTGGCGCACGCTGATCCTGCGCGCGTACTGGGACGGCTCCGAGGAGCCCGCGGTCGAGGTGCCGTACGGCGACTTCTTCTGCAACGGGTGGGGCGTGTTCGCCCAGGTGAACTCGCAGCCCATCGCCGCCAACCCTCACGGCGGGTTCAACTCGTACTGGCCGATGCCGTTCCGCGAGGGCGCCCGGCTGACGATCGAGAACACGTCGGTCGTCGACGTGCGGGTCTACTACCAGGTCACCTACGAGACCGGCGGCGACTACTCGCGCGACGGGTACTTCCACGCGCAGTGGCGCCGCTCCAACCCGCTCGAGGAGCTCGTGCCGCACACGATACTGGAGGGCATCGAAGGGCAGGGGCAGTACGTCGGCACCTATATCGCGTGGGGCACAGGCTCCAATGGCTGGTGGGGCGAGGGCGAGATCAAGTTCTACCTCGACGACGACACGGACTACCCCACGATCTGCGGCACCGGCACCGAGGACTACTTCGGCGGCGCGTGGAACTTCGACATCCCGGGCAAGGGGTACACCGAGTTCTCGACCCCGTACCTCGGGATGCCTCAGGTGATCCGGCCCGACGGGCTCTACGTCAGCCAGCAGCGCTTCGGCATGTACCGGTGGCACCTGGTCGACCCGATCTTCTTCCGTTCCGGCATCCCGAAGGTCGACATCCAGGCGCTCGGCTGGCGCAGCGGCTGGCGCTACCTGCCGCTGCGTGACGACATCGCCTCGACGGCGCTGTTCTACCTCGACCGCCCCACCGCGCGCCGGCCGAAGACGCCGACCGCCGACGATATGGAGGTTCACTTAGGCACCGCACCGGTGCCGGACATCGGCGCGACTCCCCCACGCGCGCCACAGGACTGAGGTCGTGACGGAGGAGGCGGAGTGCTGTTCTCTCTGACCGGAGCGAGTGGCGCCGGCAAATCGGCCGCACTCGCGCACCTCAGAGACGTCGACTGGGGTGCAGACGTGCGATGCGTCGAGTTCGACTCGATTGGGGTGCCCGAGGGCGCGGATACGGCCTGGCGCCACGAGGCCATCGAGCACTGGATCCATCGCGCACTGCAGGCCCAAGCACAGGGCGCGCACATGCTGCTGTGTGGTCAAGTCCCGATGGGCGAGCTCCTGGCAGCGCCGTCGGCGGATCGCCTGCAACGCATAGCCGTCTGCCTGCTGCACTGCTCGCCAGACGTGCGAAGCGCACGCCTGCTGCGTCGCGGCGAGGATCCAGCGTCGATCGTGCACCACGCCCGGTTTGGCGAATGGTTCCGCGCGCACACGCTCGACCCCGCGCATGCGCCCGAGGTCGTCCAGGTCCCGAGCAGCGTTCCGATGCAGTGGGCGCGATGGACGCGCCGCCGGCCAGGCGATCCGCAGTGGGACGCGGAGATCATCGACACCGATCTGCTCACGCCCGCACAGTCGGCGCGGCTGGTGGAGGAATGGGTTCGTAGAGAGCTCAGCAGTCGATGACTGCCGCGCTCCGGTTCGTCGACGGCGTGCCGGTGAATCCGGACGCCGCGCCTCTTCGACTGCGCGTCGCGCACGTCGATCAGGCGAACTCGGTGTGGGCCGACGGCGACGGAGACCTGTGGCCGTCGGCGTGGGCTGACGACGGCGCCCTGTACACCGCGGCCGGTGACGGCACGGGGTTCTCACCTCACGGCTGGCACGACATCCTCGTCGGCCGCGTGGATGGGATGCCGCAGACCGGGCTGGCCGGCGCGCCCCTGGCGGCGGGCGACGAGGTGGCGCCGACGTGGGACGCGCCGCGGTTCAACCGCAAGCCGACGGGCATGGTGGCGGTCGACGGCGACGGAGACGGCCGCGATGAGCTGTATCTTGCCGTGCAGGATCTGCGCTGCGGCGACGAACCCGGCATCTTCGACGAGGCGCCCACCGCGACGATCGTGCGGTCGACGGACTACGGGCGCACATGGACGTGGCCGACCGAGCCCCTCTTCGTCGACCACGTCTTCACGACCGTGATGTTCCTCGACCTCGGCCGTTCGAACGGCGGCAGCCCCTGGGTGTACGCGTACGGGATCGATGGGAATTGGCGCACCTCCTTCACGCGAATCGTGCCGGACCCCACGGCGCTGTTCCTGGCGCGGGTGCCCGCGGCATCCGTGCAGGACCGCTCCGAGTGGGTGTTCTTCACCGGACGAGATGGTGACGGGATGCCGCGCTGGAGCTACGACATCGGCGAGAAGTCGCCCGTTCTCGAGGACGAGCGGATTCTCTACCCCGATCCCGCTCCGTACGGCGGGCGCTCCGGGTTCACCGCGATCGCGCAGGGCGGCGTCGTCTGGAATCCCGGCCTCGGGCGCTATCTGTGCTCGTCGTGGAGCGAGTACACGCACGAGTTCTACGAGGCGGCCGCGCCGTGGGGTCCGTGGCGGCATCTGCACTCGGCCGACTACGGGCACTTCCCGTGGCAGGGTCCGCGGTCGCCGCTCGCGAAGCACGGCGGCTACACACCGACGATGCCGTCGAAGTTCCTCTCGGCCGACGGGCGCGACCTGTGGCTGCAGAGCAACTGGTTCTTCGGCGCGACCTCCAGGGGCGGCCGCGCGTACACCTTCGGTCTGCGCCGTGTGCGCTTCGACCCGGGAACGGATGCCGTCGCCCCGGACACCGGCGGCAACCTCGCGCTGTCGCCCGACACGTGGCCGCTTGTCTCTCGCGTGGCAGACGGGCAGACGTCGGTCTTGAACGACGGTCGCCGCGACCTCGTGGAGGACTCGAGCCGCGGGCCAGGCTCCGGCGAGGACGTGTGGGGATACCAGTGGCCGTCGCCGCGGCGCTTCGACCGCATCGTGACCGTGCCCGGCGGCCAGGACTCTATGGGCGGCTGGTTCGCCGACGGACCGCGCGTCGAGGTGCGAGTGGACGGAGAGTGGCGGGCGGTAGAGGCATCCGTCGCTCCGCCATATCGGAACGACTTCACGGCGCTCGAGGAGCACGAGTACGTCTTCGACTTCGCCGAGGTGTGCGCCGACGGCGTGCGGCTCGTCGGGGAGCCCGGTGGTCCGCTTCGGTACACGTCCATCGCCGAGCTCGAGGTGTGGCTGGTCCAAGCCGACCTCGGCTGAGTGTCGGCGGCGCCTTCGGCGCGCTCCACGTCTGTGGCGAACCGTCTCACATGGTCGTCTCGAGCGCGCGCAGGCGTCGATTTACGACGGCTCGCGTCTCGTCGTGCCGCCGGCCGGCCGGCTCACGCGAGCCGGCCGACAGGCGGGCTCAGACGGTGCCGGGCTTGCCCGGCTTACCGGGCTTGTCGGGCTTGCCCGGCTTGTCGGGGAACTCGGGCCGGGGCGGGCGCGGGTCGTAGTGCACCGCCGTCAGCGTCGATTCGCAGCCGTCGCACGACGTGAGGATCGCGCGCTCCGCCGAGGCATCCGTCGTCACGATCAGCTGCGAGTCGGTGCGGGAGGCGTCGCGTCGCACGGTCGCCGCGAACGAGACGGTGAGCGTCTCGCCCGCGGGGATGGCGCCCGTCCACCGCAGCGTCGAACCGTCGAGCACCGGCGCACCGATCGACGACGTCACCGACGCGCCGTCGAGGGTCGCGTCGTCCACGAGCCCGGTGAGGTCGATCGCGAGGTCTACGGCCTCACTCGTGGCGCTGTCGGTCGAAGCCGCCACCGTGTAGGTCACGACGTCTTCGCGAACCACCTCGCTGCCAGCAGCGGGGTCCGAGACCACAGACACCGACAGACCGGGCAGCTGCTCCCTCGCCTTGACGAGGGACAGGTCGTCGATCTGCACCCAGCGATCGCCGTTCAAGTGGCTACCGACGAACGCCTGCACCTGGGTGCGGTCGCCGCTGTGGAACGTGACCTCGAAGCGCGTGTACGCGCCGACCCCCTCGAAGGATGCCTCGGCGACGGTCGCCGCGCCGGCGCCGAGCTCGCGCACTCCGATCGCTCCCTCGGCCGGAGTTCCTCCGGTCACGACGAATCCCGTCAGCGTGTAGGTGGTGTTCGGTTCGACCGCGACATCCTGGTGGATGTCGATCCAGCCGACGTTGGAGCGCATCCAGCCCTGCTTCGACCCGCCGTGCGCCCACGCGTGGTTGGTGTCGATGCCACAGTTGCCGGTGCATGCCCACGGTGCCGGCATCGTGCCGTCGACAGCTCGCTCGAAACCGCCGTTCTGGATGAGGTTGGGGTTCACGACCGTGCCGTCCTCATCGATCGCGGCGCGCATGAGGTAGACGTTGTACGGGTCCCACTGCGACAGCGCGAAGTAGAGATCGCCGTCCTCCGACCACGGGTGCATGTAGCCCCCGTACAGTCCGGGGTAGTCGGCGAAGCTGGCGAGCCGCTGCCGCTCGCTCCACGGTCCCTCCGGCGACGCCGCGGTGCGCAGCACGATGTCGAGGTTCTCGTCGAGGTAGGTCATCAGCCACCCGCCGGTGTGCTCGCTGTACTGCACCGAGAGCTCGGCGACGTTCGGCGGCACGATCGGCGCCGCCGCGGTGTCGTCGCCGAGCACCCACGATGAGCCGTTCCAGTAGGAGTACGCCGACTTGTCGAGCACCTGCGCCTCGGGCACGCGGGCGACGTGCGCCGCGCCGAGCCGCCCATTGGGCGTGCCGAACATGTAGACGTACCCGTCGTGACGTTCGAAGGCCACCATCTGGAACGGATGCTGCCCGTCGGCGGTGTTCGTCCACTCCGGGCCGTCGGTCGAGTTCCACGTCTCGCCGTTGTCGTCGGAGTAGGCGATTCGGCTGAAGTTCGTGTCCCACTCGCCCGGCAGGCCCCACTGGCGCACCGACATGAACGCGAGGTACTGACGCTCCCCCACCGCGATGCCCGCGGTCGGGATCGTCGTCATCTCCTGGCCGTTGATCTTGAGCGACGGGATGATCTCGCCGGCATGGCCAGGCGCGTCCTCCACCGCGGAGTCGAAGCTCATGCCGTCGGAGAGGTCGGCGTCGGTACTGCGCAGCAGCACGTTCGAGCGCCAGTCCCCGCCCCCGCCGCCGGGCCCGCCCCAGTCGCCGAACGTGTCGCCGAATGCGGTCAGGATCTCGCCGTGCCCGTTGTCCCACATGATGCCGAGATCGGTGCCGGTGACTCGCCAGCGGGTGTCGGTCGCACTCAGCGACTTGGGTCCGGTCATCTTCTCGACGAGCACCGCCGGGGAGTGGTCCGGTGGCGCCACCGCCAGGGCAGACGACGCCGGGTCGGGCGAAGCCGCCGACGCGCCCGCCGGCACCATCGCCCCGACGGCGATCACGCCGATCGCCGCGAGAGCCGTCGTTCTCAGACCTCGTCGCATGGGCCGGTCCTCTCTCATTGCAGTTGCTCCGGCAGACCGAGATCGCCGATGAGCTTGGTGATCGTGGCATCCGCCTCATCCATCGCCGCAGCGATGTCGTCACCCCGCATGGCCTTCTCGAGGGCTGTCCCGAACGCCAGACTCACCTGCCAGTCGTACGTCGGCTCGAGAATGGCGGTCTCGGTCGAGCCGACGAGCACGTCGTAGAACGGATTGATCGACACGCCGGGATCCTCTGCAAGCTCCGCCGCGAGCGAAGTGCGCGGAGACAGCTTGGTGAACTTCGTCTTGACGAAGTAATCCTTCGGGATCGCGGTGTCTTCAGCCAGCATGAACGAGATGGCGGCGGCTGCCTCTTCGACGTGCTCCGACCTCGCGTCGACGCCGATCGTCCAACCACCCAGCGTCGAGGTGGCCCGCGTCGCATCGCCATCGACCGTGGGCATCGGCGCGATCGCAAGCTTCTCGATCATGTCGAGGTAGTCGTTCAGCAGCAGGCTGATGCCCCACGAGCCGTTCGCCATCATCGCGAGCTTCCCCTCGCCCAGCGGGGCGGCGTCGCCGTAGCCCGACAACGGCTGCTTGGCGAGGATGCCGTCGGCGTATAGGTCGCGGTAGAACTCGAAGAGCGGCTGGTAGGCCGGGTCGGCTGCCAGCGATTCTGACCAGTCGTCCGAGATGGGCAGGTGCCCCGCGGTACCGAACTGCGCGCCCCACGTCGACCATGACAACTCGACGGCGGTCTGCGCGAGCTGGAAGGGCACGACGTCGGGGTCGGCCTCCTTCAACGCGGCACCCGCGTCGAGCAGTTCGTCCCACGTCTGCGGCGGAGTCGCCGGATCGAGACCCGCGGCTTCGAACAGGTCGGTGCGGTAGAACAACAGCGCGCTGGGCTCGAAGAGCAGTGGGTAGGCGTACTGCTCATCCTCGACTGTGACAGCCTCGAGGAACCGGGGGTCGAGATCTGCCCACGCCTCCGCGTCGATGTATTCGGTGATCGGCGCGATCTGCTCGTTGCGCGCCTTCATCGGCACCGACGAGTAGTTCATCGTGTACATATCAGGAGCGTTTCCGGCGGCCTGTGCCGCCTTGAGCTTCTGGTCCCAGGCATCGCCCGGCACGACGGTGAGCTTGACGGTGATCTCGTCCTGCGAGTCGTTGAAGGCGGCGACTGCCTCCTTGTACCAGGCGTTGTCCTCCTCGGAGAACTGGTTCTGCCAGAACTCCACGGTCACTCCCGACGCGTTGTCGTCTGCGGGGGCGCCGCCGCTGCAGGCGGCGACTGTCAGGAGACCTCCCGCCGCCAGAGCGGCGAACCCTATCCTCGTGAGCGATTGCCTCATTGCTTCTCTCCTCTGTGTGTGATTGCGGGACTGTCGCCTGGGGAGCTAGGACCGCGTGAGCGAATAGTCGTCGACCTGCACCCACATGTCGCCGTTGTCGGTCCAGGCGCCGGTGAACAGCTCCACCGCCGTGCGGTTCCCGCTCTGGAATGTGACGGTGTACCTCGTCCAGGCGCCGACGGCCTGGAAGTTGACCTCGGCGATCGGTGGCCCGCCGACGTCGCGTACGCCGAAGAATCCGTTGTCGTTGTTTGCCGAGGTCCGTATCCAGCCCGTGACCGTGTACGCCGTGTTCGGACTCACGCTGACTGTCTGGTGGATGTCGTGCCAACCGGAGTTATAACGGACGAAGCCGTTGCGGTCGCCGGAGACCGACCACATCCCGTTGTCGACGCCGCAGTTGCCGGTACACGCCCACGGCGAGCTCGCGGTGCCACTCGTCTGTCGCTCGAAGCTCGGATCCGCGACGAGGTTGGGCTTGTCGACGCCACCCGACGGGGTGAGCCCCACGCGCATGAGATAGACGTTGTACGGGTTCCACTGCGAGAGTGCGAAGTACAGGTTCGAACCCGACGACCACGGGTGGATGAAACCTCCGTAGAGCCCGGGGTAGTCTGCCGAACTCGCAATGACCTGCGGAACGCTCCACGAAGCGGTCGGTCCGCTGGCGCTTCGCAGCACGATGTCGCTGCCCTGCATATAGGTCATGACCCAGCCGCCCGTGTAGGCGTTCTTCTGCACCGAAAGCTCCGCGACCGGTCCCGAGACGACGTCCACGGCAGCGGACTCCGACGCGGACCAACCCGATCCGGTCCAGTACGTGTAGGCGGACTTCGTCAGCACGGACGCCTCAGGCACCCGTGCGAGCCGAGCGGCGCCGAGCCGGCCGTTCGGTGTTCCGAACATGTACACGTACCCGCCGTCCCGCACGAACGCGGCCATCTGGAAGTTGTTGGTTCCGCCGGGGTTGTCCCACCGCGGTCCGCCGGCTGTGACCCAGGTCTGTCCGTTGTCATCCGAGTACGCGATCGCCGCGTAGTTGGTGTCCCACGTGTTGGGGACGCCCCAGTGCCGCACCGACATGTACGCCATGTACTGGCGCGACCCGACCGAGACGCCGGCGGTCGGGATGACCGTCATCTCGTCGTTGTCGATCTTCTTGCTCGGGATGAGCTCCTTCGCGTGACCGGGGGCGTCCGTGGCCGCGCTGGAGAACGACATGCCGTCGGCGAGGTTCGTGTCGGTGCTGCGCAGCAGCACCTGGCTCCGCCAGTCGTTGCCGTTGCCACCGGGTGGCGTCCACGCGTTGCCGAAGGTGTCTCCGAAAGCGGCGAGGATCGTGCCGGCGCCGTTGTCCCACATGACGCCGAGATCGGTCGAGTACACGCCCCATGTCGCGGGTGTGTTGCTCGTGGACACCGGCCCGGTCATCTTCGAGACGACCACCGCCGGCGATGTTGCGGACGTCGCGGCGGCGGGGCCGACGCCCGCGACCGCCGCGACCATACAGAGCGCCGAAATCGCGACGGTTGAGATCAGTCGCTTGCCGAACCGAGTCATACGCCCTCCTTGGCGTGCGCGATGTTCGAGATCGGGGTACGCACACACGCGTGTGAGTAGCCCTGAGGAGCAGGTTAAACGAAATCGATTTCAAGCACAAGAACCTGCGGGTCTGTATTCCGGATCGAGCGTCTGACTGATATTCAGCCGTTGACGCGACTTCGTCCGCGTCGCAGCCTCGGGTCCGACCCCAACAACACCGACAGGAGGCGGCATCGATTTCAGGTGAGAATGTTCAGGCGCACGTCGTCATTTGAGGCCGGCCATCTTGATGTTTCCGATGATCTGGCGCTGGAAGATGAGGAACAGGATGATGACGGGTGCGGCGGCGAGGACCGACCCGGCCATCAGGATGCCCAGCTCGGTGCTGCGCTCCGAGCGGAACGTCGCGAGGTACTGCTGCACGACGAACTGCTCAGGCGTCGTGATCGTCAGGATCGGCCACACGTACGAGTTCCAGTACGCGAGGAACGCGGTGATCCCCATGACGACGAACGGGGGCTTCGAAAGAGGCAGGAAGAGGTGCGTGAAGATGCGCACCCGCCCGCAGCCGTCGAGCATCGCCGCTTCCTCCAGGCTTGCCGGGACGCTGAGGTAGAACTGCCGGATGAAGAAGATCATCCCGGCGCTGGCAGCGCCCGGGATGACGAGCACCGCAAGCGTGTCGAGCATCTGCAGGTTCGTCACGACGATGAAGCTCGTCAGAAGAATCGTCATGCCCGGGATGAACATCGTCGTGATGACGAGGACCCACAGTGTGCGCTTGAATCGGAAGTCGAGGCGCGCGAAGGCGTACGCGGCGAGCGAG
This sequence comes from Microbacterium sp. I2, assembly GCF_051364985.1. Classification (NCBI taxonomy): domain Bacteria; kingdom Bacillati; phylum Actinomycetota; class Actinomycetes; order Micrococcales; family Microbacteriaceae; genus Microbacterium; species Microbacterium sp. I2. The sequence goes on from NZ_JBLWIH010000007.1 coordinate 76,899, forward strand.
TTGACCGTGAGAGCGAGCAGAGTGAAGAGCACGGCCCCGAGGAACGTCCAGAGCATCGTCCGCGTGAACGTCGGGTCGGCGAGGATCTGCGCGTAGTTCTCCCACAGCCAGACTTCGGGGAAGAACTGGAACGGTGTCTGGATGACCTCGGTCTTCGATTTGAAGCCGGCTATCACCATCCACGCGAGCGGGAAGAGCGCCGCGAGGATGAAAGCGGCGCCGGCGAGCGCCTTGCCGATCCCGTACAGCCACCAGAGTGCATCGCGGTGGGGGCGCCGAGCCACGGGGATCTCGAGTGCGACCGCCATGTCAGTCCACCAGCCTCTCGGAGTTGACGAATCGGAACACCAGCGCCGACACCGTCCCGAGCACGACGAACAGCAGCAGCGCAGCGGCGATCGAGTACCCGACGTTGATGTCGTTGCGGAAGTGGTTGAAGATGAACAGGTTGGGGAGTGTCGTGGAATCCAACGGCCCGCCGTTGGTCATGACGAGGGGCAGCTCGAACTGCTGGATCGCGGCGACGAAGCCCGTGATCAGCAGGTACAGGAGGATGTTCTTCAACTGGGGCAGCGTGATGAAGAACGTCTTCTGCCACCAATTGGCGCCCTCCATCGCCGCGGCCTCGTAGTACTCGTTCGGGATGTCGACCATGCCGGCGACCATGATGAGCGATGTGAGGCCGATGCCGAGCCATACGGCGGGAACCGCGATCGCGAGAAGCGCCCAGGCGGGGTCGCCGATCCACGCGATCGGATCGATGCCGAATCCGGCGAACATGGCGTTCAGCAGGCCACCCGAGTAGTTGTAGATCAGTACGAAGATGATCGAAGTGATCACCGTGGAGATGATCGTCGGGATGTAGATGCTGACCTTCAGCACGCCGGCGAAGCGACGCGACACGCTCACAACGAGGCTCGCGAAGAAGAATGCGAGGACGAGCATCGGCGGGACGGTCATCACGACGAATGCGAAGCCGCGCCCGATCGCCGCCCAGAAGAGTGGATCGCTCATCACGTTGATGTAGTTGCGCCAGGCGACGAACTCCGGATCCTTGTAGAAGCTCCAATCCTGGAACGACAGATACGCGGCGTAGACGGCCGGCCAGATCACGAAGATCCCGAGCAGCACTACTGCGGGAAGGATGAGCAGGTACGCGATCCTCCCATCCCGGAAGCGGTAGCGGTCGCGGCTGCGCCTGTCGCGCTTGCCGCGCTTGCCGCCGGGGAGGATCATCGCCTCCGTCTCGGTCATCATCGTCTGCGTCGCGGTCATTCCCTCACCTCACTGTGGTCCCCGAGTCACCGGGGGTCGGGCGCGCCCGACCCCCGGTAACTGATCATCGCTAGGACTTCGGCGCCTTGCTGGGCAGATCGTCGCGCTGGATGACCGTGTTGATGGCATCCTCCGCCGTCTTGATCGCGTCGTCGACCGAGGCCGCTCCCTTCATGACCGACTCCATCGCGGTGCCGACGGCGAGCGAGACGTCCCACGGGTACGTCGGCTCGGGGATTGCCGTGGGCGCGATGTCGTTGACGATGATGCCCGACCAGGGAGCCTCGCTCGCCGCCGGGTCTGCGGCGACGGCCTCCTGGACAGACTCACGGACCGGGACCTTGGTGAACTGCGTGTCGACGAAGAACGGCACGAGGTTCTCGGCGTCACCCGCGATCGCCCACTCGAGGAACGCACCCGCCGCCTCGGCGTTCTTCGACTTCGCGTCCACGACCCACTTGAAGTTGCCGAGCGTCGTCGCTGTGTCACCCTCGGCCGAGTCCGCGTCGGGAAACGCTCCGATGCCGGTGCTGCCGAGAAGGTCGGGGAAATCCGAGCCGATCTCCGACATCATCCACGAACCCGATACCTTGAACGCGACCTTCTCCTCACCGAAGTCCTTGCCTTCGACGTAGGCGGCGAGCGCCTGCTTCGGCATGTAGTCCTCGTTCCACAACGTCTGGTAGCTGGCCATCAGCTCGCGATAGCCCGCGTTGTCGATGTCAGGCGCGGTCCAGTCGGACGTCAGCGCGGTGTGCCCCGAGAAGTTGAACTGCTGTCCGACCGACGACCACGCGAAGGTCACGGCGTCCGTCGCCGGCGAGATGCAGTACTGGCCCTCAGCGAGGGTCGGCTGAATCTGCGCGCACATGTCGAGCAACTCGCTCCACGTGGCCGGGCCCACTTCGGGATCGAGCCCCGCGGCAGACAGCATCTCCTTGTTCCAGAACAGCACGGCCTGCGGCTCGAGCAGCAGCGGGTAGGCATAGTACGTGTCGTCGATCGCCGATACCGGAAGCGCGGAGTCGATGATCTCGCCGAGCGCTTCGTCCGAGACGATGCCGTTCAGTTCGTGCAACTGGCCCGCGTTGACGGCATCCTGGATCGAACCCGGGTGCGTGTAGACGTCTGGGGCTTTGCCGGCGGCCTGGGCCGCCTTCATCTTCTGATCCCAGGCGTCTCCCGGGACCTCGGTGGCGACGACCTTGATCTCGTCCTGCGACTCATTGAAGTCCTTGACGATATCGGCGTACCACTCGTTCTCCACGGGAGTGAACGTGCGATGCCAGAACTGAATCGTCGTGACGCCGTCCTCGGTGGTGTCCCCTCCGCCCGCGCTGCAGCCAGCGACCATCACGCCTACGGTTGCGGCCGCCAAGACGGCGAGCGCAAGCCTGCTGTTTCTCTTGTGCATTTGTTCGTCCCTCCTCAGGAACACGACTCTTCGATGAGTCCGGAGCTGTGCCGGTCATGGAGCCCGGTCTGATCCGATCCGGCGCTATCCACAGCCCTCGCGGATCGCCGCTGATCTCGTCTGGGGCCAGATTAGGCGAAATCGATTTCAAGCGCAACGACGAACAGCTGTGCGGCGTTCGTCATTCCGAGCGATCGAGCTCGACGGAGAACCAGAACACGTTGTACGGCTCCCACAAGGACAGCGTGAAGAAGATCGTGCGGCCGTCGTCGGAGACGTACTTCGGGTTCAGGTACGGCGAGTAGAGGCCGGGATAGTCCATGCTCGAGACGAGCAGGATCGGTTCGTTCCAGGGCCCCCACGGCGTGATGCCCTCGCGGATGTACGCGTTCCCGTCGTCGGAGTACGTCATCAGCCATCGATCCAGGTGCTCGGAGAACATCACCGAGAGCTCGCCGATCGTGCCATCGACCACGAGCTCGGCATCAGCCATGGCGGTGGACCAGATCGGCGCTCCGTCGGCACCGGTGCCTGCGAAGTACGAATAGGCCGAGAGGTCTTCCACCGACTCCTCGGCCGCCGGAACGCGCATGAGCGCGACGCCTCCGAACCGCCCAGAAGGGATCGTCCAGAAGTACACGTACTCGTCCCCGCCGTCCGACACGATCATCGGCGCGACCTGAACGAAGTTCGAATCCCCCGGCCATCGCGGACCGTCCAAGGCCGTCCACGTCTCGCCCTGGTCGGTCGACTTCGCGAGCCCCGCATAGTTGGCGTCCCACGCACCCGGCTCACCCCAGTACGACACCGACATGTACGAGATGTAGAGCGTGTCGCCGATCGCGAAGCCGTGCGTCGGGATCTTGGTGACCTCTCCCTCTCCGTCGTTCGGATCGTGGTCGCCCTCGACGAGCGCCTCCGCCCAGCCGAGGTCGTCGACCGGCGCCCACCCGCCGAACGTGATGCCGTCGGCCGGATCTTCATCGGTGGTCCACGCCGACACGTTCGAGCGCCAGATGCCGCCCTGCCCGCCGATCGATTCCGGATCGCGCTGTCCGAATGTGTCGCCGAAGAAGAAGTAGGTGCGGTCGCCCAGGTTGGTCATCGAACCGAGGTCGGTTCCGGCGACAGCGGCGGCCTCGGTATCGTTCATCGCGCCTGGGCCGGTGAGTTGTGCGATCTCAGTGAGGTTCGACACGTCCGCCAGGACGAATGGCTTGTCCTGGTCGGCGTCGACGTCGGGGACGACCGGCGGTCCCCCAGAGCACGCCGTGATCGCCACGGCGAGAGAAGCGGATGCCACGACAGCAGCGACGCGAACTCGAGAGCGTGCGGTGGACATGATCCTCCTCGATCGTCGGTGCCACCCTACGTCGACGAGCACGAAAGTAGAAATCGATTTCAGCCAGTTCATCGCCGTGCGATCGCGGCTGCGGGCTCCCCACGCAACCCGCCCCGCCGCTGAGCTGACAGCTTCACTCGGGCGGGCGCATGCGCTCCACGGGTGGGGCGTGGCGCACCAGACCGCCGCGGGCGAGCGCGCGCGTCAGCGTGAACGCCACGAGCGCGGCGGCTGCCTCACCGAGGATCCGGCCGGCCACGGTGGCCGCCAGGATGGGCGGCACGAGGTGCTCGCTCGAGAAGACCGGCAGCGAGACGAGGAACAGGGCGATGCCTGCGGCGACGGCACCGATCATCACGCGCCAGAGCGGCATGGGTCCGTGTCCGCGACGCCGGAGCAGCGCGACGTCGAAGACGATCCCCGCCGTCAGCATCGGGACGGCCGCGAGCAGCCCGATCGGCGAGAACGCCGCCGTGAGCACGCCGGTGATCAGCGCCGTGATCGTCGCGGTCCCCGGAACACCCGTCACCAGCCGGGCCGTGAAGGGAAGGAGACTATGGATGCCGGCGACCACCGCGTACGCGGGCGGCGCTGCGACGGCCAGCGCGGTCGTGACCGGTACCACGGCGAAGAAGATCAGAGTCTGCAGCGCGGCGAATGCGGCACAGATCAGGATCGCGCGGGTCGGCACCCGTGGCCCTGTTCGCCGCCCCTCGGCTCTCGTTGTCGTCACACCCACGACCGTACGCCCACGGGGCGCTCCCCCAGGTCAACCGTGATCGAAGAGAAGGTGTCGTGACACAGCGGCCGCGACTGCCTCCTCGCGTCCTGCGACGCCGAGCTTGCGGTAGACGCTCTTGACCTGCGTCTTCACCGTGTTGGGAGAGACGCCGAGGTCGGTCGCGATCGCCGTCAGCGGTTTGCCCGAGGGAAGGGCGCGAAGCACGATCAGCTCCCGCTCCGTCAGCGCGGGCCGCGCGGTCGAGTGGGGCAGGGCGGATTCGACGGGCCCGATGGCGGAGAGGTCTCGGTCGTGCAGCAGCGCCCACACGGCCTGCCCGTCCATCGGGGGCAAGAGGGCCAACGGCAGCGTGAGCTCCCGATCGTCCAGCAGCGCGCCCAGCTGCCTCGCCTCCTGGTCGGCGGCCACATCGTTCCCCGTGCGGAGCAGGGCAGCCGCGCGCAGGGAGGAGGCCTCGGCACGGACCCTCGCGGTGGTCGGGCGGGTGAGGGACTGGCTGAGGATGCGGAGCGTGTCGCGCGGCCGGTCGTCCACCAGTGCGATCCGGGCTCGTTCGATCAGTGTCTCGGAGCGGTCTTCGGGTGCGTCCTTCTGGAGGACCGCCTTGGCGGCTTCGGTGTTTCCCTGAGCGAGATGGAGGATGGCACGGGGACGACTGAGCACCCGTCGCGCGCTCGTTCCGTGCCCCTCACGCCCGCGCAGCTGCACGAAGGACTCCAGGCGCGCCGACGCCATCGCCGGGCGGTCGAGCCGGAGCGAGACCAGCATCTCCACAACAGCCATCGTGAGCCAATGCTCGTTCGTCGCACGCTCCGCCTCGAACGCCGTGACCTGTTCAGCCGCCCGCTCGGTGTCACCGTCCTCCAGCGCCAGAAGCGCTTCGGCGACCCGATAGAACGTGCCCCGATAGCCGTCGAGAGACCGCGGCCCCCACCCGCCGTCGCGGATGAGTTGGACGTAGTGTCTCGCCTCGGGAAGGTCACCGTCCAGAGCGTGGATGCCGCTGAGCATGGCGAGATTGCTGAGCGCGTGCTCGTGGACTCCGGCCGCCGCGAGGGCGGCGCCGTAGGCGAAGCATTCGATCGCCTGCCGCTTGCTGCCGCCGTAGTAGAGCGAGATACCCAGCTGTGCGCACAGCAGCGGCACCTGCCCGGCATACGTCTCCTGCTGATCCTCCGGGGTATCGACCAGCAGGCGCAGCGCGCGCACCGCGACGGTGGCCGCACGCTCGTGCATGCCGAGGACGCGGAGCGCCACGCTCTCTGCAACCCAGATGAAGAGGCGGTCGGCCGTGTCGAGATCGGAGCGCTGCGAGTTCGCCGCCGAGACCGCGACGCGGAAGAGCTGCAGACCGCGGACGCGCCTCACGCGCACACCGTTGTAGCAGATCGCCAGGAGCATCACGAGAAGGGGCTCTTCACGCAGGCGTGCCAGCGGGATCGGTCCGAGGATGGCGCGCACGCCCATGCCATGGTTCAGCAGCTCGTACCACGACGCCATCACGACCCGACGAGCCAGCGGAAGATCGCCGCCGTCGACGGCGACTCGGAGCGCCACCATCGGCCTGCCGTGGGCGAGTGCCCACTCGGCATAGGTGCGCCGGAGCTCGGGAAGCTCGGTTCCATGACGCCGCTCCAGCTCGCGCCGCAGGAGCTGCCGCGCGAAAGGCGCGAATCGGAACATGCGCCCGGAGCCCTGCCCCGACCATGATCCGAAGCCGTAGGTCTCGGCGTCATCGAGGAAGCTCTCGACCCGGGCGTCTCCCGCGAGGTCGCGTGCGAGCGGCACGTCCACGGCATCGGCGAAGCTCACCTTGAGAAACGCCGAGATGAGTTCGGGATCGTACCCGGATCGCGCGATCCGGATCCTCATGTACTCGGCGACGGTCTCGATTGCGGCGTCGGCCAACGGCTCTTCGCTTCCGTGCGCACGATGTCGCGCCATGGCGTGGATGATCGCGGGGAAGCCGTTCGTCGCACTGAGGATCTTGCGTGCCAGCGCGGCGTCGACGTCGAGCGCGCGCCGGACCTCTTCCTCGTCGAACATCAGCTCGAGCGGCCCGATGACGGAGCGGTCCACCAGCAGCGCCATGCCGTCGGAGTCGAGCACGGTCTGGCGATTGGAGGCGGCGACTACACGAAGCCGCGGGATTGCGGCGACGGTCTCGCATAGTTCCGCGAGCGCGTTTCGCTCGAGGATCGCCGCGTCGTCGAGGACGATCGTCACCGGTTCTTCCAGGTCGGCGAGGACATTCCGCACCGCATGCCAGCCGGCTGGGATATCGAGATCGTGGTCATCGGCGCCGCCAAGACGTTGCAGGATCATGCCCGCCAGCCCCGCGCTGTCGGCTCGGTCGGTGGTTGCGGTGATCCACACGAGGCGCGATCCATCTTGAAGGCCCCGATGCGCCCACGCGCGGAGCACGACCGTCTTACCGGCGCCGCACGCGCCTCGCAGCACGGTGAGCGGCGCACCCTGATCCAGGAGTTCGAGCACTCTCGGCCGGGAGATGACGTCGCCGGGCACTCTCGGCACTCCGACATCGAGCCGCTGGGTCAGCCACACTTCGAACACATTCCTTCGTCAGGCCCCAGCCCAGCCATTCTGTCAGTCCCCAGACGCACGAGGCGCGCGCCGGGGTGCTCTGCATGTCCGGCCCCCACCGGATCGTCGCTGCGCCCCGCCTTCGCGAAGGCGGGGCACAGCGACCCGGCCCGATCCCAGGCGAATCAGGTCACCGGCTCACCCCGTCCGACGCCGTCGGGAGACGCCGACGGTGGTGAATCATCAACGCGGCCGCTCCGATCAGCAGCAGCAGTCCGGCGAGTCCCGCGCTGGTCCACGCGATCGTGCCACCGGTGACCGCCAGTCCTGGCGGCGGTGCGGGCACTTCGTGCTGGGTCAGGCAGACACCGTCGGGGTCGCAGATCGCCCGCTCGTCGGGGCTGGTCACCACGTTGCGCAGCTGCGCGGGCCCCGTCGCGGTCACGTGCACCGAGTACGTGACCGTCACGGTCTGGCCCACCGACAGGTCGCCGGTCCAGGTGAGCGTGCTGCCCGCGCGCGCGACCGTCCCGCTCGTCGCAGCGGCGTCGTCGTTCCATGTCGCGTCGTCGAGCACTCCGGACAGGTCGTCGGTGACGATCGCGTCGGTGACAGCGCCCTCGCCTCGCTGGGTGACGGTGACGGTGTAGGTCACGGTGTCACCCGCACGGACGGTGGTTCCCGATGCCGGATCCGCCGTCTTGGCGTAGACATAGCCGCCGGTCTTGTGGATCGTGCGGCACTCCTCGGTGCCGTCCTCCGCTGTGACGCACTCCCCCGCCGGCGAGGTCGTGGTGACCACGTTCGCCAGGGTGGTGTTGCCCGCTCCGGTCACGGTCACCGAATAGGTGATCGCCACCTCGTCGCCGGGGGCGAGATCGCCGCTCCACGACAGCGCGCTGCCGTCCACGACGGCTGTCCCGGAGGTTGCTGCGACGTCGCCGTTGTACGTGGCGTCATCGAGCACGTCCGTCAGGTCGTCGGCGACGGAGGCGGCAACCGCTGCCGGTCCGGTCTGCACCACGGTGAGGGTGTAGGTGATGATGTCGCCGGCCTGCACGTCGCTGTTGTGAATGGGGTCCGCCATCTTCGAGTACTCGAACCGGCCCGTCTCATGCGTCGTCTCGCACAGGGGATCCCCGCTGGAGTCGAGCTCGCACTCGCCGTTCTCACCCGGCGTCACCACGTTGGCGAGCGTCATGTCGCCGTCCCCGGTGACGGTCACCGAGTAGGTCACCGTCACGCTGCCGCCCACCGCGAGGTCACCGGCCCACTCCACGATCTCGGCATCCGGGTCGAAGGTCGCCGTTCCCGCCGTGGCGGCGAGGTCGTCGCTCCATGTCGCGTCGTCGAGCACGGCCGAGAGGTCGTCGTCGAACGACGCGTCGGTCACGGCCCCGGGCCCGTACTGCTCCACGGTCACCGTGTAGGTGATGGTGGAGCCCACGGCCACGTCCGTCCCGGATTCAGGGTCGGACGATTTGGCCACGGTGTACGCCCCCGTCTGGTGCGTCGTGGTGCAGGCGGCGGCATCGACACAGCCGTCGCTGGTCACGACGTTGGTCAGCGTCATGTCGCCCGCCCCGGTCACGGTGACCGAGTAGGTCACCGTGACCACGGCATCCACCGCGAGATCACCGCTCCACGTGACGGTCGGTTCCGTGTAATCCGCCGTCCCCGCGCTCTCGGCGAGGTCGTCGTTCCACGTCGCGTCATCCAGCACGGCGGTCAGATCATCGGTGAACGACGCATCCTCCACGGCCGCCTCACCCACCTGGCTGACGGTGACGGTGTACTCGACCGTGTCACCGATCTGCACATCCGAACCCGACACCGGGTCCGACGTCTTCACCGTCTCGTAGCGGCCGGTCTGATGCTCGGTCTCGCAGTCCGCGGCCGACTCGCAGCCCGGCGACTGCACCGTGTTGCCGATCAGCGTGTCACCGGCAGCGGTCACCGTCACCGAATACGTCACCGTCGCCACATCGCCAGGACCGAGGTCGCCCGTCCACGCGATCACGCCGTTCTCGTAAGTGAACGTGCCCGCCGAGGCCACGATGTCGTTGTTGAACGTCGCGTCATCCAGCACGTTGGCCAGATCGTCGTTGAAGAACTGACCCACCACACGGCCCAGACCCGACTGCGTCACGGTCACCGTGTACTCGATCACGTCGCCGATCTGCACATCGGAACCGGATGCCGGGTCACTGGTCTTCACGGTCGTGTACGAGGCCGTGTAGTGCTCGGTCTCACACACCTCCTGCGACACGCAGCCCTCGCTTGAGACCACGTTGTGCAAGTGGGTGTCGCCGTCCCCGGTGACCGTGACCGAGTAGGTGAGGGTCACCACCTCGCCCACCGCGAGATCACCCGACCACGACAGCATCTCCGTCGCGGCATCGAACGACAGCGTGCCGCCCGTCGCCGTCTCGTCCGAGTTCCACGTCGCATCGTCCAGCACGTCGCTCAGGTCATCCACCAGCGAGGCACCGAGGTACGTAGCCTCACCGTGTTGCGAGATGGTGAGGGTGTACTCGATCGAGTCACCCTCGTCGACATTCGACCCATCCACCGGATCCGACGTCTTCACCACCGAGTAGTCAGCGATCGTGTGCTCGACCGGGGGACATCCTGTCTCCGGGCAGCCCGGACTCGTCACCCCGTTCTCGAGGAAGTAGCTGCCGCCCTCGGCAAGAGCCGCGGAGTCCTTGATCGTCACGGTGTAGGACACCGTCGCCACTCCGTCGACGGGCACCGTGCCGTTCCACGACAGCACGCCATCCGTGATCGCCGCGGTACCGGTCGAGGCGGTCGGCCCGGACGTCAGGTCGGCGTCGTCGAGCACCTCGGACAGATCGTCGGAGAAGAGCGCCTGCGCGGGCGCTGCGCCCTCCTGAGTGACCGTCACCGTGTAGATGACCTCATCACCCGGGTGGAGCACCGTGCCCGACACCGGGTCCGACGACTTCGCGACGGAGTAGTTCACGACGTCGGCGCCTGCCGGATCACAGTTGATCGTCGGCGCCACGCCCGAGTCGGACGGGATCGCCGCCGACCCGCAGGCGGTGTTGACCACACTGCCGCCGCCGGTCATCGTGACGGTGAACTCGTGCGTCTCGGACGCTCCCGGTGCCAGCTCGTCCACCGTGAACGAGCCCTCCGGGAACAACGAGTCCGTGACCTCGAGGTCCGTCAGCGTGCCCTGACCGGTGTTCTCGATCACGATCCGGTACGGCACCTCGTCGCCGACCCGGTACGTCGGGTAGTCCTCGACCGTGTTGGCGTCGCGCCAGTTGCCCTCGGCATCCTGCACGTACTTCTTCAGCGTCGCCGAGTAGTAGTTCGCCACCGTCATCGACGCGGATGTGCGCATCACGAGTTCGGTGTGCTCTGCGCGCGCCTGTGCACGGTTCACGAGGGTGTCGCCACCCTCGACGCCGTCGGTGGCGACGTGGACCGTGAAGGCCTGCGTCGCACCGGCCGGGAGCTCGGGACCGATCACACGCACCGCTGTCGCATCCGGAGTGAAGGTCGTCGACCAGCCTGCCGTGCCGCCCGTGGGATCACCTGCCGCGCCGTTCGACGGATCGGCCGGGTCATCGGTGAGGGTGGCCGGGTCGGCCGTCGTGTAATAGACCGTGGCGCCTGCCGCGGCCTGCACCTCGGTGAGCTCATACGAGCCGGCGAAGCTCGTGCCGCGGCCGTCGCCGACGTACGGGAGGATGTCGATCGTGTCGGTGAACGCCTGCGGCAGCGGATCGAACGATCGCAGCGTCACCGTCCACGATCCCTCGCCCGCCCCGTCGCCCGCGAGGTTCGGGATGAACGGCGTGTCCGCAACCTTGGCGATACTCGTGTAGCCGTCGGTGCTGACTGTCACCTGCGCGGCGACAGGGGCCGTCACGACGCCACCGTATGCCGCGGTCGCGGTGTTGACGAGCGCCTGGCCGGGGGTCACGGATGCATCGGCGATCGCCTGATAGGTGAGCGCGTTCTGCGTGTTGGTCGCGACGCCGTTCAGGGTCCAGCTGAGCACCTGACGGCCCTGCAGGTCGGTCGTCACCGTCGGGGCGGGCGACGCCGAGCCGGGCACGTAGGTCATCCCGACCGGCAGGGTGTCGGCGATCTGATAGCCGTCAACGGTAGGCGGAACCTGTCCGGCGCCGTTGGCGGCGTAGGTGAGTGTGAAGGTCGCGGGGACACCCGGGGTCACGGCGCTGCGATCGACCGACTTCGCGATGGCCGGAGCCGCGTCGACGATCCGCAGGACGTCACGGAACCCCGTCGTGCACGGATACCGCCAGCCCGGTGTGTTGGTGATGCAGCCGGCGTAGTCGGGGCCGGTCCACGAGTTGGGGACCGGCGCGTCGTGGATGCCCGAGAAGAAGCTCCACACCTCAGTGCCCGCGGGCGTGCCCGGACGGATCCGCAGGTTGGCGACCGGCGTGATGCTGGGGTCATCGACGTGTGCCTCGGCCTGCCCCTGCGTCATGACGACGCGGACCGCCTTGACGTCGGCAAGATTCGCCGGCGGTGTCGTGCTCCACCCCGCCGAGGGGGCGCAGTCGAAGGCACTGGGGTTGTAGCCGGGGCTCGCCGGATCGAGGTTCGGGCTCGTTCCGGTGTAGTACTCGAAAGGCGCGCCGGGGACGCCACCGAGTGGAGTTCCCCAGTAGAAGGCCTCGAGAGTGACGTGGCGTGTGTCGAAAGGCGCGCACATGCCGACGAGCAGGCTGTCGTCTCGGTGGGCCCAGCGCTGCCACCCGGTATCGAGGTACTGCCCGACGAGAGTCCCGGCCGCGACGCGATAAGTGTCATCCCACGTCGTGCCGCCGCTGCCGGTGTAACCGCGGCCCCAGCCGGAGGAGTAGGTGCCCAGCGGCTGCCATGTCTTGGTCTCGCTGTTGTTGGACGGGTCGTCCTGCGCGGTCAGCCCGGTCACCGACGTGTACACGGGGGCGCTGGAGGTGACAGTCGTCGAACCGCCCGGGACGTTGAACGTCCGGACGAAGAGCGATCCGGATGCCAGCGCCACCTGGTCGGTCGGCAGCAGGTTGCCGGCGGAGTCCCGAGTCGGGATGTTCGCCGGGTCGTAGTCGATCCCGTTCAGTGTCATCTGGAACGTGTTCGGGCCCGTCTGCGCGACCGAGCAGCTTCCGACGAACGACGTCATGTGGGTGGACGGATGGCTGCCACCAGACCACGGGTGCCCATCGGATGCGATGTTCATGTCGTAGGGCGTGCATCCCTGTGGCGCGATCTGGATCGCCCCACCCTGGGGCGAGGCGATGGTCAGGTCATACGTGATCGTCTGGGGTCCCGCATCGCTGCCGAGCCCCTTGCTGAGGGTCCACTCGTAGCTCGTCTCGAAATAGTTCGCCCCGCTGGCGACATAGGCCGCGCCGGTTCCCCAGCGGATGTCCATCGAGAACTCGTTCGTGATCTCGATCGGATCCAGTGCCGCCGCCTGATCGCCGATCGTGCCGGCCGCCGATACCTGCGACCCGGTCGGGCCGTCCACGGTGATCGGCGCCTGAATGGCGACCGCGGTGCCCTCGGTCTGGGTGCCGAGGTTGCAGACCAGGGTGCGGCCGTCCGGCGAGATGGTCGACACGGGATCCACGCCCGTGGTCGCGCACATGTTCGGAATGGAGGCGAAGCGGCCGTTCTGCGCCACGAGCGTGGCGGTGACATTGTCGACGGGGTCGTTCACGGGTGCGGCCGCGTCATCGTTCAGATTCAGATGCCACAGCCCGGTCACGACGTCGCCGCTCTTGACCGACGCCGGAGTTCCGTCCACCCACCGTGCGGCGAGCTCGTAGACCGTCGCCGCCTGAGCGGCCGTTGCGGGCAGGAGAGCCATCATGAGCGCTGCGACGGTCGTCGTGACCACCGAGACGGATGAGATGCGGCGTCCTGCAGACCGTCGCTTGGATGTGGAACCGGCCGAGATTCTGGGCACGAAGAGACGACTCAAGATTTCCCCCCTGGGAACGTCACGAGTGCGACGCCGAGATGACGGCGCACTCTTGAATCGTTCCTACCGGGATTCTGAGAACCTTCTCACGAATTTCACCCGGTCCTTCACCCCATGGCGGCGCTGGGCCCGGTCACGCGGTGTCGTCGTCGTCCGCTTCGGCCTCAGGGGCCGCAGGGAGGGGGTGCCGCGGACGCCACACCACGAGCTCCGTGGCACGGCGCACACGAGTCCCGTGACGCAAGGTCACGACCGCCCCGGTCGATCCCGCCGCGAAGACGCGCGCCCCCGGGCGCTTCTCGAGCTCAGCGCGCACGCGCTCCTCGAGGTCGTGCACCCGCCCATGGAGTTCGCGCACGCGGTCCTCGAGCTCGAGGATGCGGGCGATGGCGGGGAGGCCGATGCCGTCGGCCGACATCCGAGCCACCTCGCGCAGCTGCGCGACATGGCGCAGCGAGTAGCGGCGAGAGCCGCCCTGCGTGCGCGCGGGGACGACGAGGCCCAGCCTGTCGTACTGCCGGAGGGTCTGCGGGTGCATGCCCGAGAGCTCGGCGGCGACCGCGATCGCGAAGATCGGGGTCTCGTCGTCGATCTCGTGCTGCTCGCCCATGGTCACCACCTCGCCTCCGGTCTATCGCGTCTCGTCTCGCTTCGCTCGCTCAACGAGCGGGCGTGTCAGCCCCTCGCCTTACTCATGAGGTCGGCACGCGGATTCTCCTTGGGCTCCAGGTCGTGGAAGCGCTGGAGCGCCTCCCGTGCAGCCTCGTCGAGGTGCGACGGCACCGCGACCTGCACCTCGGCCAGCAGATCTCCGGTGCCCTTCTGGGTCTGCACGCCACGGCCCTTGACACGCAGCACGCGCCCTGACGGCGTCCCCGGCGCCACCCGCAGCTTCACGGGGTCGCCGCCGAGGGTCGGCACCTCGATGGTGGCGCCCAGCGCGGCCTCGGTGAAGGTCACCGGGACCACGACCCGCAGGTTGAGCCCCTCACGCGTGAAGACCGGGTGGGGGCGCACTGCGACCTGCACGACGACGTCTCCGTTCTCGCCACCGTCCGGCGAGGGGCGGCCGCGGCCGCGCAGACGGATCTTCTGCCCGTCCGAGACGCCCGCAGGGATCTTGACTTTGAACGGCTTGCCGTCCTCGCCCTGCAGTGTGATCGTCTCGCCCTTGGTGGCAGTGATGAAGTCGATCGTGGTGCGCGCCGTGACGTCCGCGCCGCGGGTGGGACCGCCGTAGCCGCGGAACCCGCCCGTCGGCTGACCGAACCGGCCCGATCCGAAGCCGGCGCCGCCCTGCTGCTGGTTGAACATCGCGAAGATGTCGTCGAAGTCCTCGGCTGACTGGTAGCGCGCGCCGCGGCCCTGGTTGAACATGCTGAAGACGTCTTCGAAGCCGCCGGCGCCACCGGCGCCCCCGGCCGTGAAGCGCGCCCCCGAGCCCATCGCCCGGATCTGGTCGTACTCCTTGCGCTGCTCCGCGTCGGAGAGCACCGAGTACGCCTCGCTGATCTCCTTGAACTTGGCCTCGGCCGCAGCGTCACCCGGATTCGAATCGGGGTGGTACTTACGGGCGAGCTTGCGGTACGTCTTCTTCAGGTCGGCGTCGGAGACGTCCTTCGAGACGCCGAGCACCGAGTAGAAGTCCTTGTCGAACCAGTCCTGACTGGCCATGCATGTCCTCCCGGTGCTACTCGGCCGGCACGGCGACGACGACCTTCGCGGGCCGCAGTTCGACCGAGCCGAGACGGTAGCCGATCTCGACGACCTCGAGGATCGTCGGCTCGGTCACACCAGGAGTCGGCGCCTGGAAGATCGCCTCGTGCTGCTGCGGGTCGAACAGCTCGCCCGCGGCACCATAGGTGCGAAGTCCCATCTTCTCGGCGACGCCGCGCAGCTTCTCGGCGATCGCGGTGAAGGGCGAGCCCTCCTCGAGATCGCCGTGCTTCTCGGCACGGTCGAGGTCGTCCAGCACGGGCAGCAGCCCCTTCGCGACCGCACCCTGGGCGCGCTCGATCTCGAGCTCGCGCTGCTCCTCCGTACGGCGGCGGTAGTTGGCGTACTCGGCCTGCAGGCGCTTGAGGTCGTTCAGCAGCTGCGACTCGAGGTCGGCCAGTACGGCGTCCTCGGCCGCGGCGTCGGCGTTCTGCGACGCCCCGAGGATGTCGTCCACCGTGAGCTCTTCGCCCTCGGCGCCGCTGTCGCCGGCGTCCTCCTGGCCCTCCTGCGGGTCGGACCCGGAAGCCTGCGCTTCCGGGTCCTCGCCACCGGGGACCTCGTTCTCGTCGAAGTCCTTGTCGGCCATGGCTACTTCTTCTCGGTCTCGTCTTCGTCTTCGACGACCTCGGCGTCGACGACGTCCTCATCGGGGTTCGTCGGCTGCGAGCCGTCGGCCGATTCGTCGGCTGCGGCATCCGGCGCCGCCTGCGAGGCCTGACCGGCGGAGTAGATCGCCTCGCCGAGCTTGCCCTGGCTCTGGCTGAGCTTGTCGAACGCCGTCTTCACGGCCTCGTCGTCGTCACCCGCGAGCGCCGACTTGAGTGCGTCGACGTCGGCCTGGACCTCGGTCTTGACGTTCTCGGGAAGCTTGTCGTCGTTGTCCTTGATGAGCTTCTCGATCGAGTACGACAGGGTCTCGGCCTGGTTGCGCACCTCGGCGGCCTCGCGACGCTTCTTGTCGTCGGCGGCGTGCTCCTCAGCCTCACGCACCATGCGCTCGATGTCCTCCTTGGGCAGCGACGAGCCGCCGGTGATGGTCATCGACTGCTCCTTGCCGGTGCCCTTGTCCTTCGCCGAGACGTGGACGATGCCGTTCGCATCGATGTCGAAGGTGACCTCGACCTGCGGGATGCCGCGGGGCGCCGGGGCGATGCCGGTGAGCTCGAAGGTGCCCAGCGGCTTGTTGTCGCGGGTGAACTCGCGCTCGCCCTGGAAGACCTGGATCGCGACCGACGGCTGGTTGTCGTCGGCGGTCGTGAAGGTCTCGGAGCGCTTGGTCGGGATGGCGGTGTTGCGCTCGATGAGCTTGGTCATGATGCCACCCTTGGTCTCGATGCCGAGGCTCAGGGGGGTGACGTCGATGAGCAGCACGTCCTTGCGCTCGCCCTTGAGGACACCGGCTTGGAGGGCGGCGCCGACGGCGACGACCTCGTCCGGGTTGACGCCCTTGTTGGGCTCCTTACCGGCCTCGCGCTGCACCAGCTCCGACACCGCGGGCATGCGAGTCGAGCCGCCGACGAGGACGACGTGGTCGATGTCGGCCACCTTGATGCCGGCCTCGCGGATGACGTCCTCGAACGGCTTCTTGGTGCGGTCGAGCAGGTCCTTGGTGAGGTCCTCGAACTTGGCTCGCGTGATGGTCTCGCTCAGCGACACCGGGCCCGAGTCGGTCAGCGACAGGTACGGGAGGTTGACGCTCGTCGAGGTCGACGACGACAGCTCCTTCTTCGCCTGCTCGGCGGCCTCCTTGAGACGCTGCAGCGCGATCTTGTCGCCCGAGACGTCGACACCGGTGGTGTCCTTGAACTGCTTGATGAAGTAGTCGACCAGCCGCTGGTCCCAGTCGTCACCGCCGAGGCGGTTGTCACCGGCGGTGGAGCGCACCTGGATCGTCGAGAAGTCGTCGTCCTTGCCCACCTCGAGCAGCGAGACGTCGAAGGTTCCGCCACCGAGGTCGAAGACGAGGATGAGCTCGTCCTCCTTGCCCTTGTCGAGGCCGTACGCCAGAGCGGCGGCAGTGGGCTCGTTGATGATGCGCAGGACGTTCAGGCCCGCGATCTCACCGGCCTCCTTGGTGGCCTGACGCTCCGCGTCGTTGAAGTACGCGGGGACGGTGATGACGGCATCCGTCACCGTGTCACCGAGGTACTGCTCGGCGTCGCGCTTGAGCTTCTGGAGGATGCGCGCAGAGATCTCCTGCGGCGTCCACTTCTTGCCGTCGACGTCGAAGCCCCAGTCGGTGCCCATGTGGCGCTTGACCGACGAGACGGTGCGGTCGACGTTGGTGACGGCCTGGCGCTTGGCGGTCTCGCCGACGAGCACCTCGCCGTCCTTGGTGAACGCGACCACCGACGGGGTCGTGCGGAAGCCCTCGGCATTGGCGATGACCTTGGGCTCGCCACCCTCGAGGACGCTCACGACCGAGTTGGTCGTACCGAGGTCGATTCCAACAGCACGTGCCATGTGATTTCTCTCCTTCTCAGGGGCGAGACGGATGCCTCGGCCCAGGGTTTGCGGGAAGTCAGCTCGCGCTCACAAAGGTGAGCCGCGATGACTCAACCCTACTCTCGCCCCTGCGAAGGTGTCAAATGAACTTGATATGACTCGACTCAAGTTCGTGCGAACGTGTCATCCAGCCAGTCGAGCACCCGCCGGTTCAGCAACGAGCGGTTCATCATCTCGCAGTGACCGCCGGCGCCCTCTGCGGCGGTGAACGGCAGGACGGTGACGTCGCTCAGCGCCTCCGCGAAGGCCGGGACCCCGCCGGCGATCGGATCGTTCTCGGCATGGGTCAGCAGGACCGGGCAGCGGATGTCGCCGACACGCTCGATGCGATACTCCGCCGTGCGGGCGAGGAACGCCTTGAAATCGGCGACGCCGTTGACCCAGAAACCGCGTTGGATGATCGACCAATGCAGCTTGCGGTCCTGCTCGATCGCCTTCATGAGCCTGCCGACGGTGTCGTCGTCGAGCCCGGAGAGGTCTCTCGCCTCTTCCTCCGTCGCACCGAGTCGCCGGGCGAACACCGACAGCCCCGCCCCGAGGTCCTGCTGACCGGGGTCGGCGATGCACGCCGCGATCCTCGGGTCGCCCGAGGCCGCTCGCGGTGCGAGATACCCGCCGAGACTCCAGCCGCTGACCGCGATCCGTTCGGGGTCGACCAGCGGAGATGTGAGGGCGTGATCGATGACCGCCGAGACGACGACCTCCCAGTCCGGCCGCATCGGCACGCCCTGCTCGTAGAGCACGGCACCCTGACCCGGACCGTCGAAGAGCAGGCAGTGGTACCCGCGGCGGAGCGCAGCGACTGCCGAGGCGAAGTAGGAGTCGGTGACCGTCGCGTCGTAGCCGTTGACGAGGATCAGCAGCGGCCGCACCTCGGTCTCATGGCCGAACGCGGGGATGAGATACACCGGCACCTGCGCATCATCCACCGCCACGGAGGAGGGACGGATGCCTCGCAGGGCGAGACCGGTATCGAAAGCGTCGATCTGCCGGCGAAAGCCGTCGAGCAGCCGGGGGTCCACGGGCGTGCCGTACAGCGGGTGGTAGGAACTGGCGTAGAACGCACTCGCCCGCAGGTACAGGTCGGACGCCCCCGGGCGTCCGGCGGCTACCGCAGCATCGGCATCCGCTCTCACCCGATCCCCCGCCGCCACCCAGGCGTCGAAGAAGTCCCCGTCGTCGCCCTCGCCCACCGCCGCTGCGACGGCGGCGACTTCACCCCAGTCGCCGCCGCCGAACGGTGTGTACCCCAGCATCCACGTGCCGAACTCGTCGTGGAGCTCGTCGGCGAACAGTCTCCCCGGTGACATGCTCATGGACGAACGCTAGGGGCGGATCGTGCGTGTTGTCACGAAGATGGGCCGGATTGACGACCTGAGTCCACACGCGATCGCGCGTCAGGACCCGGGTGGCGACCTGAGTCGCTCGCGTGATCCCGCGGCCGGTTCCTAGCGTCGACACATGACTGATTCTCAAACCAGGCGTCCGCGCCGATGGTCCCGCGTCATGTCGGGTGCGATCGGCGCCTCTGTCGTGGCCACAAGCATCGTGGCCACGAGCATCGTGGTCGCCGTGCCGGCTTCGGCCATCGAGGGCGAGTACGCCACCGCGACGACCGTCGCGATCGCGGGCGACCTGCACCTGCAGTCCATTCGATACGGCTTCCGCGCGGACGACGCGCCCGTCAGCCCAGGCCCCCACGCCGAGCCCGGCCCCTCGAGCACATCGTCGTCCGCGACGTGGACGCTGGGCGGGCTCGGCTCGTCCGAGCTGCGCTCGCACATGATCGGCCGCATCGTCGACTTCGACAAGACGACGGACTATTGGGTCAGGGTCTCGACGCAGGTCACGAACATCGTGGGCACGTACACGAGCTCCTGCGAGGTGTTCCTCGGAGACCCCGAGGCGGGCGGCACCGTGCTCGATCAGGAGAGCGCCTCGCCCTACCGCTGCTTTTCGAGTCATCTCGATGATGTGTTCGCCGACGACCCCATCCGAGTGATCAACGAGACGTTCACGATCTCGTCACTGAACTGGGCGACGGCGCGCGGCGCGATCTCGCCGCAGGGCACCGTCATGCTCGGCGACGGACATCTCGAGTCACCGACCACCCGCTTCATCGTCGACGGGCGCTGGTTCCCTTCGGACCCGGCCGAGCAAGGGCCCTTCAACACGATCGAACCGGGCGCAACCCTCGATTGGGCTGCGTTCCGCCGCAACGGCGAGTCCGACGCCAACGCCTCGGGGTACTTCTCCTACCGCATCTACGACAGCGGCGTGCCGACCCGGTTCTGGGTGTCCGGGATGGCGTCGAACTGGCGCGGGGTCGAGTTCAACTGGGACTACACGTGCCAGATCTTCGACGGCGACCCGCTCCAGGGAGCGTCCGCGGTCACCGAGTCGCCCTACCTCTGCGACATGGCCACGACCACGGTGAACGGCAACGGCGACTACCGGGTCGACTTCACGATTCGCACGGCACCCATCCAGACGCTCGGGCCGCTGGAAGCACGCGACCTGATGTCGGAAGGATGCGGTGACCCCGCAGACGCCTGCTATTTCGTGCCTGCCACGAACGAGGCGTACCTCCCGCCGGGGACGCCGCTCGGACCCCCTTACGCCAACGCCGGCGATGAAGAGGCGGAGTACGAGTTCTACTACGCGACGGGTCGGTCGATCACGAACTCGATCGACGTCTCGATCAGCGCGCAGGCGAACGTGCTCGAGATCTTCAAGGCCACGATCAAGTTCGCGTACGGCTGGGAGGAGACGAACGAGGTCGACAAGAAGTGGATCGCCACCATGAAGGTGCCCGCGAAGGAGGAGGGCTGGTTCGAGTTCGCGCCCGCGTACCGCAGGATCAGCGGAGACTTCCTCTTCGAGGTCGACGGCACCTGGTACCGCGTCGCGAACGGCACGTTCACCGTGCCGGACAGCACGGTTCCCGGAACGCTGACCTCCCACACTCGTCCGATCGCCGGGTCTCCCGGAGGCGGCACCGGGGCCGAACCTCCCGTGACGCCGGCACCGGTCGACCCGGCGCTCGCAGGGCTCGATCCGAGCGGGGCGAAGAGCAGCGGGTCCGGGGTGCTTGCGACCACCGGCGGCGGCGATGTGTCGGGCTCGGTGTGGATCTCCGCCGCCGCGGTGCTCTCGGGAGCGCTGCTGCTGGTCTTCGCGCGTCTGACGCGGCGCACCGGCTCACGATCGCGCTGATCGTCGATCCGATGCAAGAGGCGTCCGCCGGCAGGCGGGCGCCTCTTTCGTGCGCGGTGCAGGAGAGCGGATGCCTCACTCGCGGTTCAGGTACCGGATGACCGCCTGCACCCGGCGGTGGGTGTCTGCGGCGAGCGGAAGCCCGAGCGCGTCGTAGATGCGCGATACGTGCTGCACGACGGCTTTCTCCGTGAGGAAGAGCTTGGCGGCGATGCTCGCGTTGCTGCGCCCCTCGGCGACGAGCGACAGCACCTCCTGCTGACGCGGGGTGAGACTGCTCACGGCCGCCTCGGAGTGACGCGCCTTGCCCAGCATCACCGACACGACGTCAGGATCCAGTGCCGTCCCCCCGTCGGCCACGCGGGCCAGGTCGGCGAGAAAGGTCTCGACGTCGGCGATGCGCTGCTTCAAGAGGTAGCCGACACGGCCTGTCCCCTCCGCCAGGAGGTCCTTGGCGTAGCGGCGCTGCACGTGCTGCGACAGGACCACCACGGCGATCCCTGGGTGCTCACGGCGGATGCGCAAGGCGGCGACCAGACCCTCGTCGGTGTGCGTGGGCGGCATCCGGATGTCGGTGACGACGAGTCCGGGGGCCTCGTCGGTCACGGCATCCCTCATCTCCTGCGCGTCCCCCACCGCGGCAACCACGTCGTAGCCCCCTTCCTGCAGAACGAGCTGGAGGCCTCGGCGGATCAGCGCCTCGTCCTCGGCTATGACGACGCGCACGGCAGTTCCGCCCATACGTGGGTCCCCTTTCCTCGTGGACTCGAAATCGACAGGCGGCCTCCGATGGCCTCGACGCGGTCGGCGAGGCCCCGCAGCCCGGTTCCGCCCTCGAGCGATGCTCCCCCGGCGCCGTCGTCCTCAACGTCGAGGCGCAGCCAGCCGTCGCGCTGCACCAGACGGACCCGCGCGACAGACGCTCCCGCGTGCTTGACCACGTTCGCGAGCGCTTCCGCGAGGACGAAGTACGTGGTCGTCTGCACGAGGTCGCCGATCGCGTCGCCCACGTGCGACTCGAACTCGGTCGAGATCGGCATCCGATCTGAGAGATCCTCCGCCGCCGCCGCCAGACCGCGCTCGATGAGCGCCGCCGGGACGAGATCGCGTACGAGGGTCCGGACCTCTGCGGCTGCCGCGTCGATGTCCTGACGAAGGCGCGTGGCGCGCGGACCGACCGTCGCCGGGGTCGCCGTCGCCATCTGCTGAGCCTCGAGCGCGAGGAGCACCAGCTTCACCTGCAGGCCGTCGTGAAGGTCGCGCGCGATGCGGCGACGCTCGAGATCCGCGGCCTCGACGATGCGTTCACGCGAGCGCACGAGCGCCCGCTGGCTCGCGAGGAGTTCGGTGGTGAGTCTCTGTCGCTCGGCCGCGAGCGCCACGATCCGTCCCGCCGTCTGCACGAGCTCCCGGTCGGTCACGAGCGCCGCGTCGTACTCGATGTGGCCGATCGTGCGGCCTTCCAGTTCGATCGGCTCGCTTCTGCGGTGCAAGGACTCGGGACGGGTGTCGGCATACGGTGCGAAGCGGTGCAGGGCGGACGGGTCCTCTGACGTCGCGCCGATGTACAGCCGCAGCGAAGGGTCGCCCAGCGTGCGGGCGAGCGCGGTGGTGAGGGAGTCCACGCCGGTGTCGGCGGCACCCAGCCAGGTCCCCAGCTCCTCCAGCTCGGCGGTGCGCGCGAACCCTCCGCGCAGCATGCCGAGGACGAAGGCGATCGGGATGCCTCCGATCGCCGCGAACTGCAGGAACGCGCGCACGTCCGGATCGATGTGGAACACGCGATCGAGCGCGATCGCGATCAGCGGCATGAAGAGCACGGTGAAGATGCCGTACGAGAAGAGCGGGATCAGAACACGCCGATGCGCGACATCCGCTCGGCGAAGCCGTCCCCACAGGACTCCGGCGATCAGCACGAGGATCGAGGTGCCGGCGATCGTCTGCAGCAGCCCGAGGAACGCCGCCGCCTCAGGAAGGTCCGCGATCGCGAAAGGCGGATAGGGGCCGTCCGGATTGAGCAGATACTTCGGCGCCTGCAGCACGAGTGCCGTCGCGTACACCGCCGCGACCAGCACGCGCGACGTGCGGTCGGGAAGCCGGCCGACCGGAAAAGCGAGCAGCAAGTGGGCCACGGCGGGAATGACGAGGGTGGCGCCGATCGCGCCGATGGCCTCCAGGAGGGGAACGCCGGTGTTGGCGATACTGCCGACATACACGGTCATGCCCGCCATGAGGATCAAGGCCCCCATCCCGTTGCTCGGGCGCCGCTTCCACGCGATGAGACCGGCCACGACGTAGATCACGAAGATGACCACCACGCTCCACAGCAGCACGCGGTCCGAGCGATCGAACGGGAACAGCGCGATCTCGGTGATCGTCAGCGCACCGCACACCATCGCAATGACCACAAGCGCGCGATCGAGCGAGTACGAGAGCGCTGAGCGCACGCGAGGGGCTGCAGGCATCGGGCCTCTCCGACAGACGACGTTGGCCCCATTCTGGCGTGCGGTCGGTCCGGCGCGCACGAGGACTCAGGTCGCCATTGCCTCCCCGCGGCCGGGTAGCCTGGCCGAGCGTCGCGATGGGGCGGCGCGCGCCACCGGCGGCACCCGCCGTTCACCGAAGGGTCATACCGTGACCGACATGAGTTCGCCCGAGTCTCGTCCGCCGGCCGACGCGCCCCGATTCTCGCCCGTGACGCCCACCGACGCACTGGCCGCCGCGATCGACCCGGCCGCACCGGCCAGCACGAGCCGGCGCGCGGTGCTGGCATGGGGTCTGTGGGACTGGGGATCCGCCGCGTTCAACGCCGTCGTGACCACCTTCGTGTTCACTGTGTACCTGACCAGTTCGAGCTTCGGGCCCGCCGGAGCCGTCGAGGCGCAGCTGGGATGGGCGCTCGCTGGCGCGGGCCTGCTCATCGCCCTGCTCGCTCCGATCACCGGGCAGCGCTCCGACACATCGGGCAGGCGCAAGCTGTGGCTCGCCGTCAACACCTACATCGTCGTCGGCCTGACCGCCGCGATGGTGTTCGTCGCCCCCGACCCCGGCTACCTGTGGCTCGGGCTGCTCCTGGTCGCGGCGGGAAACGTGTTCTTCGAGTTCGCCGGCGTCAACTACAACGCCATGCTGTCGCAGGTGTCGACACCGCGCTCGATCGGCCGGGTCAGCGGCTTCGGCTGGGGCATGGGATACGTCGGCGGCATCGTTCTGCTGCTCGTCGTGTACTTCGGCTTCATCCAGGGCCTGTTCGGCGTTCCCGAGGACGACGGGTGGCCGGTCCGACTCGCGATGGTCGTCTCCGCCTTGTGGTTCGGTCTGTTCGCCCTCCCGGTCCTGTTCACGGTGCCCGAGTATCGCGGTGCCGGAGTGAAGCGGGAGAAGGTCGGATTCTTCGCGTCCTATCGCCGTCTCGGCCGGGATATCGCACGACTGTGGCGCGAGAGCCGGCCCACGCTGTGGTTCCTGCTCGCCAGCGCCGTCTTCCGCGACGGGCTCGCGGGCGTCTTCACCTTCGGCGGCGTGCTCGCGGCATCCGTCTTCGGCTTCTCGGCAGGCGAGGTCATCATCTTCGCGATCGCCGCGAATGTGGTCGCCGGAGTATCGACGATCGCCGTCGGCGCCCTCGACGACAGGCTCGGAGCGAAGCCGGTGATCGTCGCGGCGCTCATCGGGCTCGTGATCTCGGGGCTGCTCGTCTTCTTCCTCCACGACGGCGGGCAGATCGTGTTCTGGACTGCCGGGCTTGCGCTCTGCCTCTTCGTCGGTCCCGCCCAGTCGGCGTCCCGCACGTTCCTCGCCCGCATCATCCCGCCGGGACGCGAGGGCGAGGTGTTCGGGCTGTACGCCACCACCGGCCGTGCCGTCTCGTTCCTCGCACCGACGATGTTCGCCCTGTTCGTCGCCATCTCCGGGGAGGCGTACTACGGCATCCTCGGGATCGTGCTGGTGCTGCTGGTCGGCTTGCTGCTGCTGCTGCCGGTGCGCGCATCTCAGGAGAAGCTGTCGGCCTGACCGCGCCGGCCACCACTTCAGGCGTCACGACACGCCGCGAGCCCCACGCCGAACCGACAGTTCACGACACCCGAGCCGAGCCGGGAGGTCGGTCAGCGCGGATGCCGCAGCCAGCGCGGCAGCTGCGGCCACTTCACGCCCCGCTGATCCGGCTCCTCGACCTCGAGCCCGTA
Source organism: Microbacterium sp. I2 (assembly GCF_051364985.1). NCBI lineage: Bacteria > Bacillati > Actinomycetota > Actinomycetes > Micrococcales > Microbacteriaceae > Microbacterium > Microbacterium sp. I2. Next base: position 101,820 of record NZ_JBLWIH010000007.1, read on the forward strand.
GTAATCGCCGATGCGCTCCACGAATGCGTCGCGGCGCGCGTGCTCGTACGCGCGCCGCTCACGCCGGAACGCCACGACGGTCGACCAGCACATCAGCAGCATGACGACGCTGAACGGCAGTGCGATCGTGATCGCCGCCGTCTGCAGTGCGGTGAGTCCGCCGGTCAGCAGCAGCGCGGTCGCGAGCACCGCCGTCACGAGCGTGAAGAACGTTCGGACCCATTTCGCCGGCTCCTGATTGCCGCCGGTCGCGATCATGCCCATGACGAGCGCGCCGGAGTCGGACGAGGTGACGAAGAAGATCGCGATCAGGATGATCACTCCGATCGTCAGCACGGCGCTGCCCGGAAAGTGACTCAGCAGCTGGAAGATCGAGCCCTCGAGGTCGACCGTGCCATCGGGCAGCGTCATCGAACCGGGGTCGTTCAGCTCGAGGTACAGGGCCGAGCCGCCGAGCACCGCGAACCACAGGATGCCGAGCATCGTCGGCACGATGATGACGCCGAGGACGAACTCGCGAACGGTCCGCCCCCGTGAGATGCGTGCGATGAAGATGCCGACGAACGGTGACCACGAGATCCACCAGCCCCAGTAGAACGATGTCCACGCGGCCTGCCAGGCCTCGCCCTCGGCGCCTTGGAACGCACTCACCGTGAACGACAGGCCCACGTAGTTCTGGATGTAGCCACCGATCGACTGGACCCATTCGCGCAGCAGGAACTCGGTCTGGCCGAACACCAGGATGTACGCCAGCAGCAGGCCGGCCAGGATGAGGTTCGCCGACGAGAGCCACTTCATGCCCTTGGTGACGCCCGACAGCACCGACAGCAGCACGAAGAGCGTGATGACGCCGATGATGACGACCTGCATGCCCACGCTCGGTTCACCGAGCCCGGCCGATTCCAGTCCGGAGCTGATCTGCAGGACACCGAGGCCGAGCGACGTGGCCACGCCGAAGAGTGTGCCCGCGAGCGCAACGATGTCGATCGCATGGCCCCACGGACCCTCGACGCGCTTGCGCCCGAGGACGGGTTCGAGAGTCCACCGGATGGAGATCGGCCGGCCGCGACGGTGGATGGCGTAGGCCAGGCCCAGTCCGACCACGACGTAGATCGACCATGCCTGCACGCCCCAGTGCAGGTACGTCTGGGTCAGCGCCTGCTGCGCGAGCTGCTCGGGCGTGCCCTCGACGCCCGGCCGGGGGTCGACGAAGTGGCTCAGGGGTTCGCTGACCCCGTAGAAGACGAGGCCGATGCCCATGCCCGCCGCGAACAGCAGCGAGAACCATGCACCGACCGAGAACTCGGGCTTGTCGACGTCACGACCGAGCTTGATGTCGCCGAACCGCGAGAACCCCATGACGAGGGCGAAAGCCACGAAGAACGCCGCGATGAGGACGTAGTACCAGTTGAAGGCGTTGACGATCGTCGACTGGATCGCGGCGAACATCGCCTCCGCAGCCCGGGGCGCGAAGATCGCGAAGGCGCTGAACGCAAGCACGACGGCGGCCGCGGGCCAGAAGACCCAGCGCTGGATGCCGGGCCCCGGCGCAGGCTGCACCGCAGGACTGGCGGGCGGCAGTGCCGGGGCCACCGGTGTCGAGCCGGTGGTCTCGTGTGTCTCGGACGGAGGTGATTCGTCGTCGGTCACCCGTTCACGGTATCCAGCGAGCAACCCCGTCCATAGGGGCTACCGCTGCGGCCAGGAATCTGCAAGCTTCGTCAGCAACCTGGCCAGCTCCGCGCGCTCGTCGTCGGTGAACGCGGCGAGCGCCGCGTCGATCGCCTCGCGCCGCTCCCCCCGGAACCCGCGTACCAGGCGGGCCCCGGCATCCGTCAGTGCCACACGCGTGCGCCGCGCATCGTCGGGGTCCGCCTCGCGCCGCACCAGGTCGAGATCGACCGACTGCTGCACGAGTCGCGAGGCGCGCGGCTGGTCGACACCGACCGCTTCGGCGATCTCGCCCACCGAGAGGGGGTGGGATGCCGCCGCCAGCGCCTCGAGCAGCCTCATGCGTGCCGGGCCGCCGATGCGCGGGGCTCCCCAGGGCGGGCCGCCGTGCCCCCTGCCCCACGGCGGGACGCCCTGCCCCCCGCCGTGCGGACCATGACCGTGCGGACCGCCGTGGCGACCGGCTCCGTGGGGACCGCCGAACCCCGGGTCCACGGGCGGGATGACGCCTTCGCTCCACGGTGGCCGCGGCATCCGGCGCCCTCTCAAACGCGCCAGGGCGGCGGCGATGGCGTCGGCGGGGTCATCGGGGCGAGAGGGCATGGCTCCAATTTACATGCGAGTTGACATGCATCCAGATTCCATGTCACACTGCATGTACATGCACTTCGACATGTAACTCCGGCGGCCCTCCGCGCCGCCTCAGAAAGGACTTGTCATGAACACCGAGAACGAAGACAACGAGAACGACCACCTCCCCACCGACAAGCGACCGCTCGGCTACTGGCTGCGCGCCGTCGACGCACTGCTGACGCGAGAGTTCGCCCAGGCGCTCGATGCCGAGGGCATCTCGCGTCGCGAATGGATGATCCTCAACGTGCTCTCGGGCGACGTCGACGCCCCCGGGCTCAGCGAGCGCCTCGCCCGCAAGGGCAAGCGCCTGCGGACCCTCGAGGACCGCGGCTGGGTCGAAGAGGCCGGCGACGGCACCTGGACCTTGACCGAGGCCGGCCGCGCCGAGAAGGAGCGCATCGGCGGCATCGTCGACGGCATCCGCTCCCGCCTGGTCGACGCCGTCGGCGCCGACGCGTTCGCCACCACCATGAGCTCACTCGAGGCGATGGCCCGCGAGCTCGGCTGGGACGAGAACGAGGGCTTCGGCCACGGGTTCGGCCCCGGTCCCGGCTTCGGCCGCGGCTTCCCCGGCGGTCCGGGCTTCGGCCGGCCGTTCAACCCCGAGATCCGCTTCGGCTGGGGACCGAACCGCCACCGCGGCTTCGCCCCCGGTCGCCCGGGCCAGCCCGCCGAGCGCGGCGACGAGCCGTTCTCCGGGCATGCCCACGGTGACGGATGCCACGGCCACGGCCCCCACGGCGGTCACGGCTTCCCGCACCACCGCCACGACCGCGCCGAGCGCGACGCGCAGGGCGCGTACGAGCGCGGCTTCGACGCCGGGTTCGCTCGAGGCCGGGAGGCCGGCGCCGCCTGACCCGCGGCATCCGTCCCGTCCCTTCCCGGCCCGGGGCGACCGCCGGTTGGGGGTTGAGAAACCATATGGAGGTTGAGAAACCGCGTGATTCGCGGTTTCTCAACCTCCGCGTGGTTTCTCAACCTCAAACTCACCCGACACCGAGCCCGGGGAGCGGCGTGCGGGGAGCGGCGCGTAACGCGCGCGCCACACGAGGCGGGCACAATGGGGCGCGTGACTTCGACGCCCGCCCTCCTTGCCATCTCGCACGGCACGTCATCCGCCGAAGGGCAGGCGGCGGTGTCGGCACTGGTGGATGCTGTCGCGCGGCGGCTGCCGGACGTCACGGTGCGACTGGGGCATGTGGATGTGCAGCAGCCTGATGTCGCGGCATCCCTCGACGCCCTGCCTTTGGGCCAGCCCGTTGTGATCGTGCCGCTGCTGCTGTCGGCGGGGTACCACGTGCGCGTCGACCTGAAGAAGCAGACCGCGGGGCGTGAAGGCGTCGCGATCGCGCCGGCGATGGGTCCGGATCCGCGGCTCGTCGACGCGTTGGTCGCCCGGCTCGAGCCCCTCGTGGTCGCACCCGATGACGCTGTCGTGCTTGCGGTCGCCGGTTCGAGCGACGACCGCGCGAACGAGGACTGCCGGGAAGTGGGACGGATGCTGGGCGCACGACTCGGCCGGCGGGTCGACGTCGGCTTCCTCGCGGCCGCCGACCCGAGGCTCGACGTCGCGGTCACCCAGGCAGCAGCCCAGGCAGAGCGGGTGGTCGTCGCGAACTATCTGCTGGCGCCCGGCTACTTCCACGACCTCGCGACCCGCCTCGCCGGCGGGGCGCCCGTCGCCCGGCCGCTGCTGGACGACGACGAACCCGCGGCAGGCCTGGTCGACCTCGTGATCGACCGGTATCGAGCGCTATCTGGAATCGCCCACCGGTTACGGAACAGTGTCGGCTGACGCGGCCACCCCCGGATTTCTCGGACGCCGTCCAGCAACCGCCGCTGGTCGCAACTGTGTGACGCCGCGTTACCTCGGTTAACGCACCTTGACACTCGGGTAGGTCAGACAGGTGGCCGCTTCTAGCCTCACGGAATGGACTCGATAGGGTCCTGCCCGGGGACGCCCGGGTCATCCGGAGGCCACCGTGACCATCAGCGACACCGAACCCCGCCCCGCCCCGCGGCGTGAGGCGGCCACGACGCGCCCGGGTGGCGCGACCGCGCGGCCGCCGCGCCCCTCGTCCAAGCCCAACGGCCAGTGGAAGATCGACGGCACCACGCCCCTCAACGGCAACGAGGAGTGGAAGCAGGTCGACGACGGACTGAGCGTGCGCGACCGCATCGAGAAGATCTACTCGAAGGGCGGCTTCGCCTCGATCGACCCGACCGATCTGCACGGCCGCTTCCGCGTGTGGGGCCTCTACACGCAGCGCAAGCCCGGCATCGATGGCGGCCGCACCGCGACCCTCGAGCCGCACGAACTCGAGGACGAGTACTTCATGCTGCGGGTCCGCATCGACGGCGGACAGCTGACCACCGAGCAGCTGCGTGTGATCGCGGGCATCTCGACCGACTTCGGGCGCGACACCGCCGACATCACCGATCGCCAGAACATCCAGCTGCACTGGATCCGGGTCGAAGACGTCCCCGAGATCTGGCGCCGTCTCGAAGCGGTCGGCCTGCGCACGACCGAGGCGTGCGGCGACGTGCCGCGCGTCATCCTCGGCTCGCCGGTCGCGGGCATCGCCGCCGACGAGCTGCTCGACCCGACGCCGCAGATCGACGAGATCAGCGAGCGGTTCATCGGCGACCCGACGCTGGCGAACCTGCCCCGCAAATTCAAATCGGCCATCACCGGGCACCCCAGCCAGGACGTCGTGCACGAGATCAACGACGTCGCCTTCGTCGCGGTGGAGCATCCGCAGCTCGGTCTCGGCTACGACCTGTGGGTGGGCGGCGCGCTGTCGACTACCCCGCGCCTCGGCGAGCGCCTGGGCGCGTTCGTCCGGCCGGATCAGGTGGCGGATGCCTGGCACGGCGTCACGCAGATCTTCCGGGACTACGGCTACCGCCGACTGCGCAACAAGGCCCGCCTCAAGTTCCTGCTCGCCGAGTGGGGCGTCGAGAAGTTCCGGCAGGTGCTGCAGGACGAGTACCTCGGCTACGCCCTGCCTGACGGCCCAGCCGCACCCAAGCCGAAGTCGCAGGGCGACCACGTCGGCGTGCACCGGCAGAAGGACGGCCGCTTCTACATCGGCGTCACCCCGATCGTCGGCCGGGTCTCGGGACCGACCCTCGCGAAGCTGGCCGAGGCGATCGAGAAGCACGGATCGACCCGGCTGCGCACGACGCCGCACCAGAAACTCGTGATCCTCGACGTTCCGGAAGAGAACGTCGAGCCGCTCATCGCCGAGCTCGACGCCCTCGGCCTGCAGGCCCGGCCCAGCCTGCTGCGCCGCGGCACGATCGCGTGCACCGGCATCGAGTTCTGCAAGCTCGCGATCGTCGAGACCAAGGTCAACGCGACGGCGGCCGTGCTCGACCTCGAAGAGCGCCTGAAGAGCTTCGAGCTGCCGCATCCGATCTCGCTTCACGTGAACGGATGCCCCAACTCGTGCGCCCGCATCCAGACGGCCGACATCGGGCTCAAGGGTCAGCTCGTCACGATCGACGGCGAGCAGGTGCCCGGCTACCAGGTGCACCTCGGCGGCGGGCTCGCTTCGCAGAACCGCGAGGACCCCGGCGTCGGCCGCACGGTGCGCGGCCTGAAGGTCGCCGCCGACGGCATCGCCGACTACGTCGACCGGGTCGTGCGGCGCTTCCTCGCGGACCGCGACGTCGCCGCCGACGAGACCTTCGCCGAATGGGCCCACCGCGCCGAAGAGGAGGCCCTCCAGTGACCGTCTCACTCGCGCCCCGCGTGACCGTCAAGCGGTCGCGCGAAGAGCTCAAGGCCCTCGCCGAGCAGGGCAACCTCGAGCTCGGCAGCCTGACCGATCATGAGGCATCCCCCGCCGAGGTCGTCGCGTGGGTGGCCCGGAACTTCGGATCGGATGCCGCGGCCGTCGCGTGCTCGATGGCCGACGCCGCGCTGCCGCACCTGGTCGCCGAGCAGCTGCCCGGGGTCGACGTGCTGTTCCTCGACACGGGCTACCACTTCGCCGAGACCCGGTACACGCGCGACGAAGTGGGCCGCGTGCTCGACGTGCGGATCGTCGATGTGCTGCCCGAGCAGACCGTGGCGCAGCAGGACGCCGAGTTCGGCGCCAAGCTGCACGACCGCGACCCCGCGCTGTGCTGCGAGCGCCGCAAGGTCGGGCCCCTCAGGGACGCGCTCGGCGGCTACGAGGTGTGGTTCACGGGGGTCCGCCGCGAAGAGGCGCCGACCCGGACGAACACGCCGCTGGTCACGTGGGACGAGCGCAACGGGCTGGTGAAGGTCAACCCCGTCGCCGCCTGGACCTTCGATCACCTGCTCGACTACGCCGGCGAGCACAACGTGCCGGTCAACCTGCTCGTCTCGAACGGCTACCCCTCGATCGGCTGCGAGCCGTGCACCAAGCCGGTCGCCCCCGGCGAAGACCCCCGGTCCGGCCGCTGGGCCGGGCTCTCGAAGACCGAATGCGGGCTGCACGTATGACTCTCGACACGACTCAGGACGTTTCGCCTCGCTCGTTCCTCGCCCGCTCAACGGCCGCGGGTCCCGTCGTCGAGCGAGCGAAGCGAGACGAAACGCGGCTGTCGACCCTCGACCTGCTCGAGGCCGAGGCGATCCACGTCATCCGCGAGGTGGTCGCCGAGTTCGAGCGGCCGGTGCTGCTGTTCTCGGGCGGCAAGGACTCCGTCGTCGTGCTGCACCTGGCCACCAAGGCGTTCGCGCCCGGGCGCGTGCCGTTCCCGGTGCTGCACGTCGACACCGGACACAACTTCCCCGAGGTGCTGGCCTTCCGCGACGAGACCGTCGCGCGCCTCGGCATCCGTCTCGAAGTCGCCCGCGTGCAGGACTACATCGACGACGGCCGTCTGCAGGAGCGCGCCGACGGCACTCGCAACCCGCTGCAGACGCTGCCGCTTCTCGACGCGATCGCCGCGGGCCGCCACGACGCCGTCTTCGGCGGTGCGCGCCGGGATGAAGACAAAGCGCGTGCCAAGGAGCGCATCATCTCGCTGCGCGACGAGTTCGGGCAATGGGATCCGCGCAACCAGCGCCCCGAGCTGTGGAGCCTGTACAACGGGCGCCACACCCCCGGGCAGCACGTGCGCGCGTTCCCGATCTCGAACTGGACCGAGCTCGACGTGTGGCGCTACATCGAGCGAGAGGGAATCGCACTGCCGCCGCTGTACTTCGCCCACGAGCGCGAGGTGTACCAGCGCGACGGCATGTGGCGCCCGGTCGGGCCGTTCTCGCCGCCGCGCGAGACCGAGACCGTCGAGGTGCGGACCGTCCGCTATCGCACGGTGGGCGACATGAGCTGCACCGGAGCGGTGGAATCGGATGCCGCATCCCTCGCCGACATCGTGGCCGAGGTCGCGGTCTCGACCATCACCGAGCGTGGCGCGACCCGCGCCGACGACCGCCTCAGTGAGGCCGCCATGGAGGACCGCAAGAAGGACGGGTACTTCTGATGGCCCTGACCCTGACCCAGACCGGGACGCTGTTCCGGTTCGCGACTGCCGGCTCGGTCGACGACGGCAAGTCCACGCTCGTGGGCCGCCTGCTGCACGACTCGAAGGCGATCCTCGCCGACCAGCTCGAGCAGGTCGCGCGCACCTCCGCCGACCGCGGCTTCGCGCACGGCGAGTTCGACTTCGCGCTGCTCACCGACGGCCTGCGCGCCGAGCGCGAGCAGGGCATCACGATCGACGTCGCCTACCGCTACTTCTCGACCGGCGCCCGCTCGTTCGTGCTCGCCGACTGCCCCGGCCACGTGCAGTACACCCGCAACATGGTCACGGGCGCGACGACGGCCGATGCGGTCGTGGTCCTCGTGGACGCACGCAAGGGCGTCGTCGAGCAGACCCGGCGGCACCTCGCGGTGGTCGCCCTGCTGCGCGTGCCGCACGTCATCGTCGCGGTGAACAAGATCGACCTGATCGGCTTCGCGGCGGATGCCTTCGCCGACGTCTCGGCTCAGGCCCACGCCGTCGCGGCCGAGCTGGGCATCGACGACCTGCACGTGCTGCCGGTCTCAGCGCTCGAGGGCGACAACATCGTCGACCGCTCCGACCGCACGCCCTGGTACGACGGGCCGGCGCTGCTCGAGCTGCTCGAGACGCTGCCCGGCGCCGACGCCCTCGACCGCGAGCTCGAGCCGCTGCGCCTGCCGATCCAGCTCGTGCTGCGGCCGCAGGGCGGGCTCGCTCCTGACGTCGCCGCCGACACCGCGGAGGCGGAGCGCCTGCGCGACTACCGCGCGGTCGCCGGGCGCATCGCCAGCGGCATCGTCCGCGTCGGCGACCCGGTCGAGATCTTCCCTTCCGGCATCACGACCACGGTGACCGGCATCCGTGCCGCCGGCGCCGAGGTGGACGAGGCAGTGGCTCCGCAGTCCGTGTCGCTCGAGCTGGCCGACGATGTCGACACCGCCCGCGGCGCGCTCGTCGTGGCGACCGGAACTCTTCCGGCCGCACAGCGCGAGTTCGACGCCGAGCTGTTCCAGCTCGACGCGCGTGCGCTGACCCCCGGCATCCGGGTTCTCGTCAAGCACGGCACCGCGACCGTGCAGGCGATCGTCGCGCAGATCGAGTCGCGCTACGACCTCGACAGCCTCACGCACGAGCCCGCGCAGACGCTGCAGACCAACGACATCGGCCGCGTGCGGATCCGGCTGGCGGCAGACCTGCCCCTCGAGCCCTACCGTGCGAGCCGCCACGGGGGCTCATTCCTCGTGATCCACCCGTCCGACGGCGCGACGCTCGCCGCCGGCATCGTGCGCTGAACGCGGCGCACCGCTCCACCCCGACCAGCACCACTCAGACGAAGGAGGCGACACCGTGAACAACATCCGCACTGCGACGACACTCACCACCCTGGGACTCGTGGCCGTCATGATGGCCGGCTGCGCCTCCGCGTCGGCCGACCCCGGCGGCTCCGTGGAGCCCGCCACCGAGCTGCGTCTCGGCTACTTCGCCAACGTCACTCACGCTCCCGCCCTGGTGGGCCTCGAGGAGGGCCTCTTCGAAGAGGCGCTCGGCGACGTCGACGTGACGACGCAGGTCTTCAACGCGGGGCCGGCCGCGATCGAGGCACTCTCGGCCGGCGCGATCGACGCGACGTACATCGGCCCGAATCCGTCGATCAACACCTTCATCCAGTCCGGTGGAGAGTCGGCGCGCATCGTCGCCGGCGCGGCAACCGGCGGCGCGGCACTCGTCGTGCGCGAGGGCATCGACGACCCTGCCGACCTCGAGGGCACGACGCTGGCCACTCCGCAGCTCGGCAACACGCAGGACGTGTCGCTGCGCACGTGGCTCGCGGACCAGGGCTTCGAGACCGACACGTCCGGTGGCGGCGATGTGCAGATCACCCCGACCGACAACGCCCAGACACTGACGCTCTTCCAGCAGGGCGAGCTCGACGGCGCCTGGCTGCCCGAACCGTGGGTCTCGCGACTCATCGAGGACGCCGGTGCGCACGTGCTCGTCGACGAGGCGGAGCTGTGGGAGGACGGCGCGTTCCCCACGACGGTGCTGCTCGTGCGGGCAGAGTTCCTCGACCAGCATCCCGACGCCGTGGCCGACCTTCTCGAGGGTCACCGCGCCGCCGTGCAGTGGATCTCGGACAACCCCGAGGACGCCCCCGCGGTGATCAACGGTGCGATCGAGGCCGAGACCGGCAAGCCGCTCGCGGATGCCGTCATCGTCCGCGCGCTCGAGCACGTGACGTTCTCGGTCGACCCGCACGCCGAGACGTTCGAGACGCTCGTCGAGAACGGCATCCAGGCCGGCACGCAGAAGGAGGGCTCGATCGAGGGCTTGTTCGACCTGCGCCTTCTCAACGAGCTGCTCGAGTCCGACGGCGCCGAGACGGTCTCGGCCGGTGGGCTCGGCGAGGACTGACATGGCATCCCGACCGACGCCCGCAACCGGGGCAGCGCAGGCTGCCCCGGTCTCGGGTGTGCCGTTGAGCCCGAGCTTCGACGGATTCACGCCGGTGCGCGTCCCGGCCGCGCCGGCGCCGCCGACCGTGCGCATCGAGGGCGTCTCCAAGCGCTTCGGCACCGGGCCTGTCGTGCTCGAGGACGTGTCGCTCGACATTGCACCGGGCGAATTCGTGTGTCTGCTGGGAGCGTCCGGCTGCGGCAAGTCGACGCTGCTCAACCTCATCGCGGGGCTGGACCGGCCGAGCGCGGGAAGCATCCAGACCCCCGCGGCCGGGTCGGCGGTGATGTTCCAGGAGTCGGCGCTCATGCCGTGGCTCACCGCGCGCCGCAACGTCGAGCTCGCGCTGCGCCTGCGCGGCGTGCCGCGCGGCGAGCGTCGCGAGAAGGCGCTCACGCTGCTCGACGCGGTGAATCTGGCCGATGCCGCCGAGAAGCGTCCGCACGAGCTCTCGGGCGGCATGCGTCAGCGCGTGGCGCTCGCCCGGGCGCTCGCGCAGGATCGCCCCGTGCTGCTGATGGACGAGCCGTTCGCCGCGCTGGATGCGATCACGCGCGATCTGCTGCACGAGGAGCTCGAGCGGGTCTGGCGCGCCACCGGCCGCACCATCGTGTTCGTGACGCACAACGTCCGCGAGGCAGCACGCCTCGGGCAGCGCGTGGTGCTGATGGGCAGCCGTCCCGGCCGCATCGTGCAGGAGTGGACGATCGCCAAGACCACCGGCCGGCGCATCGAGTCGCCCGAGGTCGCCGCCCTCTCGGTCGAGATCACCGACCAGCTGCGGAAGGAGATCCGCCGCAATGCCGCGTGACAACTCGCCCGTGCTGGATGACGCCGTGACCGCCGCGAAGACGGATGCCGCGGCATCCGGTCACTCCGATGACCTCCGCCGTCTCGAGGCCGGTCTCGACCGCCTCCAGACCGACGCCGAGGCGGGACCCGGCCGCTGGCGCCGCTTCGCCGCGAGCGTCGTACCGCCGATCGTCTTCCTGGTGCTGCTGGTCGTGGCATGGCAGCTCTACGTCGTGATCGCCCAGCCGCGGCCCGACATCGTGCCGGGCCCGCTCGCGGTGATCGGCGCGCTCGGCGACGCGTGGGATGCCGGCCGGCTGCAGGAGGCGGTCACCACGAGCCTCGAGCGCGGCATCGTCGGCTTCCTCATCGCGATCGTCGTCGGAACGCCGATCGGCCTGCTGCTGGCCGAGGTGCGGCCGATCCGACGCGCGGTCGGCCCGATCATCTCGGGCCTGCAGGTCCTGCCGTCGGTCGCGTGGGTTCCGGCCGCGATCATCTGGTTCGGCCTCTCGGACGCGACCGTCTACTTCGTGATCCTGATGGGGGCGATCCCCTCCATCGTGAACGGCCTGATCGCGGGCATCGACCAGGTGCCGCCCCAGCTGCGGCGCGTGGGCACGGTTCTCGGCGCCACCCGGTGGCAGCTCGCGACCGCCGTCATCCTCCCTGCCGCTCTGCCCGGCTATCTCGCAGGCCTCAAGCAGGGCTGGGCGTTCTCGTGGCGCTCGCTCATGGCCGCCGAGATCATCGCGACCGGCGGCACGATCGGCTTCGGCCTCGGCTCCATGCTCGACCAGAGCCGCGAGCTCGCGGATCTCGCCGGCGTGCTCGGCACGATCATCGTGATCCTCGCGATCGGCATCCTGATCGAGCTCGCCTTCTTCGGCCCGCTCGAGCGTCGCATGCTCAAGCGCCGGGGCCTGCTCCTCACCGGAGGTGCCCGATGAAATCCGGATCGGCGGGAACGGATGCCGCAGCCTCAGGCACCGGCAAGGTGTGGCTCGTCGGAGCGGGGCCGGGCGATGCCGGCCTCCTCACCGTCAAGGGACTCCGGGCGCTCGAGGCGGCGGACGTGATCGTCGCCGACCGGCTCGGCGCGCGCGCCGTGCTCGATGGTCTGGCCGCCGACGGCGTGAGGCTGCGGGCCGAGGTGGTCGACGTGGGCAAGCGCCCCGGCCACCACGCCGTACCGCAGGATGCGATCAACGCGCTTCTCGTCCACCTCGCGGGCGAAGGCAAGACCGTCGTGCGCCTCAAGGGCGGCGACCCCTACATCTTCGGTCGCGGCGGCGAAGAGCTCGCCGCGTGCCAGGAAGCGGGAGTCGCTGTCGAGGTCGTGCCGGGAATCACCAGCGCGGTCTCGGTGCCCGCGATCGCCGGCATCCCGCTCACCCATCGCGGCGTGGCCACAGCTTTCACTGTCGCGACCGGCCACGACCAGATCCGGGCGCTCGGCGGAGGCCGCGACCACACGGTCGTGCTGCTCATGGGCGTCGGCACGCTCGCCCACTCGGCGATCACCCTGGCCCGCGGCGAGCGCGGCGCCGACTGCCCGGTGGCGGTCGTCGAGGACGGCTACGGGCCGCGCCAGCGCGTCACGATCGGCACGCTCGCGACCATCGCGCAGCAGGCCGGCGAACGCGGCATCCGCTCCCCCGCCGTCGTGGTCGTGGGCGACGTCGTGCGACTCAGCCCCTACGCGCCCGCGGATCTCGCGACCCTGAAGCCCGAAACGTACGACCCGCTCGCCGTCACGGCCGAGCCCCTCACACGAAAGGCCACCCTGTGACCTCCTCGTCGAACCTCCAGAATCTGCGCGTCGCGATCGTGGGCGCCGGCCCGGCGGGCATCTACGCCGGCAACATCCTGACCGGCGCGGTGCAGGCGGCCGGCGGTGTCGTGGCGATCGACCTGTTCGAGTCGCTGCCCGCCCCCTACGGACTCATCCGCTACGGCGTCGCGCCCGATCACCCGCGCATCAAGGGCATCGTGAACTCGCTGCACGAGATGCTGGATGCCGGAACCACCCGGTTCATCGGCAACGTCGAGGTCGGTCGCGACATCGCTCTGGACGAACTGCGCGAGCGCTACGACGCCGTGATCCTCGCGACCGGCGCGATCCGCGACGCCGCGCTCGACATCCCCGGCATCGACCTGCCCGGCTCGTTCGGCGCCGCCGACTTCGTCGCGTGGTTCGACGGGCACCCCGACGTGCCCACCGAATGGCCCCTGGACCAGCGCGAGGTCGCGGTCATCGGCAACGGCAACGTGGCACTCGACGTCGCCCGCATGCTCGCCAAGCACGCCGTCGACCTGCGCTCGACCGAGATCGCCGACAACGTGCTGGCCGGGCTCGAGGCATCCGCCGTCACCGACGTCCACGTCTTCGGACGCCGCGGACCCGCCGACATCAAGTTCACGCCGATCGAGCTGCGCGAGCTCGGCGAGGTGCCGAACGTCGACATCGTCGTGCACGACGAGGACTTCGCCCATCTCGAGGGCGTGGTGCCCGCGAACAACCAGCTCAAGGTGATGCTGCGCATCCTCGACAGCTGGCGCACGCGCGAGCAGACCGGTGCCGGCCGTCGCCTGCACCTGCACTTCTACCACTCGCCGGTCGAGGTTCTCGGCGAGGACCGCGGCGGTCCTGTTCAGGTGAGCGGGCTGCGCTTCGAGCGCACCGAGCCGACCGGCGAGGGCAGCGGGGTGCGGGGCACCGGAGAGTTCCGCGAGATCGCCGTGCAGCAGGTGTACCGTGCCGTCGGGTACTACGGCACGCCGGTCGTCGACGCGCCCTTCGACGAGCACGCGGGCGTCGTGCCGAACGTCGAGGGACGGGTTCGGAATGCTTCCCGCACCGGCGACGCGGAAGCCCGCGTGATCCCCGGTCTCTATGCCACCGGCTGGATCAAGCGTGGACCGGTGGGCCTCATCGGCCACACCAAGTCCGACGCCATGGAGACGATCGCGCACCTCGTGGCCGACGTCGAGGCCGGAGCCGTCCCCGCCCGCACGGTGGATGGCGACGTGCTCCAGTTGCTCGACGAGCGCGAGGTCGAGTACACGACGTGGGACGGCTGGCTCGCGCTCGACGCCCACGAGCGCGGACTCGGCGCGACGCACGAGCACACCCGCGAGCGGGTCAAGGTCGTGCCGCGCGACGAGCAGGTGCGGATCTCGCGGTCGGGGGCCCTGGTCCTGTGACGTATGTGATCGCCCTTCCCTGCGTCGATGTCAAGGACCGCGCCTGCATCGACGAGTGCCCGGTGGACTGCATCTACGAGGGTGACCGGTCGCTGTACATCCACCCGGACGAGTGCGTGGACTGCGGTGCGTGCGAGCCGGTGTGCCCGGTCGAGGCGATCTACTACGAGGACGACCTGCCCGACGAGTGGCAGGACTACTACAAGGCCAACGTCGAGTTCTTCGACGACATCGGCTCACCCGGCGGTGCGGCCAAGTCCGGAGTCTTCGCCACCGACCACCCGATCATCGCCGCACTGCCCCCGCAGGGAGAAGGCCATGGCTGACGCCGGCGCCACCGAGGTGGACGTCGTGATCGTCGGGGGCGGGCCGGCGGGGCTCTCCGCCGGGCTCAACCTGGCGCGGGCACGGGCATCGGTCGTGATCGTCGACGCCGGCCGTCCGCGCAACGCCGCGACCCTGCGGTCCCACGGGTTCCTCACGCGCGACGGCGTGTCGCCGCTCGAGCTGCGCAAGCTCGCCCGCGCCGAGCTGTCGGCCTACCCCACGGTCCGCTTCTTCGATCGAACCTCGGTCACGGCGCTGCTCGAGCAGGACTCCCGCGACGGGGGGCGCTTCATCGCGGCACTGCAGGGCCGGGGCTCCGGCATCCCACCCGCCATCGCGGCGCGCTCCGTCGTGATCGCCACGGGACTGCGCGAATCGTTGCCGCCGATCCCGAGCTTGCGCGCGTTCTACGGCATGTCGATCTTCAGCTGCGCCGCCTGCGACGCGTGGGAGCTGCAGGACAAGGCGCTCGCGCTCATCGGCGAGACCCCGGATCTCACGGCACGCGCCCGCCTGATCGCGCGGTGGACCGACCGGCTCACCGTCTTCACGAACGGGTCCGACGCGGTCGACACCGTCGAAGAGGCCGAGCTCGCGGCATCCGGGATCGTCGTCGAACGCCGGCCGATCGAAGACCTCGAGGGCGACCGGGGCGCCGTCAGCGCGGTGCGCCTCGCCGGCGGCGACCGCATCCAGATCGACGGCGGATTCGTGCGGCCGCAGTGGCACCCGGTGCTCGACTTCCTGGGCGGGATCGACATCGAGCGCGACCGGTTCGGCAACCTCGAGACCGACCGCTCGTGCCGCACATCCGTCCCGGGGCTGTATGCCGCGGGGGATGCCGCAGCCCCCGGCCCGCAGCAGCTCATCGTCGCCGCGGGCCAGGGTGCGCGTGCCGCCGCCGTGCTCGTGCACGACCTCGTCGGCGTGCGCACCGCGCACTGAGCCGTCAAGCCCCCCGGCTTCGTCCGGTCAGCTGGAAGGTCAGCGTCTCAGCCAGCCATTCCTCGAACCGGGCCGGAGACCAGCCGGAATGGGCGACGAGCTCGCCGTAGACCCCCGCAGCCGCGTATGCCCGGAAGATCGATTGGGCCTCCTCGAGCGGCACCGACAGATGCGACTCGAGCGACGCGATCAGCCCGTCCATGACCCGGTTGCGGCCGCGGAGCTTGGCGTGCAGCAGATCCCGCGTCGCCTGGTCCTCGTCCAGCGCGGACTCGAGAATCCGGACGACGTCGAAGTCTGTCGAATACAGCGTGGTGAGCCAACCAGCCGAGCGGCGAATCCGCTCCATCGGATCTGCCACTTCGAGCCCCTCGCGGGCGAGCTCTCGGGCGCGCGACCTCGCAAGCCAGCGCTCGCAGATCGCGGAAAGGATCTCGCGCTTCGCCGCGAATGCCGCGTACACCGTGCGTGTTCCGACACCGGCTTCCTTCGCAATGCCCTCCATGCTCGTCGCCCCGTAGCCATCTCGCGCGAAGAGCAGCTGCGCGGCGTCGGCGATTCGAACTCGTGTCGCGGCATCGTGACCGTGCACGCGGCGATGCCCGACCTGAGCTTCACGATCGCCGACATCGCACAGGTCGGACCGACCGTTTGGATCCGGGCCGAGGGAACCGGCACCAACACGGGTCCCTTCATCGGGGCGCCCAGCGACCGCCCCGTCCACTTCACGGTGATCGATGTCGCGACCGTTCGCGGGGGCAGGATCGTGGAGCACTGGGGGTGCCCGATCGATTCGCAATCCTCGTGCAGACCGGGCAGCTGGGACGCCTCACGTCGTGACACCGCGCCGCGGGGCGGTGATGTTGTCACGAGCTCCGTGCGGGCGCCGCGGCATCCGTCAGACTGGGCGGATGCCGATCATCGACAACGCCGTCTACGTGGACGGCAAGCGGATCACCAACCCGGGCAGCCTCGAGCAGACGTTCGAGTACATGCGCGCGCAGGGCGGGATGGCGTGGATCGGCCTGTTCCGCCCGACGCCCGAGGAGGTCGCGCAAGTCGCCGCCGAGTTCTCGCTGCATCCGCTCTCGGTCGAGGACGCCCTCAGCGGCCACCAGCGCGCCAAGCTCGAGCGCTACGGCGACATCCTGTTCGCGGTGCTGCGGCCGGCGCGCTACATCGACGAGACCGAGACCGTGGAGTTCGGCGAGCTGCACGTGTTCGTCGGACCCGACTTCGTCGTCACGATCCGGCACGCCGAGTCGCCCAACCTCGCCCGGGTGCGCCGTCGGCTGGAGGGTCAGCCCGAGCTGCTCGCGCGCGGACCCGAGGCCGTGCTCTACGCGATCCTCGACGAGGTCGTCGACGAGTACCACCCGGTCACGGAAGGCGTGCGGAACGACCTCGACGAGATCGAGGACGCCCTGTTCGGCGAGGCCGACAGCGGGCTGTCCCGGCGCATCTACGAACTCTCGTCCGAGGTGATCTCGTTCCAGCGCGCCACCGAGCCGCTCACCGGCATGCTCGAGTCCCTCCTGCACGGCGCCGACAAATACGGCGTCGACATCGAGCTGCAGCGCTCGCTGCGCGACGTGCTCGACCACGCGCTGCGGATCAATGAGCGCCTGTCGTCGTTCCGGGTGATCCTCGACAACGCGCTCACGGTCAACGCGACGCTCGTCACCCAGCGCCAGACCGAGACGGCCCTGAGCCAGAACGACCAGGTGAAGAAGATCTCGGGCTGGGCGGCCATCCTGTTCGGGCCGACCCTGGTGGGCACGATCTACGGCATGAACTTCACGTATATGCCGGAGCTCGACTGGCCGTGGGGCTACCCGCTGGCGCTGGCGCTCATGGCCGCGACGTCGGTCACCCTGTACATCGTCTTCAAACGGCGCCACTGGCTCTGAGCCGTGAGGGCCGGTCGGGTCCGCCGTGGGGCAGGATGGCATCGATGACCGATCAGCCCGACGACGAACTGCGAGCGCTTCGCGAGCGCGCATACGGTCGCCACGCCGACATCCACGAGGACCCGGCGGCGATGGCGCGACTGCGTGAGCTCGAGGCGCGAGCGCGAGTCAGCGCGGCCGCTCCCGAGAGCGGGCCGGTAGCCGCCGCGACAGGGACGGATGCCCCCTCCCGGGTGGCCGCGACCGCTCCGGTCGTAGACCGCACCAGCGCAGCGCCGGCGTCGGCAGCGCACGGGACGGCACCCGCGGCCTCCGCGCATGCGGTGCCCATGCCGGTCGCCGGGCGGACCGCGACGCTCGCCGCTCCGCCGGACGCCGCTCAGCTCGACGCGGCTGAGCCCGACGGCGTGGCTGTGCCCGGCGACGTGGCTGTAGCCGGCGACCTGGTAGCGAACCCCTCGCCTCCTTCGGAGGAGGCTTCCACGCCTGCCCGGCCGTGGTGGAGACGACGGATGCCGTTGCTCTGGGTGGGCTCCCTCGCCGCCGCCGTACTGCTCGGCGTCGGCCTGACGCTGGCGGTGCAGGAGCTGAGCAGCGGCACCGTCGCCGAGCTTCACGAGGACGCGGAGATGGAGTGGCCCTCCGAGATCGGGGGATCGCGCGCCGACGGCTCACGCGGCTTCGACTCGTTCTACGGCCTGGCGGTCATCTCGCAGCCGCAGCAGATGGGGCCCGCCCAGACCGACGTCATGGAATGCCTCTCGGTGTTCTCGGGCAGAGGCGACAATCTGTACTACGCAGGCGGGGCGTGCGGGACGGGAGCCTTCCCCGCCACAGCGACGGCGGTCGTCGGCGCGCAGTCGCCGCAGGAGCTTCGCGACCGGTTCACCGACGGCACCGTGCTGCAGTTCGTTCTCGACGGCGATCGGGTCCGCGTCTTCGCCGCGTCGCCCGCGCCGGCGCCGGCCCTGGACGACGGCGATGAGTCACGAGCCGGATGACGAGCTGCGCGCGCTGCGTCGGCGCGCGTACGGCCGCGACGCCGACATCGACCGCGACCCCGTTGCGCTGCGACGGCTGCGTGAGCTCGAGGAGGAGGCGCACCGGCGGATCCCCGAGGGACCGGAGCCCGGCGAGCGCACGACGGCCCCGGCGGACGAGGACGCCCTCGGCACGACACCGGCGGCCGGCATCCGTTCCCCGGTCGGCCCGCTGACGACGCGGGACGCTGTCCTGTCCATTTCGGCGCCGGACGACGGGCCAGACCCCGGGCTTCTCGATCCCGCCACGGAACGTGCCGACGGCGTCGCGGAACCTGCCGACGGCGTCGCGGGCGATTCTGCCAAGCCGTCGATCCCGGCCTGGTGGCGCCGCCGGTCGACGCTGCTGTGGAGCGCCGCGGTCGTCGGCGCGCTGGTCGTCGGGGCTGCGGTCGCTCTGTGGGCGGGACAGCAGCAGGGCCACGTCGCGGTGCTGCAGCAGGCCGATGTCGAGGACTGGCCACGCAACGTCGTCGGTGAACCGCCGGAGGGTTCGCGACTGTTCGAGGACTTCCTCGGGCTGACGGTCGTGATCATGCCGCAGTCCTTCGGCGGAGGCGACGAGACCGAGTGCCTCTACGTCCTGGAATCAGGCGGGCAGGGGTTCATGTCGACGATCGGCTGCTCGGCGGGCGGCTTCCCCGCCACCGCGGCCCTGGCTGTCACCGAGCGTGCCCCCGAAGAGCTCCGCGAGCGATTCGCCGACGGCACGGCGCTGCAGTTCGTGCTCACCGGTTCGCAGGTGCACGTCTACGCCGACGAGCCGTGAACGCTCAGGCGCCGCGGCTCCCGGCATCCGATGCGCTCACGTCGGTGCGGTGGAAGTTCTGGAACGAACGGGATGCCGTCGGCCCCCGCTGCCCCTGATACCGATTGCCATACGGCCCGGAGCCATAAGGGTTCTCGGTCGGCGACGACAGCCGGAAGTAGCAGACCTGGCCGATCTTCATGCCGGGCCACAGCTTGATGGGCAGCGTCGCGACGTTGGAGAGCTCGAGCGTCACGTGACCCGAGAAGCCGGGGTCGATGAAGCCGGCGGTCGAGTGCGTGAGCAGGCCCAGCCGGCCGAGCGACGACTTGCCCTCGAGGCGGGCGGCGACGTCGTCGGGCAGCGAGATGAGCTCGAACGTCGACCCGAGCGCGAACTCGCCGGGATGGAGGATGAACGGCTCGCCCGGATCGACCTCGATGAGGCGTGTGAGCTCGGGCTGATCCTCGGCGGGATCGATGAACGGATACTTGTGGTTGTCGAACAGCCGGAAGTAACGGTCCAGTCGCACGTCGACGCTCGAGGGCTGCACCATCGCGGGATCCCACGGGTCGAGCCCGATGCGCCCCGCGTCGATCTCGAGCCGGATATCGCGGTCACTGAGCAGCACGCAGCCAGCCTATCGGGGCGTCGCTCCCGATCGGCCGGCCGGCGTCACACGCCGTCAGCCCGCCGAGAGACCGGACGGATCAGCACCGCGTGGTCGTGCGTCCGACTCGACGAGTTCCGCGAGGGCAGCGGTGACCGACCCCCATCCGTCGAAGAAGCCCAGTTCTTCGTGCCGATCACGCGACGCGGGATCGGCGTGGCGCACGATCACGCGGTAGTCCGTCCCTTCGGGATGCTCGCCGAGGATGATCTCAGCGGTCATCGGCACCGGGCTCGGGTTGGCGGGCCGCCAAGAACTCGTCACCGCATTGGTGAAGACCAGCCGCTGAGCGGGTTCGACGACGAGGAAGATCCCATCCGTGTGCGGCAGGAACTCGCCGTCGTCGTCTCGCATCGAGGTGACGAAGCCGCCGCCGGGGCGTACATCGAGCTGTTCGGCGCGCGCTTGCGTGGGGGCCGGAACCCACCAGCGCTCCAGTTCCGAGGGATCGGTCCACGCGCGCCAGATCGCGTCCGGCGACGCGCGGATGACTCTCTGCAGGGTCAGGTCGAGGGTCGGGTCGATTGCTCTGGCAGTCATCAGTTCTCTTTCGGATCGGTGACGGATTGTTCGAGACGGTCAGTGCGCGACTCCCAGAGTGTGCGCTGCTCGGCGAGCCAGTCATCCAGCACGGCGAGACGTTCACGGTTCAGGACACAGGTGCGCACCCGGCCCACCTTGCGCGTTCGAATCAGGCCGCTCGCCTCGAGCGCACGCACGTGCTTCATGAACGACGGAAGCGTCATCCCGAACGGACGCGACAATTCGCCGACGCTGGCAGAACCCCGCCCCAGGCGACGGACGACTTCGCGGCGAGTCGGATCGGCGAGGGCATCGAACACTCGGTTCAGCGCATCATGGTTAGCCACAAGGGAAAGTATTGCAGGCAACGACACTTAGCGCAACGGCTAAGTGTCGCGACGAACGCTCTCGAGCGTCACGTGGGGACGTGAACACGCTCGGGTCGAGCTGTACTTGCTATGCTGGCGCGTGGCGTTCCGTCAGGGATGCCACGCGGGGCTGTAGTTCAATGGCAGAACTTCTGCTTCCCAAGCAGACAGCGCGGGTTCGATTCCCGTCAGCCCCTCCATGTCACGCTCAGTCGCCGCCCATGAGTTCTCGCCGTGGGATTTCTGGCGCGATGCCGACGACGACGCGCGCGAAGCGCAGCTGGAGTGGCAGCAGTCGGTCCGGGCCGGCAAGAGCGACCACGAGTTCGGCATGCAGTGCTTCCTGTCCGAGCTCGCGTCGATCGACAACGACGTGCTGCTCCTGGGGGACCGCACGTATGTCGCCGCAGGCGCGTATCTGACCGGCGACCTCCGCGCCGGCGCCGACTGCAGCATCAATCCGTACACCGTGATCCGCGGTCGGGTCGAACTCGGCGACGGCGTGCGCATCGGCGCGCACACCTCGATCCTCGGCTTCAACCACTCGATGGAACCGGGATCGCCCGTCTTCCAGCAGCCGCTCACCTCGCAGGGAATCGTCATCGGCGACGATGTCTGGATCGGCTCGCACGTCGTCATCCTCGACGGCGTGCGCGTCGGCTCGCACGCCGTTCTCGCGGCGAGCGCGGTCGTCACCAAGGACGTGCCCGAGGGGGCGATCGTCGGCGGGAACCCCGCGAAGTTCATCCGATGGCGCGTCGAACCTGAAGACACCGGCGTCGCACCCGACGCTGCCGCCGAGGCCGCCGCACGTGCGCTCGACGACGACCGCGATGACGCGGACGGGACGGATGCTGCGGCGTCTGGTCCGATCGCGAACCACGCCGATCCACGCCCAGCGCCTGAGCTCGAGCCGCAGTCTGAGCCGCGGGTCGAGCATGGCCGGATGACCAGGCCCGAACGGGCCGCCCGAGTCCGGACGGACGCAAACGTCGGTGGGAGCGCAGCGGGGGCCGGCGCGCGGGAGCCGGCGATCGCACGCGACGCCCGATTCGAGGTACGCCGCTCGACGGGGGGAGACGTCGCCCCAGCCTCGGACGCCATCGCCGGCCTCGCGGAGCGCGCCGCCGAGTTCGCGCAGCAGGCGCGGGCCGAGGCATCCGTCATCCTCGATCGCGCATGGCGAGAGGACCTCGAGCTCTTCACCGACCGGCCCGGAGTCGATCCCACGGTTCGCGCACAATGCGACGCGGTCGAGATCGCCGACCTTCTGCTCGGCACGGCGCCGACACAAGCACCCGCGGAGGTGCAGATCGCGCGTCTGCACGCATGGCAGGATGCCGCGACCGGCGCCGTCGCGCCCCTCGACGCGTCGGGTGCACAGGTGGAGGGTCTGCGATTCTCGAACGACGACGTGGCTTACCACGTGCTCAGCGCGGGGTATGCGCTGGACCTGCTCGGATCGGCATTCCCGGCTCCTCTCACGTGGGTGACCGCGGCGACCCCCGCAAGGGTGGTCGACTTCTGCGAGAGCCTGCCATGGGCCTCCGACGCGTGGGGCGCCGGGCACCACGTCGACGGCTTCGGCACCGCGCTGCTGTGGACACGCCGGGCGGGGCATCCGATTCCCGCGGGTGTGGAGGAGGCGCTGTTCGGGTGGCTCCTCACGCACGCCGACCCGCAGAGCGGCATGTGGGGTGCCGCGAGCCCGACCGAAGGGCTGCTCCCCGTCGTGAACGGGTTCTATCGCGCGACGCGAGGCACCTTCGCGCAGTTCGGGATGCCGCTCCCCTACCCCGAGCGGGTCATCGACACGGTGCTGCGTCACGCGCGCGATCCGCGCTGGTTCGGGTCCGGCGCTCGGAACGCGTGCAACGTGCTCGACATCGCGCATCCGCTGTGGCTCACTCAGCCGACCGGGTATCGGGGTGACGAGGTGCGAGAACTCGCGGGACGCCTGCTCTCGGAGGCGCTGACGACCTGGACGCCCGGCGCCGGGTTCTCCTTCCGCGAGCCGAGCGCCGCCACGCAAGGCCTGACCGAGACAGAGCCCGGGCTGCAGGGCACCGAGATGTGGCTCGCGATCGTGTGGTACCTCGCCGACCTGGCCGGCGTCTCGGACGCCCTCGGCTACCGCCCACGAGGCGTGCACCGGCCGGAGCCGGCGGCCGCCCTGCGGTAGACCCGATCGGCGTCTGGCGCGGGGCTCGTACACTGCGGGTATGAGCCGCACCGTTGTGCAACGCCGCGAGTGGGTGCTGCTCGGCGCTGTGACGGGCGCGGTACTCCTCGCGCTGGCGTGGGCCGCGCGCATGCCGGCCGTGTGCACGGCCGCTCTGCCATGCAACCGGGACTCGCGGCTGCTTCCGGCCGTGCTCGGCGCGATCGTGGTGACGCTTCTCGCGGTCGCGACCGCTGTGCTCGCCCACGGGAGTCGGCGGCGAGTGACGGAGGGTGTGCGCAGAAGCGAAGGGCTCATCGCGATCGGCGTCTCCGTCATCGTCGTGGTGGGTGTGGTCTGCGTCGCCGCCACGCTCTTCAGCGCGGGATTGGCGTTGCGCCTCTGACGCACGCGGCGCCGCCTCGGGCTACCGCGCGAGACGGCCGCGATCGACGGTGCCGGTGGCATATGCGCAGCACCGGCGTGCTCACCGTTCCTCCGGGATACCGCCCCCGAGCGCCGCGGGAGGAACCGGTCAGTGGTGCAGCCGGCAGCGCGAGCAACACAGCAGCCAGCGCGATCCGTCGCCGAGAGGACAACGGGTGAGCATGGAGGTGGCTGACCCGAGGCGAGGCGACATCGCTCGGCCCCAGTCTCCGTCGTGCCGACCGTCGATAGGAGCGGACGAAATCCAGGAAGTCGCCTCCGCGCACGCGCACGCGCGTTCAGCCGTGGCGGGCTCGAGGCAACGTCGACTCTCCGGAGCGTTCAGAGCTGGACTCGCCGGCGTCGATCGGCTGGCCCGCGACGCCCAGGTGCTCTCGATCAGCTGCGCGAGTGCGGCAACTTCCATACGTCGGGGTGCACGTCGGAGCCAGAGCGCCGCCTGAGTTACCGCGCTGGAACCGTTACCGTTTCGTGACGTGCCACCCCTCGCCGGGCGCCTCTTGGGGCCGGGAATGTCGGAGGAGGTTCGTATCTTTGTTCTATGAACTCGTTCGGGTCGATTCCCCCAGTGGCGCGGTTGACGGATGCCGTCACCCGCGTCGCCGCGCGGCTCGGCACCGATCCGACCGCGGTGACGGGCCTCGATGACGACGACCTGCTGCGACTGCTGAGCGAAGCGGCGGACGCGCGAAAGGCTCTGGACCTGGTGGTGGCTGCCGCCTCAGCGGAGGTATCGCGCCGCTCCACGCGTGACCTCGGATACGGCGGATTGGCGCAGCGGAAGGGCTTGCGCACCGGCACCGCGCTCGTGCAGCAGATCACAGGACTCGGTCGCCCCGATGTGACCCGCGCTGTCAGAGCCGGGGAAGAGCTCGCTCCGCCGCCGCCGGTGCACGAGGGGCCAGACGGCGGCGATACGGGGACGGATACGGCGGCTCCGACTGAACCCGTGATCGCGGGCTGGCTCGACCGCCTGCGGGGCGCCCTCGCCTCTGGGCTGCTGTCGCAGGCGCAGTTCCACGCCATCCGGACGGGGCTCGGCGAACCACCGGTCGACAGTTACCCGGATTTGGACCCGGACTTCCTGCCGCAGGCGTGGGATCAGGCCGTCGTGATCCTGCTCGACGAAGCGACGACACGGACCGTGGAGGACCTCCGCGATCAGGCCCGGATCGCCAGGGATCGGTTGGACCCGATCGGTGTCACGATGCGATTCGAGGAGCGGTTCGAGAACCGGTCGTTCCGGGTCTGGACCGACCCCGAGACCGGCCAGCGCCACGGTCGGTTTGCGTTCGACGATGATGCTGCCGCATGGGTCGACAGCATTCTGCGCGCAGCGCTGCGTCCCCGGCGAGGTCCTCGATTCGTCGGTGCCGACGCTGCCGAGAAGACTGCCGACGCCGAAGCCGACGTTCGCAGCAACGAACAGCTTCAGTACGACACGCTCATCGCGATTCTGCGCACCGGCGCGAACGCCGACCCGACGCAGGCGTTCGGCGACCGGCAACCCGGAGTGCGGATCGTCGCGGACGCCAGCGCCATCTCCGATATCGACGACCGGGGCGCGATGAAGGTCGTCGGCGTCGGGCACCTTCAAGACGGCGGGCAGGCGTTGCCGCCGGGAGTCGTTGAGAAGTACCTGTGCGACGCAGGCGCCGTACCCGTGATCTGGGACGCGCCGGGCCGTCCACTCGACGTCGGGCGCGAGTTGCGCCTCTTCACCCGCAAGCAGCGAATCGCGATCGCGGCGCGTGACGGCGGCTGTCTCTGGCCAGGCTGCGACCGGCCGCCCTCCGAATGCGAGTACCACCACAGCGACCATTGGTGGGAGCACCACGGCAAGACCGACGTCGACGACGGTGTGCTCCTATGCCGCAACTGCCACATGCGCCTGCACAACCAGGGCTGGCGCATCACGAGGGAACGCGCTCCCGACACCGGCATCGACACCTACTGGTTGCACGCGCCGCCCGACCCGATCACCGGCGCGATCGCCGATCCGGTCGAGCTGCGCTCGAAATCACCGCGGCGGTTCCGCGCGGCATGACCCCGAGTGTGTGCCTCGAAAACGAACACATCTGGGAGCGAGAAGACGGAGCGCACGGCAGACGCTGGCTGACAGGGGTCAGTCCAGTCCGTGGTCGTGGCCTCGGATGATCGCTTCCGGCGTGAGGGTGCGGATGCGGCGGATGCGGCCGACGGCGAGCGCGGCGCCCAGGAATGCCACAAGCCCGACACCCACAGCCGCCAGTGCGTATCCGCCGGTCGAAAGCTCCGCCAGCACCATCAGCCAGACAGCTCCAGCGAACGCGACGACGCTGACGCACAGCAGGACGATCGCGGGCCAGTAACGCATCGCCCCACTCTTCCAAACCGCGCCGCGCAGCGAAAGGATCACACTCCGCGCGAGGGAGCGACCGCCGGGTGCAGGTGCTCGGATGAGAGCGCGACGACCGCCTGCCGCGCGCCGGCATCGAGGCATCCCTCGAGCGAAGCACCCGCGAGCGACGCCGCCAGGAACCCGGCGAAGAACGCGTCGCCGACACCGTTCGTGTCCACCACCGAGACCGGATGCGCCGGCACGGACGCCCGCTCCCCCGACGCGGAGAGCGCGATCGCGCCCCGGCTGCCGAGCGTGCACACCGCGATTCGCGGGCCACGGTCGAGGCATCCCGCCATCAACGCCCACGGGTCATCCGTGGCATCGTCGTTCATGAACACCACGTCGGCGGCGCGCGCGAAGGGCTCGTGAAACGCCGATACCCCGTCGTAGTCGTGCAGGTCGGTCCAGATCGGAGCACCCGCCTCGCCCGCCCGCCGGCGTTCGACGAGCGAGGAGCCGACGCCGCTGAGGTCGACGACCGCGATGTCGGCCGCGGCGATCGCTTCCGCCATCAGGGAGACGGACCGATCGGATGCCTCAGATGGCGTCGCGACATACAGGCTCACACGCTCACCGGCCGGCGTCATCAGATTCACATGCCGCTCCGTCTGCGCGGACGGATAGCTCTGGAACCGCACGCCGGCGGACGACAACGCCGCAACCACCTCCCGGCCGGCGTCGTCGTCACCGACGAGCGCGTGCAGAGTGCTGTCGGTGCCCAGATCGGCAAGATGCAGCGCCTTGCCGGCCGACGTGCCGCCGAGGGTGTGCACGTCGCCGAGCGCGAACTGCATGTGCGGCACCGGCTCGGGAAGGCGGTCCAGGGTGATGAGATGGTTCCACGCAGCAGGGCCGCAGACGACCACCGTGGCGCGCGAGGAGTCAGTCACTCCAGAAGTCAACCACCACTCCTCCGCCCCACCGGCGGAGGGTCACGCGCCTCGGCGCCTCGTCGATCAAGACCACACGCGAGTCGGTGTCACCAGCGGTCCGAACTGCGCGAGCAGTACCGCGGGGTGCCCGTCCGTGCCCTTCGAGCCACCACCCCAGCCGTCGCGGCGCTCGAGGCGGAACCACACCCGGGAGCTCCGGATCCGGCACGACACCCTCCGAGGAGCCACCGCCGACCACCGCCGCCGCCACCCTACCGGCGGCAGGTCACGTGCCTCGACGCCTCGGCCACGCAGACCACACGCGCCTCGGCGTCAGCAGCGGGCCGACCCGCGCGAGCAGCTCTGCCGGGTACGAATCCGCGCGACTCGTGCCGCTTCTCCCGCCGCCGTCCGGGCGCACGAGACGGAACGAGACCGGCAGTTCGGCATCCGGCGCAAAGGCCTCCGAGAAACCGCCGCCGACCACCGAGCCGACCGCACGCTCGAGTTCCGTCGCGGTGCTCTCCCACTCTTCGTCGCACGCATCGCAGCCGCACGACGGGTAGCGGTCCTCGAAGAGGAAGCCGGCATGCACGACGACGCCGGGGAACGACGTGAAGACGAACGTGAGCGGTGCAGCGGTCTCGGCCGACGGGCTCACGCGCACAGCGCGGACCGCGTCCGTCGGCGGGTGCAGTAGGTCGCCCACGGCGTCGGGAGCTTCCTCCACGGCGGCATCGAACTCGTCCACCAACCACGCGATGAGAGCATCGCCGACCGTAAGGAGCGGCGCGAACCTCTCCGGATGGCTGATGACCGAGTACCAATCCTGCGGCGGAGACACGTGCGTTCGGCGGCCACCGTACGGCCGCCCCTCGTCATCGAGGAACGGAGGCACCGCTATGGCGGGCCGCACGTACTCGGACATTCAGCAACCGTAGCGCGGCCGGTATCCGTCGCTGATCTGGGCGAACACCCGGCCGGTCAGCGCGTCGTCGCCGCCCGTTCCTTCAGCACCGCGGCGAGTCGCTCGAGCTGCGACGGGTCCTCGAGCGCGGAACCGACGGCAGCGACGCGCACGCCGGCATCCAGGAACTCCTCGACGTTCGACGCGTCGAGCCCGCCGGTCGCCACGAACTCGACGTGCGGGAAGGGCCCGCGGATGTGCTTGAACCATCCGCTGCCGAGCCACGTCGCGGGAAAGGCCTTGAGCCACGTCAGTCCCAGCGAGACCGCGAGCTGAACGTCGCTGGGCGTCGCGACGCCGGGAAGGATCGGGATGCCGGCATCCTGCGCCGCGCGCACGACGGCCGCGTCGAGACCCGGCGACACCAGATAGGCGGCTCCGGCATCGCGGGCGACCGCGACCTGCTCCGGCGTGATGATGGTGCCGGCACCGACGCTCTTGCCACGCGACGCCCCTCGCGCGACTAGCTCGCGCAGGGCACGCTCGTCCTCCGCGGTCTGCAGCGGCACCTCGACCGAGTCGATGCCCAGATCCCACGCGGTCTCGGCCAGGGCGAGGGTCCGCTCGACCCCCATCCCGCGCAGGATCGCCATGAGCGGTGCCCCCGCGAACGCGGTCTCGAACCAGTCGATGTCGCCCGTCGTCGTCATCAGTCGTCTCCTTCGTCCACGGAATCCTTGGTGGTGCGCAACGTGCGGGCCGCACGTGCGTGGCCGGCGCGCAGCCGGTCGGCGATCGGGTGACCCGACAGCCGCCCGGCGAGGTACCCGCCGGCGAACGCGTCCCCGGCGCCGACGGCTTCCACGACCTCGACGACGAGGGCGGGTTCGAACACCTCGTCCGCGCCGACGAACGCTGTCGCGCCGACATCGCCGTCCTTCACCACGAGCTCGCCGACGTCGGGTAGGAGTGCGCGCACCTCGGCGGCGGCATCCGTTCCCCACAGGTTCTGCGCCTCGTCGCGGCCGACGAGCACGATGTCGGCCCGCCGCGCCAGATCGAGGAGCACGGGCGCAGCGGTCGGCGCCTCCCAGAGCGGCGCACGGTGGTTCACGTCGAACGACACCGGCACGCCGTGGTCGCGCGCCCGCGCGATCACTAGCGACAGGAACGCCGCCGCCGATGCGGAGATCGCGGCGGTGATGCCCGACACGTGCAGCAGGTCCACGCCGTCGAACGACACCGTCTCGGCGTCGACCTCCGACAGGTGCGATGCGGCCGAATCACGTCGGTAGTACAGCACTCCGTGCCCGGGATCCTTCACATAGAGGCCCGTCGGATGCGCGTCGTCGAGCACGACGCGAGAGACGTCGACGCCCCGCTCGGACAGCTGCCGCATGATCCTGCGGCCGAGCGCGTCCGCGCCGAGGCGGCTGAACCACAGGGCGTGGTGGCCGAGGGCGGCCACGTGCGCCGCCACGTTCGACTCCGCGCCGCCCGCGTCCAGCAGGAACGTGTCGGCATCGGTGGCGGAAACGGCGACGGCCGGCGTGACCATCGCCATCGTTTCGCCGATGGCGAGGAGCGTCGGGGGCATTCCTCCAGCGTAGTCAGGCCGCGGCATCCGTCATTCCCGCGTCTCTCTCCACTCCGACACCGCGAGAATCCGCCCGGCGGCCGAGGCGGCGGGTGGCACGCACCGTCTCGGCCGCCTGGATTCTCGGCGCTGGTGAGGGCCGATCGGCGACGGCATCCGTCAGCGAAGGTCGGTCACGGGCGCGGCGTCCATGTCGTCGAAGGCCTGGTTCTCACCGGCCATCGCCCACACGAACGAGTACGCCGCGGTGCCCACGCCCGAGTGCAGCGACCACGACGGCGAGATGACCGCCTGCCGATCGGCGACGAGCAGGTGCCTGGTCTCTTCGCGCTCGCCCATGAGGTGCACCACGCGGGCGTCCTCGGGCAGGTCGAAGTAGAGGTAGCACTCCGTGCGGCGGTCATGGGTGTGGGCGGGCACGGTGTTCCACATCGACCCCTCGTGCAGCTGGGTCACGCCCATCACGATCTGGCAGCTCTTGACGCCGTTCTCGTGGATGTACTGGTTCAGCGTGCGACGGTTCGAGGTCGCCTGGTCGCCGAGCTCTCGCACGGTGCCCTCGCCGGGCGACACGAGTGCGGCCGGGTATGCGGTGTGCGCAGGCGCCGAGAACAGATAGAACTGCGCGCCGGTCTCGCCGTCGGCGTCGGCGAACGACACGGAACGGATGCCACGGCCGAGGTACAGGCACGCTCCGGTGACGAGCGTGTAGACCTCGCCGTCGGCGGTCACGGTGCCGGTGCCCCCGACGTTGATGATGCCCACCTCGCGGTGCTCGAGGAAGTACTCGCTGCGGATCTCGGGGTAGCCGCCGAGTGCCAGCTCGGATCCGGCGGGCACAGCGCCGCCGAGGACGATGCGGTCGTGGTGGGTGTAGGTCAGCCGGATCTCGCCCGGCACGAACACGTCGGGGATGAGGTACGTCGCTCGCAGCTCCTCGGTCGTCATGCCGGGGATCTGCGCCGGATTGGTGGCGTATCGCTGGGGGATGTGCGTGTCGGTCACGGTATGTCTCCTGTGGATTGATCGGGTCAGCGGACGAGCCAGCCGCCGTCGACGGGGATGATCGCGCCGGTGACGTAGGCGGCGGCGTCCGAGGCGAGGAACACGAAGGCTCCCTGCAGATCGGATGCCTCGCCCCAGCGGCCCGCCGGGATCCGGCTGAGGATAGAAGCGGCACGGTCCTCGTCGGCGCGCAGCGGTGCGGTGTTGTCGGTGGCCATGTAGCCGGGCGCGATCGCGTTGACGGTGACTCCGCGCGCCGCCCACTCGTTCGCCAGCGCCTTCGTCAGCCCCGCCACAGCATGCTTGGACGCCGTGTATGCCGGAACCAGAATGCCGCCCTGGAATGACAGCATCGAGGCGACGTTGATGATGCGACCGCGCCCCTGTGCGAGCATGTGACGCCCTGCGGCCTGTGACAGGTGGAAGACGGCGTCGAGGTTGACCGCGAGCACGTCGTCCCAGTCCTCGAGGGGGAACTCGGCAGCCGGTGCGCGGCGGATCGTTCCGGCGTTGTTGACGAGGATGTCGAGGCCGCCGAGTTCGGTGATCACCTCGTCGACGGCCGAGCCGAGGTCTTCGGGCGTGGCGCTCACGAGATCCCGCTGCAGGCGGAGGACGCGCCGGCCGGTCGCCTCGACGAGGTCTGCGGTCGCGGACGCGTCGCCGCGGTCGAGCAGTGCGATGTCGGCGCCTGCCTCGGCGAGCGCGACCGCGGCGCCCTGTCCGAGTCCGCGACTGGTGCCGGTGACGAGCGCGACCTTGCCGTCGAGCCGGAAGGAATCGAGGATCATGCCGTGGCCTCCTGGTCGGGTGCGGCGGTGGTGGAACCGGTCGTGAGACCGCTGGTGAGAGGGCTTGTGAATCGCGTGGTGAGCTCGCCGATGCCGGAGATGCGCACCGTGACGGCGTCGCCTGCAGCGAGCGGCCGATGCACCTCCTGCGCGGCGGGCAGCTTCTGCGGGGTGCCGGTCGACACGATGTCGCCGGGCTCGAGGGTGAGCACCTGGCTCAGATGGTGGATGACGAACGCGACGCTGAAGATGGTCGTCGACGTGGACTGCGAGACGGTCACCTCGCCGTCGCGCACGACCTCGACCAGCAGATCCTGCGGGTCGGGCACGTCGTCAGCCGTGACGATCCACGGACCGATCGGCGCGAAGCCGTCGGAGCACTTGCCCAGCGCCCACTGGCTCTGGCGGCGCTGCCACGCGCGGTCCGACACGTCGTTGAGGATCGTGTACCCCGCGACGTGGTCCAGCGCCTCCTCGATCGAGACGCGCTGCGCCCGGCGGCCGATCACGACGGCCACCTCGCCTTCGTAGTCCACGTCGGTCGCACCCGGTGGAATCGCGACGAGGTCGTTCGGCCCGCCGAACGTGTTCGGTGTCTTCACGAAGACATCCGGATGCTCCGGCTCCGCCTCGGGCTCGGCACCGTCCGGCACGTGGCCGCGGTAGTTGTATCCGAGGCACAGCATCTTGCCCGGCATCACCGGAGCAATCAGCGTCGCCGGATCGAGTACCGGCAGGGAGGACGGATCGGATGCCGCCACCGCCGCGCGCGCAGACGCCATCGCCGCGGCATCCGACAGCAGCGTCGTCACCGACCCTGCCACATGGCCGAGATCGAGCAACCGGTCGCCGTCCGCCGCCGGGACGACGGCGCCGGGCCGCGAGCCGTCGTGCGTCGAGTACGTGACGAGCCTCACCAGTACTTCCTCCACTCGGGCCGTGCGACCCGCATGAGCGCCTCGAGGTAGAAGTAGTCCCCCCACAGCGTGCCCTCGTCCACGCCGTTGCCCTTCGGCAGGTCGTAGACGCTGTGCAGCAGCAGCGCGTCGGCCTCGTCGGGCGCCGCGGGCGTGTAGTTCGCGATGAGGGACGCCAGGATCGCGTGCGCCCGGCCCGTCCACTCGGCGGCACGCGCGGCATCCGTCTCCACCGTCGCCAGCTCCAGCAGCCCGCACACCGCGATCGCCGCGGCCGAGCTGTCGCGCGGGGCGTCGGAGCCGTCGGTGTAGACGAGGTCCCAGAACGGCACATCGTCGGCGGGCAGGTGGCGCAGGAAGTACTCGGCACAGCGCCGGGATGCCTCGAGCAGTTGCTCGTCGCCCACGACCGCGTAGTTCATCGCGAACCCGTAGATGCCCCACGCCTGACCGCGGGCCCAGCAGGACTCGTCGAAGGCTCCCTGTTCGGTCGCACCGCGAAGGGGCTCGCCGGTCTCGGCGTTCCAGTAGAAGGTGTGGAACGTCGAGTCGTCCTCGCGCATGATGTGCTCGCGCAGCTGCGCGGTGTGCCGGCGCACGGCATCGGCGAAGCGCTCCTGGCCGGTCTGCTCGCCCGCCCATGTCAGCAACGGCATGTTCATGAGGCTGTCGATGATCGTGCGGCCGCGCTGCGCCGGGTCGGACAGGTCACCCCATGCCTGGATGATGCCGGCCGGCTCGAGGAAGCGGCGCATCAGATGGTCGGCCGCCAGCAGCGACGCCGAACGTGCCGACTCGTCGCCGAGCAGGCGCCAGGCGGCCACCGTCGAGAGCGTGTACAGGAAGCCGAGGTCATGAGTGTCGAGATCCTCGCCGTCGCGCACGCGACGCTCGAAGTCCTCGGTGTCCACGAGGGCGGCGTCGCGGAAGGCCGCGTCCTCGGTCAGCTCCCACGCGAGCCACAGCATGCCGGTGCGGAAGCTCGTCGTCCACCCGCGGTTGCCGCCTTCGCCGATCGCCCCTTCTGCGGGGCGCAGCTCGTACCGGTCGTCGACGGTCGTGTCGCCCGGAAAGCTGCCCCCGAAGGTGGTGATGTTGCGGCGGACCGTGGCGAGTGCCGCCGCAATCGCGGCGTCGGTCTCGCGGGAGGATGCTGCCGCGCTGGTGCCCTGCACGGGCGAGGTGGACGTCATGGGGAGGAATCCTTCGTTGGAGAGCAGACGGGACGCGCGCCGGTCAGGCGCGGGCGGTCTCGTCGAGATCGAGATCGAGATCGGGGTCGAGGACCGGACGCAGCGTGTACCGCGAGTTCGTCCAGGCGAGATAGAGGGCTGCGGATGCCGTGAGCCCGAGTCCGATCGCGGGCGCTGCCGCGAAGACCGCGGCCTGCACCGCGAGCGCCGCCAGCGAGACCGCGGTGAGGTACCAGCGGCGCAGCCCGAGGTATCCGCTCGCCCGCAGCACATCGCGAAGGCGCGCCGTCGGCACCTCGGCGATCGCGACGAGCGCGATGAGGCCCACCGCGACGGCGAGCACGGCCAGCACCGCGAGGAGCGGCACCGTGAACACGGCGGCCGGGGTAGCCGACAGCATCCGGACGTCCACGAGCAGCACCACGACGAACGCCGTGACACCCGCACCGATCAGGAGCGCACGGCGCCAGGTGTCGCGCAGCCCGGCACCGAAGGCGCGGATCGGGCCGCGCCCCCCGTCGCCGTGCTCACGGAATGCACGGAACGCCGCGGCGAGCCCGGGTGCGGCGAGCGGCGCGGCCACCGCGAGGAGCGGCCACGACCGGGCGGGATCCGTCGTCGCGAGCAGCACCACGAGCGGGAGCGAGGAGACCAGCAGCAGGAGGTTCGTGATGAGCCCGAGGTACAGCATCCCGATCATGGATGCCCACATCTCGTGCGAGACCAGGCCGTTGAGTCTCTGAAGAGCACCGGTTCGCTTCATGGCTCAGCCCTTCAGTCCACTGGTCGCGATGCCCTCGACGAAGTACTTCTGGCCGAGGAGGAAGATGATCGCGATGGGAATGACCGAGATCGTCAGACCCGCGAAGAGCAGCGCGTAGTTGGTGTCGAAGAGGTTGGACACGAAGCTCTTCAGGCCGAGCTGGATCGTCCACAGGTCGGGGTTGCGCAGGTAGATGAGCGGCCCGAGATAGTCGTTCCACGTCGTGACGAACGTCAGCAGGGTGAGGCTCGCGAGTGCCGGGATCGACAGCGGCAGCATGATGCGGCGCCAGATGCCGTACTCGCTGAGTCCGTCCAGGCGTGCCGCCTCGGACAGCTCCTCGGGGATCGTCTCGTAGAACTGCTTCATGAGGAACACGCCGAACGCGCCGAACGCCTGCAGCAGGATGATCGCCCACAGCGTGTTCGAGACCTTGAAGTTCGACAGCAGGATGAACTGCGGGATCATGTACGACTGCCACGGCACCGCGATCGTTCCGACGTACAGCAGGAACAGGACGTCGCGCCCGCGGAAGCGCATCTTCGCGAAGCCATAGGCGGCGAAGGATCCGGTGAGCACCTGGAGGAAGGTCACGACGACCGCCAGGAACAGCGTGTTGCGGATCCACGTCAGCATGTCGGACTGGGTCCAGATGTCGATGTAGTTCTGCCACACGATCGTCTCGGGGAACCACTGCACCGGCACCGAGAACACCTCGTTGGCAGTCTTGAGCGAGCTCATGACCATCCAGGCGAAGGGCGTGAGCAGGCCGATCGCGAAGACGATGAGCGCGAGGTACATCGCGATCCGCGCCACGCGACGCCCGGGGGTCATCTTCTCCGTATCGGTCTGACGCGGGGCGTCGCCGGTGAGCTTGCGCAGCCCACGGCGGGGCGCCGGCGGCGCGACGATCGCGACGGTCCGAATGTCGGTCTGGGTCTGGCCGGCCATCAGATGCTCCGTTTCTTGTTCCACAGGAACTGGAGGATCGTCACGATGATGCACATGAAGAACAGCGCGACGGCCGCTGCCGAGGCGTAGCCGAACTGGCTCTCTTCGAAGCCCTTGCGGTAGATGAACTGCGACAGCACGAGCGTGGACTGTCCGGGTCCGCCATCGGTCATGACGAGGATCAGGTCGAAGATCTTGAACGAGTTGATCGTCAGCATCACGGTGACGAAGAACATCGTGGGCCGCAGGCACGGCAGCGTCACGTTGACGAATCGCTGCCAGACGCCGGCGCCGTCGACGCGGGCGGCCTCATGCAGCTCGCGCGGCACGGTCTGCAGGCCGGCGAGGAAGAGGATCATGTAGTAGCCCATGTCGCGCCACGTGCCGACGATGACGACGGCGGGCATCGCCCACTCGGGCGAGGTGAGCCAGCCGGGCGGGTTCTGGATGCCGATGAACCGGAGGAACTCGTTGATCGGGCCGAACTCGGGGCTGAAGAGCAGGTTCCACACCACGGCGATCGCGACGATCGAGGTGATGTAGGGGAAGAACGCCGCCGTGCGGAAGAAGGCGACGCCGCGCAGCTTGTTGTTCAGGAGCAGTGCGAGACCCAGCGAGACGACGATGGTCAGCGGGATGTGCAGCACCGAGTAGTAGAGCGTGTTGACGACCGAGATGCGGAAGCTGCCGTCGCCGATGAGTCGCTCGAAGTTGGCCAGGCCGATCCAGTCGGCCTTGCCGAAGACGTTCCAGTTGGTGAACGCCATGTAGAACAGCACGACGATCGGCACGAGGGTCAGCACGCCGAACCCGATGAAGTTCGGGAGGATGAAGCTCCAGCCGATCAGGGTGTTGCGCAGGCGCAGCTTCGAGCGGCGGCGGCGCGGCGGCACCGACGGCGGCGCTGCGGCCGCCTCGGTCGCGGTGATGGTCGCCATGGCGGACCTCCGGGTGGGATGAAGAAGACGTGGGGGTGTCCGGCGGCGGGCTCAGGTTCGGGTCCTGAGCCCGCCGCGGGACGGAGGCCGACAAGGGGCCGGCCGGTCGTCAGCGAGCGAGTCGTTCAGACGATCGAGTCGCCCAGACGGTCGAGGTCAGTCCAGTCCGACCTCGTTGGCGACGCGCTCCTGCGCCTCGGTGATCGCGTCGGCGACGGGCATCGATCCCGACATGATCGCGGTGTGCATGTCGTTCAGGATCCCCTGGATCGCCGCGGTCTTGTTCGACGTCGGGTTCTCGGGGAACACCTCGTGCGTCGAGTAGGCGAACTTCGACAGGTCGTCTGCCGGTGCGCCGTCGACGGCGAAGTACGTCTCGACGACCGTGTCGCTCAGCAGCGCCGGCGTGATGCCGATGCCGGCGAGGATCTGCGCACCCTCTTCGCCCGCCGCGAAGGCGAGGAAGTCCTTGGCCGCCTGTACCTTGGAGTCGTCGATCGCGGCGTTGATGCCGAAGCCCGTCGGGTCGCCGAAGGTCACCGGGGTGTTGTCCAGGCCAGCGGTCGAGTCGTCGACCTGCGGGATCGGCGCGATGCCCCACTCGAAGTCGTCCGCGTCGCCCGACGCCTGCTGTGCGATGAGCGTCGCGACGAACCACGTGCCCATGGGCAGCATGGCGGCGTTCTGCTTGCCGAACTCGCCCTGGTACGTGAGCTGGTTCGCCTTGGCGGTGTTGAAGTCGACCTGGTATCCGTCGCCCTGGAGCGCGAGCACGTTCTCGTAGAACGGCTCCATGTACTCGTAGTCACCGGTCAGGACGTCGGTGTCGGACTGCGCGCTGGCGAATCCCTGCACGGTCGACTGCCAGTTGTGGAGGTAGGCGCCCTTAGCCGTGCCGCCGGCGGCGGCGATGCCCTCGGTCAGCGCCGCGGCGGCCTCGCTGTAGTCGTCCCACGTCCACGAGCCGTCGGGGTACTCGACGCCGGCCTGGTCGAAGAGGGCCTTGTTGTAGAACAGCACCCACGAGTCGTTGCGGTACGGAACCGCATACGCGGTGCCGTCGACCTCGTACGACGAGGCGCCGCTGATGCCGTCGGGCAGCTCGACATCCGACACGTCGAGGAGCTGGCCGCCTTCGACGAACGTCGGGACGAACTTGACCTCCTTCTGCGTGATGATGTCGGGGCCGGAGCCGGCGGCGAGGTCGGCGGTGAGCAACGTGTTGTACTCGGCCGGGTCGTAGCCCTTGAGCTCGATCGTGACGTCGGGGTTCTCTTCGGTGAACGCGTCGGCCAGCGCCTGGAACTCCGGCGTGGTGTCGAGGCTCCAGCCCGACAGGGTGAGCGTGACCGGACCCGACTCCTCTGCCGGGGTCTCGGAGCTGCCGCTGCAGGCGGCGAGCGAGAGCGTGGCCACGACGGCGACGCCGGCCGCGGCTGCGAACTTGCGCTTCATGGGGGGTACTCCTTTGTGATTGCCGGACCCGTCATCGGGCCCTTCGGGGTTACCGGATCGCGCCGGGCGCTTCGCCGGGGTGTGCGAGGCGACTCGTGGTCGCCGTCCCGTCCGGCCAGGTGACCGAGACGGTGGTCTGGGGTCCGTCGGCGCGCAGGGCGACCGAGGCTTCGGCATCCGCCGCGTCCGCGGGCGGCGCGCCGGTGAGTTCGACGAGGGTCGCGATCCACTCTCCGACGGA
This sequence comes from Microbacterium sp. I2, assembly GCF_051364985.1. Classification (NCBI taxonomy): domain Bacteria; kingdom Bacillati; phylum Actinomycetota; class Actinomycetes; order Micrococcales; family Microbacteriaceae; genus Microbacterium; species Microbacterium sp. I2. The sequence goes on from NZ_JBLWIH010000007.1 coordinate 139,212, forward strand.
GACCGGATACTCGACGACGGGCACGGCCGCCTCCCCGCCGAGCGGGCTGGCGTCGCGGCGCAGCTCGATGCGCAGCTCGCCCTGACCGAGAAGGGGACGGATGCCGCTGCGCAGGCCGTTCGCGACGGCCGCGGCCGAGGCATCCGGTGCCGACTTCGCGACGGTACCGTCCTCCACAGTGCCTTCCGCCACAGTGCCTTCCGCCATAGTGTCGCCTGCCAGGGCCCAGCCGCCGACACGGAGGCGCAGCGACGCGGGGTCCACACCGGGCTCGAGCGACTCCACGCGCACCAGACGCACCTCCCACGGTCCGCGGACGAGCGAGTGGGCGGTGACGACGCCGGCGAGCTCGACGTCGCCGTCCAGGCCCGACCCGTGGCGGTGCGGCGAGGACCGCGGGGTGAGCCAATGCGCGTGCGAACGAGACGCCGCGATGCCGAGGCGGCCGTGCTCGTCGTCCTGCACGCGCACGTCGACGAGCTCCATCGCGGCGCGATGGGTCGCCCGGCCGGTCGCGTCGACGAGCGCGACGGACTGCTCGAGCGGCTCCTCCCATGCGCGCTCGTCGGAGAGAGGAGCGGTCGCCGTGGAGTAGCCGATACGGGCGTAGAGCGGCGAGTCGCCGACGAGGCTGCCGGCGGCCGCCTTGTCGGTGCCGTGGTTGACCACGCGCACGATGCCGTCATCCCGCGTGGCCGCGATCACCCAGCCGGCCGAGCGGACGACGCGCAGCTGGTCGCCCGCTTCGACGGGCAGCGGCACCGACGGCGCCGACCACACCGGGTGGTCGGCGGTCAGTGCGACGCCGAGCAGCCCTTTGACGGCCCAGTACGGCGATCCCGGGCCGGAGTACGACTGCGCCAGCCGGCGCCACTCGTGGTGCCAGCCGATCGTGAGCACACCGTCGGCACCGGGCACGTCGTGCTCGTCGAAGTGGGCGACGACGGCGTTCGCCGCGCGGCGCAGCTGTCCGAGCGGTACCGAGGGCACCTCGGCGAGCGCGCCGACCCAGAAGGGCGCCGCGGCGGCGAAGCGGTAGATGAGGCTGCGGCCCTGGATGAGCGGCGATCCGTCGGCGCCCACGAGGGCCACTGCATCCTGCAGGAATCGGTCCAGGCCCGCGACATCGGTTGCCGTGCGGCCGGCGGCGAGTTCTTCGGCACCCTGCATGCGCGACCACAGCACCGGGTACACGTGCAGCGCCCAGCCGACGTAGTGGTCGTAGGCGCGCTCGGGACCGTCCGAGATCCAGCCGTCCTCGCGCACCAGCGAGTCGTGCAGCGCGAGATCGTCGGCGATGTCTGCCGCCGACCAGGGTCCGCCCACCGAGCGCAGGAACGTCTGCACGACGACGCGGAACCACAGCCAGTTCGTCTTCGGGTAGGTCGGGTCACCCACGACCGGAGCGAGGTAGTCGATCACGCGCTGCTGCGTGAGGGCGTCGAGTCGGTCCCAGATCCACGGGCGGGTCATGTCGAGCACGAGCGCGAGTGAGGCCGCCTCGACCTTGGCCTGAGCGTGCTCGTCCAGGCGGACCCAGCGGTCCGCGGCATCCGGATTCACTCCCGTGACCACACCGCGACGGTAGAAGTCGGCGAGGTCGTCGAGGCCTTCGCCCTGAGCGCCGACCAGACGGAACCCGGCGAGCAGGAACGTGCGGGCGAAGCCCTCGAGCCCGTCGACGGCTTCGCCGTACCCGCCCTCCGCCCCGGGGAACGTGATGCGGGCGTTACCGGGCGACGCGTAGGATCGCGCGGAGTCGAGCAGACGGTCGGCGTAGGCGAGCCACTGCTCACGCGACCAGTCGGCGCTCACGGCGGAACGCCGCGATGTTGATGCCGGCTGCTCGATCGTCACGGGATCTCCTTCGATTCGTCACCGCCCTGTCCCGACGCGAGCGGGAGGGCGACCGTTTGGGAGCGTAGCAATCCGTTTCGGTCATTGCAAGGCTGATTCAGATTCGTTATGATCGTTTGTGATCGCTTTGCTGAGTGATCGATGATCGACGAATCGATGAGGAGACGCTGTGACGACGACAGTCCCCACGTCCCCTCCCATCTTCGAGGGCGTGCTGGCGGCGCGGTACCGCGCGCAGACCGGCGTCGATGCCGGCGGCCTCGAGCGCGCACTCTCGGCCCTCCTGGTCGCATCCGACGACGCGCTCCCTGTCCCGCCAGCCGACGACCGCACGGTGTGGGGTTCCGGGGGCAGCGTCGATCCGGTCGCCGTGGCCGAGATTCTCCACCGCGCCCAAGCCGAGCGTGCCCAGCCGTGGCCCGTTCCCCTCGCAACCGCCGCCGCGCGCCTGCACGACGACGGCGACCGAGAGGGCTGGGAGTCCGTGGTGTTCGAACGCCAACGACGCCTCTCGCGTGCCGCCGTCGCCGCTGCACATACGCTCGCCGACGAGGCGCTCGGCGAGGTGCTCGACGGGGTGTGGCTGCTGTGTGAGCAGAGCTCGTGGTGCTGGCCCGCGCACGATGACGCGCTGCGCACGCACGGCTCGGTGCTGCCGGTCGTCAGCGACCCTTATCTCGACCTCGGCGCAGGAGAGGTGGTCGGTCAGCTCGCCTGGATCGACCACCTGCTGGGCGGGCAGCTCGAGGCCCGATATCCCGGCATCCGTTCCCGCATCCGGCACGAAGTGCGTGTTCGCGTGTTCGAACCATTCACGCGGCGCCGCGACTGGCACTGGCTCGGACTCGACGGCGACGTGCACAACTGGAACCCGTGGATCCACGGCAATGTCCTGGTCGCCGCGCTGCGCCTGCTCGACGCGCCCGACGACGCCGCCGAGCGCGCACGCATCGTGGCGCTCGCGATCGAGGGCATCGACCGGTACGTCACGGCGCTTCCGGCCGACGGCGCGATCGACGAGGGGTACGCGTACTGGTGGAACGGCGCCTGCCGGGCGCTCGAGGCCCTCGACATCCTGCGCCACGCGACCGGCGGCGCGCTCGACGCCGCGGACGTGCCCGCGCTGCGCGAGACGGTCGCCTTCCCGCACCGCATGCATCTCTCGGACGGCTGGTACCTCAACCTCGCCGACGGTCAGGCCCGCCCGCCGGCAGCGCAGCCCTGGCACGCGCTGCATCGTGCGGCACGTGCCGTGGGGGATCCGGATGCCGCGGCCCACGCCGCCGCACATCGCGGGGCCGGTGAACCCGCCGCCACCGAGCACGAGGGTCTCGGGCGACTGCTGCGAGGCATCACCGACCCCGAGTGGGTCGGTGCCGCCGCGGCGACGTCGCCGCTCCCCCGCGATGTCTGGCTCGCGTCGACCGAGGTGCTCCTGGCCCGTCCTCGCGCGGGATCGGCCGCCGGTCTGACGTTCGCCGCGAAGGGCGGCCACAACGACGAGCACCACAACCACAACGACGTCGGATCGTTCGTCGTCGCCTCGGACGGCGTGCCGGTCATCGTCGACGCGGGCAGGCCCACCTACACGCTGCAGACGTTCGGCCCGGGTCGCTACGACATCTGGACGATGCAGAGCGGATGGCACAACGTGCCGGTGATCGGCGGCGTCGAACAGGGCGCGGGCGCCGGGTTCGCGGCATCCGGTGTCGAAGCGCTCATCGCGGATGCCTCGACCTCGCTGTCGATGGACGTCTCGGGCGCATATCCGGGCGTCGCCGCGCCGTGGCGGCGCACCGTGCGCCTCGACCGCGAAGCCGGCCGCGTGACCGTCGAGGACTCGTGGCCCTCAGGCGGCTCGACCGGCGGGTCGTCGACGTCGATCCGGATGCTGCTCGCCGGTGACGTGCGCCTCGAGGATGCCGAGATGCTCATCGTGACGCCCCTCGACGGCGCGTCGCCGGTGCGGATCTCATGGCCCGCCGGCGTGCCCGCTGCCCTCGTGGTGCGCGAACTGGACGACCCGATGCTCTCGGACGTGTGGGGGCGGAGCCTGACACGCCTCGACCTGGACGTGACGACGCACGACCACCTCGTGGTCACGATAGAACTGGACCAGACGAACGCGGAGGACGCCCGATGACCGACCAGAACCCGGCGCTGCTCGCCGCGGAGCGGCGTGCCCACGTCCTGGCCGCCCTGGAACGCGACGGCGCGGTGAGGGTCGCGCAGCTGATGGACGAGCTCGGTGTCGCCCCGGTGACGCTGCGGCGCGATCTCGCGCAGATGGAGCGCGAGGGTCTGCTGGTGAGGGTGCACGGCGGAGCGGTGCCCTCCGCCGACGGCCCGGGGCATGCCGGCGACGGCGGCTCGCCGCATCCGGTGCTCGCGACCCGGACCGGATCGATCGCGCTGCTCGTGCCGTCGCTCAACTACTACTGGCCGGGCGTCGTGCGCGGCGCCGAGGCCGAGGCGAAGCGCATCGGCATGGACGTCGTGCTGCGCGGCGCGTCGTACGAGCTGCAGGACGAGCGGCCCGTGCTGGACCGGCTCGTGCACAGCGAAAACGTGCGTGGCCTCGTGGTCGCGCCCAACACCGACACCCCGCATGCTCAGGACGTCGTGCAGTGGATGGCCGAGTCGGGACTGCCGAGCGTGCTCGTCGAGCGGGACGCCGTGCTGCTGCCCGACGGCGCGCCCGTCGAGTCCGTCACGACCGACCACGCCCTGGGTGCGGTCCTGGCGGCCCGGCACCTGGCCGCGCTCGGCCATCGCCGCGTGGCGCTCATCATCTCGCGCAACTCCCCCACGTCGCGCAAGATCACGGCGGGCTGGGAGGCGGCCTGCGCCGAGCTCGGCCTCACGCCGAGCGACCACTTCGAGTCCGTGCTTCCGCCGCGGACCAGCCCCGACTTCTCGTCCGTCGTCGACGCGACGCTGGATTCGGCGCTGGCCAACTCGGTCACCGCGATCGTCGTGCACTCCGACCCCGAAGCCATGGCCTTCGTCGACCTGGCGCTCAACCGCGGCATCTCGGTGCCCGGAGACCTGTCGGTCATCGCCTACGACGACGAGGTCGCCGAGCTCTTCTCCCCGGCGCTCACCGCCGTGAGCCCGCCGCGCGCAAGTGTCGGCCAGGCCGCCGTAGACCTGATCGCGCGGCGCCTGGACGACCCGGACCGGCCGGTGCACCGCGTCGTGCTGAACCCTCGCCTGATCGTGCGCGGTTCGACCGCCCCTCCGCGCGGCGCCTGAGCCGCGGGCGGGGTCAGCCGGCGAGGGCGGCCGTGCGCCAGTCGGTCAGCACCCGCGCGATGGCCCGGGAGTGCGACCACGGCATCTCGGGCACTTCGAGCCTGCCCTCGGCGAGCGCCAGCGAGAGCGCGTCGGCCTCGGCGGCCATCGGCTGCACGACCGGCAGCTCGACCACGCGCTCGGCGCCGCCCTGGCGCACGACGATGGTCGTGGCGCTCGCGGCACGGCCGCCCCACGCGTCCGGAAGGAACAGCTCGCCGCCGGAGAACCGAATGAGCCCGGATGCCGGGAGCTCGCGTTCGATCGACGTCGAGACCGCCGCGGTCACCGGTCCGAGGGCGACCTCGGCCGACGCGGAGCCGTCGACGCCTCCGACCAGTTCGGCGTCCACCGCGCTCACCCCGGGGGCATCGATCGGCGCACCCGCCGCCGCGGCGATCTGCACGGCGAGGGCGACCGGGTAGCAGCCGACGTCGAGGATCGCGCCACCGGCCACCTTCGGATCGAACAACCGGCCGTCGCGCGACCCCGCCGCGAAGCCGAACGCCGCCTCGAGCCACTGCGGCTCGCCCAGCTCACCGCCGGCGGCGAAGTCGTTCAGCGCCTGCGCGAACGGACCGAAGCGGGTCTTGAACGCCTCGAGGAACGGCCGCTGTGTGCGCGCCGCGGCGGCGAGGAGGCGCTCGACGTCGTCGGCATCGGGGCTCGCCGGCTTCTCGCACAGCACTGCCTTGCCCGCCTCGAGCGCCCGGATGGCGAGCTCGGCATGCGTCGTGTGGACCGTGCCGATGTAGACGGCGTCGACGTCGTCACGCGCGAGCACCTCGTCGTAGGTCCCGGATGCTTCGGCCCCGAACTCGGCGGCGAACGCCGAGGCCCGTTCGGGGGACGAGCTGCCGACTGCGTGCAGCACGCCGAACCGCGAGCTGCGCAGCCCTGCGACGAAGTCCCTGCTGATCGCTCCCGGACCGAGCACGGCCCATCTCGTACGCTGCACGCCACGACCGTACCAGCGCGTGCGCATCGCCCCCGTCCTTGCCGCGAGAATCCACCGGACGGCCGAGACGGCGGGTGATACCCACCGTCTCGGCCGCCGGATGGATTCTCGGCGCGCGAGTGCGCGTCGGTGGCGGCGTCAGCGGGTCACCGTGACCGTCAGCTCCTTCGAGGTCGTGGTGCCGGCGGCGTTCGTGAACTCGACGACGTAGACGTACGATCCCTTGGGCTTGGCCGACACCGGCAGCCTGGCCTGCTGCGCCCCGGGGCTCGCCGCCACGAGCGATCCCGCGCCGACCTCGACGCCGTTCTCGAAGAACCGGTAGGAGGTGGCGTTGGTGCCCCACCACAGGTCGGCGACCACGGTGTACTCGCCGTCGCCGTCCTTGTTCGCCGCCGAGATCGCGGGCATGCCGGGCGCGGCATCCGTCACCGTGACGGTGAGCGGGCGTGTCGCGGTCGTCCCCTTCGAGTTGAGCAGTTCGCCGGTGAACACGTATGTGCCGTTGGGCAGGCCTTCGATGTCGACGACCGCATGCTGCATGCCGGGCGAGCTCACTGTCAGCGGCACCTTGGCGACGAGCTCGCCGTCGCGGTACAGCTTGAACAGCGACCCGTTCTCGCCCCACCACAGGTTCATCGTCACCTGGAACGTGCCGTCCTCGAGGCCGGTGTCCCAGCCGTCGTTCGATGCCAGCGAGGCTCGGGCCGGCGCCGTCTTCGCGCCGTCGTCGGACGGGACCTCGGGAAGGGTGACGGGTGCCGTGGCGGCCGACCGCTCCCCCTCGCCGAGCTCGTTGACCCCGGCGACCTCGTAGGAATGCGTCGTTCCCAGCTCGAGCCCCTCGATCACGCAGCTCGTCTCGGTCGTCTCACAGACCGCCTCGGTGCCGCCCGCCTCGTATACGCGGTACTCCGCGAATCCGGGCCCCGTGAGACCCGGGGCATCCCACGTGACGGTGATCGACGTGTCGCCTGCCGGCGTCGCCGTGGCGTTCTGCGGCGCGCCGGGCAGGGTGGTATCGGCCACGGCGAGCCACGAGATGACCGGCTTCTCGCTGCCGGCACCCTCGTTCGTCACGACGTACTCCGCCGTCGCCGGTGCCGTCAGCGTGAACGTCAGCGGCGCGGCGAGCGGCGTGTTCGAGCCCGACAGCGGGATGTTGCCCTTGGCGAGCTCGACTCCCGCGACCGAGACGGTGTGGTTCATCGTGCGGTTGAGGTTCCACCACTCGGTGAAGCCGCCGGTGAGCGTGTAGGTGCCCGCGTCGAGCGGCAGCCGGTAGGTCAGCCGTGTGGTGTCCTGATAGAGCCCGGTCGAGTACTTGTCGTCGATGTCGGTCGCACCCTTGACCTTCATGCCGTCGGCGACATATCCCCACTGGTCGGCGGATGCCGACACCTGATCCACGGTGTCGTTGCGCAGACCCTCGACAGCCGCCGCGACGGCGGAGTACTGCGGCGAGGCCACCCCGCCCGTGCCCGAGTCGACGTAGTACACGAGGGCCGGCGGGACGATCTCGAAGCTCGCGACCACGCGCTCGTCGCCATCGGTGAGCCGGCCGGTCACGGTGAGCTTGCCGAACTCGGAACGCGGTTGAGCAGCAGACTCGGCATCCCACTCCACCCGCTTGTCGACCCCGGCGACCTGGACGGTCTCGGGCAGCTCGTCGTCCAGTCCCAGCGCGCCTTGCACGCCGAGGTCCCGCGGCAGTCGCTGCACGTAGACGAGAGCCAGTCGGGCGTTGTAGCCGCTCGTGCCGTTCGTGCCGAACTCGACGTCCACGACGGCATCCGTCTCGAGCGTCAGTGTCTGCGCCACCGGCGTCGCGGCACCCGTCGATACCGCCGTCTTCGTCGTCGCCTCGGCACCGGCCGCTCGCACCGTGGAGTACACGTTGGTGGTGAGTCCCGCACGCGGAGCCTGCACGGCGACCAGGTGGTAGTTCCCGGCCGGAAGGCTCAGGTGGTAGGTCACCGGCTTGTTGTAATCGGCCCCCACGAACGACGAGCCCCAGTCGCGCGGGTTGCCCGCCTGCTGGGTCGTCGCCGCGGTGGAATAGCCCCACGTCGCCCCTGCGGCCGAGCCGTCCCATTTCTGGTCGGCGACGCTGTTGCGCAGGTCGGGGAAGGATGCCTTCGCCGCGGCGAATGCCGAGCCCTCGGCCGCGCCGCCCGAGCCCGAGTCGACGAAGTACTCGAGGTCGGCCGGCAGGACGAGCACGGTCGCGCTGAAACGCTGGTAGTAGCCCGACGACAGCTTCTCGCTCGAGCGGCCGGTGGCAGCGAACGTGCCGAGCTCCGCCGTCCTCCCGGCTGCGGAGCTCGACGCCAGGCTCCACGTCACCTCAGCGTCCGTGCCCGCCAGGTCGAGTGTCGCCGGCAGAGCCCGCTCGTTCGAGACGATCGTCACGACCCCGAGCTCCAGCACGTCGGGGCTGACATCCTTGGGAGTGAGCGCGTCGGCTGCAGCCGCGAGGCGTCCGGCGATCGCGGCCGCGCCCTCGGCGTCCAGTCCGTAGGCCGTGGGGTCGCCGACCGCCTGCCGCGCGTCCGCGACCACTGCGGCGAAGACGCCCCACGTCTCGGCACTGTAATCGCCCTCGTCGAATCCGGCGACCGAGTCGATCGCCGCCGACAGCGGTGCGGTGTCGACACTCGCGGAGTCCGCGGTTGCCGTGATGACGCCCACGGCGTCAACGTTGATCGAGCTGTCGTTGGCTGTCTTGACGACGACCGTGTGCGGGGCGTTCTCGAGGCCGCGCAGGATGAACGCGGTCTTCTCGCTGCCCGCCGCGAACGTCGGAGCGGCCGCTACGACGGTGACGCCGTCGACGATGACGTCAAGGGTCGTGGCCCCGCTGTTGGTGCCGATGATGTCCAGGCCGGTGCCGGTGAACGCGTACGTCATCGCCGCGCCCTTCGCGGTGCTCTTGGACGCGGTCCGCTGCCACTCGAACATGCCCTGACCGTTGACGTGGCTCCAGTTGCCGTCGAACTGCAGCACCGGAACCGAGCTGTCGTCCCAGCTCGACTGGTGCATCCCGTCGATGATCGACGCGTAGTACGGCGTGTAACCGGGCACCCCCTCGACCTTCAGGTTGTCGAACTGCACGAAGTTGAAGCTCGATCCCAGCTGCACGCGGCCCGCCGCCTGCGGCGCGGCATCCGTGAAGGTGGCCACCTCGACGCCATTGACGAGCGCGGTGTAGACGTTGCCGGCGACCTTCACGGCGATGGTGTTCCAGACGCCCGGCCCGGGCTTGAATGCCGCTGCCGGCGTGCTGGCCACGCTCCCGGCCGAGAGCGTCGTGCCGTAGCGCATGAAGGTCCACGCGCCGGTCGGGTCGATCCTCAGCTCGGCGGCCGAGACGTTCTGTCCATTCGGCGTGCCGCCCTGCTCGCGCGCGCCGATCGACGCGTACTGTGCTCCGGCTGCCTCGAAGAGCACGTCCGCCGAGACGGTGTAGTTCGCCCAGCGGGCGTCGCCGATCGTGGTCTTGGGGTCGCCCGCGTTCCACGCGCCGCCGGCCATGTCGGGTCCCACCTGCTGGCGCAGCACGCGGCCGTGCGCGGCATCCCCGGTCACGACAGACTCGAACGCCCCGTTGGTGTCGTTCGTGTAGCGCGGCGTCACCCCGTGGTCCTCGGCCTGCACGGCGGGCGTGCCCTCCGGCTTCGCCTGCGCGCCACGCGCGTCGAGGAACGACTCACCGGTGTCGACGAGCTGCCCGGTCGCGGGGTCGTAGCCCTTGATCGCGCCCTGCTCGCGATAGTCGAAGTCGTCGCCGTACAGGATGCCGTCATCGGTCACGCCGTTGACGGCCCCTGACGCGTCGGTGTCGAGCACGTCGCGACCGCCATCGGCGGCGGTGTACTCCTTCGAACTCGGCAAGGAGCTGCCGTAGCCGTCCTTCGCTGTCAGAGTGCCGTCGGCTCCGGCCGTCGCGTGGTCGAGCGTGGTGACTGTCATGGCCGACCACGGCTTCACCGTCACCGAGTACGAGCCGTCCGCGGCGGGCGCGAGCTCGCCGATCGGCTGCAGGTAGTTGGCGTCGTACGCCTCGCCCTCATCGGCGGCGCGTGTCTCCCACAGTTCTGCCGTGGCGTCCGAGCCCAGGCTCAGCCCGTTCGCGGCGATGCGATAGGTCTTGGAGAACTTCGAGTCGTTGACGATGACTGTGGAGAAGTCGGAGGCGTCGGGGGCGGCGAGTGTCGTGTACGACGCGCCGCCGGCTCGTGCCCCGCCCGGCGGGTTGCCGGTTCCGAGCTCGCTGCGCGAGGCCTGCGGGATCGCCCGCCAGATGCCGGCGGTGTTGTCGGCGTTCTCCCACCCGAGCTTCGCGAACTGCGTGAACTGCTCGATCGCGGCCAGGCCACCGTCGTAGTACAGCCACCCCGACCACGGCTCGCGGGCGTTCACGAGCTCTTTCGACGAGTACTGGAACCCGTCGTAGAACGAGCCGATCGCGGGCTGGAAGATGTTCATCGTGCGGCGGGATGCAGCGAAGCCGGTCGTCACCCAGTTGGCCATCTCGAGCGCACTGTTGGTGCCGCCGAACTCGGTGCCGAAGCCGCCCTGCTCATCGCTCGCGTTGTTGTTCGGACGATCCGCCGAACTCGAGAACGTCGATTGGCCCTCGGAGTTCCACACCTCGAGGTCGAGCTGCTCCGCGATCTCTTTCATGTTCCCGGCGCTGTCGTCCGCGCTGGAGTAGTGGAAGCCGACGATGTCGACGGCCTCGCGCAGCGACGAGTCGGTGGGCGAGGTCATCGCGTCGCCGAACGACACGGGCGGGGTTCCCACCGTGTCTGCGGCGATGGTCTGGATGGCGTGGAAGAGATCCTTCTCCTCGTCCGACGCGAAGCCGTTGTTCGGGTCCGAGGCGGTGGCGCCTTCGTAGCCCGTGGTGTCATTGGCGACCCACGCCGAGAAGTCCTTGTAGAGCTGGATGTCGGGAGTGCGGGTCTCGTTCGTGTCGGGGTTGATCGAGTCGACCATGACGCCGAGCTCGCGATAGGCCGCGAGCAGCGTGTTCTTGTACCAGATGTACTGGTCCGCGTGGCTCGTGACCCACGTCGGGCGGTTCCACCGCAGGATGCTGACATGGAGGTCGCCGTGCGCCACGAGCTGCGCGTCGGCGGCCAGCTGGAACCCCGGCTCGCGCAGGACGTTCGGGTATTCGTCGCGCGAGCGCATCGTCGCGGGGTTCGGGCCGGTCGAGGTGTTGCGATCGTTGCCCATCTCGATCTTGACCGTGTTCATGATCGGGTGGTCACCACCGAAGAGGGTCTCGATGAGCTCCCAGTACTTGTCGGGATGCTGCGCCTTGTAGTCGAGCAGCAGAGCACTCGTCGAGTTCGCTGAGAGCACGCCGAAACCCTTGAAGGTGAGCCCGTTGCGGTTCTGCGCCGCCGCCGCGATGTCTGCGCCGTCGACCGTGACGGTCACCGGGTCGGCTCCGGCGGCCGCCGCCGGAGAGAAAGGGATCGCGACCGTGGCCAGCGTCACCGCGGCCGCGGTGAGGGCGGCAGCGATCCGGGCCGATGACATCTTCGCCATGGAGTTCCTCGTCGTCGAAAGAGAGCCCACTCGGGTCGCCTGTCAGGGAATCACCACCGCATCACCGCAGGAAAGCCAGTCGACCAGACTCGAACACATTCGCACTGAATCACACAGCCGGCGCGGAGTGATGCCTTGATTCCGCGGCATCCGTCTGGCCCCGCTATCGTCAATCGAACACGTTCGCACGCACGCATCGAAGGAGATCGTCGTGGAGCCCCACTCGCCTCCGCCGTTCGGCCTGTCTCGGCGCGAACGCATCATGGACGAGCTGCGCCGCGTCGGATCCGTCCGCGTCGCCGATCTCGCGCGCGAGTTCGGCGTCGCCGAGCTCACCATCCGGCGCGACTTCGGCGCTCTCGCGGACCGCGGCCTGCTCACCCGCGTGCATGGCGGTGCGACCCTGCGCAGCCGGCTCGACACGTCCGTGCCGCGCGCCGCGCCGACCTCCGGTCCGCCGCGGTTCCGGGTCGGCATGGTCGTGCCGTCGCTGGGTTACTACTGGCCGCACATCATCGTCGGCGCGCGGGCCGCCGCGACGGATGCCGGGGTCCAGCTCGTGCTGCGGGGCGCCAGCTACTCCCCCGCCGACCAGCGGCGCCAGATCAGCTCCCTCGTCGAGTCGGGCACGCTGCACGGGCTGATCGTCGCAACCGAGACGCAGGGGCCCGAGGGCTCGGCCCTGCTGCAGTGGCTGGACTCGCTTCCGATCCCGGTCGTGCTCGCCGAACGGCGTGTGCCGTCCGCCCTCGCCCTCACGCGGCTGGAATGGGTGACGACCGACCACGTGTTCGGCGGGTCGCTCGCCGCGAACCACCTCGCCACCCTCGGCCATCGCCGCGTGGGGCTGCTGGCCTCGCCGGGTTCGCCGACGTCGTGGCAGCTCCGCCGCGGCTGGGCGCGAGCGCTCGACGAGCTGGGCATGACGGGCACGTTCGACCTCGATACGGCGCTCGACGCACTCGACGGCGGTGAGCGAGAGAGGACGATCGACGGCCTGCTGCGCACCTGCCGCGACACCGCCACGACGGCCGTGCTCATCCACTCCGATCCGCAGGCCGTGCTCTTGCAGCAGCACGCCCGTGATCACGGCTGGTCCGTCCCCGACGATCTCGCCGTCCTCGCGTACGACGACGAGGTGGCTGAGAGCGCCGAGCCGCCCATCACCGCGCTGCGGCCGCCGAAGCCGCAGGTGGGGCGACTGGCCGTCGAGACGATGGTCGGACGCCTCACCGACGGACCGCGGCGCCCCGTGCAACGCGTGTATCTGCTGCCCGAGCTTCGCGTCCGGGATTCGACGGCTCTCAGCCGGTGAGCGACCCCACGAGGTGGTCGTTGCGCCGGCGGATGAGGCGGCGCAGGTAGGGAACGAGCACGAGCCGCTCGACGAGGGCACCGAAGATCGGCGAACCGACCGTGATCTCGTCGGTCATCAGGGTGCCCGAACCGTCGGGCTCGAACGAGTGTGCGTGACGGAAGACCCGGAACGGTCCGCGCACCTGCTCATCGACGAACCGGCCAGGACGCTCCAGCTCGCTGATGTGAGAGGTCATCGTGAACCAGACGCCGAAGTGCCGCGCCCGCCATGTGACGGTCTCGCCGAGCCCGATCCGGCCGCTCGTCACCCCGGCGATCGCTCGCTCCCGCGAGCCGGCCATCGAGTCAACGTGCGCATCGATACTGAGCGACGCGTCGAAGAGCACGCCGGGCGGCACCTCCGCGTGTGTCACGAGACGGAAGACCGACGGCATCCGTCGATCATCTCATCGGGGCGGGGCACCTGGGGACGGTGGCGCGTGACAGCGGAACCAGCCGTCGCTAGTCTCGCGGAATGGAGCTGCTGCCCCTTGTCGTCGTCGTCCTCGCCCTGACCGTGACCGCGGGGATGCTGACGGTGATGCTTCTCCGGCGTCGGCCAAGCGACCTCTCGTCTGGGCACGACGACTTGCGTCGCGTAGGAGACGACCCCGCACCGTCTCGCGGCGAGGCCGCCTCCCGTGCAGAGGGCGAAGCCGCCTGGATGCGCCCCTCCGGGGTGTGACGGTCACGCCCGTCTGCGGTCCGGGTCACGCGAGCGGCTCGGCCGCCTCGCGGGCCGCACGCGAGGACGATCGCACGGCGCCGATGCTCGCGGCGATCACCAATGCGATGCCGGCGACCTCGAGCCACGTCATATGCTGGCCCAGGAATACGAAGCCCGCCAGTGCCGCCGTCGCCGGCGCCAGGCTCATCAGGATCGCGAATGCCGCAGCCGGGAGTCGTCGCAGGGCCACCAGCTCGAACGCGTACGGGATCGTCGACGAGAGCAGCGCCACGGCCGCACCGAGCGCCACCAGCTCGATTCGCAACAGGGCGGCTCCGGCATCCGCGATCCCGAAGGGCAGGGCGATCACGGCGCCGACCGCCATTGCGAGCGCCAGCCCGTCCAGCCTGGGGAACGCGCGACCGACCCGTGCCGACGACAGGATGTAGAACGCCCAGCTCGCGGCGGCGCCCAGCGCGAACACGACCCCGAGGGGGTCGAGGCGGTCCCAGCCTCCGCCACCCAGCGCGACGACGCCGCCCAGCGCGAGCAACGCCCACAGCCACGCCGAGGCACGGCGGCTGGCCACGATCGACAGCACCAGCGGTCCGAGCACCTCGATCGTGACGGTGACGCCGAGCGCGAGCCGCTCGAGCGCGAGGTAGAACAGACCGTTCATGACCGCGAGCACGAGCCCGAAGAGCACCACGCCCGACCAGTCCGCGCGGGAATGCCCGCGCAGCGCTGGGCGGGCGATGAGCAGCAGCACGACCGCCGAGAACACCAGGCGCAGCATCACCATGCCGAGCGGTCCCACCTCGGGGAACAGCAGCACCGCGAGGGAAGCGCCGACCTCCTGGCAGGCGAGCCCGACGACGACCAGCATGATCGCCGGCGTCGTGCCGGCGCGACCGGTCAGCCGCGTCACTGAGGTGCCGGCGGCGCGCACACCGCCGCAGCGGCGATGGCGTCGCGGTACTGCTCCTGCGTCCACGGCAGGCCGGCCTCGGGCATCTCCTGGCCGTCGGCCGCATGGGCCTTCGATGCGATCGCCGCCAGCTGCCACGCCAGGTACCCGCCGACGGATTGGTCCGCGGCGGAGTTGTTCAGCACGACCGCGACCGTAAGCCCGCTGTCGGGGTCCGAGAACGCGGCGGTGATGTAGCCGGGGACCTTGCCGAACTGCCCGATCAGCGGCCCCGCCTGCATCGCCCCGCCTGCCGCCGTGTACCACGACGGCGCGTCGGGTGCCGGGGGCAGCGCGTCGGCGAACCGGTCCTCGTCGGTCACGATCGCGCCGGCGGCGAGCGCCTGCGCGTAGCGGCCGAGGTCGTCGATATCGGTGACCACGCCGGCGTCGGTGAAACCGATCGTCGACGATGCCCCGGTGAGATCCAGCGGCGCCGCACAGTCCAGCACACCCTCGGCGCCCGGCATCGCCTGCGCGCCGTCCAGAGCGGTGCCGGCGTCGAGCGCCCCGAGGTGGGTCGCCTCGAGATCGAGCGGATCGGCGACGTAGGCCTGGATGAGGTCGGCCGCCGACCTTCCGGTCGCGCGCTCGAGCGCCAGCCCGAGCAGGAAGTAGCCGGCGTCCGAATCGCGATACGCCACGCCCGGAGCCGCTTCGCGCGGCTGGCCCAGACCGAAGCTCGCCAGGTAGCGCGGGTCCCACATGCGGTTGGGGTTGGTGAGCCAGGTCGAGTACAGCTGTCCGGTGAAGGAGCCGATTCCCGAGGTGCCGTCGCACAGCTGAGCCAGGCTCACATCCGACAGGTCCGGCACGCCCGCGACGTACTCCGAGACGCTGTCGCCGAGCTTCACCGTGCCCTCGGCGGCCACCTTGTAGAGCACGTCGCACGTCATCGCGCGCGTGACCTTGCCGGCCCGGAACTGCAGCTCGGCAGTGACGTCTGCGCCGCCGTCGGGGCGCTCCGTGCCGAGCCCTGCCACCCAGCTGCCGCTCCACGGCGCCCACACGCCCACGATCGCCCCGGACGAGCCGGTGACACCCATGGCGTGGGTGACGGCATCCTGAAGCTGCTGGATCGTCTCGTCGGGCAGCGGCGCTTCGGCCTGCGGGGGAATGTCGACCTCGACCTGCTGGCCGAGCGAGCATCCCGCCAGCACGAGCAGGCACGCGACCACGCCGGAGACCGCCGCGACGGCGCGGTGTTTTCTGGAGCGGGTCCGCATGATCACCCCCCGATGCTCGTGCAATGAATTCAAACACACCGCGGTGGGCTCCGCCGTCCGGCGATCCGTAGGGTGGAGGGATGCCGCACCTCTTCGACGACGCCGTGCTCGCGGCGGTCCTCCGCCACATGAACGGTGATCACGCCGACGACAACCTGCTGATCGCCCGCGCGTTCGCAGACGCCGACGCGGTCGACCGCGGCGCGATCGCCTCGGCATCGATGACGGGCTTCGACGGCGAGGCCGGACGCTGGGTCGCGACCCTCGCCGACGGCACGACGGTCACGGTGGACGTTCCGTGGCCGGGCGGCCCGATCACCGAGCGCCCGGAAGTGCGGCGCGAGATCGTCGCCCTGTACGACGAGGCATGCCGGCGTCTCGGCGTCGAGCCGCGTCCCCACGCGTGACACCCACGCGAATTCGAGGTTAGGTCCACCTAACCTTTTCGCTACACTGGGCCCATGAGCGACCCGATCCCCTTCTCCGCAGCGCTGCGCGAGCGCTCGAGCCGGGCCCACTCGTCGAGCGAGCACGCCGGCTTCATGGCGGACCTCATGAAGGGCGAGGGGACCCGCGAGGACTACGTCAACCTCGTGGCGCAGCACTGGTTCATCTATGAGGCGCTCGAGCGCACTGCCAGCCAGATGCGCAACGATCCGGTCGCGCGGGTCTTCATCAGCGACAAGCTCACGCGGCTCCCCGCGCTCGAGGCCGATCTTGAGTTCCTCATCGGTCCCGACTGGCGCGATCGGATCGAGCCGCTGCCGACGACTCGTCGCTACGTCGACCGCATCGATCAGGTGGGAGCGACCTGGCCAGGCGGCTTCGTCGCCCACCACTACACGCGCTACCTCGGCGACCTGTCAGGCGGACAGTTCATCGGCCGCCTCATGTCACGGCGCTTCGGCTTCGAGACCAACGGCATCGGGTTCTACCTCTTCCAGGACATCGCCGACCCCAAGGCCTTCAAGGACATCTACCGCGAGCAGCTCGATGCGGCCCCGTGGGACGCCGAGGAGCAGGAGCGCGTGATCGACGAGGTGCTGCTGGCGTACCGCTTGAACACCGAGCTCTTCGACGACCTCGCCGCCGCGAAGGCCGCCCAGGTCGCCTGACCGCCCCGTGGCGCCGTCCCGAGGCCAGGGACGCCCCCGTCACCGTGGTTCGACCCCGCTCGGCCAGCGCGAAAACACCAGTCCGTCGCGCGACTCGCCGCCCACTCGACGGCTCCACCGGCGTGTCGCCGTTACCGACTGGTGTTTTCGCAGCACGTGGGGTGGCGGAGAAGGCCTCGGGATGCCTGAAGCAGGTCAGCCCTTCGGGGCGCCCTCCCGAGGCCCGGGACGCCCCCGTCACCATCGTCCTTCCCCGCTCGGCCGGCGCGAAAACAACAGTCCATCGCGCGACTCGCCGCCCGCTCGACGTGCCCATCGGCGTTTCGCCGTTACCGATTGGTGTTTCCGCACCACCTGGGGGCGGAGAAGGCCTCGGGAGGCCTGAAGCTGGTCAGCCCTTCGGGAGGACCGGGGTGGATGCCTGGGCGCGTACACCGGCCATGAACCGCTGCACGTCGGGGTCGACCTGGATGTCGCGCGGCCGCAGCGGCCGCGACAGGTAGAGGCCGTCGAGCGAGGTGAGCCGCGACAGTGCGACATACGTCTGCCCGGGTGCGAACGCCCCCGAGCCGAGGTCGATGATCGCGCGGTCATAGGTCTTGCCCTGCGACTTGTGGATCGTGACCGCCCACGCCAGGCGCAGCGGGAACTGCGTGAACTCGGCCACGATGTCGCGCGTCAGCTGCTTCGAGCCGGGGTTGTAGGAGTAGCGGTACTTCTCCCACACCGCCGGCTCGACGTCGAACTCCTCGCCCTCGACGTCGACCCGCACGCTCTCGCCCGCGATCCGCGTGACGGTGCCGATCGTGCCGTTGACCCACCGCGGCGGCTCCCCGAACGACCCGGTGTCGTTGCGCAGGAACATCACCTGTGCGCCGACCTTCAGCTTCAGCTCGATGTCGGCCGGGTAGGCGGCATCCCCGCGCCCGAAGTCCCCGTTGACCTCTGCCATCGCGGTCTGCTCGCGCCCGACGAGCTCGTTCAGGTGGCGCCGGTTGATGTTGTTGACGATGTCGTTGCGGGTCGCCAGCGTGATGATCGGATGCTCGCCATCGGAGGGGTCGGGCGGGGTGCGCGCGCCGGTGTCGTTGAGCACCTGCGCGATGTCGGCGGTGACCCGCCCGTACCGCACCGCATTCAGCATCGACTTGAAGGCGGGATCGGACTGGCGATGGATGTCGACGAGCTCCCGGATGTGCAGGTCGGCGCCATACGAGCCGACATCGAGGATGCCGTCCGTCGCTGTCTCACCCACCCACACCTTCGCGTCGAAGAACCAGAACGAGCGGTAATGGTCGCGCACATAGCGCAGCTCGTCGCCACGCGGCGGTACCGGGGCGAGCTGGTACGGGTCGCCGAACATCACGATCTGCGTGCCGCCGAACGGCTCGCCGCGGCGCCCGCGCGCCAGGCGCAGCGACCGGTCGATCGCATCCATGAGGTCGGCGTTGACCATCGAGATCTCGTCGATCACGAGGGTGTCGATCGCGTTGAGCAGCTTGCGTGTGGCGTCGTTCTGGGGCTCGTCGTGGGAGCCGATGATGCCCAGTGGCAGCTTGAAGAGCGAATGGATCGTCTGACCCTCGACGTTCAGGGCCGCGACGCCGGTGGGCGCGCACACGGCGATCTGCTTCGACGTGTGCCACGCCAGGTGCTGCAACAGCGTGGACTTGCCGGTGCCCGCGCGTCCGGTGACGAAGACGTGCTCGCGAGTGTCTTCGATGAGCCGGAACAGCGCCTCCTGTTCGGCGGAAAGGGGCGGCGTGGTCACCGATTCATGCTAACGACCGGATGCCGGGGCGGGGCGCCCCTCGCCGCCATCGGTGGACGGGATCCGGCTTTCCACAGGCGCCCCGAGCCACGGCTCCGCGCCCGGGGGAGGCTCTGCATCCCGCCACCGCCCGGTGCCGGCGACGACCTCCGCCATGATCGAGCGGAACCGCGGGCATGTGGTGATGTCGTGCGCGGTGCAGCGCAGGGCGTGCTCGGTCATGCGGCGGGACCGTTCCATGTCGGCCATGCGCTGCTCGAGGTCGGCGATGTGCTCCTCGAGCACGCGGTGGCGCTCGGGCGCCTTCTCGTCCAGCAGCACGCCGATCTGCTCGAGGCTCATGCCGGCGCGCTTGCTGCGGACGATCACGGCGACGCGCACGAGGTCGTCGTCGCCGTATCGCCGCCGGTCGCCCCCATCGCGCGCGGGACGCAGTAGGCCGACGTCTTCCCAGTGGCGCAGCACGTGGGTGGGCAGATCGAACCGCGCCGCGGCATCCCCGATCGACAGCTGACTTGACTTCATGTCGACATGAAGTCACACGATCGTCTCGGACGCAAGTCCACCGAGGGAAAGGACACCCATGTACGACGCGATCGTGATCGGCGGCGGCCCGGCCGGGCTTCAAGCGGCACTGACTCTGGGACGCATGCACCGCCGCGTGCTGCTGCTCGATTCGGGCGAGTACCGCAATGCGACGGTCGAGCACGCCCACAACCTGCTGACCAACGACGGCCGCGATCCCGCCGAGCTGCGCGCCCTGGCGCGCGCCGAGCTCGCCGAGTACGCCACTGTGGAAGTCCGCCAGGAAGCCGTCGAATCCGTGTCTGGCACCGCGGGCGAATTCTCGGTCGCCACCGCGCGCGGCACCGAGAGCGCCAGACGGCTGATTCTGGCGACGGGCGTCCGCGACGAACTGCCACCGGTGCCCGGCCTGGCCGAGCAATGGGGCCGGCGGGTCGCGCAATGCCCGTTCTGCCACGGCCACGAGTTCGCCGGTCAGGTCATCGGGGTCGCCGTCGCGGGGGAGCACGCGCAGATGATCGAACGGATGCTGCGCCCCATCGGATCCGCCGTTGTCATCGTCTCGCCGGCCGACCTGGCCGCGGTGCATTCGGTCGACGACGGGCTGGAGCTCGAGCGCACCGACGGCACACGTGAGCAGGCGGCAGGCCTGTTCATCTCGCCGACTCCGCACCAGCGTGCGCCGTTCGCCGCCCAGCTGGGGTGCGGCATCCTGCCCAGCGGCGGCGTCGAGATCGACGGGTTCGGCTGCACGACGGTGCCCGGCGTGTACGCCGCGGGCGACATGGCGCACACCGCGGCGATGCCGGGGCCACTGGTCTCGCTCGCCGCCGCGATCGCTGCGGGGCAGATCGCCGCGGCGGCGGTCGTGCGCGAACTCATCGCGGACTAGAGGGTGGGCGGGGTCGTCTGGTTGGGGCCGAAGATGACGTCCGCACAGGACCTTCGCGGAACGGGTTCCTAGACTGGTCGCGTGGAGCCAGGGGCGGTGGAGACGCACTCCGGTCACGCGGGGGCGTCGCCGGGCGTCGCAGCGACCCCGCCCGCGGCCGCTTCACCGTCGACCCCACGCCTCATCCAACCGCCGCGCAAGCCGCGCGGGCGCGCGCGTCTGGCCGTGGACCTCACACTTATGGGTGTCGTGGGGCTGCTCCTCGTGGCCGCCGTTCCGGCGACATGGGGTGCCCTCGAGCGGCAGTTCTACAGTCCGACCGCGTTCGTCGAACGGTACCTCGGCATGCTCGCCGACGGCGACGCCGCACAGGCCCTCGCGGTGCCCGGCGTGGCGGTCAGCTCCGCCGAGCTCGAGGCGGCGGGCCTGCCGGCGACGGCGAACGAGGCACTGCTTCGCGAGGCCGCGATCGCGCCGTTGCGCAACGTGCGGGTCGTGGGCGAGGAGGTCGACGGCGACATCACGCGTGTCACGGTCGAGTATGACGCGCGCGGCTACCCCGGCACCACCACGTTCGCAGTCGAGCGCGACGGCGCGATAGGCCTCGCACCGACGTGGCGCTTCGCGACCAGCCCGCTCGCTGTCATGAACCTGCAGGTCGCGGGATCCATGCAGTTCGACGTCAACGGGTTCACGATCGACAAGCGCCAGGTCTCACCGAATGGGGCGGATGCCGACCCCATGGCGCCCGTGCCGCTGCTGGTGTTCTCACCGGGGCTGTACTCGGTGTCGGTCGACACGGCGATCTCGAGCACCCCCGGCGTGGCCGTGCTCTCGGACATCCCGTTCGACGCGATCCCGGTGCAGGTGCAGGCGCAGGCCACGGACGAGTTCGTGGCGGTGGTGCAGGAGGAGGTCGAGAAGTTCCTCACCGCGTGCACGACGCAGGAGGTGCTGCAGCCGACCGCCTGCCCATTCGGGTACTTCGTGCAGGACCGCATCGACTCGCTGCCGAAGTGGTCGATCACGCAGCAGCCGACCGTCGAGGTGACTCCCGACGGCGCCGGGTGGAGCATCCAGCCCGCCGAAGCGGTCGCGCACATCGAGGTCGAGATCCGGTCGCTGTTCGACGGCAAGGTGCGCCCCGTGAGCGAGGACGTGCCGTTCATCGTCAAGGGTTCGATCACGGTCCAGCCCGACGGCCGTGTCTCGATCGTCGTCACCGGCCCCGACACCCGCTAGACCGGACACCCGGGGCCCGTCGCCCCGATGGCTCAGCCGCGCGTGCGGGCGTCGCGCTCGGCGAGGGCAGCGAGCCGCTCGTTGTAGGCCTCGAGCTCGGCGTCGCCGGTCCGGTCCGCGTGCCGGTCGCGGCGCTTCGTCTCGCGCGCGTCGCTGCGGCTCCACTGGATCGCCACCGTGATCGCCAGGATCAGTGTCGGGATCTCGCCGATCGACCACGCGATGCCGCCCCCGATGTATTGGTCCTCGAGCGGCGTGGCACCCCACGTGCGCCCCATCGAGCCGAACCACTCGGCGACCATGAGGCCCTCCTGCATCATGATGGCGATGCCGAAGAAGGCGTGCATCGCCATGATGCCGATGAGCAGCACCAGCCGGCCGGGGTAGGGCAGCCGGTAGGGCACGGGGTCGATGCCGATGAGGGTCAGCACGAAAAGGTAGCCCGTGAAGAGGAAGTGGGCGACCATCCACTCGTGGCCGAGGTGGTCGTACAGCGACCAGCGCAGCAGGTCGGTGTAGTAGAAGACCCACAGCGAGCCGATGAACAGTCCCGCCGCGATGAACGGATTGGTGAGGATGCGCGCCACGGGCGAGTGCACCGCCCACAGGATCCATTCGCGACCGCCGCGCGTGCCGTCGTCGCGCTTGCGGATGGCGCGCGCTGCGATCGTGACGGGCGCACCGATGACAAGCAGCAGCGGGATCGCCATGGTCAGCAGCATGTGGCCGACCATGTGCATGCTGAACAGGTAGTCCTGGTAGACGTTGATCACACCGCCGGTGACCCACACCAGCAGCAGCCAGCCGGCGACCCATGAGATCGTCCGCGACAACGGCCACGCGTCGCCGCGCAGCCGCAGCCGGCGGACGCCCGCGAGGTAGAAGAAGACGGCGAAGCCGGCGACGATCACCCAGAGCAGGTCGATGTTCCAGGCCGTGAGCCAGCGTTCCGCGGTGAGCTCGACCGGCAGCGGCGCCTCCGTCAGGCGCTCCGCGGGCGACAGCACCTCGGGCAGCAGCACCAGAGACGGCGGGGGAGTGCGGGCCAGTGCCGCAGCCGCCCCGCTCGCGACGCCCATGAGCACGAGCTCGAACGTGATCAAGGTCCAGAAGGCGCGGGATGCCGCATCCGTGCCCAGTCGCCCGATCAGGCGTGATCGGTACCAGGCGCCGAAGAGGCCGAGCGCGATCAGGGCGACGATCTTCACGCCGAGGATCGCACCGTAGGGCGAGATCAGCGCCGACCAGTCCTGCAGGCCGAGTGCGGCGCGGACGGTGCCCGAGACGGCGACCACGGCGAAGGCGGCGAGCGCGATGCTCGAGTACCGGGCGACGGTCGCCGTCAGGTCTTCGCGGGACTGCAGCGGGCGCACGATCACCAGCAGGAGCAGTCCGCCCAGCCACACCGCCGCGGCGATGATGTGCAGGATCAGCGCGGTCATGGCCTCGTGGTGGAAGGCCTCCTCGCCGGAGTGGCCCTGCGTGCCCATGGGCACGAGCGAGGCCGCCGCGAGGATCGCGACGAAGAGCGTGGCGGTCCACGACCGCACGGCGAACGTGAGCACCGTGAGCGCGGCGCCGGCGATCGTGGTGATGAGCCACGTGCGTCCGCCCTCGAGCTCGACGAGATAGCGACCCAGGAGCGCTCCGAACTCGGGGCCGGCGTCGATGGCGGGGTTGTACGCGGCGATGAACGTGAGGAAGCCGGTGGCGGCCGAGGCGAGCGTGAAGATCGCAGCCGAGATGGATGCCGTATCGAGGGCGATGTCGAACTCGCGGTCGCCGGCTCGGAGCGTGAACAGCGCGGTGACCAACACGCCGACCATGCCCGCCGCCGACAGGTTGACGAACAGTTTCGCGACAGGAAGCCCCCACCGCGCGATAGGTCCCGGGTCGCCGATCGCGAGCGGCGCCGCGCCGCCGCCGAAGGCCAGCGCCCACACCAGGACGACGAGCGCGGCCGCGACGAGGATCGCGGGCCCGGCGGCCCGCAGCGCGCGGGAGTTCACACGTCCCAGCCTACGTGGACCTCCTCAGCTCTCCGGTCGTGCGGCAAGGCAGAAGGGGGATGCCGCGGGTCGCGGCATCCCCCTTCGAAAGGTCTGTCGGGTTACTTGACGGCAGCCTTGAGCTTCGAGCCTGCGGTGACCTTGACGCGCTTGCCGGCGGGGATCTTGATCTCTTCGCCGGTCTGCGGGTTGCGGCCGGTGCGAGCCGACGTGGCGACCTGCTCGAACGAGAGCCAGCCGGGGATCGAGACCTTGCTGCCCTTGGCGACTGCCTCGGAGACGGTGGAGAAGAGGGAGTCGAGAACGCCCGAGACGGCGGACTGGCTCTGCCCGGTCGCGCTCGCGATGCTCGCAACGAGCTCGGTCTTGGTGATGGACTTGTCAGCCATTTGGTTTGTCCTCCAAAGACGACTCATCGCCGTCTTGTCATTGCTCGGACCGGACGGCATCGCCCCCCGGCTGGTCTTGTTCGACCGGTCCCGAATGTACCCGACAATGCCGACAAATCCGCGTATTTCCGCGGTTTTCTGACGGTCGACACGGCGTGTCGTGTGACTGGAGTGACAAATGTGACGAAAGTGAAGTGCACGCGGTCCGAAGTTCACTCTCGGTGGGACGCGATAACCTCACGTGCCGTGCGCGCGAAGGCGGGCGCCACGCGGTCCTGCCCGTCGAGATAGCCGCCGACGAGGGCGGCGTCGCGCAGCAGCACGAGCGCCGCCGCGACCTCCTCAGCATCCTGCAGCCCGGCGCCCGTGGCGAGTTGCTTCAGCGTCCCGCGGAACCACTCGCGATGCTCCGCGATGAGCTCCCGCACCGGTCCCTGCGCGGGATACTCCGCGGCCGCGTTGATGAAGGGGCAGCCGCGCGTGTGCCGGTCGCGGATATCCTGCGCGATCCCCTGTACCACGAGATCGAGAAGCACGTCGGGATCGTCCGAGGACTGCGCGGCCTGCGCGAACAGCGCCCTGAGCGCCTCGTCCTCGCCCTCGAGGTAGGCGAGCACCAAGCCCTCCTTGCCCTGGAACTGCTTGTACATCGTCGCGCGCGTGACGCCGGCCGCCTCGATGATCCGGTCGACACCGACGGAGTGGATGCCCTCGCTGTAGAAGAGGTCGGTCGCGGCGGCGAGCAGTCTCTGCCGGGCGGAAGAGGGGCGGGGTGCCGCGGCATCCGTCATGGTCGTCATCTGTGGGCCTCCGGCCTCCATCGTCGCATCCTCTGCTTCTTACGGGAATGTCTTGTGTAGATAGAACGTTCGGTCTACTATCAGATTACCTCGTCCGGACATGCCGGGCGCCGCACTGGCAAGGAGACAGAAATGAACACCACGACCAAGGCCCCGATCGTCCTCATCCACGGTCTCTGGATGACCCCGAAGAGCTGGGACACGTGGGCCGAGCGCTTCCGCGCCGCCGGACACGACGTCATCGTGCCGGGCTGGCCCGGCATCGACGACCGCGAGGTCGCCGACATCCGCCGCAACCCCGAGGCGCTCAAGGGCATCGGCTTGAAGCAGATCGCCGACAACTACGAGCGCATCATCCGGTCATTGCCGCAGAAGCCCATCATCATGGGCCACTCGTTCGGGGGAGTCCTCACGCAGATGCTGGCCGATCGCGGTCTCGGCGTCGCGTACGTCGGAGTCGCTCCCGGGCAGACCGCGGGTGTCACGACGCTGCCCTTGTCGACGCTGTGGACGGGGACTCCGATCCTCTCCAACCCGTTCGGGATCAATGGCGCCAAGCCCCTCAGCAAGCGCCACTTCCACTTCACCTTCGGCAACGATCTCAGCCGCGCCGAATCCGACCGGCTCTGGGACGAGTACGCGGTCAACTCGTACAACCGCGTGTTCTTCGAGGGCGTGACGTCGGTGCTCAACGAGAAGGGCGGCGTCACCCACGTCGACTACGGCCGCACGGATCGCGCCCCGTTGCTCGTCATCACCGGCGAGATCGACCATGTCGTTCCGCCGGCCATCGGCAAGGCACTCGTGAAGAAGTACCGCGCGAGCGGCAGCCCCGCGATCGTCGAGTACAAGGAGTATGCCGGCCGCACCCACCGCCTCGTCAGCCAGGACGGATGGGAAGAGATCGCCGACTACGCCCTCGAGTGGGCGACCAGCCACGCTCAGACCGAGACCGCAGCCTCGGGCCGGTGAGCGTCGGCCCGCACGGCGGCCCGCGTCAGGCGTGGAGACGCCGGAGCGCGGCGACGACGTCGTCGTGCCAGCGCCGGGCGGCGGGTAATGCGCCGGCGAAGATGGGGGTGTCGTGCGTGACGCCCTGGTACCGCACGACGCTCGCATCGACGCCGGCACGGCGCAGCGCCGCGCCGTACGCGTCGCCGTCGCCGCGCAGCGGGTCGTGCTCGGCGGTCAGGATGACGGCGGGCGGAAGGCCCTCGTGCGACGCGGCGAGCAGCGGCGACGCATAGGCCTCTCGAGCCTGTCGCGGGTCGGCGAGATAGGTGCGCGCCACCGAGCGCAGCTCGCGCAGAGCGATGAAGCGCGGGATGCCGAGCGGCCGTGTGGCCCGCAGGTCGAGGTGGCGGCCGGTCAGGTCCACGACGGGCACCTCGAGCAGCTGCAGGCGCAGCGGGTGCCGGGCGCGGTCCCGGTTGACCAGCGTCAGGGCAGCCGCGAGGTTCGCGCCCGCCGACGTGCCCGCCACGCCGATGCGCCTCCGGTCGATGCCCAGGTCGTCCACGGAGGCGAACAACCACTCCAGCGCCGCGTACGCCTGCTCGACCGCGACGGGGTACGGGTACTCGGGCGCGAGGGCGTAGTCGACCGCGGCGACGACGACACCGGCATCATGCGCACGACGCCGATGCGCGGCATCCGTCGTCGGATACCCGATGCCGCCGATGCGGAAGGCTCCCCCGAAGAACGAGACGACCCCCGGCAGCCCGTGCACCGGCGGATCGCCGCGGTCGGGGTGATACACGCGCACCTGGACCGCGGGCCGGCCGTCCACCTCGACGACGTGCTCGGTGGTTCGGACCGGCGGTCCCGCCATTCCGACCTTGTGCAGCTCGCGGCGATCCCACGCGAGAGCGGCCTTGCGGTGCCGTGCCCGCGCGCGAGCGTGCGGGCCGAGCGGCGGGTCGGAATCCCCCGCCGCCGCAGATCCCGTGCCCTTCGGCTTATGGGCCGTCGTCTTCGCGGATCCGCCGCCTCCCATCCCCATCGCCGGAGCCGGTCCCTTGGCGAAGGGCCACAACGCGCTCAGCCGCGAGCGCACCGATCCCAGTGCCTGGTCGAACAGGTACTTGCGGTGAACGCGCAGGCGCTCTTCGAAGAACGGATCGAGATCCACCGGCCCCTCCCGTGTCGGTTGAGTCAGAGCTTAGAGCCGCGCGCTCGGGCGCGCCCCTGGCTTGACGTCGGCCGTAACCCCGCTGCGGTACGGCGAAGGCCCGGAGTTCCGAGGAACTCCGGGCCTTCGAGGCTTCGTGCTGGGCTTACCAGGACGACTTGGTCACGCCGGGCAGCTCGCCACGGTGCGCCATGTCGCGGAAGCGGACACGCGAAATGCCGAACTTGGTGAGGACACCACGGGGGCGTCCGTCGATGACGTCGCGCGAGCGCACGCGCACGGGCGATGCGTTGCGGGGCAGCTTCTGCAGGCCCACGCGAGCGGCCTCGCGCTC
Source organism: Microbacterium sp. I2 (assembly GCF_051364985.1). Classification (NCBI taxonomy): domain Bacteria; kingdom Bacillati; phylum Actinomycetota; class Actinomycetes; order Micrococcales; family Microbacteriaceae; genus Microbacterium; species Microbacterium sp. I2. Next base: position 166,307 of record NZ_JBLWIH010000007.1, read on the forward strand.
CTCGTCGGTCGACGTCGGCGACACGAGCGCCTTCTTCAGCTCGGCGCGCTTGGCGGCGTAGCGGTCGACGACCACCTTGCGCTGCTCGTTGCGCGCGATCTTGCTCTTCTTGGCCATGAGATCAGCGCTCCTCTCGGAATTCGACGTGCTTGCGGATGACCGGGTCGTACTTCTTCAGCACGATGCGGTCGGGGTTGTTGCGGCGGTTCTTGCGCGTGACGTAGGTGTACCCCGTGCCCGCGGTGGAACGCAGCTTGATGATCGGACGGACGTCCTGAGCCTTCTTCGCCATTAGAGCTTCACACCCTTCGCGAGGAGGTCCTTGACGACGGACTCGATGCCGCGCGCGTCAATCACCTTCATGCCCTTCGCCGACACGTTGAGCTTGATGTTGCGGCCCAGGGACGGAACGAAATAGGTCTTCTTCTGCACGTTCGGGTCGAAGCGGCGCTTCGTCCGGCGGTGCGAGTGCGAGATGTTGTGACCGAAGCCGGGAACTGCTCCAGTCACCTGGCACACTGCTGCCATAGTGATGTCTCCTTAGTACCGTGTGACCGGACGGCCACACCCAAGATCCCTTGTCTGCACCCCACGACTCGGTCCGCCGAATCCGGCGGGTGAGGGAGTGGGATACGAACTGCGTGCTGGAGTGCGCGCAGACAAAGAGTCAGTCTAGCACGGGCGCCGCGGCGCTTCCGCGGACCACTGTCGGCCCGGGCGTCGCCGGATCCCCGCCCCTACTTGACCGTCTTGAGGCGGCTGCGGTCGATCGTGAGCAGCACCGCGCCGATGATGACCACGCCGTAGACGATCTGCTCGTAGGTGGGCGGCACGCCCATCGCGGTCAGCCCCACCCGCAGGACGACGATGATCAGTGCACCCACGACGGTGCGGATCGGCCCGCCGACACCGCCGGTGATGGCGGTCCCGCCGACGATGACCGCGGCGATCGCGGGAAGCTGCAGGGTGTCCGCGAGCGTCGGCCCCCCGGCATGCTGACTGGCAGCCAGGACGACGGCGGCGAAGCCTGCGAACAGGCCTGAGAGCGTGAACGCGAGGACGCGCGCGCGCAGGGTCGAGCCACCCGACATCAAGACGGCCGGTTCGGCAAGCCCCATGGCATGCAGACGGTTGCCGCGGCTGAAAAGCGTGAGAACCAGCGCAACGATGATTGCGAGCGCGATCGCGAGGATGCCCGAGACCGGCATCTGCGCGATGCGCAGGTCGGTGATCCAGCCGATGACATCCCAGTTCTCGCTGATGCGCACCGTCGAGGCGCCCGAGATCAGCAGGCCGAGACCCGAGAGCAGCCCGAGGGTGCCGAGCGTGACGATGAAGGACGGAATCTGGAAGAAGGCGACCACGATGCCGTTGAAGAACCCCACCATCGCGGCGACAACGACCGCCAGCAGGACGCCGATTGCGCCAAGCTCGCCGATCCACAGCCCGATGAGCACCGTGGTGAAGGAGGCGATCACAGCGAAGGACAGGTCGATTCCGCCGGTAAGAATGACGAACATCTGACCGAGCGCGAGGAGGAGGATCGGCGCCATGCTCTCGAGCAGGCCGCGGATCCCGGGGGCGCTGACGAAGTTGGGCTGACGCAGCGCGACCGCAGCCACGAGCGCGACGAGCACCAGCAGGGGCACGATGCGCACGAACAACTCGCGAGTGGACTGCTTCCGCACCACGCTGATCATGGTCGTGGTCGTTGTCATATCGGTCATGGGGTCACACCATCTGCTCGACGAGGTCGACGGGCAGCGGCTTGCTGCCCGGTTCGGCCGTGAAACGCTGGGCGACGCGCCCGTCGCGCATCACGATGATGTTGTGGCTGAGCGAGATTGTCTCTTCGAGCGAATCTCCCAGCAGAACGACGGCCAAGCCCTCGGCGCACTGTTCGCGGATGAAGTTGTAGACGTCCTCCTTCGCGCCGACGTCGAGGCCCCGCGTCGGGTGATCGAGGATGAGTACGCGCAGCTTCGGTGAGATCAGCCACTTGGCGAGCACCACCTTCTGCTGATTGCCGCCAGACAGGTTCGAGATATTCGTCCGCTCATCGGGAGTACGCACCCGCAGCTTGCCGATCCAGTCCTTGGCGAGGGCCCTCGCTCTGCCCCGCAGGAGGATCGGGCCGGCACTGACGGGGCTGGGGTCGGCGAGGAACACGTTCTCCTCCACGCTCATGCCCTCGGCGATGCCCTCGATGCGGCGCTCCGCGGGGACATAGCCGAGACCGGCCCGGACTGCGGCGACGGGAGACCCGAACGACACCACCCTGCCATCGACGACGATCCGGCCGCCGTCCTGAGCCTCGGCCCCGAACAGCACGCGGCTGAGTTCCTCGCGACCCGATCCGACCACGCCCGCGATGCCGAAGACCTCGCCCTGGCGCACCTGGAACGACACATCCTCGAAGCCACCACGACGCGTCAGCCCCTCGACTTCCAGCACAACGGGATTGCCCTCAACCGATCGCTGGAGATCTTCGCGGTAGAACTCGGCCGAGCTGGCACGACCCACCATCAACGTGTGCAGGGTTTCGACGTCTGCGTCAGCGGCGTTCATCTCGCCCACCGTTCGGCCATCCTTGAGCACGTACACGCGGTCGGAGACACGGAGGACCTCATCGAGCCGGTGTGAGACGAAGATCACACTGGCGATCTTGCGCAGGCGTTCGATCTGCTCGAAGAGAGTCTCGAGCTCGGCGCCCTCCAGCACGCTCGTCGGCTCGTCGAGGATGATCACAGGCGCCGAGCTGGATTCCTCCTCGACGTGCAGAGCCTTGGCCAGCTCGACCATCTGACGCTGCGGGAAGCTGAGCTGCTCGACCACCGTCGAGGGGGAGATCGGCGAAGCGATCCTGTCGAGCTGTTCCTGGGCGTCGCGGTGAAGCTTGCGCCAATTGTAGAAGCCGCCACGTATCGCGGTGCCTTCGGCGCCGAGCAGGATGTTCTCGGCGACCGAGACGCTCGTGACGAGCGACTGCTCCTGGTGCACCATGCCGACGCCGGCCTTGGCGGAATCTCGCGCGGTGCGGAACGAGACCACGTCGCCATTCCGCAGGACTTGCCCGGCGTCAGGCTGGTAGATGCCGGTGAGGATCTTCAGCAACGTCGACTTGCCGGCGCCGTTCTCCCCGATGAGTCCCACGACCTCGTTGGGCCGGACTTCGAAGCTGACGCCATCGAGTGCCACGACGTTCTTGAATCGCTTGGTGAGGTCGCGGACCTCCAGTGCGGGAACGCTCACTTGATCACCCGAATCCTTCTGCGAAGTCGCCATCCGGTGGCGGCGACGGCGACGATGATCACGGCGCCCTGCACCGCGATCTGGACCGACGAGTCGAACCCGACGAGGATCAGTCCGTTGGCGAGCACGACGAGGATGCCGACACCGACGAGGCTGCGCAAGACACCGCCCCGCCCGCCGACCAGCAGTGTGCCGCCGAGCACGACGGCGGTGATGGCGGCGAAGAGCGCGTCGCCGCCGATCTGCGGCGAGCCGACACCGAGCTGCATGGCCGAGAGAGAGCCGGCGAGACCGGACGCGAGTCCGGCGAGTACGAAGGCAGCGACCTTATAGGGGCCGACCGCGATCCCGGACAGCTTCGCGATCGGCTCGTCGCCGCCGATGACATAGCCGTAGCGGCCCACCTTCGTATAGCGCTGCACGCCCCACGCGGCCGCGACGACCAGGATCGACACGAGGAACAGCAGGGGTACCGGACCCCAGGACCCGGTTCCCAGCGTGCGGAAGCCCTCGTCGATCAAGCGCGGTGCGCGCCCGCCGAAGAGGACCGTCGCCACGCCGATGCCGATCGCCCCCGTTCCCAGGGTCGCCATGAACGAGGGGATGCCGAGTCGAACGTTCAGCAGACCATTGAGGATTCCGAACGCTCCTCCTACAAGCGTCGCGATCAGCAGCGCGCCGAATCCCAGCGAGATGTCGTTGCGATCGTTCTGTGCGAGGAGGACGAATACGAGCGACGAGGTCGCCATGACGCCCGACACCGAAAGGTCGATGCTGCCGAGCAGGATGACGAACGTCATGCCGGTAGCCACCACGATCGGGATGCTCAACTGTGTCAGCAAGATCGAGAGGTTGCCCTGCGAGAGGAAGATCGGGCTCACGAGGGCGAAGACGAGGACGAGCACGACGAGGGCGATGAGCGGCCCTGCGTCGGCGAGTCGATGACGCCAGACCGACATGGACACGGATGCGGTCGCCTTCGTGTGTGACATGGACTCTCCTGTGTACCTGCGCGACGAGCGTATGTGGAGGCCGCTGTCGTGCGGCCTCCACACGATGGACTGCTACTCGATCGGGCCTTGGGGGCGCAGCCAAGGGTCGTCGAAGTCGGGCTGGATCACCGACAGCTCCGGCGCCTGGGTGAAGTCACCGACGTTCTCGGCGGTCACGACGGTCTGCGTGCCGTAGAAGGCGCGCTCCTCATGGCTCAGCTCGGCGACATCGATCTCGCCCGTGGCCGCCTTGTAGGCGAGCGACAGCCCTGCCCCGCCCTGCCACCACGGGTCGGTCGACACCGTCGCGAGGTACCCGGTGGACTCGTCCTGGATCGCCTCGAGCGCCTCGGGAACCGCGTCGAAGCCGACGATCGGGACCTGGCCCTGCAGACCAGCGGCGCGCAGCGCCTCGAGCGCGCCGAGCGCCATCTCGTCGTTGGCAGCCCAGATTCCGTCGATCTGGTCGCCGTACTTGGCGATCAGGGTCTGGGCGACAGTGAGGCCCTGAGAACGGTCGAAGTTGCCCGCCTGGTCTTCGAGCAGATTGATACCGGGGTGGGCCGCGAGGGCGTTCTGGAGTCCCTCGAAGCGCTGCTGCGCGGCGACGTTGTCGAGAATGCCCTGGATGGCGATGATGTTGCCGGACCCACCCATGTTCTCGAACAGGGTCGTGGCGACCTCCTCGCCGCTGACGCGGCCGTCGAAGGAGATGTGCGCCACCCAGTTGTCGCCGATGTCCCACGGGTTGAGGTCGTCGGGCTTGCTCCACTGCGTCACGACGTAACCGCCGGCATCTGCGACGGCGCGCACGATGGCTTCGGTGTCGGACGACGTGTTGGGGTCCACGTTCAGCGCGTAGACCTGGCCGGCGGCACCGAGTGCGCGCACCTGCGACAACTGACGCTGCGAGTCCGCCTCGTCCGTGATCACGTTCACCTCGAGGCCTACTGATTCGCCGAAGAGATCGCCGCCGTCGACCCAGTTCGCGTGGTACGAGTTCGACAGGCTGCGCACGCCCTCGTACAGGGCGACATCACCGCCCTCGGCAGTGGCGCCGGCGTCATCCGACGCCGAGCTGCAGCCTGCAAGCATCATGCCCGCGGTGGCGGTGACGGCGGCCGCAGCGAGCGCGAGGCGCCTGCGGCGCGTGAATCCAGACATCTTCATCGATTCTCCTTGTGATCAGTGACACCCGTGTCACCCCGGGGATGCGAGAACCTCCTCGCGGCCCGAGTTCTCGGCCCATCCTTCGGGTGATCAGGACGTGCGGCCGTGGTGCATATCGTTGAGAGCGACCCGTGAGCGGACGATCTCCGTCGGGGCCGAGCGAGCACCCCACATCACGTAGTTATACTACACAAAACCTACATTGACGCAAGCCGCCGGGCCAAATAGAACGCATCCTCGGCGAGGATAGGTAGTCATGCTACATTCCTAGAGATCGAAAGCCTCGGCCCTCGCGCCATCCGCAAAGGAGCAACCATGTCCGGGAACCGTCGCCGCGTGCTCATCCCCAGCCCCGACGTCGTCGAAATCGTCACCGAGGAGCGGGCCGAACTCCTCCCTGGCGAGGCGCTCGTCTCGTTCCGCCTGGCGGGAGTGTGCGGGTCTGATACGCACGCGATGCATGGCCACCACCCGCAGATGACGCTGCCGTACTACCCAGGGCACGAGGTTGTCGGGATCGTGGAAGAGGTGGCCGAGGGAGTGGATGCGTCGCTCCTCGGCGCCCGGGTCACCCCCGAGCCGACCCTGCCGTGCGGCCAATGCAAAACGTGCCGCCGCGGCAACGAGAACGTGTGCGAGAACCTGGAGTTCTTCGGCTGCGGCTTCCGCGAAGGCGGCATGGCAGACACCTTCACCGTGCGGGCCGACCGTCTGCACGTCGTGCCGGAGGGCTTCACCGACGAGCAGGCGATCCTCATCGAGCCGCTCGCCACCCCCGTTCATGCGACCCGGTTGGCCGGCGACCTGACCGGCCGCGCAGTGCTCATCCAGGGGTGCGGCACCATCGGGCTTCTCATGCTGGCCGCTGCCCGCCACGCAGGTGCTCGCCGCATCGTCATGAGCGACGTGCTCGCTTCCAAGCGTGCCTTCGCCGAACAACTGGGCGCCGACGCGACCGTCGACGCGCTCGCAGAGGACTTCCCGGGAGCGGTGCTCGAAGCGCTCGGCGAGACCGCCGACGTCGTTTTCGACTGCGTCTCGATTCCCTCGACCGTCGAAGCCGGCCTCGCCGTTCTCGCCAAGGCCGGGAAACTGGTGACCGTCGGCATCCCGACTCGGCCGGTGACCATTCCTCTCGCGCAGGTGCAGGACGCCCAGCAGTCGATCCTGGGAGCCGCGACCTACGTGGCCGAGGACTACCGCATCTCGGCCGAGATCATCGGCAGCGGCGCCGTCGACACGAACGTCATGGTTTCGGCGTCATACCCCTTCGAGCGGGCCGCCGAGGCATTCGCCCAGGCAGCGACCGGCGAGCAGGTCAAGGTCGTCATCACCGCGTGATCAGGTGGGTGGTGTGCTCGCGCCGCCCGGTCGTCGGGAAGTCCCGACAGAGGAGGAAGACATGAAGGCGATCGTGTTCCGTGAAGGCTCGCAGTGGGCCGTTGAGGACGTTCCGACGCCCGAGCCCGGCCCGGGTGAGGTGCGTCTGCAGATTCTGCGCACCGGCGTCTGCGGCACCGACGAGCACCTGCTCCACGGCGGATTCATCGCCACGCTTCCGCTCATCCCCGGTCACGAGATGCTCGGCCGGGTAGACGCGATCGGCGACGGCGTCGACAGTCGCCTCCTGGGGTCGACCGTCGCCGTCGACAACACCATCCACTGCGGCGAATGCGAACCCTGCCTCTCTGGGCGCCATCTGTTCTGCGAGAATTTCGTATCCCTCGGCTGCAACGCGCCGGGCGGTTTCGCCGAGTACACCGTCGTGCGGGCGGCGAAGACCTTCGTCGTGGACGACCTCGATCCGGTGACGTCGACCTTCGCTGAGCCGACCGCCTGCGCGATGCACGGCGCCGACGTGCTCGCGCTGCGACCGGCCTCCGACGTGCTGATCTTCGGTGCCGGCCCTACCGGATTGATCCTCGCGCAGCTCCTCAAGGCATCGGGCGCTGCCCGCGTGGTGGTTGCGGCTCCCACCGCATCAAAGCTCGAGCTGGCCGAGTCGCTGGGCGTCGACGTCACCGTGCAGGTCGACCGCACCGATCCCACCGGCGCGGAGGCCGAGCTTCGCGCGCTTGCCCCGCGCGGGTTCGACGCCGTGGTCGAGGCGACCGGTTCCATCTCGGTGCTCGAGTCGGCGGTACGCCTCACGGCGACCGGCGGCACGGTCCTCGTTTACGGCCTCGCGGCCGAAGACGCGCGGGCGGCGATCAGCCCATACGAGATCTTCAGTCGCGAGTTGACCCTCAAGGGCTCCTTCGCTCAGGCGTTCACGATGCGCCGCGCGATCGACGTCCTGCGCTCCGGAGCCGTGCGCACGGATGGGATCATCACGGACACCGTGGGTTTCGACGACTTCGGCCGCGCACTCGCGAACCTCCACGACTCATCTCAGATCAAGACCGTGTTCGTGCCCTGAACGGCGCCCGCCGCGGACGAGCAGATCAGACGCGCTTGGTGCCACGGAAAACCGCGAGCTCGTCCTTCATGCGCGAGAGTCGTTTCGCATGATCGGCGCCACGGCGCAGTGAGACCGCTGTGGCGAGCACATCGATGACGACGAGGCCCGCGATCCGGCTCACCGTCGGGGTGACCATGTCGGTGTCTTCGAAGGTCTTGACGACGATCGGGATGTCGACGAGTTTGGCGAGCGTGTTGTCGTCGTCCCCGGTGATGCCGATCACGACGAGGCCGTGATCCTTGCCCTGTCGCACGATGTCGAGGAGGGCCTTCGTTCGTCCGGTGTTCGAGATCGCGACGAGCACGGAGCCGGCCGGCGCCATGGCCACGGCCATGAACTGCTGGTGCGGGTCGGGCGGAGCCGTCGCGGGGATGCCGAAGAGGACGCCCTTCTGCTCCGCGTCGCTCGCGATCAGGCCCGATGCGCCCAGACCCGCGAGGAGCATCGCCGGTGCGGCCAGAATCGCGTTCACGGCCTGCTCGAGCCGGTCGGAATCGATGTAGTGCCGTGCGCGGTCGAGGCTGGCGATCGTGTGATCGAACATCTTGGTCGCAACGAGCGAGACGGGTTCGTCGGCGCCGATCGCCGAGACGGTGGCAGGGCGGCCCAGAGCGACCGATTGCGCGAGGGCGAGCTTGAACTGCTGGAAGCCGTCGAATCCGAGATTCGTGCTGAATCTCATGACAGTCGGTTCGCTGACCCCTGCCGCCTCGGCGACGGCAGCCATCGTCGAGCCCACGACGAATTCTGGATTCTCCATGACGAGGTCCGCGACGGACTGTTCCGATTTGCGCAGCCGCCCGCGCTCTCCGGCCACGTACTCGCGCAGCGGCACACCTGGATCGAACGCCACCCGTTGCCCCTCGCTTCCACGGCCGCTTCGCCGCGGCGCCTCGTGCCTCAGGCTATCGCGTGCGCGCGGCGGCTCCGGCCGTGTTCTGCCCGATCTCACCCGCTGGCCGAATCGCCGGAAAGGGCGAGCAGGCGCGCCGGATTGCGGGTCAGGATGTCACTGAAAGCATCGTCGCTCACGCGCTCCGCGAGGCGAGGGAGGAAGCGCAACGGGAGGTATTCCAGTCCCGGGATGCCGCCGTACGCCCGATACCGGGTACTGCGCGCGACGTCCCCGCCGATCACGATCCTTGTGCCGCCGCCGCGCGCGACCACGTCGGCGATACACGCGATGATGGCGGAGTCGGGGGACTCGCGGTGCCGTGCCGGTCCGTCGAAGCCCAGGTAGGCGCCGCGGCGGGCGAGCTCGGCGTGAAGCCCGGCGTCGAGGTTGCGATCGATGTGCGCGAGCACGACGCGGCGCGGCGCGATGCCCTCGGACTCCAGGTGGTCGAGAACCTCGTGCGCGGCCGAGCCGTGCTCGAGGTGGACCATGATGGCGCAGCCGGTCGCGCGCGAGGCGATCGCTGCCGCGATGAGCGCCTTCTGCTCGAATTCTCCGATGCTCCAATAGCGTGCCGCAGCCTTGACCACTCCCGCACGGATCGGGTCTCCGTCAGGCGTGCGGGCCATCCCTCCATCGTCGGTGCGCATGCCCTCAGCGATCTCTGCGGTGAACCGCTCGCCCAGGTCCTCGGGCGTCGCATCCCGCAACGGGTGGTCGGCGGCGTAATGCCCGCCGTGGTGCAGGCCGGTCGTGTGCACCAGGTGCATACCGGTGGCCGCACTGATGCGCGCAAGTCCCTCGGGATTGCGGCCGAGCCCGAGGGGCGTCGCCTCGACCATGGACGTAACCCCGCCGCGCAGCATCCGTCTCGCCTCCTCTGCCGACAGGGCCTCGTCGTCGAGTTCGTCGCCTGAGAGGAGCGGGGTCGCCTGGAACAGGTGCTCGTGGTAGTCGACCACTCCGAGTGCCGACGGTGGGACGTCGCCGAGCACGGTCCGCACGACGTTCATCCGCGCCTCGCGTCGGCCGTGGCGTCGAACCAGGGCTCGAGCCGCGCGTACGCATCCCGGAATTCCGCGTACTCCGCCCTCGATGCCGCGTGACGCGCCATGTCGGGAGTACGCGAGGACGCGCGGGTGGAGAAGCCGAGGGTGGCGTCGAAGTCGTCGAAGACGCCCACACCGACACCCGCGACCACCGCGGCGCCGACGGAGCCCGCCTCGTCGATCAGGTCACGCACGCTCACCGGCACACCCCATGTGTCGGCGAAGATGTCGAGTAGGAGGCCCGCGTTCGCAGCACCGCCGATGGCGTCGATGTGACCGACGGCGATGCCGTTGTCGAGGAAGGCACGGATGCCCGTGTAGAGGTTGAAGGCGACCCCCTCGAGCACGGCGCGCGTCAGATGTCCGCGTCCATGGTGCATGTGGATGCCGACGAACGCGGCGCGCGCGTTGGGGTTCCAGTACGGCGAGCGCTCGCCCAGCAGATGTGGCAGGAAGTACAGCCCTTCTGACGCCGCCTCGGCGGCCGCCGCGTCGCCGAGCAGCTCGGCGTAACGATCTGCCTGCGCTGGCGAGAGCGTGTCGGTGATCCACTGCAGCGAGGCGCCGCCGGTCTGCATCGTGGCGGTGGGCACGAACCGCCCGGGGATGACGTGGTTGAAAGTCATCGACCGCATGAGCGGGTCGAGCAGCGGAGCCTCGGCGCTGACCGAGACCCACGACGACGATCCGAGGTATGCGTAAGCGCCCGAGCTCGGATCGATGATCCCGGCGCCGAGGGCGGCCATCGGTCCATCCCCGCCGCCGATGACGACAGGAGTGCCCGCGGCCAGGCCTGCCTCGGCGGCCACGTCAGCGCGAACCGTGCCGATGACCGTGGTCGATTCGACGATCTCGGGAAACAGCGCGCGATCGACTCCTGCGGCGGCGAGGAGCTCGTCCGACCATTCGCCGCCGAGCTGGTCGTAGGCGTTCGTGCCCGACGCGTCTGAGCGGTCGGTGATCTGCACCCCGGTGAGCCGGTACGCCAGGTAATCCTTCGCCTGCAGCGTCTTGTCGATCCGCGCGAACGCTTCGGGCTCGTTGTCGCGCAGCCACATGAGCTTCGGCAGCGAATACGTGGGGTTCAGCCGGTGTCCGGTAACCGCATAGCCCCGGTCCATCCCGACACGATCGATCAGCAGGGCGCACTGCGCGCGCGATCGCGTGTCGGCCCAGATCATCGCCGGACGCACGAGTTCGCCGTGGATGTCGACGGGCACAACGCCCATCATCTGGCCCGAGAACGACACAGCGTCGATGGATGTCGCGGGAGTGCCGGTGCGCTCGAGCAGTTCGCGGCCCGCCTCGCACATCGCCCGCCACCAATCGTGCGGATCCTGCTCTGCGCGTCCGTCGGCGCCGAAGTCGGCGTCGTAGCGAGCCGTGACCGACGCCACGAGCACGCCGTCGTTCGACACGAGCGTGGCCTTGTCCCCGGTCGTGCCGAGGTCGTGCGAAACGATCATCCGAAACTCCTCCGTCTTCCCCCGGCGTCGCGATAGTGAAACTACAAGATTGGGCGTTACGTCACGATTCTAGGCCGAAGATTCCGTTCGGGTGGTCCAGTTCATGTAGTCTTACTACATGGCTACGCATGACCTGGGCGTTCTGCCCGCGTTCGACCTGGACATCCCCACGCTCCTCGACATCTCTCGTGAAGGCGGCATCGGAGGGCGCACGAGACGCTACGAGAAGTTCGCCGGAGATATGGGTGGGGTCTACCGCGACGGCGACGCGTGGCGGATGGATGTCGAGGCGCGCGGATCCGATCGGCTCGTGTACTGGGTCGACGACCACCGCTACCAGGAGGGCCCCGGAGCCCTCGTTGTGGGCACGAGCACTCTGCTGCCCGGACGCGTGGGCGACGAGTTCGCATTCACCCGCGGTCACCTGCACGAGGTCGCCGACCGCGCTGAGCTCTACTACTGCCTGAGGGGGCGCGGTGTCCTGCTGCTCGAGACCATCGATGGTCGCAGCGAGGCCATCGAGCTCACTCCCGGCAAGGCAGTCGACGTCCCAGGACACTGGATCCACCGCAGTGTGAACGTCGGGGACGAGCCGTTCGTGACGCTCTTCTGCTACGCCGCCGATGCGGGGCAGAATTACGCGATCATCGGTGATGCGAATGGCATGAAGAGCCTGGTGGTGACCGACGGCGCCGGCGGCTGGACCACGGTCCCCAACTCCGACCACCGGGGGTACCGCGCGTGAGCGCGGTGTTCGAGACGATCCGAGGCATCGGAGTCGTACCCGTCGTCGAGATCGAGAACCCCGACGACGGCGTGCCGCTCGCGCGTGCGCTGCGTGCCGGCGGTATATCGACCATGGAGGTGACTTTTCGCACTGCGGCCGCCGCGGAGGCGATCCGCCTGGTGAAGGCCGAACTCCCCGACTTCGTCGTGGGCGCCGGCACGCTTGTCACGCCCGCCGACGTGGCCCAGGCGGTCGCCGCCGGCGCGGCTTACGGGGTGTCGCCCGGCTTTCGGGCGGACCTCTCCGCAGCCGCTGCTGCCGTCGCCCTGCCCTTCATCCCCGGCGTCATCACGCCGTCGGAGATCCTGGCCGCGGTCGATGCAGGTCACCGGCATCTGAAGTTCTTCCCGGCAGCGCATTACGGCGGAATCGAGACCCTCCGCTCGCTCGCGGCCCCGTTCTCGCGCCTGAGTGTCAGTTTCATGCCGACGGGCGGCGTGCGCGCCGCGACGCTCGCCGACCATCTCGCTCTGCCGCACGTCTTCGCGGTGGGGGGCACGTGGATCGCCTCTCGCGCCGATGTCGTCGGAGGGCGATTCGGCGAGATCGAACTGGCCGCACGCGAGGCCCGCACCACCCTTGACGCCCTCTGACCCGGACCAGGAGACGCATATGCCTCGCACATACACGTGGGACACCCTCGAGCCCGCCGAGACCCCCACCTTCTACTTCATCGGAGTGACGACCGACCGTTCATCGATCCGCAAGGTCTTCCCGCTGTGGGCGGCGCACCTCGGGCTCGGCGACGTCGAGATGGTCGGGATCAACTTGGGGCTGCATGCGCCGGCCGACCACTATCGCACCGTTGTGGAGTTCCTCAAGGACGACCCGCTGAGCCTCGGCGCCCTGGTCACGACCCACAAGCTCGACCTCTACAGCGCGGCTCGTGACCTCTTCGACGAGATCGACCCGCTCGCCGAGCTGATGGACGAGGTCAGCTGCCTCTCCAAGCGCGACGGGCGCCTCCGCGCCCACGCCAAGGATCCGATCACGGCTGGTCACGCACTGGAAGCCTTCATCCCAGTGGGCTACTTCGCCGAGAACGAGGTCGATGTCGTGGTGTTCGGCGCCGGCGGGTCGGCGATCGCGATCGACTGGTACCTGAGCCGTACCGAGCGCGGCGTCGACCGTCCGCGGCAGGTCACCGTGACGAACCGCAGCCTCCCGCGCATCGAGACGCTGCGCGCGGTGCACGACGCGTCGAACACCGACACACGACTCGAAACGCATCTCTGCCCGGCGCCGGCCGACAATGACGTCGTCATGGCGGCCGCGCCCGCCGGGTCGATCGTCATCAACGCAACGGGTCTGGGCAAGGACGCACCCGGTTCGCCGCTCACGTTCGACGGGGTGTTTCCCGAGCGCGCGCTGGTGTGGGAGCTGAACTACCGCGGAGACCTGGTTTTCCTCGACCAGGCGCGCGCGCAGGAGCGCGAGCGATCGCTCACAGTTGTGGACGGCTGGGTCTACTTCATCCACGGGTGGACGCAGGTGATCGCCGAGGTCTTCGACATCGAGATCGCCCCGTCCAGCCCCGCGTTCGACGAACTCGCGGCGATCGCCGAGTCGGTCCGATGAAGATCCTCGTGACGCCGCGATCGATCACGACACGCCCGCTCGACGACGTGCCCGAACTGGACCCGCTGCGTGCACGCGGCTGGACGCTCGTCGCCGGTCCTGCCGGCCGCCTGCCGACCGCCGACGAGCTTGCCGCACTGCTGCCGGGTGTCGACGGCTGGGTGTGCGGAGTGGAGAATGTCTCGGCAGAGACTCTCGCCTCGGCCGACCGGCTGAAGGTCATCGCCCGCAACGGCGTCGGGGCCGACGCGATCGACACGGATGCAGCGGCAGCCCGCGGCATCGAGATCGCACTCGCCCGAGGCGCCAATGCCAACGGCGTGGCCGAGCTGGCCGTGGCGCTCATGCTGAGCGCCTTGCGGGACATCCCGGCGACCGACGCGGCGCTGCACGGCGGCGACTGGAGACGACGCCTCGGCAGTGAGCTCGCAGACTGCAATGTGGGCATCGTCGGCTACGGCGCGATCGGACGCATCGTTTCACGTCTCGTGCGCGCCTTCGGCGCTCGCGTGTTCGCGTACGATCCCATCGCCGATGTGAGCTCTGACGGCGCTGAGGCGGTATCCCTCGCCCAGCTCTTCGTGAAGAGCGACATCGTGACACTGCACTCCCCGCCCCCGCAGAGCGGTCACGCGCTCGTCGACGCGGCGCTGCTGGAGTCGATGCCTCGGGGCAGCGTGCTCGTGAACACCGCCCGGAGCGCCCTCGTCGACACCGGTGCGGCGCTCGACGCGCTTCAGTCCGGTCGTCTCTCGGCCTATGCGGTCGACGCATTCGACCAGGAACCCCCAGTCCTCGACGAGCTCCTGCGTCATCCACGCACGATCATGACCGCGCACCTGGGCGGCTATACGGACTCGAGCACCCGACGGGCGACCGAGCAGGCGGTCGCCAACGTCATCTCTCGGCTGACGGCTTAGCCGCGGCTTGCGCTCCGCGTCCCCAGCGGAACGGCGACACCGTCGGGTCGCCGGGCACCCAGTACCGCCACGGGAATGCCGCGGTTCCCGCGACGCCCGCCACGCCGACGCGCGGACCGGACGCGATGTCGGCGAGGGGATCGGCGAGCAGCTCCAGTCGCGCCACGGCGCCGTGCCACGGGGCCGACGTGATCGCGTCGATGCCGTCGTGGATCGGATGCCGCAGCCCGACCGCGTCGCCGAGGCGGCCGGGTCCGCGCGCGAGATCACGAGCGTTCCGGGCTGCGGGCCGGCGGCGGGCCGCGGCATCCGTCCCCTCGATGACCTGGCCCGCGCGCAGCAGGATTCCGCCGGCGACCCCCTCCGGACCGCACACCACGTTGACGCAGGAATGGATGCCATGACTGAGGTAGACGTAGAGGTGACCGGGTTCGCCCCACATGGTGGCGTTGCGCGGCGTCGGCCCCATGCGCGCGTGCGAGCCGGGATCTGCCGTCGGACCGGTGCCGAGGCCGTGGTACGCCTCGACCTCGGTCAGGCGCACCGTCACCGTCTCGCCGGCGACGACCGTCGTCAGATGCGCGCCGAGCAGCTTCGGCGCGACGTCCGAGGGGAGGCCGGCCAGGTCGGCGCGGGTGGCAGCACGCAGCACGGACCCGGGCATGCCGCGAGTCTACGCAAGCGATCTCACCCAGATAGGTCTACGCCACCGACGCACCCCGCGAGTAGCCTTCGCCCATGAAGCGGTGGTTCGTGCTGGTGCTGCTCGGCGTCTCGCAGTTCGTCATGGTGCTCGACAGCACGGTCATGAACGTCTCGATCTCGACGGTTGCGGCCGATCTCGGCACCGACATCTCGGGCATGCAGGCGGCGATCACGTTCTATGCCCTCACCATGGCGGCGTTCATGCTGACCGGCGGCAAGATCGGCGACAAGTGGGGGCGCAGCCGGGCATTCCGCATCGGATCGGTGATCTACGGCATCGGATCGCTCACGACCGCCCTCAGCCCCAACCTCACCGTGCTCATGCTCGGCTGGTCGCTTGTCGAAGGTCTCGGCGCGATCCTCGTGATTCCCGCGATCGCGGCGTTGGCGGCGATCAACTACCTCGGACGAGAGCGGGTGATCGCGTTCGCCGTGCTCGGCGCGATCACCGGCTTCGCCGCGGCGGCGGGCCCACTCATCGGCGGCCTGCTGACGACATATTCCTCCTGGCGGTACGTGTTCGTCGGCGAGGCCGTGGTGATGGTCATCGTGCTCGTGCTGTCAGGCCGGATCAAGGACACCGCGGCGGACCGCACGCTGAAGATCGACCTGCTGAGCGTGGTCCTCTCGGCCGCAGGGCTGGCGATCCTGGTCTACGCGATCCTCCAGAGCAAGACGTGGGGCTGGATCGTGCCGCTGAATCCGCCTGAGATCGCCGGAGTGACGATCGCACCGTTCGGCGTCTCGCCGGTGGCCTACCTCATCGTCCTGGCGATCGTCGTGCTGTGGCTGTTCATCCTCCGACAGCATCACCTCGAGAAGGTCGGAGCGGTTCCCCTGCTCAAGGTCGGGCTGCTGCGCATCACCGCACTCCGCAGCGGCCTGACGATGTTCCTGGCGCAGTACTTCGCGATCGCGGCGCTGTTCTTCGTCGTGCCGGTGTACCTGCAGACGATCCTCGGCTATGACGCGCTGCAGACGGGCCTGAAGATCCTCCCGCTGTCGGTCGGGCTGATCATCTTCTCCATGCTCGGCTCGCGCCTGTCGACGGTCCGATCGGCGCGCCACATCGGCCGCGTCGGACAGTTCACCCTCGCCGTCGGCCTGTTCCTGGTGTTCGCCGCCGTGCAGCCGGAGCTCGCAGGGTGGCTGTTCGCATCGGGCATGTTCGTCGTGGGCGCCGGTTTCGGGTTGCTCGCCTCCCAGCTGGGGAACGTCAACATGTCGGCGGTGGACAGCGCAGACACCTCCGAGGTGGGCGGGCTTCAGGGCACCTTCCAGAACCTCGGCTCGTCGTTCGGCACGGCCGTCGTCGGGTCCGTCTTCGTGCTCATGCTGACCTCGGGTTTCACCGCGGCCGTCGCCGAGAGCGACACCCTGCCCGCCGACGTCCGCGATCGCGTCGTGGCCGCGTCGTCCACCGGCGCGCCGATCCTGTCGCAAGAGCAGGCCGAGCAGGCGATGACGGATGCCGGGCTCCCGAGCGAAGCCGCGCGTGAGGTGGCCCAGGCCTACGCCGATTCGCAGGTCGAGTCGCTTCAGCAATCGCTCTTCCTCGTCTTCATGCTGACTGTCCTCGGGCTGATGCTGGCCCGAGGACTTCCTGCCCAGATCCCCGTCCCGGAGGCGAAACCCGTCGCCGGGGGTGAGGATCCTGCGCCGTCGACGCGACGGGCGAAGCGGGCGGCGGCCGCCACTCCTCCGGTCAGCTCGGCGGAACCTGGCACCACGAGATCGCGGCGCCGTTCAGAGCGATGACCGGTTCGCCGTCCGAGACCTGGAGCACGCGCGTCTCGGGCCGTTCCGGCAGCGGCAACTGGTACGTGTCGTAGCTGTTGGACACCGCGTCCGGCGCGACCAGCGCCGCGACGTAGCGGGCACTGGGCGATACGCACACCTGCAGCACGGCATCCGTCTCGGCGATCTCGGTGAGCATGCGCGTCTCGCCGTCCGCGCCGACGAGAGCGACCGACGTGCGCCCGGTCGGCACGCCGCTGTCGAGAACAGCGGCGGTGCGGATCGTCGAGCCGTCCGGCAGCGGCGTCACCGAGCTCACGCCGCCGAGGTCGGTGCCCGGAGCGACGAGCGGCTCCTCGCTCGCGTCGGTGAGGTCGACCACCGCCGTCTGCTCGGCGCGGTCCACGACGGCCTCGCTCGAGCCGCGCGCGATGCCCTCGATCGTCATCGCCGTTCCCAGTGCCGTCGCCCCGTCGCCGCCCGACCCGATGAGCAGCAGCGACCCGTCGAACGAGAGGAGCAGGATGCTGTCGGTGTCGGGCACGAACCGCCATTCGGCCACGCGGGGGTCGGCGCCTTCCACGGCGATCTCGGCGGGGGCGGCATCCGGATCCTTCAGCGACGCGGTGTAGAGCCGGCTCTCGCGTCCGGACTCTGCAGTGAGCTGGGCGTCGGAGAAGGTGTACCCGATCAGCTCGCCGCGGTCGGCGCTCTGCAGGTTCGAGACGAAGCCGTCGCCCGGCAGCCCGAGTTCGCGCTCGTTCGAGCCGTCGAGATCGGTCACGATCAGGCCCGGGCCGTCGTCGTCGGTGCGCACCGAGACGACGAGGTGCGACGCCGTGGCGCGGAAGTCCTCGATGTGCCCGTGGCTGAAGACGGGCACCGCGTTCTGGCCGGTGAGGTCGGTGCGGTAGATCAGGTCGCCGCCGTCCGGGGCTCCGGTCCGCTGCAGCAGGAACATGTGCGCCGCGGGCGTGCGGAAGGTCTCGGCGATCGTCGCCGCCGGACCACCGGAGACCGAGGCGACGTCGGCGATCTCGACGGTGTACTCGGTGTCGTCCCACAGCGGCAGCGTGAAGCGCACTCCGATGCTGCGGCCCGACGTGTCGACCTCGAACGGGGCCGCGGGCGTGACCGTCACCTGAGACGGGTCGACGTCGGCCAGCGTCTGCGACGTGGTGACGATGAGACGGGATCCGGATGCCTCAGCCGCGGCAGCCGGATCGACGGACACGTCCGTGATCCGAGGACCCTGCGCGACGCTCGCCGCGGCGCCCGCGAGTCCGAGCACCATGAGCGCGCCCACGACGATCGCAAAGGCGCCCGCGAACGCCCGGCCCCTCCGCCGCCGCGATCGCGCGCGACGCGAGCCGGCGTCAGTACTCATAGGGATCCTCGGGCTCGGGGATCGACTGCACCGACGCCGCGTCGATGGCGAGGCGTCCGTCCGATGAGGAGCGCACGGTGCCCGTGATCGTGACCCACTGGCCGGTGTCGGGCACGGCTGCGGCGGCGAGCACCGGCACGCTCGCCGGCTGCGCGTCGATCACGCAGTGGGTGATGACGAGCCGCGTGAGGTCGAACCCGCCGTCCTCCGCCGGGGTGACGAACCCTGTGAGCTCGACCGGATCGCCGTCGAACGCGTCGGGGTTCGTCGCGGTCGCGAAGGCCGTCGACCACTCGCCGACGCCGAACGAGGCGGTGTCGCCGGTCGAGGCGAGCTGGATGGTGTCGGCGCCGCCGAACAGCGGCGTCGCGCCCACGTCGCGCGACATCGCGAGTTCGGCCGACAGTGACGCGGGCGGCAGCACGAGCGCGAGAACGACGACCCCGGATGCTGCGACCCCGCCCACCACGCTGGCCCCGACGGCCGCCGGGTGCCGAGGGTGAGCGTGCGACGGCTCTTCGGCATTCACGTCGCCGTGGTCGTGGCCATGGTCCGCCTCGGCGCCGAGCGGGAGCGCGAACGACGCGACCGTGCCGACGAGGACGAGCACCGCCATCGACGCCGCGAACCATGCCGAGTCGGGGTTGATGTACAGCCCGAGCCGGCCGGTCACCGCGAGCGAGATGGTGACGACCGCCAGCGCCGCGGCGAGTCCGACGCCCAGCCACCGTGTGCCGACGAATCCTGCGTTACGCAAAGAGATTCACCGCCGTCCCGATGGCGAAGGCGGCGAGCACGACCACCACGACGACGCCGCCCAGCGTCCGCCACGTGAAGGTGGTGCGCATGAGGGCGAGCATCTTGACGTCCACGAGCGGCCCGACGAGCAGGAACGCGACGATCGAGCCGGGCGTGAACGTCGAGGCGAACGACAGCGCGAAGAACGAGTCGACGTTCGAGCAGATCGACACGACCATCGCCAGCGCCATCATCGCCACGATCGACAATGCGGGGTTCGAGCCGATCGCGACCAGCGCCTCGCGCGGGACGAGCACCTGCACCGCCCCCGCGAGCGCCGAACCGATGATGAGGGCCGGCATGACGGCCCGCAGCTCGATCACGAATTGCGCGATCGTGCGGCGGCCGCGGCCTCCGGGTTCGTGCGTCACGAGGGCGCACGTGTCGCGGAAGCGGTCGGTCAGCAGGGCATCGGGAGACGGATGCCGGCTGTACAGCCAGCCGATGAGGTTGGCGATCGCATACCCACCGAGCAGCCGTGCGATCAGCACGCCGTCGCTGAGGCCGAAGGCCTGGTGCGTCGTGATGATGACGATGGGGTTCACGATCGGCGCCGCGATGAGGAAGGTCAGGGTCTCGGGCACCGAGAACCCGCGCATCAGCAGGCCGCGCGCGAACGGCACGTTGCCGCACTCGCACACCGGCACGATCATTCCCAGGAGCGACAGCACCGCACGTCGTGCCCACGCACGGCGCGGCATCCACCGTTCGATGACGCCCGGCGGCACCCACACCTGCACCACGATCGACAGCACCACCCCGAGCGCCACGAACGGCAGCGACTCGATGAGCACGCTGATGGCGAGGGTCAGTCCGTCCTGCGCGCGCGTCGGGAGCGGCGCGGGGAACAGCTGCGGGGCGAGCCAGTCGACGAGGAAGAGTCCGGCGACCACGAGCAGGCCGGCCACGACCCACACCAGAGTGCGGGCCGGGGACGAGGGCCGTGCCGCGGCATCCGGAACCGTCTCGTGACGGTGGGTGCGAGCGCGACCGGCCGGCGGGCGGGGGTCAGTCCGCGTCACGCTTCTCTTCCCGGGCCGCCGCGCAGGACGCGCACAGCCCGAAGATGTCGACGATGTGCTCGGCGTCGCGGAAGCCGTGCCGCTCTGCGGTGCGCTTGGCCCACTGCTCGACGTCGGTCGCCTCGATCTCGACCGTCAGCCCGCAGGAGCGGCAGATCAGGTGGTGATGGTGGCCGCTGCTGGCACACGCGCGATAGAGCGCCTCGCCGTCGGGGCTCTGCAGCGAATCGGCGTCGCCCTGGGCGGCGAGCCCGGCGAGTGCGCGGTAGACCGTGGCCAGGCCGATGCCGGTGTTCTCGTCGCGCAGGGTCGCGTGCAGAGACTGTGCGCTCACGAAGCCACGGGCGTCGCCGAGCGCTTCGCGCACGCGTTCGCGCTGCCAGGTGTTGCGCTGGACCATGCCCGGGAGTCTACTGGCGTGTCCTGGACGTCGGCCGGGCGTGGTTCGGGCGCCTCTGGTGTTTCCGGCCCTGACCTTCAGGTGGCGCAACACGCGGGCTCACGACGCCGATGCCGCGTGTTGCGACACTCGAACGGCCGGGCCACCGCGGCTCAAGCGGCGACGGCCGTGGGCGCCTGAGCACGGGTGACACGGCCTCGGCGGGCGCCGATCGCGCGGCACACCAGGTAGATCACGAACGAGATCGTGGTGATGTACGGGCTCACCGGCAGCGTGCCCATGATCGCGAGGAGGATGCCTCCGACGGCCGACACGAAGCCGAACAGTGCCGACAGCAGCGGCACCGACAGCGGACCCGATGCGACGCGCATCGCGGCGGCGGCGGGCGTGACCAGCAGCGCCATCACCAGCAGCGCGCCGATGATGTGCACCGCGACGGCGACGATCAGTCCGAGCAGCAGCATGAACGCCAGCGACACCGCGGTCGTCGGCACTCCCCGCGCCGCGGCGGACTGGGGGTCGAGCGAGTCGAATCTCAGCGGGCGCCAGATGAGCAGCAGCCCGAGCAGCACAACGGCGCCGATCGCGATCAGCCAGCCCAGCTGGCCGGACTGCACCGACACGATCTGCCCCGTCAGCAGGCTGAACCGGTTGGCGCTGCGGCCGTCGTAGAGAGACAGGAACAGGATGCCGAGACCCAGGCCGAACGGCATGAGCACGCCGATGATCGAGTTCCGGTCGCGGGCACGCGCGCCGAGCCATCCGATGATCGCGGCGGCCACGAGCGAGCCGACGATCGAGCCGGTGACGACGTCCCACCCGATGAGCAGCGCCGCAGCGGCACCGGCGAACGAGAGCTCGCTGATGCCGTGCACCGCGAAGGCCATGTCCCGCTGCATGATGAACACGCCGATCAGCCCGCCCACGAGCCCGAGCACGGCTCCGGCCCACACCGAGTTCGACACGAGCGCAAGGATCTCGCCGTAGTACGGCAGGCCGCCGAACATCGCGTCGGCGACGTCGTCCCCGTTCACTCGTGCGCCCCGTTCATTCGTGCACCTCGTCGTGATGGTGGTGGGATGCCTCCGCATCCGGCGCCCCCACGACCACGAGCCGGTCGCCCGCCCGCAGCACGAAGACGTGGGCGCCGTAGAGTGCGGTCAGGACGTCCGAGCGCAGCACCTCCTTCGGGGTGCCCAGCGTGAAGCGTCCGTTCGCGATGTACAGGATGCGGTCGACCTTGCCCAGCAGCGGGTTGATGTCGTGAGTCACCAGCAGTACGGCGGCATCCTTCTCGCGCCGGTGCCGGTCGATCAGACCGATCACCGCCTGCTGGTTGGCCAGGTCGAGGCTCGTGAGGGGCTCGTCGCACAGCAGCAGACGCGGGTCATCGGCGAGCGCCTGACCGGCGCGCAGCCGCTGCTGCTCACCGCCCGAGAGCTGCCCGACCGGACGATCCGCGAACGCCCTCGCGCCGACGGCGTCGATCAGCTCGTCCACGCGGGCACGGTCGCCCCGGCGCGGGATCGGCAGCCCGAACCGGTGGCCGTCGACGCCCAACGTCACGAGGTCGCGGCCCCGCAGCGCCGTGTCGCGCGGCAGCGGGCGGGACTGCGGGATGTAGCCGATGCGGCGGCTGCCGCGGCCGCGCACCTCGGTTCCGAGGACCTTGATGCTGCCGCGCGAGAGGTCGTCGAGGCCGAGAATCGCGCGCAGGAGCGTCGTCTTGCCCGACCCGCTCGGCCCGAGCACCGCGATCAGCTCGCCCGCGTGGACATCGAGATCGAGGCCGGACCACAGCTCGCGGTCGCCGCGCCGCAGCGCGGCATCCCTGATCGTGAGGATCGGCTCGCCGGAGCCGGCGGTCACTCGTCCAGCGCCGCGCTCAGCGCCTCGATGTTCGCCTGCATCCACGAGATGTAAGTCTGGCCCTCCGGCAGCGTTTCTGAAAACGCGATCACGGGGATGCCGCCGGCCTCGGCCGCATCCACGATCTGCGTCGTCTCGGCGCCGCCGGTCTGCGTGTTGGTGATCACGACGCCGACGTCGCCCGATTCGATGAGGCCGAGGGCCTCGAGAAGCGTCGCGGGCGCGACATCCTGCCCCTCCTCGACGGCCTCGCTGAACGCCTCGGGCGTCACGTTCTCCAGGCCGGCGGCAGCCGTCAGGTACGTGGGCACCGGCTCGGTGACGAAGACATGTGCGCCCTCGTGGGCTGCGGCGATCTCGCCGAGCGAGCCCTCCAGCCCCTCGATCTCGGCGTAGAGCTCCTCGGCGTTGGCGGTGAACGTGTCAGCATCGTCGGGGCTCAGCTCGCCGAGCTCCTCGGCGATGGCCTCGCCGACGTGGGCGACGGTGTGCGGGTCGTACCAGACGTGCTCGTTGAAGCCCTCGACGTGCTCGTGCTCGTGGTCGTGGTCGTGACCCTCCTCGGCGTGCTCCCCCTCGGCTTCGCCGTCGGTGTGCTCGTCTTCGCTGTGCTCGTCGGTCGTGGGATCCGCGTCACCGGCGTGCTCTTCCTCGGCATGCTCGTCCTCGTGACCCGCGTTCTCGGGCCAGTCGTGCGAGAACTCGACGGCGGTGATCACGTGGGCCTCGCTGCCGCTCGACTCGATGAGCGCGTCGATGAACGAGTCGTACCCGCCGCCGTTCTCGATGATGAGATCGGCATCGGCGACGGTGAGCTGGTCGCGGGCGCTCGGTTCGAACGAGTGCGGATCCTGCGAGTCGCTCGTGACGATCGACGTCACCTCGACGAGGTCTCCGCCGATCTGCTCGGCGATCTGCCCGTACACATTGGTCGACGCGACCACGCTCAGGCGCCCGTCCGAACCGCTGTCGCCGCCCGCCGCCGGGGTGCCGGCACACCCGGCGAGGGTGACAACGGATGCCGCGGCCAGGCCGAGCAGGGTCAGGGAGCGTCGATTCGGGGTCATGCCGCCAGTCTAACGCTATTGATAATCGTTCTCGACGCGGCGGTCCGCTCGCGGCTCTCTCGCCCCGGAAAGTCAACCCCCGGTTGACGCCACGCTGCGCCGCTTACCGTGTCGTGTCATGACGGACGAGTTCGACGACCCCGCGACCGGCGAGGCTGAACTGCCGCGCCGGCGCCAGCTCGCGGTCACGTGGGGGATCCCCGACCAGTACGGCGGCATGACCGCGGCGCTGCTGCACCGTTCGCGCGCGTTCGTCCGGCGGTCCGGCGCCGCCGTCGACATCCTCACGTTCGAGTCTCGCCCCGACTACGAGGACGTGCGGCAACGGCTGCGGGCGCAGGGTGAGCTCATCGACGGCATGCGCCTGCGCAACATCTACGAGGACTTCCGCGCGGCGGCGCGGGCGCCGGTCGATGTGCCCCGGCGGACCGGGTCACGGTCGCGGCCGCACGACGAAGAGACGGCCACCGTCGCCGGATCCGTACGCCGGTGGCGCAGAGGCGAGGCTGACGAGCGGGTCGAGCACCGTCGATCGGACGGCAGCCTGGCGGTGCTCGAAGAGCAGCGCCGCGGCGGCCGGCTGATCACGTCATTCGACCGAGCCGGCCGCCCCACCGGTCAGTGGACGTCGGCGTCGGCGTTCCGCTTCGCATGGATCGACGACGTGCTCGGTGCGGACGAGGCCGTGGTCATCGCCGACAGCAAGACCGTCGCGCGCTTCCTGCAGCGGTACCGGCGACCGAACATCGCCCTGATCCACATGGTGCACGGATCCCATCACGACTCCCGCGGCCGGCTCACCGCGTCGCGCCGGCCGATCTTCGAGAATCTCCACCGGTGGGATGCCGTCGTGTTCCTCACCGCCCGCCAGCGCGCGGCGGCCGCGGCGCTGCTGGGCGACACCGGCAACCTGCACGTCGTGCCGAACGGCGTGACGCTGCCGGAGCGGATGCCGCGACTCCCGCGCGACCGCCTGCACGGCGTCATCGTGTCGAGGCTCAGCGGCATCAAGCGCCTGGACCACGCGCTCCGGATCATCGCGGCCGTCCGAGAGCTCGGCATCCCCGTGACCGCTGACATCGTCGGCGAGGGCGCTCAGCACGCGCGCCTCGAGGCACAGGCGAAGGGCCTCGGCGTCGCGGGTGCCGTGCGATTCACCGGCTACGTGCCCCGGGCCGCGGACCTCTACGCCCGCGCGTCGTGGACGCTGCTCACCAGTCGGTCGGAGGGGGAGTCGCTGAGTCTCGTCGAGGCGATGGCGGCCGGCTGCCTCCCGGTGGCGTACGACATCCGCTACGGGCCCGCCGAGGTCATCGCCGACGGCCGCAACGGCCACTTGGTGCCCGACGGCGACGTCGATGCGGCGGCGCGTGCTCTCGTCGCACTGTGCGTGCTCGACGACGACGCCCTGGCCGCCGCCCGCCGAGCCGCACGCCGCACGGCGCAGCAGCACGACGACGAGGCCACCGTCGCACGCTGGGCGGCGGTGCAGCGAGCAGCCGTCGGCCGTGCCGCGCTCCGCGAATCGCTCGACGACACCGCGCTGCAGCGGGTGCGCGTGCGGCGCCTGCGCGGGCGCCTGCTCGTGACCGCGCGCGTGCCGTCGCGGCGCCGTCGCGCCCGCGTCGACGTCCGTCTCTCGACGCCCGAGCGCACCGCGGCTCTGGCGACCATGCGGCGGTTCGGGCGATGGCGCTTCGTGCGGCTCGACCGGCAAGGCTCGGAGCAACTGGGCGGCGTCGAGGCGAGCGACACCGTCCGGACGCGCTTCCTCGTGCATGTGGACGGTGCGGTGATCGCGGTGGACGCCGGGTCGCGGCATCCGGATCACCGCTCGCTGGTGCGCCGCGCAGCCGATCGCCTGCGGCGCTGACCGCGGTTCGTCAGTCCAGCAGCAGCGCGGGCTCCTCGAGGATCGAGGCGACGTCGGCGATGAACCGCGACATGCCGTCGCCGTCGATCACGCGGTGGTCGAACGACCCCGACACCGTCGTGACGAAGCGCGGGCGCACCTCGCCGTCGACGACCCACGGCTTCTGGCGGATCGTGCCCATCGCGACGATGCCGGCCTCGCCGGGGTTGATGATCGGTGTGCCGGCATCCATCCCGAACACGCCGATGTTGGTGATCGTGATCGTGCCCCCCTGCTGGTCGGCGGGCGTGGTGCGGCCCTCGCGCGCGGTGAGCGTGAGCTTCTCGAGCGCGCGGGCGAGGTCGCGCATCGACAGATCCTGCGCGTCCTTGATGTTCGGCACGAGCAGGCCGCGCGGCGTGGCAGCGGCGATGCCGAGATTGACGTACCGGCGCACCCGGATCTCGGCGCCGCCCTCGGCGTCGACCCACGCCGCGTTGACCATCGGCGTGCGGCGCGCCGCCCAGATCACGGCACGCGCCATGATGAGCAGCGGCGAAACCTTGACGTCGGCGAAGTCCGGCGACGCCTTCAGCCGCTTGACGAGCTCCATCGTGCGCGTCGCGTCGACGTCGGTCCACACCGACACGTGCGGCGCGGAGTAGGCCGACTGCACCATGGCCGACGACGTCGCCTTGCGCACGCCCTTGACCGCGATCGTCTCCTCGCGCCCCTCGGCGTCTGGCGCGGGCGTCGCCGGGGCCACGGTGGCGCGCCCGGTCGGGCCGGTCGGGCGCTGCGGCGCCTGCACCGGGATCCTCTCTTCACGCACGTCGCCCCACTCGGGAGTCTCGATGTTGCGGAACACGCTGGCCTGCGACGCGTGGCGCACCACGTCGTCGCGCGTGACCTCGCCGGCCGGACCGCTCGGCGACACCGCGGCGAGCTCGACGCCGAGGTCGCGCGCGAGCTTGCGGATCGGCGGCTTGGCGATGACACCGACGGATGCCGCGACCCGCTGCGCGTCCGGAGCCGCGGTCTTGCGGCGGCGCGACTGCACGTGACCGCCGGTGCCGTAGCCGACCAGGACCGCGCCCTCGCCGGCATCCGCAGCCGACTCGGGCTCGCCGTGCTCGGACTGTCCGACGGTGGCCGGGCCCGCGGGAACCGTCGTCGATGCGATCGTGATGATCGGCGCCCCGACGTTCACCGTCTCACCCTCGGGTACGAGCAGCTCGCCCACCGTGCCCGAGAACGGAGAGGGCAGCTCGACGAGCGACTTGGCGGTCTCGATCTCGACGAGGACGTCGTTGACGCCGACCGCGTCGCCCGGGCCCACGCGCCACTGCACGATCTCGGCCTCGGTCAGTCCCTCGCCGACATCGGGGAGGAGGAAGGTCTGCGTGGTCATGTCGTTCCTCACGGGTCAGTAGGCGAGGGCGCGGTCGACGGCCTCGAGAATGCGGTCGGCGTCGGGGAGGTAGGTGCCCTCGAGCTTGGCGGCGGGGAAGGGGGTGTCGAAGCCCGACACGCGCAGGACGGGGGCCTCGAGCGCGTAGAACGCGCGCTCCATGACGGTCGCGGCGACCTCGGACCCGAGTGACGTGAAGCCGGGCGCCTCCTGCGCGTAGACCATGCGGCCGGTGCGGCGCACGGAGTCCAGGATCGGGCCGTAGTCGACGGGCGACAGCGAGCGCAGATCGACGACCTCGCACGACGTGCCCTCGGACTCGGCCAGCGAGGCGGCCTGCAGCAGCGTCGTCACCATCGCGCCGTGCCCGACGAGCGTGACGTCGGTCCCGCGGCGCACGACTCGCGACGCGTGCAGCGGCAGCGCGCGGGCCGACGTGTCGACCTCGCCCTTCTGCCAGTACTTGGCCTTGGGCTCGAGGAAGATCACGGGATCGGGCGAGGCGATGGCGTCCTGGATCATCCAGTACCCGTCGTTCGGCGTCGAGGGGCTCACGACGCGCAGGCCCGGAGTGTGCGTGAAATACGCCTCGGGGCTCTCCTGGTGGTGCTCGATCGCGCCGATGTGCCCGCCGTACGGAATGCGGATGACCACGGGCATCTGCAGCGCGCCTTCGTGCCGGTTGGTGATCTTCGCGAGCTGGGATGTGATCTGGTCGAACGCGGGGTACACGAAGCCGTCGAACTGGATTTCGACCACCGGCCGGAAGCCCGCCATCGCCAGGCCGATCGCGGTGCCGACGATGCCTGACTCGGCCAGTGGGGTGTCGATCACGCGTCGCTCGCCGAACTCGGCCTGCAGACCCTCGGTCACGCGGAACACGCCGCCCAGCTTGCCGATGTCCTCGCCCATCAGCAGCACGCGGTCGTTGCTCGCTAGGGACGCTCGCATGCCGGCGTTGATCGCGCGGCTGAGCGGCATGGTCTGCACGTCGGGCGTCTGCGAGGCCGCGTCGGCGCCTTCCGTCTCGCTTCTCTCACTCAGCGACCGGGTGCCGGTGTCGGTCACGATGCGCCTCCTTCGAAGGATGCTTCGTAGTCGGCGAGCCAGCGGCGCTGCTCGTCGATGAGCGCGTGGTCCTCCGAGTACACGTGCGCGAACATCGCCTCGCGGTCGAGCCCGCCCAGCGCATTGGTCCGCGTGCGGACGTCGTCGGCGAGCGCCTCGGACTCGGCTTCCACGTCCGCGAAGAAGGCCTCGGACGCGCCTCGCGCGAGCAGGTACGCCCTCATGCGCGCGATCGGATCGCGCCGGCGCCACGACTCCTCCTCGTCGGAGGTGCGGTACTTCGTGGGATCGTCGCTCGTGGTGTGCGCGCCGAGTCGATAGGTCATCGCCTCGATCGCGCGGGGCCCGGAGCCGGAGCGCGCCTCGTCGAGCGCCCGACGGGTCACCGCCCAGCTCGCGAGAACATCGTTGCCGTCGATGATAATGCTCGGCATGCCGTAGCCCTCGCCCCGCTTGTACAGCGGGGAGCGGGACTGCGTGGCGACCGGAACCGAGATGGCCCACTGGTTGTTCTGCAGGAAGAAGACCTCGGGGGTCGCATAGCTCGCCGCGAACACCATCGCCTCGTGCACATCGCCTTGGCTGGATGCGCCGTCGCCGTAGTACACGATCACCGCTTCGTCGCGCTCGGGGTCGCCGGTTCCGCAGCGGCCGTCGAAGACCAGTCCCATGCCGAAGCCGGTGGCATGCAGGGTCTGCGCCCCGAGCACCAGCGTGTAGATATGGGTGTTGCCGTTCTTCGAGTCGAAGGGATTCCAGCCGCCGTGCGTGAGACCACGCATAAGGCGGATGATGTCGATCGGGTCGACGCCGCGGATCTTCGTCACGACGTGCTCGCGATACGACGGGAAGATGTGGTCCTGCGGGCGGGCGGCGTGCGCTGAGCCCACCTGAGCGGCCTCCTGGCCGTAGCTCGGCGGCCACAGCGCGAGCTGCCCCTGGCGCTGCAGGTTGGTCGCCTGCACGTCGAACGCGCGGATGACGGCCATGTCGCGGTAGAACTGCTCGAGATCGGCGTCATCGAGCCCGTTCACGAGCTCGAGGTAGGGCTCGGCGGCGGCACTGGGAGCGAATGTGCCGTCCGCCTGCAGGAGGCGGACGAGGTTAGGGTCCTCGCGCGGCGCGCCCGCGGCGCCTGGAGCGGTTGTGGGGACAGTCGTCGCCGACTCTTCAGGAGGCGTCACCGTTCTACGCTAGCCCGCGCCCCGAGTGACCCTGTGGGAGGTCCTTCACAACGGATGCCGCGATCCGTAGGACCTTCTCGACAGATTCCTCTTCGCCGACGGAGATCCGGATGCCGTCACCGGCGAACGGGCGGACGATCAGGCCGGCGGCGTCGAAGGCCGCCGCGACCTCGATCGTCTCGTCGCCGCTGGGCAGCCACACGAAGTTGCCCTGCGCCTCGGGAATCCGCCAGCCCGCTGCCCGCAGCGCGGCGGCGAGGCGGTCGCGGCGCTCCGCGATCGTGCGCACGCGCTCGATCAGCTCGGCCTCGGCGTCGAGGCTGGCCAGCGCCGCCTCCTCGGCGTGCGCCGTGACCGACAGCGGGATCGCGGTGCTGCGCGCCGCGTCCAGCACGCGCGGGTGCCCGATCGCGTAGCCGACCCGCAGCCCCGCGAGCCCGAACGCCTTCGAGAAGGTGCGGAGCACCACGACGTTGGGGTGGGCGCCACCGGCGAGCACGCGAGCGCCGTCCACCGCGTCGGGCGCCGTGACGAACTCGGCGTACGCCTCGTCGAGGATCACCAGCACGTCCGACGGCACCCGCTCGACGAACGCCTCGAACTCGGCCTGGGTGACGATGGGTCCCGTCGGGTTGTTCGGGGTGCACACGATGACGGCGCGCGTGCGCCCGGTGATGGCTGCGGCCATCGCGTCCAGGTCGTGCCGAGCGTCCGGGGTGAGCGGCACCTGCACGGCCGTAGAGCCGGCGACGACAGCGAGCCACGGATACGCCTCGAACGAGCGCCATGCGTAGATGACCTCGTCCCCGGGTCCGGAGGTCGCCTGCACGAGCTGCGCGAGGATCGACACGCTCCCCGCGCCGATGTGCACGCCGTCGACGTCTACCCTGAAGCGCTCGGCCAGGCGGGCGCGCAGGCGGTTGGCCGCGGCATCCGGATACCTGTTCAATGCGCTCGCGGCCTGCACGCGGGCGAGGACTCCCGGCAATGGATCGAACGGGTTCTCGTTGCTCGACAGCTTGAACGCCTCGGCGCCGGCCTGCTTGCCCTGCTTGTACGGGGGCAGCGCGGCGACCTCGGCGCGCACGCGGACAGGGATCTGTGGTGCGTCGGTCACGCCCCGAGTCTAAGAGCGCGGGACGGATGCCGCGCGCCCTTCCGGGCTGTCGCACCGGCGTGCCAGACTGACGCGCATGGGCTTCCTCATCCGCGTCGTCGTCAACGCGTTCGCGATCTGGGTCGTGACCCTGATCCCGGCGCTGCAGGTGTTCGTCATCCCGTTCGCGCCCGGCGAGACGCTGCAGCTGGTGCTCACGCTGCTGCTCGTGGCGGTGATCTTCGCCCTGGTGAACACGATCATCGGCACGGTGATCAAGGTGCTGGCCTTCCCCATCTACATCCTCACGCTGGGGCTCATCGGGCTCATCATCAACGCGTTCCTGCTGTGGCTCACGGCCTGGCTCACGCACTGGTGGAACTGGGGTCTTCGCGTCGAGGACTTCTGGTGGGGCGTCGTGGCGGCGATCATCATCTCGCTCATCAACTGGATCTTCGGCATCATCCTGCGCCCCCGGAAGAAGGACTGACCGGCCGCTCGCCTCGCGTCGCTGCGTACTCGGTCACCTGGACCGACTCCGCCGTCGCCAGCCGATCGAACACGGCCTGCAGCTCGCCGACCCGCGGGTCGGACGAGGCGTCGACCATCGCCGCGGTCTCGGCGTACGCGGTCATCCGATGCGCGGGCACGTCGGCGTCGGCGAGACCGATCTCGGTGTGGGCGACGCGCTCGGCGACGAAGCTGCCGGGCGCGCCGACGGCGGCGTTGTGCCCTCCGCCCGCGAGCGCGGCCACCGGATCGTCGGTGTGGCGCAGCGTCACGCTGAGCGTGCCCGTCCCCACATCGGCGGCGACCGGATTGCCGAACGTGACCAGCGTGCGCGTGTCGTACTCGCCCTCGAGCGCGAGGTGCGAGCCGATCATCGCCCCCTGCGAGTGCCCGAACGCGTGCACGACATCACCCGGCCGTGCACCCGCCTCGGCCAGCGCCTGCGTGGTCGCCGTATACGACTCGGACTGCCGGCCGGTGTAGAGCTCGTGGTTGGACTGGTTGTCCCACGGGTCATCGCCCCCGTAGGCGAAGGACTGCATGCCGGCGATGTACACGGCGTACTGCGTGGTGCCGTCGGGCATGGAGTACTTCTCCACGCGCACGCGGGAGTCCCCGGCCCCCGGCATCCGCTGCGTCACGGCCGTCAGGCTCTGCGGCGCCCCGGCTGCCGGCACGGGCGCGACCGGGGTCAGCGCGACGGGGCCGGCCTGCCCGCTCAGACGCGCGTCGCGGGACAGGCGGCCCTGGCCTCCGATGCCCAGCACCGCCGCGCCCGCGATCGTGCCGAGGCCGAAGACGGCACCTGTGCCGATCCCGACCGGACCGCCGAACTCGGAGCCGACGACGAGGCCGCTCTCGGCAGCCTGCCGCGCCAGTTCGCCCGGCCAGTTCACGGCCCGGTCGAACTCCGACCACAGCGCCGTCGACCACGCTTCGGGGTTCTCCTGGCTCAGCCTCGTCACGCGCGTATCGATCGACGCCGCGCGCTCGGTGTCGCCGGCGGCGAAGGCGGCACGATGCTCGGCGCTCAGCTCGACCAGCTCGTAGGCGATCGCGGCTTCGCGCAGCGAGTCCGCGATGCGCTCGGCCTCGGCCCGCACCTCGACGAGCCGCTGGAACAGCACGGTCACCGACGAGAGCGCGTGCCACGCCTGGTCGCGCAGACCCAGCAGCGTGCCCTGCGGATTGCCGAGACGCCGGCAGATCCCCTCGAGCTCCGCCTGCGCCGCGAGGAACAGCACCCCCGTGTGGCGCAGCGTGCCGGTGTCGACGGCGACGGCGCCGCCCCCGCGGATCTCCAGTCCCGTCTCGCTCCGCGGCCAGGTCGTGGGCAGGCCGCTGAAGCGGTCCCTCCAGTGGACGTCGACCGTACGGCCCTCGTCGAAGGGGAGCGCGCCGTCGGGCAGCGGCGGGAGTCCGTCGCCGCTCATCGCCCAACCGCCGGGGTGGACGCGGCCGCGAACGCATCGGCTTCACGGAAGGCAGCGCGGTCTCGCGCGTGGGACGCGTCGATCCGGGCGGTCTCGGCAAGGCAGACGAGCCCCGAGACCTCACCTGCCCACGACTCGGCCTTCTCGTGGAACGCCGTCGCGGCACGGGACTGCCAGTCGGTGGCAGCGGCCAGCCCGCGAGCGGTGGCGGCAGCATCCGTCAGCCGTTCGATGATCGTCGCGAGGTCGCGCACGACGACGGCGAGCTGGTGCGAGGCGGGGGCGCCGGGGTCGTTCACGCGTCCATGCTCGCGTCGGCCGCCGGCCTGACCGACCCGCTGCGGCCCATCTGTGCATGACCGCGCGCTGAGTCCCGTTTGGGGAGGAGCCGGCGGATGCCGCAGCCCAGGAACGACGAAGCGCCGCCCCGCCAGGGAGCGGCGCTTCGTGCGCGCGTGGCTAGAAGAGCTCGAGAAGCCCCTTCACGCCGACGATCACCTTGGCGGTGTCGGTCGCGGTGTTGCCCGCGGCATCCGTCGCCGTCCACGTGAAGGTGTACACCGCGCCGTTCACGGCCTTGACCTCGAACGTGCGGTCGCCGGTCTGCTCCCACTCGGCCTTGCTGCTGCCGGCGACCGTGACGTCGGTGAGCTCGACGGTCACGTCACCGCGGTCGTCCTCGGCCTCGACGAACAGCTTCACGGTGCGCATCTTGTTGTTCGGCACCAGGATGAACGACGGCAGCGCGACGGCCTCGATGGTCGGCGCCGTCGTGTCGGGCGGCGTCAGGTCGAGCCCGACGATCACCGGGTCGTGGTCGCTCGAGCGGTACGCGTCGGGCGCGTAGAGCGCGTCCTGGGCGGGCTGCTTGAACGTCATGTCGTAGTCGATGAGGCTCGGCTCGTCGGCGTTGACGTTCCACGTCGTGGCTCCGGTGACCTCGTCGAGCACGTCGCCGCCGGCGAGTGCGTAGTCGAGGTAGCCGAGCTGGCCGTCGAACACGTACGAGTAGGCGTCCTGACCCTGGAACTGCGCGAGCAGATCCGTGTACCCGGCGCCCGCGAGCAGCTGGATCGGGTCCTCCTGCGCGTAGGAGTTCAGGTCGCCCATGATGAGCTCGCGACCCGCGCCCTGAGCCGTCGGGTCGGTGGCGAGCCAGTCGGCGAGCGCTGCGGCTGCCTGCGTGCGCACGCCGTTGCAGTTGCCCTGGCCGTTCGGATCGGTCGGGTCGTTCACCGCGTTGCAGTCCGATCCCTTCGACTTCAGGTGGTTCACGACGACGGTGAAGGTCGCGCCCGCCGCGTCGGTGAAGCTCTGCGTGAGCCCCGGACGGTTGAAGTCGTCGAGCCAGCGGGCGTCCTTCGACTGGTCCATCAGCTGGAACGCACCCGCCGGCGTGACCGACGCCGGCTTGTAGA
The DNA here is from genome assembly GCF_051364985.1 of Microbacterium sp. I2. Lineage (NCBI taxonomy): Bacteria > Bacillati > Actinomycetota > Actinomycetes > Micrococcales > Microbacteriaceae > Microbacterium > Microbacterium sp. I2. The sequence goes on from NZ_JBLWIH010000007.1 coordinate 199,834, forward strand.
TGAGCGCCGTCGTGATGACGTCGGTGCCGATGACACCGGTCTCGATGTGGTCGTAGACCTCGGCGCCGAGACGCTCGTTGAGCGCCGCGGTGAGGGCGGCGACCGCCGTGCCGTTGTTCTCGATCTCGATCAGGCCGAACACGTCGGCATCGATCTCGGCGAGCGCCGTGACGATCTTCGCCTCCTGGCGCTCGAACTCGACCGGGTCGTTCGCGCCGCGCGCGTCGGGACCGGTGAGCGTCGTGAAGTAGTTGAGCACGTTGAAGCTCGCGACCTTCAGTTCGCCTCCGACCTCCGGCGCGGGTGTGCGCGGGTTGCCGACGGCGAAGTCGGCGCCTGGTGTCGAGTCGGCTGAGCTGGGCTGCACGGCCCACACGTCGAACCGGTAGTCGAGCACGCCCGTCGCGTTCGTCACGAGGTCACCGCTGCGGAACGTGTTCTCGAGCGTGAAGACCTCGCCGTTCGGGTGGATCGCCGGGTCGGGGTTCTGCGACCCGCGGCCGTCGTCGACCGTGATGCTCTCGGCGATGTTCTTCGCGGCGAGCGCCACTGCCTCGGGCGAGCCGGCGTCGTACAGGCCGGTCGGCTGGGCCTGGCGTCCGAGCGACAGGCTGAAGGTGCCGAAGCGGCCGTACTCGAACGTCTCGGCCACGGTCAGCTGCTGCGGCAGCGTGACGTACATGCCCTCCGCGGCCTCGCGCTGCTCCTCCGACAGCGGCAGGCTCAGCGCCGTCGGCGCCGGCAGCTCGCTCGTGCCGCACAGCTCCACGTCGGCGGCGACGATCTGGGTCATGCCGAAGTGCTCCGTCGCCTCGCCGGCGACCGAGACGGCGTCGCCGACGGCGACCTCGGCGCTGCCCGGCGCATAGACGAAGACCCCGTCGGATGTCGCAGGGTCGCCGTCGCCGGCATCCTGCACGTAATACCCGTCGAAGCCGCCGGTCTGGAAGTCGCCGACGACAACGCCCTCGACGAGCACGTCCTCACCCGCGACGGGTGTCGCGGCGCCCGCGCCCTGCACGGCGCCGATGGCGACCGGCTCGAGGTCGCAACCGGCCTCCACGGGGTCCGTGCCGGGGTCGGTGGCGGGCGGCAGCGCGCAGTCCGCGTCGTGCACGCCGAGCCCGTCGAACGTGTCGGTGGCCAGCCCCGTCCAGCCCGCGGCCGGGTCGAACGCGTCGTTCGCCGTGACGTCGCCGACACACGTGTCGGCCGCGCGACGCAGCGTGTTGTCGGCGGTGGACGTCAGCCCGGTGCCCCATTCGCTGCCGGGGTCTACGCCGACCTGCCCGAACACGTCGACGATCGTGCCGTTCTTGGCCAGCGCCACGGCGTCATCGCCGTTGAACAGGCCGGACGACGTCGTCTGGTCGGCCTGGGCGAGGATCGCGGCACCGGACGACGCGTGCGCGAAGACGAAGACCTCGTCGGGTGCGATCGTGCCGGCCAGCGGCACCGTCAGGCCCGCCGACGCGCTGCCGTTGAAGTACACCTGCAGGGCGTAGCCCGATGCGGCGAGGTCGACGGCCGCGGTGCTGGGGTTGTAGACCTCGAGGGCCTTGTTGTTGGACGAGCCTTCGATGTACTCGCTGATGAGCAGATCTCCGGATGCCGCGGCCGCAGGCGGTGCGGCGACCATGACGGCCGCGGCCGCGAGCGCTGCGGCGCTGACGACGGCCGCCAGGCGGCGGGGTGAACGGGACAGGGGCACAGATCCTCCATTGACGGTCGCAGCGGCGAGACACGCGTTTGACGGGAAAGGAAGGCGGGCAGCCTCCCTCGATCCTCACAACGTAGGGGAGTGGCATCCGTCCCGGAAGACCGCGAGGAAGAGAGTTCCTTAACGTGAGGTTGCGGCTGGGCGCCGAATCTCCTCTTGGGCGCTCGCGGCGGCCGCGCGAGAATGGAGTCCATGACCTCGACCGCCGTGGAGCCCTTCCGCGTCGTCTTCGTCTGCACCGGCAACATCTGCCGGTCACCTATGGCCGATGTCGTCTTCCGGGAGTTCGCGGATGCCTCGGGCCTGGGGATGCGCGTCGCCTCGACGAGCGCGGGCACCGGCGACTGGCATGTGGGCGAGCGGGCCGACCAGCGCACGATCGAAGCGCTGGCCCGGTCCGGCTACGACGGCACGAGGCACCGGGCGCGGCAGTTCACGCACGCCGACTTCGCCCACAGCGACCTCGTGGTCGCACTGGACCGCAGCCACGAGCGCATCCTCCACGGCTGGGCCCGCACCGAGACGGATGCCGACAAGATCGCGCTGCTGCTGTCGTTCGATCCGTCCGCCAGCACGCTCGACGTGCCCGACCCGTACTATGCCGGGCCCGGAATGTTCGACGAGGTGCTCGGTATGATCGAGAGCGCGAGCCGGGCGCTCTTCCGGCAGCTCGAACCCGCCATCCGTCCGGTGCCCTGACACCGGAGTGGCGCCTGCATCCCGATGGGAGCACCGTGACCTCTCTGCCTCCGCAGCCCCTCAGCCCGCTCGACGGCCGCTATCGCGCCGCGATCGGCGAGCTCGCCGACTACCTCTCCGAGGCAGGGCTCAACCGCGCGCGCGTCGAGGTCGAAGTCGAGTGGCTCATCGCCCTCACCGATCGCTCGCTGTTCGGCACGTCGCCGCTCGGCGACGACGACAAGTCCCGTCTGCGGTCGCTGTACCTCGAGTTCGGTCAGACCGAGATCGACTGGCTCGCCGAAAAGGAAGCCGTCACGCGCCACGACGTCAAGGCCGTCGAGTACCTCGTGCGCGACCGGCTCTCGGTCCTCGGTCTGGACGGCATCGCCGAGCTCACGCACTTCGCGTGCACCAGCGAAGACATCAACTCCGCCTCCTACGCCCTCACGGTGCAGCGCGCCGTGCAGCGCGTGTGGCTGCCCAAGCTGCGCGCGGTCATCGCTGCGCTCGGCGAGCTGTCGGTGGCGCATCGGGATGCCGCGATGCTCAGCCGCACGCACGGCCAGCCCGCCACGCCGTCGACGATGGGCAAAGAGCTCGCGGTCTTCGCGTGGCGCCTCGCGCGCGTGGCCGACCAGATCGAGGGCGGCGACTACCTCGCGAAGTTCTCGGGCGCGACCGGCACGTGGTCGGCGCATCTGTCCGCCGCTCCCGACGTCGACTGGCCCGAACTCTCGCGTTCCTTCATCGAAGGACTCGGGCTCGACTTCAACATCCTGACCACTCAGATCGAGTCCCACGACTGGCAGGTCGAGCTGTACGACCGCGTGCGGCATGCCGGCGGCATCCTGCACAATCTCGCCACCGACGTGTGGACCTATATCTCCATCGGCTACTTCACGCAGATCCCCGTCGCGGGTGCGACCGGCTCGTCCACGATGCCGCACAAGATCAACCCGATCCGCTTCGAGAACGCCGAGGCCAACCTCGAGATCGCCGGCGGCCTGCTCGCCACCCTTTCGCAGACTCTCGTGACCTCCCGCCTGCAGCGCGACCTCACCGACTCCACGACGCAGCGCAACATCGGCGTCGCCTTCGGCCATTCCCTGCTCGCGCTCGACAACCTGCAGCGTGGCCTCACCGAGATCTCGCTCGCCGAGGACGTGCTGCTGGCCGACCTCGACGGCAACTGGGAAGTGCTCGCCGAGGCGATCCAGACCGTCGTGCGCGCCGAGATCGCCGCGGGCCGATCACAGATCACCGACCCCTACGCGCTGCTGAAGGATCTGACCCGCGGCCGCCGCGTCGGCGCCGCCGAACTGGCCGAGTTCGTGCGCGGACTCGACATCGGCGATGCCGCGAAGGAGCGTCTGCTGGCCCTCACCCCCGCGACGTACGCGGGACTTGCGTCGCAGCTGGTCGACGAGCTCGGCTGAGCGGGACCTGCTCAGGCCTTCGGGGTGCCGCCGGCTGCGGCATCCGGACCCTCGTCGTCCCCGTCGTCGTCGTCGGAGTCGGGCAGCAGCACCGGCTTGTCGACCTGCTTCGTCACCTGCGCGGGGTCGACCGCCAGCAGCAGCAGAGCGACGACGACCAGCACCGTGATGAAGGTGACGCCGGCGATGATCAGCGCGAGGATGACGGCGGCCTGCGCCTCTTCGCTCGTGCGCTGCTGGAAGAAGCCCATCGACACCAGGGTCACGATGCCTGCGAAGGCGGCGGCGCCGAAGGCCATCCCGAGCAGCTGTACGGGCTTCATCAGGTCGCGGCGGGTGGGGCGGTCGTCGCTCACGCGGAGTCCTTCTGGTCGGCCGGTGCGGGTGCGTCCGTGACGGCATCGGCGCCTGCGGGGCGGGGGGAGAATCCGGCGATGCCGAGGTACACGGCGACGATCGCGGCGTAGCCGCCGAAGATGCCGACGCCGATGATGGTCCCGGTCAGCGTGAAGGTCTGGCCTGCTTCCTCGACGGTGTAGTCCAGTGCGTAATCAGGCTGGACGAACAGCAGGACGACGCCGAGGATCATCGTGACGGCGCCGATCACCACCGCGTCGCGGCTCTCGGATCGCGGCGCGACGGGAACCGCGGCGCGCGCGTCGGCAACGCCGGGCACGATCTCGCGGCGCGAGGTGCGGCCACGCAGACCGAGGGAACCGGCGATCAGCTCGACGCCGCCGCTCAGGAGCGCCCACACGATGACGACGGTGAAGAAGCCGCCGACCGTGCGCAGAGGAGCGAGCCCGCCCGCCATGCCCGCGACCAGGGTGATGCCGCCGATCGCGACGGCCTGCCAGCGCCGGCCGGCGGGATACACGAGCCACACGGCGAGCAGGAGGACCATGCCGGTCGCGATCGCGAAGCCGCTGAAGACGGCCGCGCCGACGGCCGCGGAGTGGTCGGGAGAGAAGGTGATCATGACCGCTGCGATCGCCGCGAAAGCGGCGCGCGCGAGTTGCACATGGCGCACGTCGAACGTGCGGGCGGAAGCTGAGGTCACGGTGTTCCTGCGGAGCGGCGGGTTCCCGGATGCGGGAACGGATGCCTCCATCCTACGTGCGCCGCCGCCGGAGCCTCCGGTGCCCGGCTCAGCGCAGGGTGTCGAGGATGCCGGCGAGCAGCTCGAACGTGGTCAGCGGCGACACGATCGCGAAGCGCAGCACGGGCTCGCCGGCGTGGGAGCTGGGCACCACGAACGCGTGCTGCTCCTCGAGCAGGCGACTCGACCAGGCGTCATAGTCGGCGAGCGTCCAGCCCTCGCGCCGGAACACCACGACCGACAGCTGCGGGTCACGCACCAGTGAGAGCTCGTCGCGGTCACGGATCTCGTCCGCGATGCGGGCCGCGAGATCGATGCCGTGCGCGATCGCGGCGCGGTACGGCTCGGTGCCGTGCGTCGCCAGCGAGAACCACAGCGGCAGGCCGCGCGCGCGACGCGTGAGCTGCACGGCCAGGTCGGACGGGTTCCAGTCCGGCTTGCCGGTGAGGGTGTCGAGGTACTCCGCCTGCTGCGTGTGGGCCGACAGCGCCAGGGACGGCTCGCGGTAGATCAGCGCGCACGCGTCGAACGGCGCGAACAGCCACTTGTGCGGGTCGACGATGACCGAGTCGGCGAGCTCCACGCCGGCGAAGGCCGGGCGCATGCTCTCGACGAGCATCGCCGCCAGCCCGTACGCGCCGTCGACGTGGAACCAGACGCCGTGCGCCTTCGCCGCGGCACCGACGCCCGCGATGTCGTCGACGATGCCGAAGTTCGTCGTTCCCCCGGTGGCCACGACGGCGAACACCGCATCGCCGTGCTCGTCCAGCGCGCGCGACACCGAGGCGCCGTGCAGGCGCCCGTCGGCGTCGACGGCCGTGGTGACGACATCGACGTCCATGACGGCTGCCGCCGAGGCGATCGACGAGTGCGCCTCGGCGCTGCACACCACGAGCCAGCGCGCAGGGTCGGCGCGGCCGGCGTCACGGTTGCGTCGCCGCGCGGCGTCCCTCGCCGTCACGAGGGCCGACAGGTTGCCGATCGTGCCGCCCTGGACGAACACGCCGCCCGAGCCCTGCGGCATCCCGAACTCGGCGGCAAGCCAGTGCAGCACCTCGTTCTCGGCGAAGACGGCCCCGGCTCCTTCCATCCACGAGCCCCCGTAGATGGCGGATGCCGACACCACGACGTCGAATGCGAGCGCGGCCTTGGTGGGGGCCGAGGGGATGAAGGAGAGGTAGCCGGGGTGATCGGTCGAGAGGCAGGCCGGCGCGAGGACGTTCTCGAACAGGGCGATCGCCCGCCGCGCGCCGATGCCGTCGGCCGTGATCGAGCCCGAGGCCAGTCTCGACAGGTCCCGCGGCGTCATCGGCTTGTCGAGGGGCACGTCCTCGTACAGAGCCCGGCGCCGTGCGTAGTCGAGCACGTCGTCGACCGTCGAGCGGGTCTCGGTCGAGATGGCGTGCATCTGAGTGGGAACGGATGTCGCGGTCATGGGGCTGCTCCACGTTTCGGGGACACCTCACGCTAGGGGCGCGCGGGCGGGCGTTCAAGGTGCGCGGGGCTCGGCATCCGCCCACGACCGACCGATCGGGCAGGAATGGAGAAGCACGCACGACAGCGCCGCGCGTAGCGTGAGGGCCACGGGCCAGGAGGCCCCCAGCGCGAAGGAGGAAGACATGGCCGGCAAGACGACGTCGGACGGATTGACCGAGGAGGAGCGCGACGCCGTCAAGGCGCGCGCGAAGGAGCTGCGTGCGCAGGCGAAGGCGGGCAAGAGCCGCGAGGCAGGCACCAAGCAGGTGCTCGAGGCGATCGCCAAGCTCGACGGGACCGACAAGGAACTGGCCGAGGGCCTGCACAAGCTCGTCGGCGAGGCCGCACCCGACCTGGTGCCGAAGACGTTCTACGGCTTTCCGGCATACGCGAACGAGGCGGGCAAGGTGGTCGTGTTCCTCCAGCCCGCGTCGAAGTTCAAGACCCGCTACGCGACGATCAACTTCGACGACCCGGCGGCCCTCGACGACGGCGACATGTGGCCCATCGGCTTCGCCGTCACCGCGTGGACCCCCGCTGTGGAGAAGACTCTCTCCGCGCTGGTGAAGCAGGCGGTCTCCTGACGCATCCGATGGCCCCACCCGGTCGTCGGCGGCACAGATTACGCCGCCGACGGGCCGTTTGCAACGGGATGAGCGGATCACGACCGGTCGCATAGCTTTTCGACATGGCTACCGACTACGGTTCGAACGACCCGAGGCGCGCGGACGCCGCCCACCTGGGCGATGACGACCGCACCGTTCCGGTGGAGCGCTCCGCCCCGGCCGACCGCACCGTGCCCGCAGACCACGCCGACACCGTCGACGAGCGGCGGTCGCTGCGCGAGGAAGTGCTCAGTCGCGAGAACGAGCGCTTCGGCGGCTTCAAGTTCGGCTCGGCGTTCTTCGGCTGGCTCACCGCGATGGGCGCGACGGTCCTGCTGACGGCCCTCGTCGCGGCAGTCGGCACGGCGCTGGGCCTGGCATCTCCGGAGGCGATCGACGACGCGGCCGCGGCCGCCGAGCAGAACCTCGGAGCCGCCACCATCATCGGCGCCGTCGCCATCGGCCTGGTGCTGTTCATCGCCTACTTCGCCGGCGGCTACGTCGCCGGTCGCATGGCGCGCTTCAGCGGCCTCAAGCAAGGTCTGGCGGTCTGGCTGTGGGCCATCGTCATCGCCGTCGTGCTGGCGATCATCACCGCCATCGCGGGCAGTCAGTGGGACGTCTTGACCGCTCTCGAGGGGTTCCCCCGCATCCCCGTGACGCCCGAGACGGCTACGACCACCGGGATCCTCACCGCCGTCGGCGCAGCCATCGTGACCCTGGTGGGGGCGATCCTCGGAGGCATCGCCGGCATGCGGTACCACCGTCGCGTCGACCGCGTCGGACTGGGTGCGTAGCGCCCTCAGAGCCAGGGCCCGGCGACGCCGGGCCATCACAGAGAGAAGGGAGATCGCCCATGGGCATGGGAGACGACATCAAGCACAACGCAGAGGAAATGAAGGGCAAGGCAAAGGAGGCCGTCGGGGACGCGACCGACAACGAGCGTCTGCAGGCCGAAGGCCAGACCGATCAGGCGAAGGCCAACCTGAAGAAGGCCGGAGACGACATCAAGGACGCCTTCACCGGCGACCGCTGAGCCAGCCCTCTGCAGGTGCCCCCGGCCGGCTGGCCGGGGGCATCGGCGCGCCAGGACTCAAGCGGCGAGAAGCGACTCGATCGCACGCTGACGGAAGACGCGTGATCCGGGGGTGTTGAAGTGATGCCGGCCCGGGATCTCTTCGAATGTGCCGCGTGGTGTGCTCGCGGCAAGCGCGCGGGAGCGCTCGAGGATCGCATCCTCGGACCCTGTCGCGAAGAGGATCGGCTGCCGGGGCGGACGCTCGGGATCGGGGTCGGCGTCCCCGAAGCGCATGCCCTCGGCGAGCGCGAGGAGGGCGCTCAGGTCGTTGCCGGGCACGCGCTCGGCGAGGGTCACGTAGTTGCGTGTCACCGGATCCTCCACCGCTTTGCCCTCTTCGGCATACGCGCGTGCCTGGTCGATCTGCAGGCGCGCCAGCGGGCGTCCGTCCGGGATGCCGCCCAGCACCGCTCGTGACACGTGCTCGGGTGCGTCGACCGCGAACTGCCAGCCGACGCGCGCTCCCAGGGAGTAGCCCACGTAGCGGACTTCGTCGACGAGATAAGTGTCGAGCACCGTGATCAGGTCGGACACGAACGATCCCATGGAGTACGCACGCGGGTCGCGCGGCTTGTCGCTCGCGCCGTGTCCCCTCTGGTCCACGCCGATCACGCGGAAGCCTGCCCGCGTCAGATCGCGCACCAACCCGGTCTCGACCCAGTTGTCGCGGCAGCTCGACGCGAACCCGTGCACGCACAGCACCGGGTCGGCGTCGGGCTCGCCCCACACATACGTGGCGATCTGATAGCCCTCGTCCGTCATCACGAAGCTCGGGGCGGGCATCTCGGTGCGGGCGAGCGGGGCAGCGGCATCCATCCCGCCATTCTGCTCCTGCCGCGGTGGGGGCGAGCCTCAGAGGGAGTCCCATCCATGAGCGGCTTCGACCAGCGCGTCGATCACGCGCGCCGTCGCCGCGCCGGGCGGACGGCCGGCCTTGATCGCCAGGTGGAGCGTGTTGATCGGCGCTTCGTCGGGCCGATGCAGGACCTCGACCGAGCCGGTCCCGATCGCCGGATCGGCGAGGTAGCGGGGCAGCGCTGAGACGCCGGCGCCGGCGACGACGGCCGCGAGGATTCCGCGCAGGTCGGGCACGATCACGGCGATCGGATTGGCCGGGCGATGCCCGAACTGGCTGCGCCAGTACCGGCGGACGATCGAGAGGTCGGGGTCGTAAGCCACGAGCGGCAGATGCAGCAGCGCCGCAGCAGCATCGTGCGCCAGTCGTTCGCGGTCGATCGTCCTCGCGAGCGACGGCGCGCCCACCAGCACGAACTCCTCGTCGACGAGACCCCGATACCGGATGCCGCGCATGGGCGTCCGCACCGACGACACCACGACGTCGAGCCCGTCGCCGTCGAGCCTGCCGCCGTCGAGACCCTCGCCGTCGAGACCAGCCGCGCCGAGGCGCGCGAGCAGGTCGGGCGCGAGTCCCAGCTCGAACTCCAGCCGTACGCCCTTCGTCGCGAGCGGGGCGAGGGCGGGGATCACGCGCGTGGCGATCACATCGCTGGCCCCGCCGATCCGGACCGTCTCGGGGACGGCAGGCGTCGGCTGCGTCCAGACGGCGCGCAGCCGGTCCACGGGGTCGGCGATCCGGGCCGCCAGGCGATCGGCTTCGGCGGTCGGGGCCGCTCCTCGCGCAGATCGCACGAACAGGGGCGTTCCGAGCTCGGCCTCGAGGCGCGTGATCCGCTCGCTGACCGAAGGCTGGCTCACGCCGAGGCGAGCCGCGGCGGCTGTGATCGAGCCGGCGCGGTGGACCTCGAGGAACGTCCGGAGCAGATCGAGCTCTTGCATGCAGCATCGGTTCCATCAAGAAATCTATGGCGTGATGCGAGTCTATGAAATGTCGCCGATGGATGCCTCGTTCCACTCCGCAGCGGCCGGGTCCGGCCGCGACACACACAGAGGGAGTGGACATGGCGAAGGTTCTCATGGTCGTGACGGGCGTCGACAGCATCGAGCTGGCGGACGGTCGCGTGCACCCGACGGGTTTCTGGGCAGAAGAGCTGGTCGAGTTGCACCGCGGGCTGCGCGCGGCGGGGCACGCCGTCGAGGTGGCGACGCCGGGCGGCGTGCAGCCGACCGTGGATCCCGGCAGCCTGGCCGGCGCGCCCGAAGAGCTCACCGGCTACCTCGCCGGACTCGCGCCCGTCTTGGCACGACCACGCGTGCTCGCCGACGTGCGCGACGGCGAGTTCGACGCGATCGTGCTGCCCGGCGGACACGGACCGATGGCCGACCTCGCTGCCGACCCGGATCTCGGCCGGCTGCTCGTGGACGCGGCGGACCGGGATGCCGTGGTGGGGGTGCTCTGCCACGGGCCCGCCGGGTTGCTCAGCGCCGTGCGGCCCGACGGCCGCTTCGCCTTCGAGGGCCGCAGGCTCGCTGTGTTCACCGACGAGGAGGAGCACCAGGGCGGCCTGGGCGACGCGTCGCCGTACTTCGTCGAGGCGCGCCTGCGCGACCTCGGCGCGGTCATCGCCTCGGCCGAGCCGTGGAGTTCGACCGTCGTGTCGGACGGCTCGCTCGTGAGCGGACAGAACCCGCAGTCGAGCGTGGCCACCGCGGAGCGCCTCGTGGAGGTGCTCGCCGGCCGCTGACCCACGAGCGGCGCATGAGCGGATTCTCACGCGCCGCTCGCCCGGCGTTCACCGATTCGCCCCGCGATCGTCGGCGACCTGTCATCGCGACGAGCGACGGCACCGGTTGGGTCGTGGCCATGAGTCCACACCGATCTCCGCGCGCGCTGACGCGCCTGTTCGCCGTGACCGCCGCAACGGTGGCCGCCGTCGCCCTCCTGCCGGCCGCCGCCTCCGCGGCCTCGCCCGCTGCGAATCCGTCTGACGGGCGTTCGCAGTCGCCGTACATCCAGACCCACGTGCCGACGCTGGTCGCCCGGGCGACCCTCTCGGCCGACCACCTCGAGTCCGGCCCGCCCTCGGGCGCGCTCGCGTCACCGGCGAACGGCCGCACCGGCCCGTGGGAGGGCCAGGTCATCCCGGGCTTCTCGGCCATGCTCGACAACGGCGACGGCACGTTCTGGGCCCAGCCCGACAACGGTTTCGGCAGCAAGGGCAACTCGGCGGACTTCCTGCTGCGCAACTACCTGGTGCGTCCGGCATGGCAGACCGCCGGGGGCGGCGCGGGCGCGATCCAGATCGAGCGATTCATCTCCTACAACGACCGCAACGGCGTGCTGGACTTCCCGATCGTGAACGAAGACACCGACGAGCGACTGCTCACCGGTGCGGACTTCGACATCGAGTCGGTGGTGCGCGCGAAGGACGGCTCGTTCTGGGTCGGCGAGGAGTTCGGTCCGTTCCTGCTGCACTTCGACGCGGAGGGCACTCTGCTCGAGAAGCCCTACGCGCTGGACGGCGCGAAGTCGCCGCAGAACCCGTACCTGCAGCCGGGCGAGACCCCGCGCGTCCGTGCGAGCCGCGGCTTCGAGGCGATGGCCGCATCGACCAACGGCCGCTACCTCTACCCGGTCGTCGAGGGTGCGTACGCCGACGACACCGATCTGCGACGCCGCGAGATCCTCGAGTTCGACACGCGCGCCGGCCGGTACACCGGCCGCACGTGGAGCTACCAGACCGATCAGGAGGCGAACGTCATCGGCGACGCCTTCACTGTCCGGGGCGACGTGCTGATCCTCATCGAGCGGGATGACTTCGAAGGCGAGCAGGCCGTCACCAAACGCGTCTACGAGGTCGACCTGCGCCGCACCGACGCGGAGGGCTACCTCGAGAAGTCGCTCGTGCTCGACGCACTGCGCATCGCCAACCCGCACGGCATCGGCGCGGGCGACGGCTACGGCACCGGCGAGATCTTCTCGCTGCCGGTCCAGTCGTTCGAGACCGTCGTGCAGCTGAAGGACGGCAGCCTCCTCATCGGCAACGACAACAACTACCCCGGCAATGATGCGCGCATCCCGGGAACGCCGGATGACACCGAGTTCGCGATCATCGACCTCGACAAGACCAAGCTCGAGCCGTCGACGGTGAGCCTCATCGGTCACCGCGGCGCCAGTGGGTCGCGGCCCGAGCACACTCTGGCAGCCTACGAGGCGGCGATCGTGCAGTGCGCCGACTACATCGAGCCCGACGTCGTCTCGACCAAGGACGGCGTGCTCGTCGCACGCCACGAGAACGAGATCAGCGGAACCACCGACGTCGCGACCCGACCCGAGTTCGCCGCCCGCCAGACGACGAAGCTCATCGACGGCGCATCGATCACCGGCTGGTTCACCGAGGACTTCACCTTCGCCGAGCTGCGCAGCCTGCGCGCGAAGGAGCGCCTGCCGCAGGTGCGCCCCGGCAACACCGCCTTCGACGGCCTCTACCTGATCCCGACCCTCGACGAGGTCATGGACCTGGCTCGTCACTCGGTCAGCTGCGACGGCCGCCCGGTCGGCGTGTACCCCGAGACCAAGCATCCGTCGTACTTCGACTCGATCGGTCTCTCGCTCGAGGAGCCCCTCGTCGCGGCCCTGCGTGCGAACGGCCTGGACCACACCCAGGCGCCGGTGATCCTGCAGAGCTTCGAGGTGTCGAACCTCAAGGACCTCGACGCGCTCACGGAAGTGACGCTCGCGCAGCTGGTGAACTCGTCGGGCCGCCCGTACGACTTCACGCTCGCCGGTGACGCGCGCACGTACAAGGACCTCGTGACGCCCGCGGGTCTCGCCGAGGTGGCGGCGTACGCCGACGGCGTCGGCCTGGAGAAGTCGGTCATGATCCCGCGCACCGCGGCGGGCGCGCTTGGTGCACCGACCACGGTGATCGCCGACGCGCACGCCGCCGGCCTCTCGGTGCACGGCTGGACCTTCCGCGCCGAGAACCAGTTCCTGCCGGCGGAGTTCCGCTCCAGCGCCGACCCGGCCGCGCACGGCGACCTCGCCGGTGAGCTGCAGGTGTTCATCGACCAGGGCATGGACGGCGTCTTCAGCGACCACCCCGGCATCGCCGCGGTCACGATCGACACGGTGACCATCGACACGGTGACGCTCGGGGGCTGAGCCCGCGACACCGGTGACATGGGACGGGGGGATGCTGCGGCATCCCCCCGTCGTTTTCGTCCAGGCACGAGCCCTCGAGCGGTCGGCTAACGTGAGGGCGATGCACTCAGAAGCCGATGAGAAGACGGATGCCTCGTCCTTCGTCCAGCACGCGCTGGAGCGATATCTGCTCACCGGCGTGCGGGTCGAGCACCTGGCGGACTCGTTCAACACGATCTACCGGATCCGTGCCGACGAGGGCGATTTCGCGTTGCGAGTGGGGCCGGCCGACGGCATCCATCGACCGGGCGCAGGCGAGGCGGAGGCCCGCTGGACGGAGCAGCTCGCCCGTTCAGGACTTGCCGTCCCGCGCGTGATCCGTACGACGGACGGCGCCGACACGGTGATCGACCCCGATGGGTCGTGGCGGGCGACGATGCTCACGTGGCTGCCGGGGATGCCGGTGCCCGTCCCGCCGACCAGTCGCGACATCGAGGCCCTCGGCGAGCTCAGCGCACGCCTGCAAACGGCGACGCCCCCGACGGCCACCCTTCCTCGCGGCGTGCTCGACGCGCGCGACCCGTTCGCGTTCGTCGTGCCGATCGCGCTCTCCACAGCGCCAGAACCGCATCGCGCCCTGCTCCGGCGGGGAGAAGAGGTGGCGCGCGAGGCGGTGGCGACGCTCTGGGCCAACGCAGACGAGCCGCCGCGCGTGATCCATTTCGACCTGACTCCGCGAAACGTCGTGCGGATGCCCGGCGGTGGACTCGGCGCGATCGACTTCCAGGACATCGCGTGGGGCCATCGTGCGCACGACATCGCCCACTCGATCTTCGGAGCCACGCGGGGCGAGTGGTCGGTGGCAGCGCTCGCGGCCTTCCGTGCCGGATACTCGCGGCACGGCGACTGGCCGACGATCGATGACGGCCTGCTGCGACGACTCTTCGTCGCGCGGCGCGTCAGCATGGTCAATCTCACGCTCGCGCTGCGGCGTCCAGGTCACGAGGAGATCCTCGCCCGGCATCTGACGGCGCTCGCGGCGGCGGTCGACTCGCTCTGACGGCGCAACGCGGGAGCTGCGAGACGGGGGATGCCGCAGCATCCCCCGTCTCGGGTGTCTTGCGTGCCGGCCTGTTCAGCTCTGGCGCCGTGCGCGTCCTCGGACGGCGAGCAGCCCACCCGCCGCGGCGAGCGCGGCCGCGACCGACACCCACAGCACCCACGAGGAGTCCGGGCCGGTGGCCGCGAGGCTGTCGGGCAGGGCGGACTGGGGAGGGTTCACCCCCGGTGCGGGCGGGCCTGCGGGCGGGTCGACCGGGACCTCGACGGTGCGCAGGATGACGTCGCTGCCGTCCCACACGACATCGAAGACGGTGTCTCCGGCCGTCGCCTGAGACGCCGGCAGCGCGGCGCCGCCGTTCGCGGTCGAGAGGACGACGAACTCGTCGCCCATAGCAGGCTGGAAGCCGCCCGTGAGCGCGACCGCCCACGTCACCGTCGCGAGATCCTGGGTCTGGCTGAGGATCTGGTCGTGCGCGGTGCACGGCTGCACGCCCCCGAGCTCGACCGTGATCGTGCCGCTCCCCGATACGGCGCCTTCGACGGTCAGGCAGCCGGGCGAGGTGCCGGGCGCCACGGTGCCGCCGTCGATGACGATCTCGCCGAGGGTCCCCGCACCGGCCAGGGTGCCGAACACCTCGGCCGTCGTGAAGGGCATCGAGCCGTCGACGATCACGGTGCCGGCCTCGGCGTCGAGCGTCGAGTCGAGCGCCGCCTGCGTCCAGTCCCCGGTCAGGTGCAGAGTGCCGGTGCCCTCATGGGTGAGATGACCGTGCCCCATGAAGTCGCCCTCATAGGTGGTCGCCGCCGACCCCGCGACGGTCAGTCCCGAGTCGGGGTGCACGACGTGCACCACGCCGGACGGGCCGGCGAGCGACGCGATCCGCTCGTTGTCGTTGACGACGAGCGACCCGGCGCCGTCGATCGTGACCGCAGAGGTGTCGGCGATCAGGTCGTGGAGATCGTCCGGCAGTGTGTGCAGAGTCGTCACGGCAGCGTCGACGATGCGGAAGTCGCCGGGAATCGAGAGATCACGATCGAGCTGAACGGCGCCGCTGGAGGCAACGGTCAGGCCGGCATAATCGCTGAGTCCGTCGGCGCCGAAGATGATCGGCGCGTCCGCGCCGGCACTGCCGAGCACGACGGTGCTGCCATCGGAGCTCGACAGCTGGTCGATGACGAGGCTCGACGCCGCCGCACGCGTCTGGATGTTCACGCCTCCGCTGAACGAGGCGTTCGCGAGAGTGAGGGATGCCCCGGACGAGAGCGCCGCGACAGCCGAGCCGTCGACGAGCTGGACGTCCTCGGCGAGTGTGATCACCGAGTTGGTCCCGAGCGTCGCGCCCGCCTCGAGCGTCGTGCCGGGAAGGGCGTTCGGTCCCAGCGCGAATGCGTCGTCGGCGACGATGACGGATTCCGCTCCGGTCGCCGCCGTGCTCCCGTTGTGATCGAGCTGGCCCTCTTCGATCCGGATGCTGCCCGGAATGTCGGCCGTGCCGATCTGCAGTCCGCCGGCCGCGGAGCTCGTGAGGTTCGCGAAGAGCGGGACGGCGGTCGCGCCGTGCACCGTGAGCCGATGGTCTGCGAGCGCGACGCCGCCGGAGAACAGCATGGGTGCATCGTCCTGCCCGCCGCGCACGGTGGCGGGTCCGGCCAGACTCACCGCCCCCTGCAGATCGACCGCATGCCCGGCGGCATCGACGGAGTAGCCGCTGCCGGGTCCGATCTGGATCGATCGAGCGAAGGCCGTGTCGGCGGTGAACTCCAGGCCAGCGGCATCCGTGATCGTCACCGGATCGCCGGCGATGCCGCACTCGATCGCGCCGCAGCGCACACGTGCGCTGCCGGAGAGCTCGAGCGCTCCCGGGTACGACAGACCGCGCGCATGCACGACGCCGTCACCGCCGATCTTCAAGAGGTCACCCGCTCCGTCCAGACGCGCGTCGACCACGGCGCCGCCGCTGAGCTGAAGCGCAGCGACCGCGAGCGGCTCCTGGTCGAACTCGATCTCCCACGGAATCGGCACGGTGAGCGGCGCCGAGATCTGGTAGGCGGTCTCTCCCGCCGCGACGGGCAGGATCACGTTGACCTCGAGGGTCGTGGAGCCGGCCACCGTCAGACCGTTGGTCCGAAGCTGGGAACCCCCCACGGAGTACCCGTCGACCGCGAACTCGACGTTCGCGAACGAGACCCCCACGAGATCATTCGTCGTCGCGAGGGTGGTGGCACCGGCGCCGAACCGCAGCAGGTCGCCTTCGCCGGGTGCCGCGTCGGCGCAGTTGGTCCAGTTCGCGGCATTCGACCACAGGCCGTCGGCGCTGGCGCCGGTCCAGTCGCAGGTCAGCCCGAGGGCGGAAGCCGTCGGAACGGTGAGGAGAGAAGTCACAAGGATGCCGCCCCCGACGACGGCGGCGGCCAGCTTTCTGGCAGGAGTCATGGCAGTCACCCGCTCGACGCTAGGGATCGCCCGGGTCTGCCGGTATGGGAGTTCCTACGCATTTCGTTCCGCCGGGCGCTCATCTTCTCTACGCTGACCCCGGGGGAGCTGGGGGGAAGGAAGGCGGATGACAGACACCGCGGACACGACGAGGACCGCAGGGATCGAGTCGGAACGGCTCGGGATCGACAGCGTCTGGGACCTGGTGACAGGCCCCACCGGGCGCCGACTGGGGGAGTCAGCCGACCCTCGCGACCGCATCCGGCTTGCCCGGTACGAGCAGCTCGCCGGATTCGAGAGGCGGGCCCACGGGCGCCTCGCCGACGTTCTCCGCACCGTGGACGATCCGGCGGTGCGCGCCGAGGCGCGGGGGCAGCAGTTGGCGGGCGCCGCATTCGAGCCCGGCCTCGAGACCGTGGACTGGGCCGCGCACCCTTGGCCGGACGGCGCAGACGCCACCGCGCTGCGCACCAAGCTGGCGATCTCTTACGCCCTGCTCATGAACGACGGCGTCGAGCCTCGCGAGGGGTGGCGCGAAACACCGACGGAAGGCGACTGGAACCGTCAGCTGGCCCGGGTGCGGGAGGTCTACGACGGGTTTCTCGCGTACATCGAGCAGGCCGACGTGGCGCAGGTCCTCTCGGCACTGGATCTCGTGGTGCTGGTGCCGCTGCTGGTCCTCACTCACTCGATGCAGGAGGAGTCGCTGGCCGCGGCAGGCCTGGTGAGCCGGCTCGCCGAGCGATCCGGCATCCGGGGTCTGCAGCCGTACGTCGATTACGTCGAGGGGGTGTCGCTGACCGCGGCGGCTCGCGTCGAAGAGGCGGCTGCACCGCTCGAACGCGCGGCCGCGGGTTTCTCGGATGCGCCGAACCTCGGCTGGTGGATGACGGTGCGGGGAACGCAGTACGTGCTCTCGGTGATGACCGCCACGACGCCGCCCGATGACGTGGAGCGGCTCGAGCGGGAACTGCTCGCGGGCTCCTGGCGTGACGCACGTCGCTCGCTGGGGCACGGCGTCATCGCATCGGTCGCCCTCATGCTCGCGGGCCACGGTGACCTCGAGGCAGCCCGCCGGATCGCGCTGTCGGAAGGCGACATCGACGACCTGCAGGTCGGCAGCAGCAACCGATGCTGGCTCGCCGAGGTCATCTTCGCCGCCGCGCTGGCGGAAGGAGAGACGGGCGAGTGCGACCGGATGCTGCGCATCGTGGAGCACATGATGCCCTCGCCGTGGCAGCGGGCGACGCTGCACCGCATGCGGACCCGGCGCGACGGCGGCCCGGGCGATCCCTCCGGCGGCGTGCCCGAGATCCCCGGCAGCATCGACTCCGAGATCCTTCGCACGCGGTGGGTCTCGCTTGCCGGTGCCGTCGAGCATGGGCACCGGTCGTCGGCGTACCGCGCGCTCGCCGCGCTCGACGAATTCGCCGCGCAGTCTCGCGCCGCCGCATTCCGCGTGCGAGCGGTCCAGCTGTTCCGGCCGCCACGGTCGGCGACGGGTGCGACACTCTCGACACGCCAGCTCGAAGTGGCGACCCTCGCCGCGGCCGGGCGCACGAACCGCGAGATCTCGCACGAGCTCTTTCTCGGCATCCGGACCGTCGAGGGCTACGTGCGCAGTGCCCTCGCGGCACTCGGCCTGTCGCGGCGCGAAGAGCTTGCCACCGTCGAGCTGCCCGTCGACGTTCCGCCACCGGCCGGCGAGGTGGTGCAGCTCACGCTGCGACAGGGGCAGGTCGCCGCCCTGGTCGCGGCCGGGGCCACCAATGCCGAGATCGCCTCCGCCCTGGGGATCAGCGAGAAGACCGTCGACAAGCACATGGCCGTGATCAAGGCCCGCACGGGCGTCGCCACCCGTACCGCTCTGGTCACCCTCTTCCGGACGGCCATCGCGCCGAGCCGGCCGTCACCCTGACCGGCCCCGGCCGACGGCATCCGGATCAGACCGTCAACAGGACTTTCGTGGCACGCCGCTCGTCCATGGCGCGGTAGCCCTCGGCGGCCTCCTCGAGGGGAAGCGTGAGGTCGAAGACGGCGCCGGGGTCGATCTCGCGGTCCCAGATCAGCTGGATCAGGTCGGGCAGGAAGCGCCGCACCGGCGCGGGTCCGCCATGGAGGTGGACGCCGGAGAAGAACAGCTTCAGGCCGTCGATCGAGACGTTGTGGGCCACTCCGACGAAGCCGATGTGCCCGCCGGGACGCGTGGCGCGGATGGCCTGGTCCATGGACTCCTGAGTCCCGACCGCCTCGACCACGGAGTGCGCCCCGAGACCGTTGGTGAGCTCCTTGATCTTCGCGGCGCCCTCGCGACCGCGCTCCTCGACGATGTCGGTCGCGCCGAACCGGCGCGCGAGCTCCTGGCGGTCGGCGTGGCGCGACATCGCGATGATGCGCTCCGCGCCGAGCTGCTTGGCGGCCAGGATCGCGAGCAGGCCGACTGCGCCGTCGCCCACCACGGCGACCGTCTTGCCGGGGCCCGCTTCGGCCGCGACGGCCGCGAACCACCCCGTGCCGAGCACGTCCGAAGCCGCGAGCAGGGACGGGATGAGGTCGGGCTCGGGCGTCCCGGGCGTGGCCACGAGCGTGCCGTCGGCGAGCGGGATGCGGGCGTACTCGGCCTGCGTGCCGACCGAGCCCATCATCACGTTGTGCACGCAGCGCGACTGGTAGCCGGCACGGCAGATCTCGCACGTGTTGTCGGAGGCGACGAACGAGCCGACCACGAAGTCGCCGACCGCGACGTTCTTCACGTCGGCGCCGATCTCGGAGACGACGCCGACGTACTCATGCCCCATCGGGGCGTGATCGACCTGCCCGACGCCGCGGTACGGCCACAGGTCCGACCCGCAGATGCAGGTGGCGGTGACACGGATGATCGCGTCGGTGGGCTGCTCGATGGTCGGCATGTCGCGATCTTCGACCCGGACGTCGCCGGGCGCGTGCATGATGACTCCGCGCATGATGTTCTCCTCGCTCGACGGGCACGGTGGTGACCGCCTGTCATCGATACTTCCCTGTCGCGGGATCGGAAGGGAGTTCCTGACGAGACGTGTACCGGCAGGGCACCCCGGGCGCCGCGACGCCGATCTACCCTGGACCGCATGGACACCAGGGCGGAGGTGCGTGAGTTCCTCATGACGCGCCGCGCCCGTCTGACGCCCGAGGCTGCAGGCATCCCCGCCGGCACGGGCCGGCGAGTCGCGGGTCTGCGCCGCAGTGAGGTGGCGATGCTCGCCGGCGTGAGCGTCGAGTACTACGCGAGGCTCGAGCGCGGCACGATCGCGGGCGCCTCGGCATCCGTTCTCGATGGGCGGTGTGCCGGAGTCGCAGGAATCGTAGATTCGTTCTTGTTCTGAAGGGCTGGCTTCGATAGGCTGACGATCAGAGATTCGATGAAGAGTGCCCGCCGGTCGAGGTGGGCTGCGAATGGGACGCGGCAGAGCCGCGAGGGCGTCGGATGGATGAGAGCGCTGGATCTCTCCGTGATTCCTCCTGTCTGCGAGCCTCATGTCTGCGAATCCTGATTTCGAGCCCGGCCGGCCTCTCGACCCCGTCGAGCGACTCGTTGACGCGTTCGAGGCCGGCCGTCGCCGACGCGCGGCCGAAGACGCCGCCGAGATCCGTCTCCTCGCGCAGGCCGCCGCGTCCCTTGCCCCCTCGGCGACCGCGACGCCCGAGCAGCTGCGCAGGACAGAGCTCGATCGGCGGGCGCTGGTCGCGGACCTCGCCACGTCGAACCACATCTCGGAGTGGACGGTGACGCGCCTGCTGTCGGAGGCCACCGATCTGTGCCGCCGCTTCGGCGCCGGAGTCGACGCCCTCGAGCGGGCCGACATCTCTCGTCAGCATCTGAGCGCCATCCACGACACCGGCGCGGCGATCCTCGATGACGGCGCACGCGCCGAGTTCCTCGCCATCGCCCTCGAGCGGGCGACCGAGCTCACGCCCAGCCGGCTGACCTCGGTGCTCCGGGTGATCGCCGAGCGCTACCTCGAGCGCACCCTCGACGAGAGGCATGACGATGCTGTCGCCGAGAGACGCATCGAGACGTGCGACCTCGACGACGGCATGGGCACCCTGACCCTGTTCGCGGCGGCGACCTTGATCCACGGCATCCGGGATCGCCTCGCTCAGCAGACGCACTTCGTGATCGCTGCGCGCGAGCCGGACGACGAAGACACGCGCACGACGGCGCAGATCCAGGCCGACATCGTCACCGATCTGCTGCTGACAGCCGGGCCCGACCGGTGCGTCGCGGGCGATGGACTCGACGCGATCCGCGGCAGGGTGCAGGTCTCGCTGCCGGTTCTCACGATGACCGGCGCCTCGAACGAGCCGTGTCTGCTCGCGGGCTATGGTCCCATCGACGCCGACACCGCACGGGCGCTTGCCGCGGGCGCTGCCGGCTGGGAGCGGGTCATGACCTCACCCGTCACGGGGGCGGTGCTCGCGGTCGACCGCTACCGCGCGGGCAAGCGGCTGGACCGCTTCCTGGCGGCACGCGACGAGCGGTGCCGGTTTCCCGGATGCCGCCGGCCCGTCTGGCGCTGCGATATCGACCACACGATCGACCATCAACTCGGCGGTGCCACGCGCCACGACAATCTCGCGCACCTGTGCCGTCGGCATCACACCATGAAGCACCACACGGCGTGGACCGTGGAGCAGACCTCGCCGGGTGTGCTCGTCTGGACCAGCCCGACCGGTCGCAAGCACACCGACCTGCCTGAGCCCGTCGTCCGGTTCGTCCTCGACGAAGAACGAGAACGCCGGCGGCGGATGCTGCGTGAGCCGTGGCTGGTGACGCCCGACGACCTGACCGCAGACGGCGACCCGCCCCCGTTCTGACCCGCGACGCCGTTCCGGACCGCGCCGCGCTCGTGAGACCGCCGCGCGCATGAACCGCCCTGGGCGTGCCCCGCGCCGCGCGCCTGAACCTGGGTCAAGCCCCGGGAGGGCCCCCAAGCACCGTCGGGATGTACTCCAGCAGCTGGCTTCGCCGATCGAACGTGCGCGCCTCGACGAGATCCAGGCGCACGTCGGGGTAGTCGTCGAAGATGCGCTCCTGCCCCGTCGCGCCCGTGATGACAGGGAACACGACGACGCGGTACCGGTCCACGAGTCCCGCCAGCAACAGCGAGCGGCAAAGCGCGACGCTCCCGAGCGTGCGCAGCGGAAGGTCGGACTCGTCTTTCAGCCGTCGCACGAAGTCCACGGCATCCTCACGGACCAGCGTCGAGTTCTCCCACGTGAGCGGCTCGTCGAGCGTCGACGAGAAGACGTACTTCTGCACGCCGTTCAGCACGTCGGTGCCCTCTTCGCCGCCCGCCGTCAACTCCGACATCACCCGGTATGTCGTGGCTCCCATGAGGATCGGATGGTCCTGCTCAGGCAGCTCCTCGAGCCATCCGAGATAGTCCGGGCCTTCCAGCCCCCACCAGCCCGGCCAGCCCTCGGCCGCGCCGTAGCCGTCGAGCGACATGATGAAATCCACCGTCAACGTCTGCATTCGAGCTCCTTCGCGTCAGCCCCAGCACCCACGAGCGTAGGCTCACGAGCCCGACAGCAGAAGGCCCGTCAGCGCGCCCCCGACCATACCTTCCGACGGAGCGTGCGCTTCGGGACGCGTGGCAGCGGGATGGGCGCCGTCACCACGGCATCCACCGTCATCGAGCCATCGGTCGGCCCGATCACCGGGATGGGGGTCGTCGGGGTGACGCCGACCGGGGCCACCGGCATCCGGCCCAGTCGACGGTGTGCGTGCACGTACGCGGGCACCAGCAGCACGACCGCGCCCACCCACGCCAACGGGTTCGACCACACGACGCCCACATACCCGAAGGCGGCGCCGAGCACGATGGCCGCACCGACGCGCATGATCAGCTCGACCACACCGGTGAGCGTCGGGATCATTGCGTCGCCGAGCCCCTGCAGCGCACCGCGCACGACGAAGAGGACGCCCAGCACCCAGTAGGTCGTGCCGTTTATGACCAGCATGAGCGCCGCCATGTCGACGACGTCGTCCGAGCCCTCGCCGACGAACAGACGCACCAGCGGCGCACCGAACGCGACCAGCAGCGCGCCCAGCGCGACGGCGGCGACGACCGCGATCCACGTCGCCTGCGCGACGCCGCGACGGATGCGGTCGGGCCGGCCGGCACCGAAGTTCTGGGCGACGAACATCGACGCGGCCAGACCGATCGACTGCAGCAGCGCGACGGCGAGCCCGTCCACGCGTGAGGCCGTCGTGTACGCGGCGACCGCATCGGCGCCGAGGTCGTTGAGCGCCACCTGCACGACCAGGGTGCCGATGGCGATGATGGATGCCTGGAACCCCATCGGCAGACCGAGGCGCAGGTGCGCGACATAGTCGGCCTTCGTGACCGTGAAGTCCGCGCGGCGCACGTGGAGGGCGGGGATGCGGCGGCGGACGTACTCGAGGCACAGCACCGCCGATACTGCCTGCGAGATCACCGTCGCCAAGGCGGCACCACCCACGCCGGCCTCGATCACGCCCACGAAGAGCAGGACGAGCGCGACGTTGAGCAGACAGGCGAGCGTCAGGAAGACCAGAGGCGTACGGGAATCGCCGATCGCGCGGATGACGGCCGCGAGGTAGTTGAAGAAGAGCATCGTCGCCGCGCCCAGCAGACTGATCTGCGCGAACATGGTGGCATCGGCCATGAGCTCGGGCGGCGTGTTCATGAGCTCGAGCGCCGGACCCGCGAGCAGCGGGCCGCCGATGGTCAGCGCCGCACTGGCGATCGCGGTCAGGATCGTGCCGGTCGCGACGGACCGCCGCACCCCGGCGGCGTCACCCGCCCCGAACGCCTGTGCCGTCGGGATGGCGAAACCGCTCGTCATTCCCCAGACGAACCCGAGCAGGAGGAACAGCAGGCTGCCGGTCGCTCCCACGGCGGCGAGCGCGTCGACGCCGAGGTGGCGGCCGACGACGACGGCATCTGCGAACTGGTACAGCTGCTGCACGACGTTGCCGACCAGGAGCGGGACCGAGAAGGCCAGGATGACGCGCCACGGACTGCCGGTGGTGAGGGAACGGGACATGCGGGTGCTCTCGAAGAATGTGGGGAAGCGGCGACGGCCGTCACGAACGCCGAATCGATTCGAGTGACGACCCTCCACTCTCTCGCAGAACCCGGGCCCGGCGAAATCGGCGCGCACGAGAACGCGCGGCGCGCCCCTCAGCGCGCGCCGGCGACGCGGGGTCGAGCACGCCACGCGACGGTCGCGGTGACCGACGCGCTGAGCACGACGAATGCGCCGAACACCTCGAACGTCGGCCCGAGGCCGAGTCCGGCCACGACGAGCCCTGCCAGCACGGCGGGCACTGAGAGTGCCAGATACGCGACCGTGTAGTACGCCGACATGACCGACGCCCGGTGTGCGGCCGGAATCGAGCCGAGGAGCGCCCGCAGCCCGCCGAGGAACCCGATGCCGAAGCCGAGCCCGCCGACCGCCGAGCCGACGAGGGAGAGCGCGCCAGAACCGAGCGCCACCGCGACCACGATGATCGCCACGCCGGCAGCGAGGCCGAGCGAGCCGACGAACGCGCCGAGCCACGGGGCGGTGCGGCGTAGCAGGAGTTGCGACACCGCAGCGGAGCTCGCGAGCGCGACGATGCCGATCGACGACACCATGACGTTCGACGAGTCGAGCAACCTCGCGCCGAGCGCCGGCCCGAGACTGAAGAACAGGCCGCCGAGCGACCACGCCGAGAGCACGGTGAGTGCGGCGAGGAGGAACGGTCGACGCACCACAGCCGGCACGTGCGGTCGTGGGACGCGCCACCGCAATCGCCGACGGTCCACGACGGGCTCGGGCATCCAGACCACGCCGACGGCCGCGACCGCGAGCAGCGCGAACTGCACGACGTACGGCAGCACGAGCGGGGCCGCACCGTACTGCACGAGCAGGGCGGCCCCGAGGATGCCGAGCGCGATGCCGAGGGTGCCCGAGACGGCGTTCGCGAGGCCTGCCGCGGCCGGGTCGCGGCGCGGATGCAGCTCGAGCAGCGCGGCGCTCGCGGCGCTCATCGCCAAACCGGTCGCGAGGCCCTGCAGGCCGCGGGCGACGAAGAGCCAGGCGACGGATGACGCGAGAACGAACAGCAGGGTCGCCACCATGAGGCCCGCGAGCGCCACGAGCAGCACCGGACGGCGGCCCACGTCGTCCGAGACGGATCCGGTGACGACGAGCGCCACGAGGACGCCGACCGCGTACGTCGCGTAGACCAGCGTGAGGGTCAGCGGCGAGAGCTGCCACTGCGCACTGTAGGCCTGGTAGAGCGGCGAGGGCGTCACCGAGGCGAAGAGCGCAAGGCCGACGATGCCGGCGGCTAGTGCGAAGGCGAGCGGCGGCGGCAGGGTGCGGCGCAGGGGCCGCACCGTCGTGGCGGCATCCGCGGCGGTGGAGAGCGCGAGTTCGACGTCCGTTCGGAGCTCGGTGTTCAAGATGATCTCCTTGGCTGAATCAGTGGAGGATGTTCCTGCTGGGCGGTCATCACCCCGCGAGGGGGGCCAACGCTGACTCACGCTCCGGATCGACCCGGGGTGCGGCGCTCTGCCGCCCGTAGGTCTCGAGGAGGCGCAGCCATATCTCGCTCACGGTCGGATAGGCCGGAACGGCGTGCCAGAGGCGGGCGAGCGGCACCTCCCCGACGATGGCGATCGTGGCCGCCTGCAGCAGCTCAGCCACGTCCGGCCCGACGAAGGTCGCGCCGATGATGACCGAGCGGTCCTCGTCGACGACCATGCGGGCGTGCCCGCGGTAGCCGTCCGCGTGCACGCTCGCGCCGGCGACCCAGCCGATCTCGTAGTCGACCGTGCGAACGCGGTAGCCGGCGGCGATCGCGGCATCCGCCGTGAGCCCCACCGCGGCGACCTCGGGGTCCGTGAACGTCACCTGCGGCACCGCCGCGTGGTCGGCGCTCGCCACGTGGGCGCCCCACGCGGCATCAGATACCGTCGTGCCCTTCGCCCGAGCGGCGATCACGTCACCCGCGGCGCGCGCTTGGTACTTGCCCTGGTGCGTGAGGAGCGCGCGGTGGTTCACGTCGCCGACGGCGTAGAGCCAGTCGAAGCCGGGCACGCGCAGGGTGTCATCGGCGTCGAGCCACTGGCCGGGAGTGAGCCCGATCGTCTCGAGCCCGAGGTCGGTGGTGCGCGGAGTTCGTCCGGTCGCGACGAGCAGCTGCTCGGCGCCGATCGCATCACCAGCAGAGGTCTCGACGGTGAATCCGGACTCGCCACGGCTGACGCGCACGGGCTGGGTGCCCAGCAGCACGTCGACGCCCTGCTCGCGCAGCGCCTCCGTGACCCGCTCACCCGCAAAGGGCTCCATGCCGGCGAGCAGCGTGCCCCGCGAGATGAGCGTCACCTGCGTGCCGAAGGCGGCGTAGGCGGTGGCCATCTCGGCTGCGACGACGCCGCCGCCGACGATGGCGAGGCTCCTCGGCACCTCGCGGACGCTCGTGGCCTCGCGGCTCGTCCACGGAAGGGCATCCCGGAGACCATCGATGTCGGGGATGTAGGCGTCGGAGCCGGTAGACACCGCCACCGCGTGACGGGCGACGAGCACGAGAGTGCCGCCATCGGGCGTCGTCACCGTGACTTCGCGGATACCGCTGATGCGGCCGTGGCCGCGCACGAGGTCGATGCCGGCGCTCTTCACCCACGAGACCTGGCCGGCGTCCGACCAGTTGCTCGTGAACGCGTCGCGGCGTGCGAGCACTGCGGAGACGTCGAGGTCACCGGTGATCGCCTCGGCGGCGCCGGGGACGCTGCGGGCGGCACGGAGTGCAGCCGGCGAGCGCAGGAGCGCCTTGGAGGGCATGCACGCCCAGTACGAGCATTCGCCGCCGAGCAGTTCGTGCTCGACGATGACGGCGCTCAGGCCGCCCTGCACGGCGCGATCGGCGATGTTCTCGCCCACCGCACCGCCGCCGAGGACGATGAGGTCGTACTCCTCGATGAGGTTCGTGTCGAAGGTCTTCATGATGCTCAGCGCTCTTCCTGTGCTTCGCTGGTTGCTGGAGTGTCGGTGTCGGATGCCGCTCGGTCGGCGGCGCCGGTGCTCGCGCGCAGCAGCGCCGTCGCGATTTCGCGACCGAGCAGCTGTTCGTAGATCCACATGATGGTGATCTCCCTCGTGGCGGACGCGGGCTCAGGCCCCGTCCGCGACCAGCCGGTAGCCGAGGGCCGCGAGCGCGTTCGTCATGTGCGCGGCGTACCACTCGGGCCATTCGTCGTCGTACGCGCCGCCGAGCTCCTCGGCCTCGAATACGCCGTGGGCCGCCGCGGCGGCCTTGAGGACGTCGAGGATGACCTCGTTCGTCGTTGCGTCCATGCGTCGTCTTCGTCCTTGTGGTTCGCTCAGCGACCGGGGAGGCGGTCCGTGATCTCCTGAAGGAGCCACTGGTTGCCATCGGGATCGGCGAACGTCGCGAACGAGCTGTAGCTGGCGCGCTCAGGGTGCGCTCCGGGGATCCGGTGCTCGACGCCGGCCCGGACGAACGGGTCGGCCTCGTGGAAGATCTCCGACACCTCGATGCCGCGCTCGGCGATTTCAGCGCGGGCGGCTTCGATGTCGGGCACGGCCACGAGGAGGCCGCGAACGGATCCCGCCGGCGCCGTCGTGATGCCGGTGCCGAAGATGATGGAGGCGGTGGATGCCGGGGGTGTGAGCTGGACGATCCGGTACCCCTCGTCGACGATGAAGTCGGCGTCGAGGCGGAAGTCCAATCGTTGGTAGAAGCTCTTCGCGCGGTCCACGTCGGAGACGGGCAGCACGACGACTTCGAGTTTCAGTTCCATGATCTACTCCTAATTTAGGATCATTTGATCCGATTGGGAGAGTAAACCGTGCAGCTGTCGTACTCTATTCCCATGACGACGAGAAAGTACGAAGATGCCTGCGGCATCGCCCGGTCGCTGGACGTGATCGGCGAACGGTGGGCGCTGCTCGTCGTCCGGGAGCTCGTCTTCGGGCCCAAGCGGTTCACCGACCTGCGTGCCGGACTGCATGGCATCAGCCAGAACGTGCTCAGCCAGCGCCTGCGCGATCTCGAGGCCGGTGGCGTGGTGCGTCGTACGGTGCTCGGCCCGCCCGCGAGCGTCCAGGCCTACGAGCTGACACCGCGGGGCCACGCGCTCGAACCGGTGCTCGTGGCCATGTCCCGGTGGGGCGCGCTCACCCCGGTGGCCCCCGGATCGGAGATGAGCAACGATGCCTTCGCGCTCGCGCTGAAAGCACTCCACGCGCCGACGGCGCCCGGCGGCTTCCACGGGCGGGTGCGCCTGAAGCTCGTGCGCGACGCGTTCGACGTGATGATCGACGGCGAGGTCATCGAGGTGACGCGCGCGTTCGGCGCCGACCCCGAGCTCGTCCTCGAGGCATCCGAGTCGGCGCTGCGAGGGGTCATCTTCCACCGCCGAACGTTCGACGAAGCCGTCACCGCCGGAGAGGTGCGCATCGCTGGCGACCGCAGGCGGGCGGCCGCCTTCCTCGAACGCTTCGCGCTCCCGCAGCTCGCCGACGACGGCCCCGCCGCCTGACGACGAGCGCCGCGGCCTGCCTCGGATATCTCTGCCGCGGTACTGAACCGGTGGTCTCAGCGAGCCCAGGAGGACCGGCCGAAGCGCTCCCAGCGCTCGACGACGCGCGGGGACGCGGCATCTGTTCCCGGCTCGTACACCGCACGGCCTTCGATGAAGACGCGCTCGACATGCGAATCGACCGCGAGCGGGTCGTCCGACCACACCACGATGTCGCCGTCGCGGCCCACCTCCAGGGCACCGACGCGCTCGTCGAGCCGCAGGATCTCGGCCGGGTTCGTCGTCAGCGCCTGCAGCGCCGTCGTCGCCGGGAGCCCCTCGCGCACGGCGAGGATCGCCTGCAGCCGGATGTGGTCGATCGGCACGACCGGGTGGTCGGTCGTGATCGCGACCTTCACGCCCGCCTCGGCGATCAGTGCGAGGTTGCCGATCGCGCGGTCGCGCAGCTCGACCTTCGAGCGCGAGGTCAGCATCGGCCCGAAGATCACCGGGATCTGCTTCTCGGCCAGCACGTCGGCGATCTTGTGCGCCTCGGTGCCGTGGTTCACGACCAGCGTGTAGCCGAACTCCTCGGCGATGCGGATCGCCGTCGCGATGTCGTCGTGGCGGTGGCAGTGCTGATCCCACACCAGCTCGCCCGCGAGCACCGCGGCGAGCGTCTCCTTGCCGAGGTCACGCTCGAACGGCTCGTCCTTCTCGGCTGCCGCGGCCCGCTTGTCGGCATAGGTCCGTGCGGCGACGAACGCTTCGCGGAGGACGGATGCCACGCCCAGGCGTGTCGACGGAGTCTGCTTCTTGTCGCCGTACACGCGCTTCGGATTCTCGCCGAGCGCCGACTTGACCGACACGTCGGCGGCGAGGATCTGCTCGTCTACTGTCCGCCCGCCCCATGTCTTGATGGCGACGGTGCGCCCGCCGATCGGATTGCCTGAACCGGGCTTGACGACCGCGGTGGTCACTCCGCCGCGCAGCGCGTCGCGAAACCCGACCTCCTCGATGTCGATCCCGTCGAGCGCGCGGAAGCGCGCGCCATTCGGGTCGGTCATCTCGTTGGTGTCCTCGCCCGACCAGCCCTCGCCGTCCTCGTGGACGCCGAGGTGCCCGTGGGACTCCACGAACCCGGGAACGACCCAGCGCCCCGACGCGTCGATGACCTCGGCCCCGTCGGGTACGGGCGTGTCAGGTCCGCCGACGGCGGTGATGACGCCGTCGGTGACGATCACGGTGCCATCGGGGATCGGGTCGGAGCTGACGGGAACGAGGTGACCGCCGGTCACGGCGAGGATGCGAGCCATGCCTCCAACCTACGACGCGCCGCGACGCGGGCTCGCGCGCGGCGCTCGACAGCACGCGCCCTGCCGGGCACGATCAGTGGATGATCAATCAGACGCCGGTGATGCGCGGTTTCCGTCAGGTGGACGTCTTCGGCCAGGGGTCGATGAGCGGGAATCCGGTCGCCGTCGTCCTCGGCGCGGACGGTCTCGACGACGAGACGATGCGGCGCTTCTCGGTATGGAGCAACCTGTCCGAGTGCACGTTCGTGCTGCCGCCGACCAGGTCCGACGCCGACTACAGGGTGCGGATCTTCAGCCTCAGCACCGAGCTGCCCTTCGCGGGGCATCCGACGCTCGGCACCGCGAGGGCATGGCTCGACGCCGGCGGCACACCGGCGGATCCCGATCTGCTCGTCCAGGAGTGCGGAGCCGGGTTGGTTCCCGTCCGGGTCGACGGCGAGCTCCTCGCCTTCTCCGCGCCACCGCGCATCCGCTCCGGTCCCGTCGAGCCCGGTCTGGTGGCAACCCTGGCCGACATCCTCGGCATCGACGTGACGCAGATCCTCGACGCCGAGTGGCTCGACAACGGCCCGGGCTGGGTCGGCCTTCTGCTCACCGATGCGAAGACCGTCCTCGGCGTGCGCCCCGACGCGTCGAGGCATCCGGGTCGCTGGGACATCGGCATCCTGGGCCTGCACGAACACGGAGCGGATGCCGCGCTCGAAGTGCGCGCGTTCTTCACAGAGGGCGCCGAGCCACTCCGGGAGGATCCGGTCACCGGCAGCCTCAACGCCGCCGCCGCCGAATGGCTGACCGCACGCGGCAGTCTCTCGGCTCCCTATGTCGCGGCGCAGGGCACAGCGATGGGACGGCGCGGGCGAGTGCACGTCAGCGCCGACGACGGCGGCCTCTGGATCGGTGGCCGCACCGACGTGGTCATCTCGGGCAGCATCCGGCTCTGACCCGGATCGCCGCGCGCCGCGGGGCGTACGGGATGGAAGACTCGCGTCATGGCCGCTCCCGTGCTGTTCATCGCCGCTGCGCTCCTGGTCGCCCTCGGGCTGTTCCATTCGTTCCTGGGTGAGCGGTACATCATCCGCCGGCTGCTGCGACGGGACGATCTTCCG
The DNA here is from genome assembly GCF_051364985.1 of Microbacterium sp. I2. Taxonomy (NCBI): domain Bacteria; kingdom Bacillati; phylum Actinomycetota; class Actinomycetes; order Micrococcales; family Microbacteriaceae; genus Microbacterium; species Microbacterium sp. I2. The sequence goes on from NZ_JBLWIH010000007.1 coordinate 230,404, forward strand.
AAGCTCTTCGGCGGGCAGGAGTTCACCGCCGGCACGATCCGCTTCGCGTGGCACATCACCACGCTCCTGGCGTTCGGCGTCGCCGCAGTGCTCATGCTCTTAGCGTTCGACGCCGATCAGCGGGCCGTCGTCGCCGCCGTCGGGATCACGTGCCTGGCGTGCGCCGTGCTGCCCCTCGTCTTCACGCGCGGCCGCCACCTGTCGTGGGCGATCTTCGTCGCTGCCGGCGCCCTCTGCCTCGTCGCCGCGATGATCGCCTGAGAGCGCCCCGCGTCCCAGCCCGCCCTCGCGTCGGCTCGCTGACGCAGGCTCGAATTTTACATTGCTTGCTATTCCCTCGTGTACTCACTACTCTGGCGCTGTCGTATCCGGCTCGTACGCCGCCGGCAGCTGCGCCGGTAGGCCTCGCACACGAGGGGGACTCAGATGAACCCGGACCACCAGCCTGCCTCCAGCGACCAGTCGGACGCTCTGGCCGCCTTCGATGAAGTACGCCGAAAGCTCTTCGGCATCGCCTACCGGATCACTGGCACGGTTACCGACGCCGAGGACGTCGTGCAGGAGACGTGGATCCGGTGGCAGCTGTACGACCGATCCCTGGTGCGTGACGCCACCGCGTTCCTCGCCACGATCGCCACGCGGCTCGCGATCAACGTCCTCACCAGCGCGCACACGACACGCGAGACGTACATCGGCCCCTGGCTCCCCGCTCCCACTGACACGACCGACGACCCGGCGCTCGGCGCGGAACGTGACGAGGCGCTGCACTTCGCGACACTGATGCTGATGGAGAGACTTACACCCTCCGAACGGGCGGCGTACGTGCTGCGCGAGGCGTTCGACTACCCCTATTCACGCATCGCCGCCATCCTGGAATCGACCGAGGCCGCCGCGCGGCAACTCGTTTGCCGCGCCCGCAAGCGATTGGCGGGAGGGCCGGCCCGCGTCGATGGCCGCGACACTCATCGCACCTTCCTCGACGCGTTCCTGCGCGCGGCCCGGGGAGGCGACACCGCGCAGCTCGAGATGCTCCTCGCCACCGACGCGATCAGCTACACCGACGGCGGCGGAGTCGTCCGGCATACGGCGCGACGCCCCATCTACGGCCGCGACAAGGTCGTGCGCTTCTTCGCGGGCCTCGCCCGATGGTTCTGGGCCGACATCGAGATCGTTCCGATGGAGGCCAACGGGCGCGCGGGAGCGTACCTCGTGCACGGATCCGAGCTGGTCGCAGTGTTCACGGTGACGGTGCAGAACGACGCGATCTCGCAGATCCTGTGGATGATGAACCCGGCCAAACTCGGGGCCGTCGCGAACGCCGGGCACTGGCATCCGGCACGATCGGATTGGGTGGTCGCGAGCGAGCGGTCCCCGAAGGCGGAGCTTCCCTCGCGCACGATCACCTCGTCCACGAGCGATTTGGGGTACAGTCGCGTGCATGGCTCGCGCAGATTCGAACCCGCCTGACGTCGCTTTGGACGACATGGTCTGCTTCAACCTGCACGCGGCCTACCGTGCCGTCACGGCGGCCTACCGGCCGCTGCTCGAGCCGCTCGGAGTCTCGTACCCGCAGTACCTCGTGCTCGCACTCCTGTGGCGTGACGGCGACCTTCCGGTCGGGCAGATCGTCGCCGGCCTGCGCTCCGACTACGGGACCATCACGCCGATCGTGAAGAGGCTCGAGAAGCTCGGATTCGTCACTCGGACCCGCAATCCCGACGACGAGCGGTCGGTGGTCGTCTCACTCACTCCGCGAGGGCGAGAGCTCGGCACACACGCGCCGCGCATCTACAGCGCCATCGCCGACCGGTTCGGCTTCACCGATGACAGAGCGGATGCCGCCCTCGACGTCCTTCGAACGATCACCGCCCGCGCGGGCTCCGACATCTGAGCCCACGCGGGCGGGGACGGCAGCCGGTCAGTGCTCCGCGGGCACGGCGCTCATCGCAGCGGTCGCGATGACGTCAGAGACGACGCCGGACTGGGTCATGAAGAGCGCGTGACTCGCCGACACGTTGGTGATGTCGGCTCCGCTGCGCGTCGCCATGTGCTGAAGCATCGCCTGGTCGAACGACTTGTCCTCGGTCGCGATGACCGCCCACGTGGGCTTGTCGCGCCATGCGGCGTGCGTGACGGCCGCGCCGAACACCGACATGTTGATCGGGATCTGTGAGTCGCGGAGGAACGCGGCATCCTCGTCCGAGGCATCGTGTGCGAATCCGGCCTTGAACGAATCGTGGTTGAGGAAGCCGTAACCGTCCTCGCCCACGTCGATGACGAATTCCGGTGTCGCGGCGAAGCCCTCGTACTGCTGACCCGTCGTCTCCCCCGTATCCGGCGCGAGAGCCGAGACGTAGACCAGACCCGCGACCTTCGGGTGGACGCCCGCTTCGGTGATCACCGTTCCGCCCCAGGAATGCCCGACCAGGATCGTCGGCCCGTCCTGCCTGTCGAGCACGCGAGTCGTCGCGGCGACGTCATCCTCCAGTGAAGTGAGCGGGTTCTGCACGATCGTCACGCGGTACCCGCGCGCCGTCAGATTGTCGTAGACCCCGCGCCAACCCGAACCATCGGCGAATGCGCCGTGGACCAGCACGACGTTCTTCACGTGGTGGTCGGTCGATTCCGGAACGGGAACTGCCGTGGGGGCGTCGATGGTGCTCATGTCATTGTTCCTCTCTCTCGCAGCGCCGGGGGGTTCCCGAGCGACTCTGCATCGGTGGCCGATCGACCAATCCGATGTGCAATATATTGCATGCAGTGTCTCAACAGAAGCGAGCTCGTCTAGATTCCCGGCTCGACGGATTTTGTGTGCAATATGTTTCATGCCCATTCCGCGCAATACTCCGGCCGTCGACCGCACGCTGCTCCGCGACGATGTGTACCGGCGACTCCGCGACGCCATCGTCGATGGCACGTTCACGCCGGGGGAGCAGCTCAAGGATGGCGAGGTGGCCGAATGGCTGGGCGTGAGTCGCACCCCGGTACGCGAGGCTCTGCTGCGGCTCGCGGCAAGCGGACTGGTGGTCGCGCTTCCCGGTCGATCCACCACCGTCAGCGCCATCGATGCGCCGATGGTGCGCGACGCGAGAGACGTCGTCGCCGCGATGCACGAGCTGGCCGTGCGTGAAGTCACCGGCCGATTGAGCGATCGCGACGTGGAACGGATGCGGGAGGCCAACCGCCGGTTCGCCGCTGCGGTCTCTTCCGGTGATGTCGGAGCCGCCCTGGACGCTGACGAACAGCTGCATCGAATCCCGGTCACGGCGCTCGGGAACCACGCCCTCGAAGCGGTGCTGGAGCAGTTCGGTCCGCTCGTGCGTCGGGCGGAGAGGCTGCGCTTCGACCTGGATGGCCAGGTGTCCACCGAACAGCACGAACGGCTCATCGACCTCATGGCGGCGGGAGATGCCCAGGGCGCCGCCGCCGTCGCGTTCGAGATCTGGCGCAGCCTGCCCGCCGAAGCGGCGGTCTGAGAGGCCTGTCACCGGGACTCGATCGTCTGGTCAGTCGGGCAGGCCGCGCACCATCACGAGGGATCCCTCGAAGGTCGGCTGCCGACGCAGGTCGCCGTGGCGCGCGTCCCATTCGCCGCTGTCGATCGCTCGCGCGAGATCGTCGGTGTAGGCGTCGACCTTGGTCTGCGGAACAAAACTCCACGCGGAGCAGGCAGCCCGGGCCTCGGGAATCAGCAGCTGTTCGGGGCGGCCGTAATACGCCTCGTTGAAGCCGTCGGAGCAGTCCAGTGGAATCGGCACGAGGTCGGCCGACACCGTTCCGCCGAGCGCGGTGCGCAGGCGCGGGATCAACGGGTAGCGCCGTCGCTCGGTCTCGATCACCTCGGGTGCGTACTCGGCGAGCCAGAACCTGTCGAGCAGATCGGGGTCGCAGGTCAGGATGACCACCGGGCCGCGCGTCACGCGACGCATCTCTCCCAGCCCTGCTTCGAGGTTCGTCCACTGGTGCACCGAGAACGTGGTCATCGACGCATCGAAGTGGTCATCGGGGAACGGCAGGGACTCCGCCACCGCATCCAGTGCCGGGACGAGCCCGGCAGGTCGTTGGCTGCGCATGCTCGCGGACGGCTCGACAGCCGTCACGTCGCGGTCCGTGGGCTCGTAGTTTCCCGCGCCGGCCCCGACGTTCAGCACGGATCGGGCGTCTCCCAGTGCGTCCGACACTGCCTGGGCGATTCGCGGATCCGGGCGGCGGAAATCGCTGTACGTCCTGCCGATCACGTCGTAGTCGGCGTCCCCGGCGCTTCCGTCGCGACTCCGCCTGTGCTCCGCACCGCTCATGGCTCGATACTGGCACGACCGCCCGGCGGGCTATCTGCAGCCTTCCGCCGCACATGACGAAGGCCGCCGCAACTGGTCCACGAATGGACGAAGCCGCAACGCGGTCGCGCAGCTCGTGCGCAGACGACCTCCGCGATCTCTGCCTACGGCCGGACCAACCCGGTCTCGTCCACCCGCACGATCCGCTGCCGCTGCACGCCCAGCCCCTCGATGCCGATCTCGACGAGGTCGCCGGCGGCGAGATACGGAAAGCGACCGGACAGCGCGACTCCCTCGGGAGTGCCTGTGTTGACGAGATCTCCGGGTTCGAGCACGAGGAAATGCGACAAGTGACGCACGAGCTCTGCGACGTCGAAGATCATGTCCGAGGTGCTCGAGTCCTGCCGCTGCTCGCCGTTCACCCGCGACCAGATCCGCAATCGCTGCGGGTCGATCTCATCTGCGGGCACCAGCGCCGGCCCGAGCGGATTGAACGTCTCGGAGCTCTTCCCCTTCGACCACTGCCCGCCCGACCGCATCAGCTGGTAATCGCGCTCCGACACGTCGTTGCTCACGACATAGCCCGCGATGCACCCGAGCGCGGCCTCCCGGTTCGGCAGGTAGCGTGCGGTCGCGCCGATCACGACGCCGAGCTCCACTTCCCAGTCGACCGCGTCGGCACCGGGAGGGATGCGGACATCATCGAAGGGACCGATGACGGTGTTCGGGTGCTTGAAGAAGAGGATCGGCTCCGCGGGGGGCTCCGATCCCGACTCCGTCGCGTGCGCCGCGTAGTTCTGTCCGATGCACAGCACCGCGCCGGGGCGCGCGATGGGAGCGCCCAGGCGCTCGCCGTCGATCTGCACGGCAGGGAGGGACTCCGCGGCGAGCGCTTCACGGACCCTCCGGATGCCGTCTGTCGCCAGGAATCCGCCGTCGATGTCGCCGGCGATGCCCTCGAGCGCGTACGTGCGCCCTCCGGCACGGACGACAGGGCGCTCCCGGCCGGCCGGGCCGACCCGGAGTAGCTCCACGCCGATCACTCCGCTTCGGGCATGGCGACGACCGCGTCGACCTCGATCCGGAATCCGTTCAGGTCGGCCCGGATCGTGGTGCGGACGGGGTACGGCTGGGCGAGGAACTCCTTGGACAGATCGTTCAGCTCGGCCCAGTCATCCATGTCATTCAGATAGACGCCGATGCGCACCGCACGGTCGAGGGATGTTCCCCCGGCCTCGGCGATGGCCTGGAGGTTCCGGAACGTCTGCCGCAGCTGGTCGGCGAAGGTCTTGCCGACGAGTCCGCCGTCGGCATCGAACGGGCCCTGCCCCGCGATGAAGAGGAAACCTCCGCTCACGATGCCGGAGGAATAGGTGCCGGCAGGCGCGGGTGCGTGAGGGCTGGAGACGGCGTACGGCATGATCATCCTTCTGTTTCAGTGGCGGCCCAGGACGGACCAGATGTCCACGACGACGCCGTCCGCGACGGCGACGATGTGCGAGTGCATGTTGGAAAGCCCGCAGGCGTGATTGGGGCGGATGCGGACGGTGTCGCCGACACGCAGGCCGGAGGCGCCGCGCAGGAATCCGTGCTCTTCGTGACCCATTGCGAGTACGCCGCCGTGGTCCGACACCACCGTGCCGATGCGCCCGTCGCCGTGGAGGCTGCCGTCCGCGCTCATCGCCTTGATGCCCGCGTCGACGAGCACCGGATCTCCCCGTTCGACGCTGATGACGCGACTGAGCACGGTGATGGCCGTGTGCTCCGGGTCGACCGTGCCGATCGCGACCTGGTTCTCGTCGCCGTACACGTAGGTGCCCGGCCGTGCTTCGGTGATCCCCTCGACCGTCGGGGCGGAGCGCGCGCCGGCGGTCGACCCCACCGAGACGCTCGCGAGCGGCATACCGTCGTTCCTGATCCCGCCCGCCACATCGGCGAGCAGCCGACCGGCCGCGAGCCCGGTGACGGTCCTGCGAGCGGCGTCGGCACCGACGCCCTGGACCTGTCCTTCGTGCGTGAAGACGCCCTCGAGGCGAAGCCCGGGCGTCCCGGCGATCTCGCGAGCCGCCCGCACCGCGTTGTCGGGATCGACTCCCGTGCGGCCGAGCCCGGTGTCGACCTCGAGCCGGACGTCGATGATCGTCCCGGCGGCGACCGCGGCTTCGCCGAGCTCCGAGACGGATGCCGCGGAATCGGCGCCGACGATGAGGCGCACGCGCCTCGCGGCCGAGATCGCCGTCGCGACCCGTGGCCCACCCACCGGTGGATAGGCCCAGAACACATCGGCGAAGCCCGCCGCGGCGAGGGCTGCGACCTCGTTCGCGGTGGCGGCGGTGAGGCCCACCGCGCCGGCCTCGACCTGGAGGGCTGCGATCTCGGCGCACTTGCTGGTCTTCCAGTGCGGCCGCAGCGCGACCCCGAGGGCCTCGGCGTGCGCGGCCATCTCACCGATGTTCCACCGCAGCGCGGGCACGTCGACGATCACCGACGGAGTGGGCAGCCGGTCGATCGGCTCTCCGATCAGATCGCGCAGCTCTGCGGTTCCGATGGCAGGGGGTTTCACGCGGCGGTGTCCTTTCGCATGCTCGGAAGGCCGAGCTGCAGCGGGTGGTGGCATGCGACGCTCCGTGAGCCGCCGGCGACCGGAGTCAGCACGGGCTGGACGGCGACGCAGACCTCGTCCGCCCGCCAGCAGCGAGTGCGGAAGCGGCAGCCCGACGGAGGATTCGACGCCGAAGGCAGCTCACCCTGCAGCACGATCCGCTCGCGCACGTCGTCGGGAGACGACGGCGGCGTCGCCGAGGCTAGGGCGGCGGTGTAAGGATGCAGCGGCTGGTCGAGCACCTCGTCCGCCGGGCCGGTCTCGACGATCACACCGAGATACATCACGACGACGCGATCGGTGACATGGCGAATGACATCGAGGTCGTGCGAGATCATCACCGACGACATGGAGCTGGATCTGCGGAGGTCCATCAGGAGATTGAGAACCTGTGCCTGCACCGAGACGTCGAGTGCCGAGACCGGCTCGTCCAGGATGAGCAGCTCGGGGTCCAGCGCGAGAGCCCGGGCGATGCCGATGCGCTGACGCTGCCCTCCGGAGAATTCGTGGGGATAGCGGTTGCGCGCCGTCGCTGGAAGCCCGACCCGATCGAGCAGTTCGGCGGCCTTCGCGGGACCGCTCCTGCCCTTCCACCTGCCGAAGGCGCGCAGCGGCTCGGCGAGGATCTCCTGGACGGTCATGCGGGGATTGAGGGACGACTGCGGGTCCTGGAAGACGAACTGCATCTTCTTGCGCAGCTCGTGCCGTTCGGCGCGCGCAGGGCGGGTGATGTCCCGGCCGCGGAAGGCGATGCGACCGGACGTCGGATCGACGAGTTGCACGAGCGCCCTGCCCGTCGTGCTCTTGCCGCAGCCGGATTCGCCGATGATGCCGAGGGCCTCGTTCTCGCGGACGGTGAAGCTCACGCCGTCGACCGCGTACACGGTGCGCTTGCGCCCGTTGATCGCGGCGCTGGTGAAATGCACCTTGAGGTCGTCGACGCGCAGCACCTCGGACGCGTCGGCACCCGGCCTCGCCTCGTCCACGATCGTCATGCGATCACCTCCTGTCGTACGTCCCGGTAATGGCAGGCGCTCAGCCGGCCGTCCACGCTGAGCTCCAGCTCGGGGCGCTCGGCGAAGCAGCGGTCGTTCTTGTACGGCGAGGCGCAGCGCGGCGCGAAAGCACATCCCGGCGGCAGATCCGTCATGCTCGGTGGGCGGCCCGGGATGGCGACGAGCCGCTCGCCGCGTTCGTGCGCGCCCGGCTGGCTGCGCATGAGTGCGTTCGAGTACGGATGCCGGCTGTCGGCGAAGAGCTCGCGTGTGGTGGCGACCTCGACCACGCGTCCGGCGTACATCACGACGACCCGAGACGCGGTCTGCGCGATCACCCCGAGGTCGTGGGTGATGAGCACGACCGCCACCCCGAGCTCGTCGCGAGCGCGCATGAGGGCGTCGAGCACCTGGGCCTGGATCGTCGCATCAAGGGCCGTGGTCGGCTCGTCGGCGATGATCACCGCCGGATCGTTGACGAGCGCCATCGCGATCGCGGCGCGCTGGCGCATGCCACCCGACCATTGGTGCGGATACTGCTGGGCGCGCTGCGCCGCGTCGGGCACACCGACGAGCTCGAGCATCTCGACCGTGCGACGGCGCACGTCGGCGTGCGAGGCGCGCCGGTGATGGATGCGGTACGCCTCGTCGATCTGGGCGCCGACTCTCACGACCGGATCGAGCGTCGTCATCGGGTCCTGGAAGACCATGCCGATGTGCTTCCCGCGCACCTCGCGCAATTCTCGCGAGGTGAGGCTCGCGAGATCTCGGCCGTTGAACTCGATGACCCCCGAGAGCTGGGCTCCCGGCGGTAGCAGTCTCAGCACGGTGAGCGCGGTCATGGACTTGCCGGAGCCGGATTCGCCCACGATTCCGACCACTTCCCCGGGTGCGACGTCGAAGGAGATGTCACGGAGGATCCGCACCGGTCCGGAAGGGGTCTGCAGGTCGAGGTTCACGCCCCGCAGCGACAGCGCGGCGTCGGCTCCGGAGTGGGGAAGAGGCATCCGGTTCACTTGTTCTTCCTCGGGTCGATGGCATCCCGGATGCCGTCGCCGATCGCCATCGCCGAGAGCACGGTGGCGGCGATCAGCAGACCTGCCGGAACCCAGAGCCACGGCATGGACGACAGCACGGTCAGTGACTGCGCTTCATTGAGCATGTTCCCCCAGCTGGACTGGGGCGGTTGCACGCCGGCCCCGAGGAACGACAGCGACGATTCCAGGAGCACCGCCTCGGCCACGAGGATCGTCGCGGAGACGACGACGGGCGGCAGCACGCCGGGGACGAGATGACGGCGGATGATGTAGCCGTTGCTCGAGCCCAGCACGCGCGCCGCCTGCACGAACTCCTCCTCGCGCAGGCTCAGCACGACCCCTCGCGCGATCCGGGCTGACGAGGGCCACGACAGCAGCGCGATGATGCCGATGAGCAGCGGCACGCTCGGACCGACGACGCCCGCGAGCACGATGATCACGAGCACGGCCGGGACCGACAGCATGATGTCGACGGTGCGGCTGATGATGGTGTCGGTCAGGCCGCCGAACCAGCCCGCGAGGACGCCGGCGAGGGTGCCGAGCGTCACCGCGATGATCGCCGCGAGGAAGCCGACCGACAGTGAGACCTGCCCCCCGGCCAGGAGTCGGCTGAAGACGTCGCGACCCGTGGAGTCGGTCCCGAGGAGGTGTCCGGGGGAGGGCGGCTGGCGGATGTTCTCGAGGTCGATCGCGGTCGGTGAGTACGGGCTGATCAGAGGCGCGAGCACGCTCGCCAGCACGATGACGGCGAGCACGATGACGCCGATGACAGCGGTCGGGTTGCGCAGGAACCGGCGCCGTGCGAGCTGGTCGGGCGAGAGCTCACGGGGCAGGCGCCTGGCTTCTTCGGCGATGACGGCCTGCGTGGCGGTCTCGGTCAGGCTCATCTGGCGGTCCTCACCCTCGGGTCGACCACCGCGTACAGGAGGTCCGCGATGAGGTTGCAGGCAAGCACGACGATCGCGATGTACAGGCCGAAGCCGATCAGCACCGGGTAGTCGCGATTCGTGAGTGACGCGATGGCGAGCTGCCCCATCCCCGGCCAGGCGAAGATCTGCTCGAGCACCACCGCGCCGGCGAGCACACCTGGGATCGACAGCGCGACCACCGTGACGAGCGGGATGAGGCTGTTGCGGAGCGCATGTGACAGCACGCGCACTGGGCTCGCGCCCTTGGCGACGACCGCTCGGACGTAGTCCTTGCCGAGCTCCTCCATCATGCCGCTGCGCACGTAGCGGATGAGGGATGCCGCGATCGCCAGGCCGAGCAGACTCACGGGCAGAACCATATGGACCAGCAGGTCCCCGATGTCGGTCTTGCCGGACGAGTGCATGCCCGCCGACGGCAGAACCCGCAGTTTCACGGCGAAGATGTAGATCGACAGCATCCCCAGGAAGAAGCTGGGCACCGCGATGGCCACGACGCTCACGGTGCTGATGGTGTAGTCGGCGATGGAGTTGCGCTTCACGGCGGCGAGGACGCCACCGGGGATCGCGACGAGAAGCCCCAGCAGCAGCGCGCTTCCCATGAGCAGGATGGTGGGGCCTAGCCGGTCGGCCAGGAGTTGTCCGACCTGCTGTCCGTTGGAGTACGAGTAGCCGAGATCCCCCACCATCAGCCCGCCGAACCACCGGAAGAACTGCACCACGATCGGCTGATCGAGGCCGTACTTCTCGCGGAGCGAGGCTGTGTAGGCCTCTCGATCGGCACCGTCGACCTCCGGCGGGACCATCATGTCGATGGGATCGCCGGGTGCCATTCGCACGAGCGTGAAGAGCCCGATCGCGACCAGCAGGAAGACGAGCACGCTCGAGGAGAGCCGTGTGGTGAGGGATCTCAGCATCTTCTACTCGGAGATCGTCCAGTCGGCTGCGTTCCAGAAGCCGTTCGTGAAGTCGCCGTGGGGCACGAAGCCTTTCAGACGCTCGCTCGTCGCCCAGATCGTGTCGGGCACGTGGAGCCACAGGTACGGGACGTTCTCGTTGTCCACGCGTGCGGCCTCCTGGTACACCTCGGCACGCTCTTCCGGATCGGCGATCACGGCGCCCTCGGCCATCAGCGCGTCGAGCTCCGGGTTGCAGAACAGCGATGTGTTGCCGCCGGCCGGGTACACGGTAGCGCACGAGAGCGGAGCGACCGATGCCGCCGGATCGGTCGTGTACGTGCCTCCGCCCGAGACCATGAGGTCGTACTCCGCATTCTCGATCATGGGCAGCTGGGCGGCCGACTCGATCTGGTTGGCGACCGCGTTGACACCGATGGCCTTGAGGTTCTCGAGGATCACCTCGACGCTCTGGTCGCGGTCACGCGTGCCAGGGATCCACGTGAGCTTGATCTCCCGCGAGAAGTCGAACCCGGCTTCCTCGAGCAGCTCCTTCGCGCGGTCCGGGTCGTAGTCGTAGGTGTCGAGATCGTCCGGAAGCGCCCACGGGGTCATGATCGTGCTGTTGATCGGCTGACCGTAGCCGCTCAAGACGCCGTCGATGATGCCTTCCCGGTCGATCGCGGTGAGGAACGCCTGGCGCACACGCTCGTCGGGGAACTTCTCGAAGTTCACCAGCAGCCGCAGGAAACCCGCGGACGGCTTCGACGAGACGGTGACGCCGGGCAGACCTTCGACCGCCCCCAGGTCGAGAGCCGAGAGCTGCACGAGATCGATCTCGCCGGTGGCGAGCTGGGCCGTCGCGACGTCACTCGTGAGCATCTTGAGGTACAGCGTGTCGATGCCCACGTCGGTGCGGTAGTTGTCGTTCTTCTCGAGGACGACGTCCTGGTCGATGTTGAATTCCTTCATCGTGTACGGGCCCGCACCCACGTCGGGGAGCGTGAAGTACTCGTCGTCGGCGAGGACTGCCGGATCGACGTCCCCGAGGATGTGCTCGGGGAGGATGAAGAAGCTGCCCACCAGCAGTGACATGAACCCTGCATTGGGCGTACTCAGAGTGATCTTCACCGTCTGGTCATCGACCGCTTCGACGCCCGTCAGGCTGTCGGCGGCGCCTGCTTTGACCTCATCGAACCCCTCGACTCCCGCGAGCCTCGACGCGTAGATGCTCGCGGCGGCCGGATTCGCGTACAGGTTGAACGAATAGACGATGTCGTCTGCGGTGAGGGGCTCGCCGTCGCTCCACTCCAGCCCGTCTCGCAAGTGGAACGTGTATTCGGTCGCGTCGTCGGACACGTCCCACGATTCCGCGAGGCGTGGCTCGTAGTCGAAGTCGGGATTCGTCGTGTACAGCGTGTCGTAGACGAGCGACATCGTGAGCGCCTCGGCGCCCAGGCCCGCCACGAGGGGGTTGAAGGTGACGGGCTTCTGGTAGAGGTAGACGTTGGCCGAGGTGGGCTCGTCGGATTCTGCGGGCGGCGAGGTGGACGCGCTGCAGCCCACGACGAGTGCTGTGGTGGCGGCGAGCGCGAGCGCGCCGGTGATGAACCGCGATTGCATGGCTTGCTCCTTACGGGTTGTCGATGTGATGGTGGTGCGTCGCGCCGGGTGATCAGGCCGCCACGATCGGGGTGGTGAGGGAACCGAGTCCCTGCACCTCAGCGACGACGATGTCGCCGTGATTCAGAAAGGTGCCGGTGGTGGCACCCACGCCTGCGGGCGTTCCGGTGAGGATGATGTCGCCCGGGTTGAGCGTCATCAGCCTCGAGCTGAACGACACGAGCTCGGCGACACTGTGCACCATGTCGGCCGTGCTTCCGGTCTGTTTGAGGTCGCCGTTGACGTGCAGCGTGAGCTGCAACGCCTGCGGATCGCCGACTTCGTCGGCCGTCACGATCCACGGTCCGAACGGGGCGGAGCCGTCGAGCCACTTGCCTTCGAGCCAGTCGAAGAACCCCGTCCACACCTCGCCGTCGCGCTCGAACCCGAGATCGAGGCTGCGTGCGGACAGGTCGTTGCTGGTGGCGTAGCCGAAGACGTGCTCGAGCGCCTCGTCCTCGCTGACACCGCGGGCGGTGCGACCGATCACGACGGCGAGCTCCACCTCCCAGTCGAGCTCGCGGGTGATCGGGTTGAGCGTGACGGCGGTGTCGGGACCGACGATGCTGGTGTCAGGCTTGAGGAACAGCCGCGGCGAGGCCGTACCCACATCGCGGGCCTTCCCACCGCCCTCCTCGACGTGGGCCTGATAGTTGGCGGCGACCGCGATCACCTTGCCCGGCGCGGTGAGCGGGGCGACGAGCTTCAGGCCGGCCAGCGGCACGCGCGACACCTCGCGCTCCTCGGTGGTCCCGGCGACGACTCCGGCCAGGTCGCCGTCGCCGGTCACCACGACCTCGCCGCCGTCGATGCGTCCGTGGCGCACTGTTCCTTCATCGTCGAATGCGAGCCATTTCATGTTTCGGTTCCTCCGGGATCACCAGGTGAGTGTGGTCGGGTTGCCGCTCGACGCCGATTCGGCGATCGCGTCGAGCGCGCGAGACAGCGTGACGAGATCGGATGCCGCGGCCGGCCGATGCCGGCCCTTGATCGTCTCGGCGAACCGCGCGAGCAGCGCGGTCACCGAGTCCTCGCCGAACGGGAGGACGTCGCGTCCTCGGGGTGTGTGGACTTCGATGGACGGGCGAGCCAGGTCGGCGAGGAGCGAACCATGGGTACCGACCAGACGCACGACGCAGCGCAGGACCCCGCTGCCGCCGGCACTCTCCGCCGTCCGGGAGACGTGCATGCTCACGATCACGTCGCGCTCGGTCTGACCGAGGAAGGTGAACGCGTCGGCCTCACGGCTGCCGTGGGTCTGGAGCCGCACCTGGGCGGGGCCCGTCGCCTGGCGGAGCAGGTCCACCAGGTACACGCCATGGTTGCGCAGCTCCCCGACCGGGCTGAGCCCGTCACCGGCGGCCACGACGAGGTCGACATGCACGGCGCGGAGCAGTCCGATCTCGGCGCCGCGCACCGCGGACAGCGCGCGTGTGAAGCCGGCGTGCGCACTTAAGTGGTGCCCCGGAACGACCGTGCCGGCCGCGGCCGCGAACGCCTCGAGATCTGCGGTGTCGTCGAGCGTCGGCTTGTCGAGGAGCATCGGGATCCCGGCATCCGCCGCGAATCGCGCGAACGCGAGCCGGTCTGCGCCGCGCAGGCATACGACGGCACCGGATGCCGCGGCGGTGGGCCGCTCGGAGACCTCGAGCCCGACGCCGAGGGCGGTCGCGAGGGCGGTCGCACGCGCGACCGCCTCGTCGCTGACCGTCGGCGGCGTCCACACGCCGACAGGCGCGAGTCCCGCGGCGGCCAGGCGCGGCGCCCACATGTCGGCCTGATGGTGCTGTCGCCCGGCTCCGAGCGTGCCGGCGAGGAGGACGGGGATGCCGCTCATGCCGCCTCCTCGATCCGGACGGTGTCGCCGGTCGCGAGCGACCGCTCCGATGCGACCGCGAGGTCGACGGCGTGCACGGCCGCCGCGACGGGCGGCACGACCGGGCGGCGTCCGCGTGCGGCATCCACGAATCCTTCGAGCTCGCGGCGGAAGGTACGCGCCCCGGCGCCGTCCACGCCCCAGGCCGCGAGGCCGGTGTCGGTCCAGGCGAGCAGGCCCTCGGCATCCCACTCCCGCGCGAGCACCCCTTCGGTGCCGACGACCGTGAGCTCGAGGTACGACGCCGATCGGGGCCGTTCGCCGCGGCTGATCTCGCAGACCGCGGCTGCGCCCGAGGCGAAGCCGAGCTCCATGACGAGGTAGTCGTGGATGCCGAGCGCCGCGCTGGTGGCCTTCTGCCCGGCGGCGAACACGCTGACGGCGGGTTCGCCGATCCACCACGAGGCGAGGTCGACCAGGTGCACGCCGTTGTGGAGCGAGTGGCCGCCCGAGAGCTCCGGGTTCAGCACCCACGACTGCCACCCCGGCCAGATCCATCCGCCGTTCATGGCCACGCGCACGAACCGGGGCGTTCCGATCACGCCGGCGTCGATGGCGTCGCGGATCGCCAGCCCTTGGTCCGAGAACCGGTGGCTGTGACCGACCGCGAGCGCGAGTCCGCGCTCGGCGGCTTCGCGCTGCAGTGCGCGCGCCCCGGCGCTCGTCATGGCGAGCGGCTTCTCCATCAGCAGGTGCTTGCCCGCCGCGAGCACGGTGCGGCCGAGGCTTTCGTGGGTCATGTTCGGGGTGCACACGATGACGGCGTCGACGGACGGGTCGGCCAGCAGCACCTCGACGTCGTCGTACGGCGTGCAGCGTTCGACGTGTGCCGCCTCCGCTGCCCGTGCGGCGTCGACGTCGCAGACCGCGACCAGTCGTGCTTCGGGCATGGCGCGCAGCGCCGCCATGTGGGACACGGCGATTCCGCCGACCCCCACGATGCCGATTCCCAGAGGCCGGGATGCCTCACTCATTGCGTCCCTTTCGAAGGAGTGCGCCGGAGCGATGGGGGGTGAGTCGACCACCCTCCATCACGGCGACGCCGTTGACGAACACGTGGTGGATGCCGGAGGACGCCGTCGCCGGACGCGCGAAGGTCGCCGCAGAGTCGAACCGCGCGTCGTCGAAGACGACGACGTCGGCGCGGGCGCCGCGCGCGATGCCGCTGCGCAGTCCGACACGCGCTGCCGGGGCGCTCGACATGCGACGCGCGGCCTCGCCGACGGAGACGCCGAGGTCGCGCATCCGCCGGTAGCCCGCGGAGAAGGCGCCCCACGACCGGGGGTGCGGCGCAGATGCCGCGTGGCTCGCGTCGAGCGCGGTCCCATCCGAGGCGACACTCACCCACGGCGTCCGCAGCGCGTGGTCGACGTCGGCCCAGCGACCGCTCTCGACCGCGACGTCGACGAGGCCGTCGTTCGCGATGAGCAGATCTACCAGCCATCGCCACGGGTCCTCCGTGTGCTCGCCCGCAGAGACGCCGACAGCCTCGGGGGTCGCTGCGGCCTTCATGACGATGATCTGCTCGGGGGTGGTGCCGGTATCGGCGAGGGCACGCGCGACCCCTGCCGGATCTCCGACCGCGGCGGCGATGGCGGCATCGGGCCCCGCGGCGCGCACCGCGCTGGGAAGCAGCTGCACCAGTGTCGTGTGCCCGTGAACGTACGGGTAGGCATCCGCGGCCACGTCGACACCGGCGCTGCGAAGCCTGTCGATGTGGTCGACGGCCTCCGCGAACCCGTCCTCGCCGCCGATCGCCCGCAGGTGGGAGATCTGCAGCCGTGCGCCGGCGCGCGCTGCCGGGATGGCCACCTCGTCGATCGCGCCGCGCAGCGCTCGGGCCCGATAGTCCCGGAGGTGCACGGACAGCACTCCGTCGTGGGCCGCCACGACTCCCGCCACGCGCTGGAGTTCAGCCGCCCCGGAGGATTCGCCGGGCGCGTACATGAGGCCGAGGCTCACTCCGACACAGCCGCTCTCGAAGGCGGAGGACAACTCGCGCTCCAGCGCGTCGAGCCCCTCCGTGCCGAGCGCTGTCGCGGCGAGGCCGGCCACCGCGAACCGTGCGGATCCATGCCCGACCTGGACTGCGACGTTTGTCGCGGTGGGCACGTCGTCAAGCGCCTGCATCCAGCCCGCGAAGTCGTTCCAGGTCCAGTCGAGGCCCGGAGTGACGTCGACGGGCCCGATGATCCGCGAGAGGCCCAGTCGATCGCGGTTGCCCGGCGCCGGAGACATGCCGCAGTTGCCGACCACTTCCGTGGTCACACCCTGTGTCACGCGGCTCGCGTTGCCGGGGTATGCGATCAGACTCAGGTCCGAGTGGCAGTGGATGTCGACGAATCCCGGAGCCACGACGCGACCGGCGCAGTCGATCACAAGGGCGTCGTATCCGCCCGCAGGACGATGGCCGGCCGGAACGATCGCGTCGATCTGCCCATTCGCCATCATCACATCGGCGATGCGCGGCTCACCGCCGAACCCGTCGGCGACGAGCCCGCCGACGAGCGCGACAGGGCCGGGCGGAGCGGTCATCTCAGGCACGCTCCCCGAGCAGCGCGAAGGCGCCCTCGCTGGCCATCGCACCCAGCACCTCATCGGCCTGATCCAGGGTGCGATCGATGTCGGCTTCGGTGTGGGCGAGCGAGATGTGGTTGCGCTTGAGCGACATGGGGTACATCAGCGAGCCCTTGCCGATCATCCGGCGGTGGAACGTCGCGTAAGCATCGTCGTCGTTGCGCAGCAGGTCGCGATAGCCTCGCACCTCTCCGTCGAGGAAGTACGCGATGAAGACCGAGCCGACACCTGTGATGACGGCGGGGATGCCGTGGGCCGCGGTGATCTGTCGCAGACCGTCTCGCATCCGGTCGCCGAGACGGTAGACGTGACCGTAGAAGTCGACCTCCGGATCCTTCAGGACTGTCATCGTGGCGATCGCGGCAGCCATCGACACCGCGTTGCCGTTGAACGTGCCGGCGAGCATCACCGTGCCCCCCGCGGGCGTGAAGTTGGACATGACCTCCGCCGACCCGGCGAGGCCAGCGACCGGGTATCCGTTCCCCATCGACTTGCCGAACGTCGTGAGGTCGGGGGTCACGCCGCAGATCTCCTGGTAGCCGCCGAGGGCGTGCCTGAACCCCGTGATGACCTCGTCGAAGATGAGCAGGCTCCCGTGCGCGGCCGTCAGGTCGCGCAGACCCTGCAGGAAAGCGAGCTCGGGCAGCAGAGCGCCGACGTTGTGCGGAACGGGCTCGAGGATGACGGCGGCGATGTCATCGGGATGAGCGGCGAAGAGCTCTTCGACGGAGGCGAGGTCGTTGAACTCGGCGATCAGGGTGTGATCGATGGCGTCGTCGAGGATGCCGCTCGAGTTCGGGTCGCGGCGCCATGCGAGCTCGGGGCTGGAGATCACGTTGCGGGCGATCGCATCGTACGAGCCGTGGAAGCATCCCTGGAACTTCACCACGTACCGTCGGCCTGTGGTTCCCCGCGCCAGACGGATGGCCTGGAACACCGCCTCCGAACCGCTCATCGTCGAGATCACCATCTCGGCCGACGGAATCGCGTGGGTAACGAGCTCGGCCGCGCGGACCTCGAGCTCCGTCGTTCCCAGGCCGACGAGATCCATGTCGCCGATCGCGGCGGTGATCGCGCTGTTGACGCGCTCGTCGCCGTGACCGAGCAGGATCGCGCCGAACGCCGCGT
The DNA here is from genome assembly GCF_051364985.1 of Microbacterium sp. I2. Taxonomy (NCBI): domain Bacteria; kingdom Bacillati; phylum Actinomycetota; class Actinomycetes; order Micrococcales; family Microbacteriaceae; genus Microbacterium; species Microbacterium sp. I2. The sequence goes on from NZ_JBLWIH010000007.1 coordinate 248,380, forward strand.
GGTAGTCGGTGTAGCGATTCCCGTCGAGGTCGGTGAGGGTCGCCCCGTGCGCGGATGCGAAGGCCCAGGGGGCTCCGATGCTGCGCGTGGCGGAGTTGACTCCGCCGGGGATGATGCGCGCTGCCGCCTCGGCGAGGGCGCGGGAGGCCGATGTCACGTAGATCTCCTTGGTGTTTCAGGTCGGACGAGAAGCGCTCAGGCGCGAGGGTCTTCGAGTTCCAGCAGGGCCAGCGCATCCTGGTGGATGATGCTCTCGACCGTCTCTTCGAGCACATGCGGGAGGTCGCCCGCACGGAGCTGCGCGATGCCGCGCAGCCGGCTCATCGCCTCTGCCGGCGTCCACAGCGGATAATCGGAGCCGAAGAGCAGCTTCGGCACCGTGTTCCACTCCTGCGCGTTGACCAGGGCGAGGTAGGCGTCCATCGGGCGGGACGGCACGCCCGAGACGTCGGCGAACACGCGGCGGTTCTTGCGGAGGACGACGTTCGCGTCGCGCTGCCACGGATGGCCCATGTGCGCCATGACCTGCGTGAGGTCCGGATGCCGCCGTGCGACCTCGTCGATGACGAGCGGTTGACTGACGGCGAGACGCCCGGCCGGGCTGGGGGTTGCGCCCATATGCCAGAGCGCCACCATTGCGTTGTCCGAGAGCAGCCGGTAGAAATCGTCGAAATCCGGCGCGAGAGGATCGAACAGCGACAGCACCGGATACAGCTTCACACCGCGCAGCCCCAGCTCGATGGCCTCCTCTACCTGCTCGCGCCAGTCCGCGTCCAGCGGGTCGAGGGAGCAGAAGCCGATCGCGGGCGTGTTCATCCGTGAGACGAAGTCGGCGGTGAAGGCGTTCGGCGTGCGTACGCCCGCCCGCGACGCGGCGAGGCCGAACACGATGGCGACATCCACGCCCGCCTCGCCCATGACCCGGTCGAACGACTCGGGTGTCACGACGGGGTACGGCTCGCCGCCGTACGCCCCCTGCCAGTTCTCCTCGTGCTCATGGCCCCAGTGCTCGGGCTGATGGCAGTGGCTGTGGACGTCGACGATCACGATATGGCCATTCGGGTGCGCAGCGCGCTGAGCGCGCTCTCGAATCGCGGCTCGGCCACGAGTTCGGCGGCGGCCGCATTGAGGATGGGAAGGATCCGCTTCTGATCGGCCGGCTGGAGCTCGCCGGTGGGTGCCGAGACCGACAGCGAGATCACGGGCGGACCGCCGGAGGGCAGCAGCACGGCCATGCACGTGACGCCGCGGTTGCGTTCTTCGTCGTCCACGCTGTAGCCGGCTTTCCGGATGCGCTGCAGGGCGAGGTCGAGTTCGGAGCGCGTCGTGATCGTCGTGGGCGTCCACCCCGTGTAGGGGTCCTGCTCCGGCAGGTGCGCTGCGAGTTCGTCCTCCGGGAGCGTCGAGAGCAGCATCTTGCCCAGGCCGGTGCAGTATGCGAACTCGAGGGTGCCGCTGGTGGCGAATCGCAGCGCCCGCTGCGGCTCCTCGACATGCAGGTGCAGCACGAAGCGACCGTCGAGGACGCCGACGTTCGTGGTGAATCCGACCTCTTCGGCAAGCCGGCGAAGCACCGGTGCGGACACCTCGGCGACGCTCGGCGGGCGGTATCGCTCGGCGATCTCGTGCACCGTGTGCCCGATCGAGTAAGCCGGCGGGGCGCCGAACCGGCGCACGAAGCCCTCCTCCTCCATGACCGCGAGGATGCGCACGAGGGTGGACTTCGGAAGGTCGAGCATGCGCGCGAACTGCGCGAGGGTCAGCGGACCGTCGGCAGCGCCGAGCAGCCGGAGCATGGCCAGCCCGCGGCTGAGCCCCTGTGAGTGATACGACATGGCACGTTGTTCCACGTCGGCATACTCGCACCGTCCCGAATGAAATGGAACCCCGTTCCATGTAACGAGTTCGTAAGGCGACATGGAACGAAAGTCACGGTTCGGGGTTTCGACATGGAACGTCTGGACATGGAACCCCGATCCGTGCAGATACTCACGCTCAGCACTGTTCCCAGCGAAGAAGAGACCACATGAAGATCCTCACCGTCTACGCCCACCCCGCTGACACGATCACGAACTGCGGGGGAACGCTGGCCCGTCACGCCGATGCGGGAGACGACATCACGGCGCTCATCGTGACGCACGGCGGCCGCATCCACGCCAACCGCTACGCGGAGGAGTGGCGCAAGAACGCTCCCGACGAAGCGATCGCCGCGGCGGGTGTGGACGAGATCATCGGCCACAAGAAGGGTGAGCTCGAGCGCGCGGCCGAGATCGTCGGCATCCGCAAGCTGATCACCCTCGACCACGACGACAACCTCGCGGCCGTGCGCGAAGACGCCGTCGATCAGATCGCCGAGACGATCGCCCTGGAGGCGCCCGACGTCATCCTGTGCGACTACCCGAAGAACCCGGTGTTCGCCACCGACACGCACACGGTGATCAGCACCATGGCACTGGCGGCGGTCGCACGCGCGGGCATGTTCCTGAAGAATCTCGACGGCCGCTCCGAGACCTGGGTCAAGCAGATCTTCATGACCTCGCTGCAGGCGACGGGCAACGACGCGCTGAGCTACTACGGCCTGCGCAACGACTACTTCGTCGACATCACGCCGGTGGTGGACCGCAAGATCGCCGCGATGGACTGCTTCGACAGCCAGGGCTACTCCGGGCTCTTCGCCCGCAAGCTCATCGAAGCGAACAACGGCGAGTTCGGCCGCGCCGCGGGCGTCAATTTCGCCGAGGCCTTCGTGCGGCTCAACAGCGAGACCCACCCGCTGCTCACCGTCACCGACGCAGCGCGCGAAGCCGACCCGCTCACGCGCCACGTGACGTACTCGCAGATTGATCTGCGTGCGCAGTTCCCGATGCGCGTGGGCGAATGAGATGACGTTCCGGATGCCGCGTCCCACCCGCGCCGTGATGGTCGAGTGCGCGTGCCTCAGCCTGGACTGATCGGCGGCCCTCGATGATGACCCCGACCACGACGCGGTACCCGCCGCTCACGATCACCGGAGCGGTGCTCGAGGACGTCGGGCGCGCCCGGCCGTTCGCCGCATCGCGTCCGATCACGGTGAGCGAACTGACCCTCACTCCGCCGGGTCGGGGCGAGATCCTGGTGCGCATCGAAGCGGCCGGCATCTGCCACTCCGACCTGTCCGTCGTAGACGGGAACCGCGTCCGGCCGACCCCGATGCTGCTCGGACACGAGGCGGCAGGGATCGTGGACCGCCTCGGCGACGGAGTCGCCGACCTCGAGGTCGGCGACCGGGTGGTGCTCACCTTCCTTCCCCACTGCGGCGACTGCGACGGATGCCGATCCCACGGTCGCCTTCCGTGCCGACGCGGATCCGAGGCCAACGGCGAGGGCATGCTCCTGGGCGGGGAGCGGCGATTGCGCCGCGATGGCGCGCCGATCCATCACCATCTCGGTGTCTCGGGCTTCGCGACTCACGCCGTTGTGCACCGCAGTTCGGCGGTGCGAGTCTCTCCCGATGTGCCGGCCGAGGTCGCGGCCCTGCTCGGCTGCGCGGTGCTCACAGGCGGCGGAGCGGTCCTGAACGCCGGTCGTCCCGCCCCGGGGGAGCCTGTCATGGTCGTCGGGCTCGGTGGGGTGGGCCTGGCAGCAGTGCTCGTCGCGGCGGGCGCGGGGCATCCCGTCATCGCCGTCGACGCGCTGGGGTCGAAGCTCGCCATCGCGCGCGAACTCGGCGCCGAACTCGCCCTCACTCCTGCCGATCTCGAGAGCAGCGGAGTCCGGGCACCCGTCGTCGTGGAGGCAGCGGGCCATCCGCGCGCCTTCGAGACGGCGTTCGCGGCGACCGCACCCGGCGGCACGACAGTCACCGTCGGGCTTCCTCCTCCATCCGCGCGGTCCGAGCTGTCTCCACTCACCATCACGGCGGAGGCGCGCCAGATCGTCGGCAGCTACCTCGGCTCGTCGGTACCCTCCCGCGACATCCCCCGCTACGAGGAGTTGTGGAGAGCGGGCCAACTTCCCGTCGAGCGGCTCATCTCGGGCCGCATCGGATTCGACGATCTCAACGACGCGATGGATGCCCTCGCCGAAGGCCGGGCCATCCGCCAGATCCTTCTTCCCGACCGCTCGCACACCCGTGGCGAGCCGGCGAGGAGCGCCGTCCGTCGGACGACCTCGGCCGGTACTGACCCAGACCACTGATCGAACAGGTGAACAGGAACAGGAGCTGGAGATGAAACCCCAAACCCCGCGTGCATTCCGGCGACGGGCCGTCGCGGTCGTCGCCACGATCGGCCTCGCGCTCGCCGTCCTCCCGGCCACGGTCGCGTCCGCAGCGCCCGCAGACGCAACCGTGCGCACATTCGACGCTGAGCCTGTCGGCACGGCACCGGCTGAGTGCACGAGCGTCGGCGACGTCACCGTCGCCCAGGCAGCCTTCGGCGGAGCGGCCGACTCGAACCGGGCCATGCGCCTCAACGACCAGACGGCGGCGGCACAGACACGCACGCAGTGCGCGTACCCTCTGTCGACCGAGCGCTCCGTGGCGTTCCGGCTCTCACCGGCTCAGCTGTCGAACAGCATGATCGTCGCCCTGATGGGCGGCCCCGGCGACAACGGCAATGGGGTGTGGCGATTCGTCTTCGCCCAGGACGGACCTGACCTACGGGTGCAGGCCTACAACGGCTCCGGGTGGGCGACCATCGCGTCCGTTCCCGGTGGCGCCACACTCGGTGCGTGGCAGGACGTGACCATCAACGCGACCCTCGAGCGCGCGGAACTCATCGTGAACGGGATGCGCTTCCAGACCACCGTCCGTGTCGCGGCATCCACTGCGATGGGGAACGTGTACTTCGCCTCCGCCGGCACCGCCGCAACCGGGATCGACTTCTACGTGGACGACCTCGCAGTCGCCGGTGCTCTGCCCGAAGACGCGTTCGCGGGCGTGCCGATCGAACCCCTGTTCGCCGGGGCCGTGAAGGGAGTCGAGGTCGTCGACGCCCCGATCGCACGGTTCCGCATCGCGGAAGGAGGAGACCCCAGCGGCTATTCGGTTGTGAGCACGTTCATCGGCGAGCAGCTCCCGGTGTCGCTCAGCGGCGCCGACGGCGACGGATGGGTGACGGCATCCATCACCCACATCTTCCCCGAGGCACTGAGCGGAACACTGCGCACAGTCGTCACCGACGCCGCGGGCATCGAATCGGTGGCGGAGCAGTTCATCACCATCAACGCCTATCGGCACGTGACCGTCGCGACGGCGCCGCAGGGCGTGCAGATCCGGTTCCCCGACGTGATCAAGCTCGACGACGGCCGACTGCTCGTCGCCTACTACGAGGCGAGCGGGCACACCGCCCCGAGCGGCAACATCAAGGTCACCACCTCGAGCGACGACGGTGAGACATGGACGGATTCCGCTATGGCGGTCGATGTGCCCCACGACGCACGCGACCCGAAGCTCGTGCAACTGACCGATGGCACGATCCTGCTCACCTACTTCGACTACAACTGGGCGGGCCCGACCGCGGTGCAGCCGTTCCTCGTCCGGTCGACCGACGGCGGGGAGACCTGGTCGGACCCGATCTTCGTGTCCAACGACCTCAGCAGCTCGACCAGTAGGGCCGAGGGGTGGGCTGCCAGCCACGGACCGATCGTCCAGCTCTCGAACGGTGACCTGCTCGCGCCGCTCTACGGCGCACCCGACATGACAACTCCGGAGCATTCGTCCGTCGTGCGCAGCACCGACGGCGGCCTCACGTGGGATCCGGAGACGATCACCGTGGCCGCGGACCCGGTGATCAAGTTCCAGGAACCGAACCTCACACCGCTGCCCTCGGGCGAGATCGTCGCGCTGAGCCGCTCGACCTCGTCGCCGATCCGGGCCTACTTGAGTCGGTCCTTCGATGACGGCCGCACCTGGTCGGATCCGGTCGCCACCGACCTGCCCGCCCAGTCGCACCACCAGCTGTACACGCAAGCGGGGCAAGTGCTGCTTACCTACGGCAACCCGGAGCTCGCGGGGCGTCCGACGCAGGGCGTGCTGATCGAGGACCCGGCGATGGACTGGGATGGGTACGCTGCGAACGCGGTGCCGATCTACGACGCCGGCAACGGCGATCAGGGCAACCCGTCCAGCGTCGAGATCGCGCCGGGTGAGTTCATAACCCTCGGCTACAACGTAACGGCGCGCACGCTCACCGCGGTCTTCACGACGGCGGCTGATTACCGGCCGGCGGACGGGGCCGATGCCGCCCCGGCCGCGGGGAAGCTCTCATCGAACGAGGGCTGGAACACGGGCCTTCATGACGGGAACTTCGAGGTATCGATGAACCTCTGGTGGGGCGAGAACGCGAGCATCTTCCGTCTCTACCGGGAAGGCGATCTCGTCGCGGTACAGGAGCTCGACCTCGACTCCCCCCACGCGCAGCACACCGTCGTGAAGATCGAGGGCCTGCCGAACGGTGAGTACGAGTTCACCGGCGAGCTCATCAACTCGAGGGGATCCTCGAAGCTCGCTCCGTTGAGGATCGAGGTCACCGACGCCGCCCCCGCCCGCCCCGTGCTCAGCGCGCCGAACAAGGACGGCGACGGCACCTATACGGTCAGCGCGAATCTCTGGTGGGGCACCAACGCGACATCGTACGTCTTCCGCGAGAACGGGGTGGATGTCGCATCCGGCGACCTCACGGCGGCGACCCCGTCGGCGCAGGTCGCAACCCTCGAGGTCACCGGCAAGCAGCCCGGAGCCAATGTGTACACAGTCGAGTTCCGCAACGCGGCCGGAACGACCGAGAGCCAACCGCTCACGGTGACCGTCACCCGCTGACGGACGCACCCCGAGACGACGGACCCGACAGTACTCCCGTCGAGCCCACCACCCCACCGCAGAGAACGGACGCGCATGGTTGAACCTGGCCGGGCGGCTCGCCCAGCCTCGCGACTCATCGTCGGGGCGGCCCAGTTAGGCCAGCCATACGGCCGTCGCCGCAAGCCCGCCCCGACCGATGACGAGACGCGGGCTGTACTCGACCTTGCCGCCCGCCTGGGTTGCGCGGCCGTCGACACGGCGCGAGCCTACGGCGCCAGCGAGGCCGTGATCGGACGGGCGCGAGCAGCGGGAGTGGCGACGGAGCTTCCCCTCGTGACGAAGGCCCTGCCCCTGACCGACCTCGATGACGCGCGAGGCGTCGAGGCCGCGGTTCGCGCGAGTCTGGCAGCCTCGCTGACGCACCTGCACGCCGAGCGCGTCGACACGGTGCTGCTGCACCGCGCCGTCGACCTGTCCCGTGCAGAAGGGGCGGCCGTCCGCGCCCTTCGATCGGCACGCGACGACGGCCTGCTCACCACGTGGGGCGTCTCGGTCTCCGAACCCGCTGAACTCGTCGCGGCCCTTGCCGTCACGGACCTCGGCGCGGTGCAGCTTCCGTTCAACCTGCTCGACAGACGCTGGTTGCGTGCTGACGTCGAGGCTGCGCTCGCGGCCCGCCCGGACGTCACGATCGTCGCGCGATCGGTGTTCCTGCAGGGCTTGCTGCTGCATCCGGAGCCGTCGCTGTGGCCGAGCGGCGCCGAGCCGAGCGCGAGAGCAGCGGCCTCCGGCATCGCAGGGCTCACCACCGAGACAGGCCGGACACCCGCTGGCCTCTGCATCGGTTATGCGCTCGCCCAGCCGTGGATCGACGCCGTCGTCATCGGCGTCCGCTCGGCAGCGCAGCTGGATGGCGTGGCGGACGAGGTCGCACGCGGCCCGCTTGCGCGGGAGGAGTGCGAGGCGGTGGCGGGCGTCCTGCCCGCAGGCACACTCAACCTGGTCAACCCGGCCCTGTGGCCGACGTACGAAGTGGAGCACGTATGATCAACGCCCATCGTTTCGACCTCACCGGTCAGGTGGCGTGGGTGGCCGGCGGCGCCGGTCTGCTCGGCAGCGAAGTGGCGCGGGCACTCGCCGAGCACGGGGCGCACGTCGTCGTCGCCGATCGACGACTCGGCGAGGCGCAGCGGATCGCCGACGAACTGACAGTGGACGGCCTGCTCGCCGAGGCCCTCGAACTCGACGTCGCGGACGCGGACGCGCCTGACCGGCAGGCGGCAGACATCGTCGAGCGGCATGGCAGGCTCGACATCGCGGTCAATCTGTGTGCCACGCACTCCGGGCTGACCTACGACGAACTGGACGCCCCCGGCTTGGCCGCCGGGGTGGCGGTCACTCTGCAGGGAGCCTTCTGGTTCGGTCGCGCGGCAGAGCGGGCGATGCTCTCGCAACCGGGCGGCAGCGGTGGCCGTATCGTCCAGTTCGGATCGATGTACGGCGTCGTGAGCCCCGACCCGGCGAACTATCCCGCCGGCATCCCCATCAATCCGGTGGAGTATGGCATGGCGAAGGCGGGCGTCGGCCAGCTGGTGCGTTATCAGGCGGTACGGCTCGCCGAGCACGGGATCACCGTCAACGCCGTCATCCCGGGTCCGTTTCCCAACCCCGCCGGCCAGGGTTCCCAGACGACTTTCGTAGAGAACCTCGCGTCGCGGGTTCCGCTGGGCCGGGTGGGGCGCGCGGGCGAGATCTCCGGTGCCGTCGTCTTCCTGGCCTCGCCGTCGGCGAGCTTCGTCACCGGCACGCAGCTCGTCGTCGACGGCGGCTGGACGGCCTGGTAGCGCCGAGCCGAACCGAGACGGATGCCGGGCTCGCGCCCATCGTCGATGGGCCGAATGCTGTGGTGCCACCGGGACCCGGGGGCACCACAGCGACGGCCGGGCGACATCGACGTGACAGAGTGAAGGCATGGCTCTTCACCTCGCCGTGAATTTTCCCGCGCCCATCCCGGTCGGCCATCGGGTCGAGATCACGCGCTTCGCCGATCCGCGCCCGGAGAACAAGCGGCACAAGGACGCGCGTTTCGAGCCGTTCACTTATCCCGCCCTGCTCGATCTCGACACCGGCATCCGGTATCTCAATCACGCCCACGTGTCGCGAGGTGGAAATGGCGGTCTGCCGTTCTTCGCGAACCCCTACCCCTTCGAGCCGCTGCCCGATCTGGCGGTCGACAGCGTGACACGCGGACGGGTGACGGCCTGCACGCTCGTCATGGTCGAGGGCTTGAACGGTCAGCACACGATGCTCGCGATCGCGCCCGAGTTGGACTGAGCCGGAGCCGGTCGGCTCACCCGGAGTTCGACGCGTCGTCGATCACCCGGGTGGACGAATCTCCCCTCGCCCTATCCGAAGTCCCCCGGCGCCATGTCGGTGAAGCGGGAGAAGTGGCCCTGGAAGGCGACCGTGATCGTGTCGGTCGGGCCGTTACGGTGCTTGGCGACGATGAGATCCGCCTCGCCGGCGCGGGGGCTCTCCTTCTCGTAGGCGGCTTCGCGGTGCAGGAGCACCACCATGTCGGCGTCCTGCTCGATCGAGCCGGACTCACGCAGGTCGGACAGGGCCGGCTTCTTGTCGGCGCGCTGCTCGGGACCACGGTTCAGCTGCGACAGTGCGATGACCGGACACTGCAACTCCTTGGCCAGAAGCTTGAGCGCCCGCGAGAACTCCGAGACCTCCTGCTGACGCGACTCGACGCGCTTGCCCGACGTCATCAGCTGCAGATAGTCGATGACCACCATCTTCAGTCCGGCTTTCTGCTTGAGCCGGCGGCACTTCGCCCGGATCTCGACGAGCGTCATGTTGGGGCTGTCGTCGATGTAGAGAGGCGCGTCGTTGATGCGTCCGCGGGTCGCGGCGATCGTCGTCCAGTCGCGAGAGTCGAGCGTGCCCTTGCGCATCGACTGCAGCGGCACCGCACCCTCGGCGCTCATCAGGCGCATCGCGATCTCGCTGCGCCCCATCTCGAGCGAGAAGAAGATGGTCGGCATGTCGTGCTTGATCGCCGCCGCACGGGCGAAGTCGAGGGCGAGCGTCGACTTACCCATCGCGGGACGCGCCGCGATGATGATCATCTGCCCGGGGTGCAGGCCGTTGGTCAGCTGGTCGAGACCCGCGAAGCCGGTGGGGATGCCGGTCATCTGACCGTCGCGACCGCGAGCCGCCTCGATCTCTTCCACCGCCGCATCCACCGCGATCGTCAGCGGCACGTAGTCCTCGGCCGCCTCGGTGCCGGTCACCGAGTAGATCTCGGCCTGCGCGTTGTTGACGAGATCGAGCGCTTCGCCCTGGCCCGAGTAGCCCATCTGCACGATCTTGGTGCCGGCCTCGACGAGGCGGCGCAGCAGCGCGCGCTCGGACACGATGGACGCGTAGTAGCCGGCGTTCGCCGCCGTCGGCACGATCGACGTGAGGGTGTGCAGATAGTCGGCGCCCCCGGCGCGTTGCAGCTCGCCGGTCTTGATGAGCTCGTCGGTGACGGCGACCACGTCCGTCGGCTCACCGTGCGAGTAGAGGGTGAGGATGGCCTCGAAGATCAGCTCGTGCTTCGGGATGTAGAAGTCGGTGCCTCGGAGCGTCTCGATCACGTCGGCGACGGCATCCTTGGACAGCATCATCCCGCCGAGGGCGCTCTGCTCGGCGAGCAGGTCGTGTGGGGGAGTGCGCTCGTATTCGCGCGGGCCGCCCATGCGCTCTTCGGAGATGTCAGCGATCGACATAGGGTGCGAGTCCTCCTGATCGGTCGTTCACATCATCCGGGCATGGTCCGACATCGCCCGGCCGAATGGGGCGATACCACGGGCAGACGCGAGCGACTCACCGCCGTGGCGCACGATGTCGAAGAGGAGCGGCGCTGGTCACGCACCCGCGGACGCCCTTCCCGAGTGGGCCGCACCCCACGCTAAGGACAGCCTCGCAGACACGCAACACAGCCTGTGGATAACTATGTGGAGAGTCTGCAAGAAACGCCGACAGACCTGTGAACAACCGCTGTGGACAAACTCCTCCATTTCGTAGGGAGGGGTCAAATATCACGCCCCTGACCTGCGCTTTCCAGTTCCACAGCCTGTGGAGGAAGATGTGGTTGAAGTGCCGCTTGAAGGTTGTGCGCCGACGACCCGCCTGTGTACAAAGTTCGGGCGATTCAGCGCCAATACGCGCATGTCATCGCACAACGAGGCCGCGACCCGCGACAACCCGCGAGAATGCTGGACACGCAGCGCTCGGAGGCGTACTCTCTGAGATCCAGGCACCCTCACGCACGTTCCGCCCGGAGCGTGTGGCGTTGATCGTCGTGGGAGGTGAACGTGGAGATCGCAACCTCGAGGCAGCTGCCCAAGGTCGTGCGAGTGGCCCTGATCGGGGTCGCTGCCACGTTCGCCTGGATCGTTCTCTCATTCGTGCTCGGCCTCGGCGCCTCGAACGCGAACGCAGCGGAGTCCGACGACGGCCTGCTCGGGGGTGCTCTCGGTGCTGTGACATCGCTGGTCGATCAGACCGCGTCGACCGTCACCGGCACCGTCTCCGGCGTGACGTCCGGAGTCACCGGCGTGGTGAACAGCGTCGTCGACGTGGCGCCCGCTCCCGTGCAGCAGCCGGTGAGCCAGGTCGTCCAGTCGGTGGGCGCCGTCGTCACCGCGGTCACCCAGCCAGTCTCGGACGTCGTCGCCGGCGGCGTCGTCAGCGGCATCACGCAGCCCGTGGTCGATGTCGTCACCCAGGTTCCCGTCGTCGGCGGGATCGTCTCGGGCATCGGACTCGACGATGCTGTCACCGATCTGAGCGAGACCGTCGACGACACTCTCGGCGGCGTCGTCGACGCGGTCGACGAGACCGGCGCCACGGTGGGTCAGCCCCCGGTCGGCGCCCCGGGCGCCCCGGGCACGCCGGGGCTTCCCGGCATCCCGGATCTCCCGCTTGTCCCGGCTCTGCCCGGGCAGACCGACGCCGGTCAGATCCTCGCGGCCGACGCGCTCACCCAGACGGTGGCGGATGCCGCGGCCGTGACCTACGCGAAGCCGAGATCCCTCTCGGCGGCGTGGTCTTCCGATGGCGACCCAGCCGTCGTCCACAGCTCGGTCGCCCCTTCGGCGACCCTGCCCGGCACCTCTGGTGTGCCCGGCAACGGGGCAGGACTCTGCCTCGCCTCTTCTTCCGCGGGACCCGGTGGTGCGGGTCCCGGCGCCTGGGCGATCTCGGCCCTCGGACCCCTCGATGCAGACCGTGCCTGGACGCATCGAGCCGGCCCCGAGGACGATGACGCCCCGCCGGCGCCTGTCGGTTCCACCGACGTCTCCCCTGACTGATCGGCTCACCGCCGCCTTCCTCGCCTCTGCGAGCATCGGCGGCTGAGCGTCGGCGCGTCCTCACGCGCTGTCTTCCGATCAATCCATTAAGGGGAACATCATGCGCACTTTCATCAAGCGCGCCCTCTGGGGCACGCTTCTCGCCGGCGGCATCACGCTGCTCGGCGCGACGGTCGCCAACGCGGCCGAACCACCAACCGATCCCGACCTTCTCTCGTCCGTCGTCGCCGACGACGGACTCGTCGACTCGCTCGTCGGCGACAGCATCGTCGAGCCGATCCTGGGCGACGACGGGGCAGTGGCTCCCGTGACGGACGCCGTCGCCGAGGTCGTGGACGAAGTCACGAACACCACCGCCGGCACCACCGTCGTGGACGCACTCGTGGGCGACGACAGCGCTCTCAACGACGTCGTCGGGGACGGTGCGCTCGTCGAGGGCGGCACCGTCGGAAACGTCGCATCGAACGTCGATGCGGTCGTGAACGATGTCGCCGCCGGCGACCTCGACGCGGCCGTCACCGACCTCGGCACCACCGTCGAGGACCTGGGTGCCGACCTCGGTGAGACGGTCACCGACGCCGCGGCCAACACCGACGACCAGGTGATCGACGGCATCGTCGACGACCTGCTCACCGACACCGTGGACCTCCTCGACGGAGTCCAGAACGGTGGCGACGCAGGCGGGGACCTGAGCGATCTGGTCCAGAACCTCGGCGACAACACCGCCGACGCGACGGACACCACCGGCCTCGCCCAGGACGCACTCGAGACCACTCTCGAGGGCGGCCCGACGTCGACGCCGGCCACGCCGGTCGATGACGCGGACGGCCTGCTGACCGGCCTGACCGAAGACAACGGCCTCCTGGACGGGCTCGCCGGTGACAGCGTCCTCGACCCGATCCTGGGCAACGACGGCACGGTCGCGCCTGTCACCGACCCGGTCGGCGACCTGCTGGACGGCGTAACCGGAACGACCGGTGGCAGCGTCATCCTGGATGGCCTGCTCGGTGAAGACTCCGGTCTGAACGACGTCGTGGGCGACGGCATCCTCGTCGAAGGCGGACTCGTCGGAAACCTCGTCGACAACGGCGACAACACGATCGACGACCTGCTCGACGGAGACATCGACAACGTGATCGAGGACCTCGGCACCACGGTGTCGGACCTCGGCTCCGACCTCGGCACGACGATCACCAACGCGACGGAGAACACCGCCGACCAGGTGATCGACGGTCTCGTGAACGACGGGCTCAATGACGCGGGCACGATCGTCGACGAGCTGCTCAACGGCGGCGACGTGATCGGTGCGGTCTCGGACACGGTGCAGAACGCGGCGGACAACGTCGCCGATGCGACCGACAACACCGGCCTCGTCGATGACCTGCTCACCGACCTGCTCGGCGACACCGACCCGACCGATCCCACGGACCCCACGGACCCGACCGATCCGACCGATCCCACGGACCCGACCGATCCGACCGATCCCACGGACCCGACCGATCCGACCGATCCCACGGACCCGACCGATCCCACGGACCCGACGGACCCCACGGACCCGACGGACCCGGGCACTCCGAGCAACCCCGGTGACGGCGGCAACAACACCGTCACGGGATCGAGCTCGGCGGCCGGTGACGCCTCTGGACTCGCCACGACAGGAGGAGCGGGCGCGCTTCCCGCGCTGCTGATGGGGCTGCTGCTCCTGATGGCAGGCGTGATCGCGCGCGTGTCGCGGCGCCGCTCCGCGTAAAGGGCGTGGGGCACCTCGCGTTCCCCGAACGCCCCGCGCCCCCACCCGCGTGAGCACGCGGGAGGGCCGTTCCCCAGCCGGCCCTCCCGCACCTCTCTCTTCCGGATCGCAGCTACCCACCATGCCTGGATCGGGCCGCTGCGATCCGGATCAACAGACGACGGATGCCGCGAACCGGGGGGCTCGCGGCATCCGTTCTGTTTAAACGACGGATGCCGCAGACTCAGTGCTCAGAAGCACCGGTCCGCGGCATCCGTTCTGCTGTTCGCGCCTTACTTGGCGGCGACCACCTGCAGGGTGATCACGGCGGTGAGGTCGTCGCGCAGACGGATCGTCGCCTCGTGCTCTCCCACCGACTTGATCGGAGAGGTGATGTGGATCTTGCGCTTGTCGAGGTCGCCCAGGCCCGCGGCCTTGACGGCGTCGGCCACGTCGGTGGTCTTCACCGAACCGAAGAGGCGACCCTCTGCACCCGCCTTGACGGCGAGGCGGACCTTGTTGGACTCGAGGGCGTCCTTGAGAGCGACGGCCTCTTCGTGGTCGTGGATCGCACGCGACTCGCGGGCGGCGCGGATCGACGCCACCTGCTTCTCGCCACCGCGGGTCCACGCAACAGCGAAGCCCTGGGGGATGAGGTAGTTGCGGGCGTACCCGTTCTTGACCTCGACAACGTCACCGGCGCCACCGAGCCCGGCGACCTCGTTCGTGAGAATGAGCTTTGCCATGTCGGTACTCCTTAGCGGCCAGCGCCGGCGTAAGGCAGGAGCGCCATTTCGCGCGCGTTCTTGATCGCGCGGGCGATCAGACGCTGCTCCTGCACCGAGACACCGGTGATACGACGGGCGCGGATCTTGCCGCGCTCCGAGATGAACTTGCGAAGAGTTGCGACGTCCTTGTAGTCGATGACGCCGACACGGATCGCCTTCGCGGGGGCGGCGTTCTTCGCGCCCTTCCGCGGCTTCCGGCGGTCGCCGGTTGCCTTTCCAGCCATGGGTTTTCCTTACGTTTCCTTGATCGGATGCCGAAGCCTCGGCATCCGGAATCTGCTTCTGAGATCAGCCCTTAGAAGGGTGTGTCGTCGCCGTAGGCGCCCGGGGCAGCCCACGCGTCGGCGTTGCCGCCGGCGTTGGCCGAACCGGGGGTCGACCACGGCTCGTCGGCGACCTGCGCGGGACGCGACTGTCCGCCGCCCCCACCGCCACCGCCCCCACCGCCACCGGCTGCGCGGGTGACCTGAGCGGTCGCGTAGCGCAGCGACGGGCCGATCTCGTCGACCTCGAGCTCGATCGCGGTGCGGTTGTTGCCCTCGCGATCCTGGTAGCTGCGCTGCTTGAGGCGGCCGGTCGCGATGACCCGCATGCCCTTGGTCAGCGAACCGGCCACGTGCTCGGCGAACTCGCGCCACACGCTCGCGCGGAGGAACAGCGCTTCGCCGTCCTTCCACTCGTTGGCCTGGCGGTCGAAGTTGCGCGGCGTCGACGCGATCGTGAAGTTCGCGACGGGGAGGCCGTTCTGCGTGTATCGCAGTTCGGGATCAGCCGTGAGGTTTCCCACGACGGTGATGATCGTCTCGCCGGCCATGACCCTTAGGCCTTCGCTGCCTTGGCGGTCTTGCGGGCGGCACGCTCGTCGGCACGCTGCTTCTCGGACGCGATCATCGCGATCGCCTCTTCGGCGCGGAGCACCTTGGTGCGCATGATCTGCTCGCTGAGCTTCAGCTGACGGTCGAGCTCCTGCGTGGCTGCGCTCGACGCGGTGAAGTTGACGACGGCGTAGATGCCTTCGGTCTTCTTCTGGATCTCGTAAGCAAGACGGCGCTTGCCCCAGATGTCGACGTTGTCGATCGAGCCACCATCATTCGTGATGACCTTCAGGAACTTGTCGAGGTTCGGGCCGACCTGGCGCTCGTCGATCTCCGGGTTCAGGATGACCATGAGTTCGTACTGGTGCGTCACTTACCCACCTCCTTCGGACTAGAACGGCTGTCGGGCATTTCCCGGCAGCAGGAGGGTGTGTGTGCACGTCATCCGGCTTCTGGCGCCCTGATCCCATCGGTGAGATGCGGGGCGCGTGCGGACAACCCTCCTATGGTACCGGATGGCCCGGCCCGCGCCGAATCACAGGTTCGGGGCATCCCTGACGGCGGATCCCGGTCCATGCGGAGCGTCACCGGTACCGTGGGCGTCATGGAGTGGACGGCGGACGTCGCGGCCGGCGCATGGATCAGAGATCGCATCGACGACCCCTGGCGGGGGACGATGCACGATGTGGTTCCCCGCGGGTTCCCCTTCTATACGCGCGTCTTCCACGGCACGACCCGATCGCGCCCGGTCGAGGGGGAATGGCCGCCACTCCCGCACGACAAGAATCGGCGTGCATGGGAGGACTTCGTCCGCCGTCAGGTCGAGATCGAGACCACGGCCGCGAGGTGGGCCGATGCAGCCCAGTCGTTCGGCACCGAGATGCACGGCGGGGCGCAGTGGGGCTCGCTCGTGCGCGCCCGCGGCAGGGACTGGGACCCGAATGCGTGGCAGCAGGCGCAGTCTGCCGACGGCTGGCAGTTCGACGCTCCTCAGGAAGGGCAGCTCGATGCCGCGGCGCTCAGCGCCGTGGCCGGCGTCGCGGCCGCTCACACGACGACTCCGGACGACGGCTTCGTCGCGCTCTGGGAGGGCTGGGGCGGCCTGGTGGGCGCGATGGGGTACGGCCCTTCGCGCGTACTCCTCACCGCTGTGAACGAGCCGGACGCCGCGGACGCGCAGGCCGGGCATCACCTCGAGTTCCTGGCCCGCTCGACCCGTGACGTCTTCAACGACGTCTTCCGCCGGCCGACATGGCAGCCCGGCATCCTGTCGGAAGAGATCTCGCGCGGCCCACGGCTGAGCCTGCCGAATCGCGACTTCGTCCTCTTCTGCACCGCGATGTCGGAGCTTGCCGATCCGGACTGGGTGCGCACCGTTCCGTGGCGTGATCGCGTCGGTGATGACCACGGATTCCCGCCGCGCGCGGAGTCGCCCAGCATCGTGTGGCCGGCCGACCGGGCGTGGGTCATGGTGAGCGAGGTGGACTGGGACTCCACGATCGTGGCCGGTTCCTCCGAGCTGCAGCACGCGCTGTGCACCGATCCGCGGCTCGAGGCGCTCGGGATCCGTGAGGGCGCATCGCTGCAGTGGGACGCCGACGAGGTGAACCGGTGAGCGGGATGCCGCCGCCCGCCGCCGCCGCGTACCCGTTCGACGCGCGACCCCTCGGCGAGCCGGTGGACCCGGCGGCGGCGCGCACGTTCGCGCAGGAACTCCGACGCACGGGCCGGATGCCGGCCGCGAACGTCGTCGGGATCATCGTCATCGCGGCGGTGGGCATCGTGTTCGTCTCGGTCTTCTTCACGATGGTCGGCACCATCGTCGCCGTGGCGGCGTCGGCCGCGGGCGACGGCGCCGGCGCCCTGTTCGCGTTCATCCCGGTCGTGATCGTCGGCGGTATCGTCGCCCTTCTCCTCTTCGCGACGCTCACGGCCCGGCGATCCGCGAACGTCCGCATGCTGCGTCTGGACCGCTTCGCGCGGGCCAACGGCATGAGCTACCTTCCGCGGCTCGCGAACCCCGCGCTGCCGGGGATGATCTTCTCGCTGGGCAGTTCACGCCAGGCGTCGGACCTCGTGCGGGGCGACCGCCCGCGCTTCGTGGAGTTCGCGAACTACCGCTACACCACCGGTTCGGGCAAGAACCGCAGCACGCACACGTGGGGGTACGTCGCCGTCAAGCTCGACGTGCCACTGCCCCACATCGTGCTGGATGCCACCGGCAACAACGGCCTGTTCGGCTCGAACCTGCCCGCGACCTTCGACAAGGACCAGCGCCTCAGCCTCGAAGGCGACTTCGACCGCTTCTTCTCCCTCTACTGCCCCGAGGGCTATGAGACGGACGCGCTGTACTTGTTCACGCCCGACATCATGGCGCGCTTCATCGACAACGCGGCGGCACTGGATGTCGAGATCGTCGACGACTGGTTGTTCCTGTACGCCAAGCGCGACTTCTCGACGCTCGATCCGGCGACCTGGGCGTGGCTCTTCTCGGTCGTGGGCGCGCTCCTCGACAAGTTCGCGCAGTGGGCGCGGTGGCGCGACGAACGGCTGCGAGCTGCCGCGGCGTTGACGATGCCGGATGCCTCGGCACCGACGGACGCGAGTGCTGATGCCGCGACGAGCCCGCCACACGGCGCCGACCCGGGGGGCGTGGGGACCGTTCCCTTCACGCCGCCGCTCGCGGCGCTTCGCCCACCGCCCGGCGTCGCGCCGCAGGGACGCCGCCTCCAGCGCAGCGTGCCCTGGATCTCATTCGTGGTGATGGGCGTCGTCGTCCTGTGGTGGATCCTCTCGCAGGCCGGGGTGTTCGGCATGTTCTTCAGCCGCTGACCCGGCAGAACTCAAGGAGCTCGAGTTCGTCGCGGGCGTAGGCTTGTCGCGTGCCATCACTGAGCTTCGCGACGCCCGCAGGGCGTAAGGGGGTCGTCGGCGCGCTCTGCGCCGAGCGGAGGTAGCCGCATGCGTCGTCATGAGCGACGCCGCCGAGCCCTCCGCGGACCGCCGGTTCGCGGCATCCGATCTCTCGTCCCACCGTGGCGAGCCCTTTGTGAAGCAAGGAATCATGCACGCATTCACCGAGAAGGACATCCGGTCGTCCTTCGTCAACGCCTCGCTGCGCGAGCGCAACTCCATCGTCCTGCCCGCCCTCGCCGAGGTGGGCTGGGAGAACCTCGACTACCTCGGCTGGCGCGACCCGAAGCAGCCGTTGGCGGGCTTCATCGTCATCCCCGTCGACGATGAGCCGGTCGGCATCCTGCTGCGCCAGACCGAGCAGCGCGTGCGCACACGTGCGCAGTGCTCGTGGTGCGAGGACGTCACGCTTCCGAACGACGTCGTGTTCTTCAGCGCCAGGCGCGGAGGACAGGCCGGTCGCAACGGCAACACCGTGGGGACGATGCTGTGCGAGCGGTTCGAGTGCTCGGCGAACGTGCGCCGGCCGATGCCGCCCGCCTACCTCGGGTTCGACGTCGAGGCGGCACGGCAGCGCCGGATCGAGGCGCTGCGTGCGCACGCCGACGGGTTCGCACGAGACATCCGCGACGGTAACTGACGGAATCGGTCGCCGGGCGCGGGCTCAGCGACCACGGGCGCAAGGGGCTTGTGCTGCACCCCAGCCTTGGAGAGCGTGGCTTCGAACAGAAGGAGCGCGCCATGAAGGCTGTGCAGTACCGGAAGATCGGGGCGGGACCCGAGGTCGTCGAGATCGACGCGCCCGAGCCTGGTCCGGGGCAGATTCGCCTGCGAGTGACGGCGGCAGGACTGTGTCACTCGGACTGGTTCCTGATGGACCTGCCCGAGGAGCAGTACACCTACGGACTGCCCCTCACACTCGGTCACGAAGGGGCAGGCGTCGTCGACAAGCTGGGAGAAGGTGTCGAGGGCGTCGCCCTGGGCCAGGCATACGCGATCTACGGACCGTGGGGCTGCGGCCAGTGTCACGCGTGCTCGGAGGGCCGTGAGAACTACTGTCCGTACGCCGCCGATCTCGGCATCGCGCCTCCGGGACTCGGCGCGCCGGGAGCGATGGCCGAGTACGTCGTCGTCGACGATCGACGGCATCTCGTGCCCCTCAGGGACCTCGATCCCGTCGAGACGGTCTCGTTGACGGATGCCGGACTCACGCCGTACCACGCGATCAAGGCCGTCGAGCACAAGCTCTACCCTGGTTCGACAGCCGTGGTGATCGGAGTGGGCGGACTCGGGCACGTCGGCATCCAGATCATCCGCGCGATCAGCGCCGCGAAGGTGATCGCGGTCGACGTCAGCGAAGAGAAGCTCGCACTCGCGTCCGAGGTCGGTGCACATCACACCGTCGTGTCGGACGCGGGGGCCGCCGATCGCATTCGCGAGCTCACCGACGGGCTCGGGGCTCAGACCGTGTTCGACTTCGCCGGAGTGCAGCCCACCGTCGACCTGTCCAAGGCCGTGGTGGCCGTCGACGGCTTCGTGCACATCGTGGGTATCGGGGGTGGCGTGATGTCGGCCGGGTTCTTCCAGACGCCCATGGGTGCCGCGGTGCGGGCACCGTACTGGGGCTCTCGCAGCGAGCTCAGGGAAGTCCTCGACCTCGCACGCGTCGGGGCGGTGAGCGTACACGTCGAGCGGTACAGCATCGACGACGCCGTCGAGGCATACGACAGGCTGCACCATGGCGATGTCCGGGGCAGGGCGGTCGTCGTGCCCTAAGCGCCCCCGTCGTGCGGCACCTTAGCGCCATGCCGAGACGGGTCCGAGCCGAGACGTCTGAGTCGCTCGCGCGTCGCTGCGACGCGCGAGCCTCAGGTGCGGACGACAGCCGCGGTGAGGTTCTCCTCAGCCCAGCGACCGAGGTCTCGAAGCACCGGCACCAGGCGCTCGCCCGCGGTCGTGAGGGCGTACGTGACGGCGACGGGCGGTCCGGGATCCACGTTCCGCGTCACGAGCTGGGCCGCAGCCAGCTCGGTGAGACGGTCGGACAGCACTGCATCACTGATGCCGGAGACCGTGCGGCGCAACGTCACGAACGACAGCAGGCCACCGCTGAGCGCGTCGATGATCATGCCGTTCCAGCGCTTGCCGAGGACCGAGAAGGCGAGCGCGACCGCTTCGTCGCATTCGGGTCCAGCCCGCTCTTCATCCGCCACCCCCTCATTGTAGTCGTGCTAGTCTCGCGCTAGTCGCTCTTCTTTTCTTAGCGACTACGAGAATATGACTGGAGATCAGATGACCCTCTTCCGCCTCGACGCGAGCATCCTTCCCGCGTCGTCCGCCAGCCGCGAACTCGGCGACCTCGTCGAGACCGAGTGGAAGGCGGCCCATCCCACGTCGACCGTCCTCCATCGCGACCTCGCGTCGGATCCGGTGCCCGCCACCGCGTGGCGCGACGCCGTGCAGGGCGGGTTCCTGGCCGAGGAGGAGCGCTCCGTGTCGCAACGCGACGCGATCGCCTTGTCTCGCACGTTCGCGGATGAGCTCACCGGCGCTGACGCGCTCCTCTTCACGGTGCCGCTGTACAACTACGGTGTCTCGCAGCACTTCAAGACATGGTTCGACCTGGCCTACACCGACCCGCGCATCGACCCTCAGGGCACCGCTCTGCAGGGCAAGCCGGCGACCCTCGTCACGGTGCTCGGTGGCAACTACGAAGAAGGATCGCCCAAGGAAGGCTGGGACCACTCCACCGGCTGGCTGCGCCGCGTGCTGGAGGACGTGTGGGGTCTCGACCTTCGTGTCGTCCATCGGGCCTTCACCCTCGTGGGCGTGAATCCCGCGCTCGATGCGTTCGCCGAGCCCGCGGCCGAACTCAAGCGTGCTGCGGAGTCCGCTGCGGTGCGGTCCGGACGGGAACTCGCCGAGTCCCGCGGCAGACGAGTCGCCTGACCCGGCCTTCGGCGCCGGGCGCGGGTCAGCCGCGCCCGGCCCACCATTCCCGCAGGCGCTGCTCGGCGGCATCCGCCCCGATGACGCCCTCATCCAGGCGCAGGTCGAGCAGGAACCGATACGCCTCACCGACCGCGCGACCGGGGCCGATGCCCAGCACCTCCTGGATGCGGTTGCCGTCGAGCTCGGGACGCATCGCGTTGAGCTCCTCCTGCGCGGCGAGCTCGGCGATCCGGCGCTCGATGTCGTCGTATGCGCGGGCCAGCCGCCCCGCCTTCTTGGCGTTGCGGGTCGTGACGTCGGCGCGGGTGAGGATGTGCAGGCGCTCGAGCTCGGGTCCGGCATCGCGCACGTAACGGCGGACGGCCGAGTCGGTCCACGTCCCCTCGGAGTACCCGAAGAAGCGCAGGTGCAGCTCGATCAGGCGTGTCACGGAGCCGATCGTGTCGGAGTCGAAGCGCAGCGCCTGCAGCCGCTTGCGCGCCATCCGCGCGCCCTTGATGTCGTGGTGGTAGAAGGTCACGCCGCCGCCGGGCTCGAGACGCCGTGTCGCGGGCTTCCCGATGTCGTGCAGCAACGCCGCGAGCCTCAGCGCGACGTCGGGAGCGGCCCGCGGATTCCGCTCTTTCTCGAGGTCGATGGCCTGGCGCACCACGGTGAGGGAGTGCTCGTACACGTCCTTGTGGTGGTGGTGCTCGTCGATCTCGAGCTGCAGCGCGGGGACCTCGGGAAGGAACTCGCGCATCAAGCCGGTCTCGACGAGCAGACGGATGCCTCGCACCGGGTCGTCGGTCGCGAGGAGCTTGACCAGCTCGGCCTGGATCCGCTCGGGGCTCACGATCTCGAGCGTGGCGCGCAGTTCGGCCATCGCCTCGACGGTCGCAGGCTCGACGTCGAAGCCGAGCTGTGACGCGAACCGCGCCGCACGCAGCATGCGCAGAGGGTCGTCGCCGAAGCTCACCGCCGGATCGGCGGGCGTGCGCAGCGTCGTGCGGACGAGGTCCTCCACGCCGCTCGTGGGGTCGACGAGGGTGCGCGCGGGCACGCGCAGGGCCATCGCATTGACCGTGAAGTCGCGGCGCACCAGGTCGCCCTCGATGGTGTCGCCGAACTCGACGGTGGGCTTGCGCGTCACGCCGTCGTAGCTGTCGGCCCGGTAGGTGGTGATCTCGACCTGCTCGCCGCGAATGCGGGCGCCGATCGTGCCGAAGGCCCGGCCGATGTCCCAGTGCGCGCTCGAGATGGGCTTGACGATCCGCAGGATGTCGTCGGGGCGTGCGTCGGTCGTGAAGTCGAGGTCGTTCGTGGTGCGCCCCAGCAGGGCGTCGCGCACCGGTCCGCCGACGATCGCGAGGTCGAAGCCGGCGTCGGCGAACGCGCGAGCGAGTGTGTCGACGACGGGTGATTCGGCGAGCGCGCCGAGGCGCGCGACGCCCTCGGCCATGTTGAGCATGGACTCCAGCCTACCGAGCGGTCGCCTCTGGCCCGAGGTCAGGCGAAGCGGAGGAACCCGGTGAACAGCAGCTCCCGCACGCGGGGGATCAGGTCGGCTCGCAGCGCCGCGGCGTCTACCTCGAGCAGCTGCGCGATGGCGTCGATGAGCGCGCCGGCAGGCAGGTCTCCGTCGCATGCTCCGACCAGGGCCGCCAGTCCCGGGTCGACGGCCAGCGCCCGGCCGAACCCGCCGCCCTGCCGCAACTCGATCACGGTGGGGTCTTCGGCGCCGGGCAGGTGGTGGCGGTTCTCGGTGACGTCGGGCGCGACGACGAGGACGGATGCCGCGACCCGGTCGTCGTCCAGAGCGCCGAGGCGGTCGTGGGCGGCGAGCGCGTCGGCCAGATGCGCGCCGAGGCCGTCGCCGCCGGACGTCGATCCCGACAGCCGTTCGTACCGAGCGAGGGTCGGCACGCGCGAGACCGGACGGCGCAGCAGCACGTAGCCGAACCCGACCTCGGTGACACCGCGCGATCCGAAGTCGTCGAGCCACACGTCGACGAGCCGGGCGAATCCGGGCGTTCCCGCCTGCGTGCCGCCGTCGCGCACCCACAGCTCGGCGTACGACAGCGGGTCCAGGCTCTCGCGCTCGACGACCCAGGCGTCCAGCGGCACCGGCGAGGCGGCGACCCATTCGCGCACTCGATCCAGCCCCGCGACACCGTCACGCGTCTCCCAGTTGCCGAGCAGCTGCGCGACCCCGCCCGGCGCGAGGTGGGCCCCGACCTCCGTCACGAAGGCCGCGACGACGCCGTCGCCGACCATTCCTCCGTCGCGGTACTCATACGCCGGCACATCTGCGACCCGCGGCGTGATCACGAACGGAGGGTTCGACACGATGCGGTCGAACTGCTCGCCGGCGACAGGCTCGAAGAGGCTGCCCAGGCGCACGTCGATGCCGTCGACGTCGTTCAGCAGCGCGTTCAGCCTCGTGAAGGCGAGCGCGCGGGCCGAGATGTCGGTGGCGATGACGTGGTCGGCGTACGCCCGTGCCCGCAGGGCCTGGATGCCGCACCCCGCGCCGACGTCCAGCACACGCGTGGCCGGCGTGGGCAGGTGCAGACCCGCAAGCGTGAGCGACGCACCGCCGACACCGAGCACGTGGTCCTCGGTGAGCGGGCCGCCGAGAGCAGCTTCGTCGAGGTCGCTCGCGATCCACCACTGGCCGGAGCCGTGGGTTGGGCCCACGCGCCCGGAGGCTCCGGATGACGCGCCAGCGGCATCTGGAGGGGGCGTGGGGACGGTGAAGGACTGCGGCCGCACCACCGTAAGCGGACGCACGATGCCGCCGGCGACGTCGACGAGCCCGAGACCCGCCAGGCCGGCGGCGCGGGTGCGTGTGAGAGCGCGGTCGGCGGATGACTCCGCCTGCGGCATCCCGAGCACGAGAAGCCTGCACAGCACAGCCAGCGGGTCGTCGCGAGAACCCAGGGCGCGATCGGCCGGTGAGCGCAATCCGCGCGCGATCGCGTCATCGGCGGCATCGCCCCACGCGGCGCGCACGGCCTCGGCCGAGAATCCGGCGTCTCGGAGGTCGGCGGCGAGCGCACGGCACAGGGCCGGATCCGGTTCGGGGAGCACGGAACCATTCAACCGCGCCGGTGATGTTCGGGGGGCTCGGAGCGTCGGACCGTAGAATCGCACTCGATCGTGCGGTCAGGCCATCGCACAGGAGCGAACCCCCGACAGGATGATCGTGACCACACCGGGAACCCCCGCCCGGCGCCGTGCCCGGCTCCGGGCGCCGCGCCTCATCGCGGGCATCGCCGCGAGTGCGGTCGCCCTGGTGGCACTGCTTGCTCCCCTCACGATCCCGGCGGCGGTCGCGTCGCCCTCGCCGGATCCGACGCCGACCCCCACCGCGACGCCGCCCGTGACCCCGGGCACGACGGTGTTCACGCTCTCGCCGGTCGCCAACGGCATCGTGCGGCCCGGTGAGTCGCTCACGGCCTCGATCACGCTGCAGAACGGGACGGATGCCGGGCTCCCGGGCGCTGAGGTGACCCTGTCGCTGGGTCCGGCCCCGCTGCCCGACCGTCAGGCGCTGACCGCGTGGCTCGATGGCGAGACCGACGGCGTCGCCGTCGACCCGGTCGCGACCGCCGCGCTGGAGCCGGTGGCCCCGAGCTCGGAGGAGGTCACGAGCGTGGGACTCGCGGCCGACGCTCCGGCGCTCGCGGGCCGCGCTCCCGGCGTGTACCCGCTCGCCGCGTCATACGCGACGGAGTCCGGCGTCGTCACCGCGACGAGCGCGATGATCGTGCCCGCCGACGATGGCCGCGAGGTCGGTCTCGGCGTCGTCGTGCCGATCACCGCCGGCACGCTCACCGAGGGACTTCTGACCGCCGACGAACTCGAGGTGCTGACCGGCCCGGGCGGCGGCCTCATCGGCCAGCTCGACGGCGTCGACGGCACGGCAGCCATCCTCGCCGTCGACCCGGCGATCCCCGCCTCGATCCGCGTGCTCGGGTCGTCGGCGCCGGCGACGGCCGTCGATTGGCTCGATCGGCTCGAGGCGCTTCCCAACTCGCGCTTCGCGCTGCAGTTCGGCGACGCCGACGTCACGCCCCAGCTGCAAGCCGGCCTGACCCGGCCGCTGTCGCCGTCGTCGTTGACCGCCTACATCGACCCCGCGAACTTCGCGGCCCCCGACCCGTCACCGAGCCCGACACCGTCCCCGACCGTGACGCCCACCCCCGACACCGGGACGGAGCAGCCGAGCCTCCCCGATCTGCTGCAGCTGCTCTCGATCGGCGATGCGACCCGCGAAGGCGTGTATTGGCCGGCCGACGGGACCGCGACGCGCGACGTCGTCGCCACGCTCGGCAGCCTCACCTCCGACGACGGAGCCGGGCTGACCGTCATCCCTTCGAGCTCGACCACCGCGGGCGCCGACGGACGCACGGTTCCCGCGTACGGCCGGGCGGGAGAGTCCCCCGTACTCTTGTTCGACGCCGACATCTCGCAGCAGCTGCAGGAGGCATCGGTCCGCGAGAAATCCTGGCTGCGCGGCGCCTCCCTCACCGCCGCGACCGCCTTCCTCGCGTTCGCGACGGCCGAGACCGATGGCCCGCTGCTGGTCTCGCTGGGGCGCAGCGCAGACCGCGACCGCATAGGCCTGAGCACTGCGATCGACACCGCGTCCACAGCGCCGGGTGTCGTGCCGAGATCGCTGACCGCGGTTATGGCCGCCGAACCCGGCGACGTCGAGCTGCGCGACATCGAGCCGCAGGAAGAGCGTGCTGCGGCAGCATCCGCTCTCCTCACGCGGGAGAGCGAGCTCTCGCGGTTCGCAACGATCCTCGACGACCCGTCGATGCTCACCGGGCCCGAGCGCGCCGAGATCCTGCAGCTGCTCGGCGTCGCGTGGGTCGCCGACCCCGCGTGGCCGACCGCCCTGGCCGAGCACCATGCCGCCACGACCGAGACTCTCGGCTCGGTCGCCCTGCTGCCCGCCAGCGCGGGCGATCTATACGGCGCGAGTGCGTCGCTGCGGTTCTGGGTGCGGAACGATCTGGATTACCCGGTCAACCTCGTGCTGTACACGACGCCCGGCAACCTGCGGCTCGACGTGCAGAGCGAAACCCCCGTCGTTGCGACCCCGCAGAGCAACACGCGTGTCGAAGTGCCCGTTCAGGCACGCGTCGGGAGCGGTGAGGTGACGCTCGCGCTGCAGCTGCGCAGCCCCGCGTTCGTCGCGATCGGGCCGCCGCAGACCGTCGAGGTGAACGTGTGGGCCGAGTGGGAGGCGGCGGGCATCGCGGTGCTCGCGGTGATCGTGGGCGGGCTGCTGGTCATCGGCGTGGTGCGCACGGTGCTGCGGGTGCGCCGTCGACGGCGGCGTGGCGATGAGGAGCCGGAACGGTGAGCGGCATCGGGCGGGCAAGCGTCCTGATCGGCGCCGGCACGGTCGTCTCGCGGCTGACGGGCTTCCTCCGGACCGTCGTGCTGGTGTCGGCGGTCGGGGCGTTCGCCGGCGCGGGCAACGCCTTCGCCGTCGCGAACCAGCTGCCCAACAACATCTACGCGATCATCTCCACGGGCCTGCTCAGCGCCGTCGTGGTGCCGCAGATCGTCAAGGCGGCCGCCCACGACGACGGCGGCCGCGCGTTCGTCTCGAAGCTCTTCACCCTCGGCACGGTGGTGCTGCTGGTGACGACGGTGCTCGCGACGCTCGCGGCCCCGTGGCTGGTGGCACTGTACGCGCCCGAGTATCCGCCCGAACTCCAGGCGCTGGCGACGGCCTTCGCCTACTGGTGCCTGCCGCAGATCCTCTTCTACGGCCTGTTCGCCCTCGTCGGCGAGTCGCTCAACGCGCGGCGCGTGTACGGGCCGTACACGTGGGCGCCGATCGTCAACAACCTCGTCTCGATCGCCGGCTTCCTGGTCTTCATCTGGCTCTTCGGCTCCGGCACGGCCGACACCGCCTGGACGTCCGAGATGATCGCGGTGCTCGCCGGCACGGCGACGCTCGGGATCGTCGTGCAGGCCGGCATCCTGTTCGCCTTCTGGCGCCGGACAGGGCTGCACGTGCGCCCGGACTTCCGGTGGCGGGGTGTCGGCCTCGGCCAGATCGGGCGGCTCGCCGGCTGGACGTTCCTCATGGTCGTCGCCGGGCAGCTCGCCGGACTCGTGCAGTCGCAGGCGCTCTCGCACATCGCCGAGGGCGACCCCGGCTTCTTCGCCTCGCAGAACGCGTGGCTGCTGTTCATGCTCCCGTACTCGATCATCGTGCTGTCGATCGGCACGCCTTACTTCACGCAACTCAGCGAGCACGCCGCAGCGGGGCGGCACGACGAGGTCCGTGGCGACATCGGGCGCAGCATCCGCACCCTCGGGATCTTCGTCGTGGCCGCCACCGCCGCCCTCGCCGTCGCGGCCGTGCCGGCATCGCGCATCTTCACCAACAGTTCATCCGAGGCGGTGGCGGCATCGGGAGTGCTGCTCTGCTACCTCATCAGCCTGATCCCCCTCGCGGTGCTGTTCGTCGTGCAGCGCACGTTCTACGTCTACGACGACACCCGCACGCCGTTCTTCTTCACACTGCTGCAGTGCGT
The DNA here is from genome assembly GCF_051364985.1 of Microbacterium sp. I2. Taxonomy (NCBI): domain Bacteria; kingdom Bacillati; phylum Actinomycetota; class Actinomycetes; order Micrococcales; family Microbacteriaceae; genus Microbacterium; species Microbacterium sp. I2. The sequence goes on from NZ_JBLWIH010000007.1 coordinate 276,272, forward strand.
GCTGGTGGTGGCGACGGCGTGGGGAGCGGAATGGGCGCTGGATGCCGGCCTCCTTCCCCCAGGGCAGCTGGCCGCCGCCGTCGCCCTCGGTCAGTCATTCGCCACGGTCGTCCAGGTGATCGTCGCGACGTGGCTGCTGCGCCGACTTCGCGGCGACATCGGAGTCGGATCATGGATGCTGGCGCTCGGCCGGTTCGCGATCGCCGGCGTGCCCGCGGCAGGCGCCGGATGGCTCACGTTCGTGCTGCTGGGCGGCAGCGACGGCTGGACCACGTCGGGGCCTCTTCTCGGCGCGGTCGGAGCCGCCATCATCGGACTCGTGGCGCTCGTCGTGTACGTCGCCTTCCTCGCGCTGCTGCGCGCTCCCGAGCTCACCACGGCGACGCAGCTGGTGCGGCGGATGCTGCCGGGCGGGCGGGCGTAGCCGAGGCATCCGTTTCTCACCTCGTGGAAGCGCCGCGGGCCGATGGAATGGCCCGCGGTTACGATGTGTTGAAGCACACGAACCATGCGAAAGGGGCGCTCGTGCGTCAGGTCATCATCATCGGGTCGGGGCCGGCGGGCTACACCGCCGCCATCTATGCGGCACGCGCGAATCTGAATCCCCTCGTGGTCGCCAGCTCGGTCGAAGCCGGCGGTGAGCTCATGAACACGACCGACGTGGAGAACTTCCCGGGCTTCCCGGAGGGTATCCAGGGGCCGGATCTCATGGCCAAGATGCAGCAGCAGGCGGAGCGCTTCGGCGCCGAGGTGCTCTACGACGACGTCGTCGATCTGGACGTCGCCGGACCGGTCAAGAAGATCACGCTCGGCAGCGGCGGCAGCCACGAAGCCGACTCGATCGTCTTCGCCACCGGCTCGGCGCCGCGCAAGATCGGCATCGACGGCGAGGCGCGCCTTTCGGGCCGCGGAGTGTCGTACTGCGCCACGTGCGACGGGTTCTTCTTCCGCGAGAAGGTCATCGCCGTCGTCGGCGGCGGCGACTCCGCGATGGAAGAGGCGACCTTCCTCACCAAGTTCGCCTCGAAGGTGTACATCATCCACCGTCGTGACGAGCTGCGCGCGTCGAAGATCATGCAGGATCGTGCGTTCAAGAACGACAAGATCGAGTTCGTCTGGAACAGCGCGGTCGTCGACATCATCGGCGACGACGCCGTCACCGGCGTCGTGCTCGAGTCCACCGTCGACGGCACCCGTTCGGAACTGGCGCTGGACGGCGTCTTCGTCGCGATCGGCAACGACCCGCGCACGCACCTCGTCCACGGCAAGCTCGACCTGACGCCCGAGGGAACGGTCTGGGTCGACGGCCGCTCCTCACGCACCTCGCTGCCCGGCGTCTTCGCCGCGGGCGATGTGATCGACCCGACCTACCGTCAGGCCGTGACCGCCGCCGGCAGCGGTACCGTGGCGGCCCTCGACGTCGAGCACTACCTCGCCGCGCTCGGCGAGGCGGGCGCGCCCGCCCCCGACGTCGCCGAGATCGACGGGCTGCCGGGCGCTGACCAGGGGCGCGCCGACACGGACCAAGCCGACGCCGCGTAGCACGTCCGGAACAATGCGGGCAGCCGCAACGTTGCGCCAAGAAGCAGGCTTCCCACCGAAGGAGACGAATACATGACCGCTAAGGCGACGACTTCCGCCACATTCGAGCAGGACGTGATCCAGGCCGACGGACCCGTGCTGGTGGACTTCTGGGCCGAGTGGTGCGGACCGTGTCGCATGGTCTCGCCGATCCTCGACCAGATCCAGGCCGAGCACCCCGATAAGATCACCGTGCTCAAGCTGAACGTCGACGAGAACCCCGACCTCGCCATGAAGTACCAGATCACGTCGATTCCGGCGATGAAGGTCTTCAACAAGGGCCAGGTCGAGACGACCATCATCGGCGCCAAGCCGAAGTTCGCCCTCGAGCAGGATCTCGCGTCCTACATCGCGTAAGACGACCGCTTCGCCCCGGCGTCGGGTGCCTTCTCAGCGAGAAAGCCCGATGGCCGGGGCTTTCGCGTTTCATGCCGGTTGCGGCATCCAGTTACGCATCCGCGCGCACGTTCGCATCCCAGCGGCGGTGCGTGTTGGCGTCGCCCAGAAGCCGCCACACGGCGCGCGTGAGCGGCGGATAGTCGAGCGCGATCTGCCGCAACACCCGGTAGTGACGAGACGCGTTCGGGCGAGCACCGCCGTTCTCGGCGATGTTCTCGGCGCGCAACATGAACACCACGAGTTCGTCGACACTCGGCAGGTCTTCCATGAAGTCCCACGGGTCTTCGCCGGCACGCAGGCGCTCGGTCACGAGCACCGACAGTTCATCGGCCGCTTCGGCGCGAAGAAGTTCGAGACTGGCGCGGGGGCGCCTGGTCTGCTCGTCGTTCGCCACCAATCCAGGGTAAGGCCCGCGGGCGCGGGTGCGGGTCACCGCGCGCCTTACGCTGAGATCATGAGCGACGAACCCTCGCGCCGCGCCGTCGAGGCGGTGTGGCGCGACGAGTCCGCCCGGATCGTCGCCGCCCTCACCCGTCACACCGGCGACTTCGCGTGGGCCGAGGATCTCGCCCAGGAGGCGCTTCTGGAGGCCCTCTCCGCGTGGCCGCGCACGGGCATCCCCGACAACGCCGGCGCGTGGCTCATGACCGTGGCCAAGCGGCGCGCCATCGACGGGTGGCGCCGCCGGGAGCGGCTCGCGCAGCGCGAGCCGCTCCTCGTCAGCGAGCTGCGCGAGGCCGAGGGGACGGATCCGGTTCCTTCGCTCGCCGATCCCGACCGCATCGACGACGACGTGCTGCGTCTGGTCTTCGTCGCCTGCCATCCCGTCCTGGCGCCGGAAGCGCGACTGGCCCTCACGCTTCGCACCGTCGCGGGCATGACCACCCAGCAGGTCGCCCGCGTCCTGCTCATGACCGTGACGACCGTCCAGCAGCGGATCGTCCGCGCCAAGCGCACGCTCGGCGCTGCCGGCGTGCCGTTCGAAGTCCCCGACCGCAGCGAACGACCGGAACGACTGTCGAGCGTGCTGCAAGTGATCTATCTGCTCTTCACCGAGGGGTATTCGGCGGCCGCCGGCGATCACCCGATCCGCCCGGAGGTCGCCCGCGAGGCTATCCGGCTCGCCCGGCTGCTCGACGCTCTCATGCCCGGCGAACCCGAAGTGGGCTCGCTCATCGCCCTCATGGAGTTCCAGTCCTCGCGGTTCACTACACGTCACAGCTCGGAAGGGCTGCCGCTGACCCTGGAAGAGCAGGACCGCGTTCGCTGGGACCGGGCAGCGATCGAACGCGGCAGTGACGCGCTGCGGCGGGCCGCCGGCGCAGGGTCCGGGCTGGGCTACTACGGCCTGCAGGCGGCGATCGCCGAGTGCCACGCGGTCGCACCCACCTACGCCGACACCGACTGGCCGAGGATCCTCGCCCTGTACGACGCGCTCGAGGCCCTGGCGCCGTCAGCGGTCGTGCGACTGAACCGCGCCGTCGCCGTCTCGATGGTCGCAGGGCCCGCGGAGGCGCTGCCGGTGGTGGACGGACTCGCGCCCGACCTCGCCGGCTTCCGTCCGTGGCACGCCGTCCGCGCCGAACTGCTGGAACGCCTCGGGAGAGCGGATGCCGCAGCGACGGCGTACCTCGAAGCGGCCGACCTGCCCGGAAACGACGCCGAGGCCGCGTTGCTGCGCCGACGAGCGGCCACGCTTCGCGCGTAGCGCCGGGTCCCGTTCTCCGAACGGGAAGTTCCGGCTCCGCGCTCAGTCCGAGCCGAAGCCGGTCTCGCCGATCTCCTCGAGGATGCGGTTGAGGTCCTGGATCGTCGCGAAATCGATGTTGATCTGGCCTTTACGTGCCGTGAGCGAGATGCGGACACGGGTGTTGAGGCGATCACCGAGCTTCTCGGCCACCTCGTCGAGGTGGGCTCGACGCGAACCGGCCTGGGGTCTGGTCGCACGGGTGCCGCCGGCATCCGGAATCTTCGCCGCTGCCTCGGCCGCACGCACCGAGAGGTCCTCGTTCACGATCTTGTCGGCCAGACGCTGCATCGCAGTTGCATCCTCGAGCGAGAGGATCGCACGCGCGTGCCCGGCGCTGAGCACACCCGCCGCCACGCGCTGCTGCACCGGCACCGGCAGCTTGAGCAGGCGGATCGTGTTGCTGATCTGAGGACGCGAACGGCCGATCCGTGTCGCGAGCTCCTCCTGCGTGATGCCGAAGTCCTCGAGCAGCTGCTGGTACGCCGAGGCCTCTTCGAGCGGGTTCAGCTCCGACCGGTGGAGGTTCTCGAGCAGAGCGTCGCGGAGGAGGTGCTCATCGGCCGTGTCACGCACGATCGCCGGGATCGACGTCAGCCCCGCCTCACGGGCGGCGCGGGTGCGGCGCTCGCCCATGATGAGCTCGTATTTGCCGTCTTCGTTGGTACGAACGACGACGGGCTGCAGAACGCCGAACTCGCGGACGCTGTGCACCAGCTCGGCGAAGTGCTGCTGGTCGAAGTGCGTCCTCGGCTGGCGCGGGTTGGGCACGATCTCGTGCGGATCGATGTTGGCCAGGTGCGCGCCGGGCACGGCGACGAGATTCTCCTGGGAGTCGGCGGGCACAGCCTCGGCGGGAGGGGCCTCATCCACCGCGACAGCGCGCGGGAAGAAGACGTCGGAGGGCCGGTCGTCGACCTGCTCGTTGGTCGGAATCAGTGCGCCGATTCCACGGCCCAGTCCGGTGCGCTTCGCTGCCATCAGATGCCCCTTTCGTTCGAGGCGCTGTCGCGCCGGATCATCTCAACAGCCGCTTCGCGGTATGCGATGGCTCCGGCCGACTGTCCATCGTAGGCCAGAACCGACTGGCCGAAACTCGGCGCCTCGGAGACGCGAACCGAGCGGGGGATGATCGTCTCGAGCACCTCCTTGGGGAAGTGCTCGCGGACCTCGTCGGCGACCTGCTGTGCCAGGCGGGTACGCCCGTCGTACATCGTCAGCATGATCGTCGAGAGCTCCAGCCGCGGGTTCAGGTGCTTCTGGATCATCCGCACCGTGCCGAGCAGCTGGCTCAGGCCCTCGAGTGCGTAGTACTCGCACTGAATCGGGATCAAGAGCTCGGTCGCCGCTGTGAAGGCGTTGATCGTCAGCAGCCCGAGCGATGGCGGGCAATCGATCAGGATGAAGTCAAGCTGCCCTTCGTGGTTCGCAAGATACTCGTCGACCGCGACTCTCAGCCGGTGTTCGCGTGCCACCTGCGACACCAGTTCGATCTCGGCGCCGGCGAGGTGGATGGTGCTCGGTGCGCACAGCAGGTTGGGGGATTCCGGGCTGACCTGGATGATGTCAGCCAGCGGGAACTCGTCGATGAGCACGTCGTACACGCTCGGGATGTCGGACGTGTGCGGAACGCCGAGCGCCGTCGAGGCGTTGCCCTGAGGATCCAGGTCGATCACGAGCACGCGAGCGCCACGCTCGGCCAGTGCGGCAGCGAGGTTGACGGTGGTCGTGGTCTTGCCGACGCCACCTTTCTGGTTCGAGACCGTCAGCACCCGGGTGCGGCCCGTCAGCTGTACCTCGGCCGCGTCGAGAGCCTTGCGGCGCGCGGTCAGGTCCGCGAGTTCCCGGGCGATCGGGGAGTCGTCCTCGGTCTCCGCCGAGGTGGCGCCGTCGTGCTGCGCGATGGGGGATTCCTCTTCTTGGGTGGCAGGTTCGTCACGGACGCCGTCGGATGTGTCGTCCAGGGCCGGCTCAGGGTCGGCGTCGGGTTCGGTCGCAGGCTCGGAGTCAGGGTCGGGTGCCGGTTCGGGGTCGGGTGCCGTCGCATGCTCGGAGTCGGTGTCGGGTGCCGGCTCGGTGTCGGCGTCGGGTACTTCGGTGGTCGCATGCACGTCCGCCGGCGGCTCCGTGCCGCCCCCCGTTGATGCGATCACGACCTCTTCTGGTTCTGCCTGCGCGATGACGTCGGGGGCGGTGGCTTCCGGTGCGCCGTCTTCAGCGTCCGGGCTCCGCAGACTGTCCCGATCGTCGCCTGAAGGGCTCTCGTCTGTGAGTGTCTGCTCGTCAGCGAACTCGCTCCGGGAGACTTCGGACGAGTCGTCCGCGGGTGCTTCGGGAGTCTCCGGCGCCGGTGAGATCGGCTGCTCTTCGGACGAGAGGGATGCCTGAGCCTCGGTCTCGTCGGGTTGTTTCACGTGAAACTCTCCCCTTTGTGCGAGCCGCTCAACATTGCCTTCCACCCTATCTCGCCTTCCCCCCATCCCCAGCCGTCGGAGCCAGTTGCTCATGCGTTCCTTACTGTTCGGGCGGGACCTCCGCCACCTCCAGTCAACAGTGCCCCACCTCTCCGACGGCGCCAACCCGCCGCCCTCCTGCGAACCGCCGCCGAGCCGCCCACACCCGTGGGTCGAGGAGCGAGGAGCGAGGAGCGAGGAGCGAGCGAGTCGAGACCCAGGACCCCGATGGCCGAGGAGTCCTCGCCAGTCGCGTAGCAGGGAAGGAGCGGGTCGAGACTCCGTACCGGTTCAGTCCGCGGCCTCCGGTTCGTCGAGCGACGCTGCATCCCCACGCGCTGCCGACCTCGCAACCCCAGTGCGTCAGCGCCGACTCAGCGCTCTGACACCGAGCGACGAGCGCATGGCGACCCGCTCCTCGCACCAGGCCATCCCCGGAGGCTCAGAAGATCCACGCTGGCAAGCTCTGGGAGACGTATACAGCCGCGACGATGTTGGACGTGGCAGCCCCACTTCCGTGCGTCAGTGCAGAGGTATGTGCAGATCGCGCCCCGGCCATGGACACCCTCGTTCACGCTCGCAGCGGAAGCCGCGGCTCCTCTGCGGCACGGACCGTTCCACGTGAAACATCGAATCACACGCGTGCTCTCAGACGCTCAAGAACGGCACCGAGCATTCGCTCCCCGCTAGACGCTTGCGCAAGCCTCCGGTGATATCAGCTCCGTGGTGGGGACCATCGAGCGGCGACCACGCCCACCATCGGCGGAGATCTAGAGCCCTCAGCGCACCGCGGCCTCACAAACGAGACGGCCGGACTGCTTCTCCCTTGAGCGATGGCAGCTGCGGCAAGCTCCCCTGATGAGGGCGAAGTGCTTGGCGTCCCCAAAGTACTGCACTTGCTTCTGGTCGAGAGCCGCGTCGTCGATGCTCACTCACGTCGCGACACGACAATGATGCGCCGGCGGGATCGTGAGTACTTGGCGCCCTCACCGTCGTTGTGTTGTGCGAGAACGTGGGCGCGATCTCGAGCTCCCCACCAGTTCGTCGTCCGACCCCGGTGCCCCACCGACTGGCTCCATCGGTGTGGCGGCGGCTCCTGTACAGCTGTGATCGGGGAAGGGAGGAGCTCGCACGCCTCGGAAACGACACAAGTCGACGGCCCGCACACCACCTTTGGGCGAGCGATAGGGCGTGCGTCACCTCGCACGAGGGATCGCGATCCGCTCTGCTCGTCATACTCGGTCGAGCGGCTGGACGGTCAGGTAGAAGCCCATCGGAGGCTCACCTCGGTCGTTCCTCGCTCTCGATGGACAGCGTCGCAGAGGCCCCGATCCCGTCGCAGTCGGGCGGATGAGTCGCTCAGCGCGTCATGACTGCCGCGCGGATCCGAAAGGGGGTCTCGTGCCCCGAGCGGTTCACCCTCAGACGCTTGCGGTTGTCACGGGAGGGCCGAATCGCCCGAGGCGAGCTGGCGTCGCGATATCAGAAGATGCCTAGGACGCGCGGGCCCACTCGCCACGGATCGGGTCCTCCAGGAGTGACTCGATCAGCGTCTCGATGCGCTCTCGCTCCGGGGTCCCATGGGCGCGGCGTGGAGCGCGCTGACGAGACCGGCGTCCGTCAATCAGCTTCGCCGTTTCACGTGAAACATTCGGGCGGGAGTGTCGAAGCCAAGGACAGAAGGGGCGACGCTCGTGAGTCCACGTAAGCGTTCCAAGGCGTCTGAGCGACGGTGGACCAGAGCGGAGCCGCGGATTAATGCTTCACCCCCGAGGACCGATGGATGTTTCACGTGAAACGCGGACGAACCGCGGGGGTACCGAGCGGGCTGCCGACTGCGACCTGGGAGCCTGCGCCTAGCGCGACGGCTCATTCATCTCGGATCAGTCGGTGGTCGCAGCGTGCTGCGGCGTTCGCCCATGCTCGGCGGGTGGCACACCCAACACGCCAAGGCGCCCGGTGGGCGAGCTCGTGCGACGCGAGCAACCCTTACGAACTGAACCCAACCAGGGCCGCCCGGGCTGCCGACGCATATCGATGCCTCCCCAAGCCCGCTACGCGGTCTGCCGGTTCACGGCGGCCTCCCTGTGGTTCGAGGATTGCTCCCCCGTCACCCCGTTCGGCCGAGTGTCTTCGAGGAACCGACGCGTGGCCGGTGGGGCGTGTTGATCGGGTATGAATCGACTGATGTGCGCGGACTGGAGCGTCATCAATCCCGACGTCAGGGGCGCCGCGTAGAGTCGGCCCGGTGACAGCGAACAGGACTCCAGAATCCCGTGTGGTGATGATGTGCGGGCCAGGTGGTGCTGGCAAGGTGGTGGCGGAAGTGGCGGCAAACCTGAAGGCGCGCTTGCTGCGCCAGGTCGCAGCGGGGAAGGATGTCGTGCTCGATTTCGGGTTCTGGTTTCGACGACAACGCGACGAGTACCGCGCACTGCTCGCACCGCACGGAATCGTACCGGACACCGTTTACATCGCGACGAGTCTCGAAACGATCCTGAGCCGGATCTGTGATCGACACGGCAGACGGGCGGACGACTGGCCGCTCACCGAGCAGACGGCGACCGAGTACTTCCAGCGATTCGAGGCGCCGACGCCTGAGGAAGGACCGCTCCAAGTGGTCCGCTAGGCCGCCGCGGGAGTCAAGTCGGTCCTGATCCGGATCAGCGAGGTCGCGAGGGCGATCGCAGCACTGCTGGCGCGGGCGGCCTTGTCTGAGCGATGGTCATCATCGTGGCGTCAATGATGTTCCGGGTGCTGATCACCCAGCCCAACGGGCGACCCCGTCCGTCGAAACCGAGGGGAATCCTGCACGTCAGCCTATCGCGGGGGCGGCCAGTTCCGTGATCACGCGGCTCTTCCCGCGGATATTCGTACTTCGACGAAGCCCCCTATGTCGCGACAGAGTACGGCGCCACGCTGACGCGCGAGGCATCGTCGAATCGATCGACACCGCCCAGTCGAGGTTCCCAGCCGTGTCGGACTGCTTCTGCGCCTCGGCCGGACCGCTCCACGATGATCCGTCCACGGCCGCGAACGCCACGCTGGCGTCCCCGCCTCAACGGCTCCAGAAGACGCCACACCTCGTCCCAGATCACTCGACGTCTCACACCATCGAGATTCACCGATCACCAACCGGAGCCTCTTGATGAGCACTTACCGGACTCTGAGCGGGGAGCCGTACGTTCCTCCTTGTGCCGACTCTCGAAGTGACCGGCCGGGGACGTGTCGGAACAGTGGACCATCAAACCTTCGCCGTTCGATGTTTCACGTGAACAAAACGTGGGCGCGAGACCCGCTCGCAGGCATCTCGCGCGGAGCGTTTCACGTGAAACAGTGCGCCCGGGGGCGGGCGGCGCTCAGGGGAGCGCAGACTGCCATACAGCCGTCGGCGAAGAGTGCGCACCGAGCCGCTGCCGCGCACTCGCTGCCCACCGCGGGTCGTGGACGCCCTAGCGGGTCGACGGTCAGCGGACGGTCGCGCGAATCACCCGAGACGGCTCGGTGAGAAGATCCGCCCCGACGACCTCGACACGAGCGTTCGTGACCTTGAACTTGCGCAGCTGCTTCTGCGCGGCCTCGATCTCGTTCGCCGCGGTGGCGCCCTTGAGGAGGATCAGCTCGCCGCCGTCGCGCACCAGGGGAGCGGTGATGGGCACCAGTGTCCGTAGCGCGCTCACGGCGCGGGCCGTCACCGCATCGAGCACCGGGCCGCGCTTCCAGTCCTCAGCGCGTGCGCGGAGCACCTCGACGTTCGAGAGCCCGAGTGAATCGACCTGCTCCGAAAGCCACGCGACACGGCGCTCCATCGGCTCGATGAGCACCCAATCCACATCTGGGCGCGCGATCGCCAGCACCAGGCCGGGCAGGCCGGCACCCGAACCGACATCGCCGACACGGCCCGAGAACAGCGGCGCGATGACAGCGCTGTTCAGAATGTGCCGTGACCATAAGCGGGGTGGTTCGAGGGGACCGATGAGCCCACGTTCCTCGCCGTGCTTCCCGAGCGCGTCGGCGAACCGTCGCGCCACGTCGATGCGGTCGCCGAATATCGCTGCAGTTGCTGCGGGTTCCTGCTCGATCTCAATCATGGATGTTTCACGTGAAACGTGATCAAGCCCGGCGAATCACCGTATGCCGGTCAGCACCATCGCCATAAGACTCCGAGACGAAGCCGCGCTCGGCGACGATGTCATGCACGAGCTTGCGCTCGTAGCTCGACATCGCGGGCAGCGAGGCTTGGGATGCCCCGTCCTCGAGCCGATCGATGGCCCGGCCAACGAGCTGCTCGAGCTGACGCTGACGCGTGTCGCGCGAGCCACCGACGTCGAGGATGAGGCGCGAGAACCGGCCGGTGCGGTTCTGCACTGCGATCCGCGTCAGCTCCTGCAGCGCCTGCACGGTGTCGGGGTCTGCAATCAGCGATACCGACCCACCCTCGGGGGCCTGCACCGAGACGTAGGCACGACCGGCACGCACATCGAGGTCGAGGTCGCCGTCGATGTCGGCGATGTCGAGCAGTCCCTCGATGAAGTCGGCCGCGACGTCGCCCTCTTCCTCGAGCTGCTCGGCGGTGGCGGGTGCGCGATCGACAGACGTGTCGATCGAGGAGTAGTCGGGCGACGTGCTCATGGAGTCATCCTCGAAGGTGAGTTGGTAGAGAAGAGGAGGGGATTCAGGATGCCGAGCCAGGGGCGCCGGTGGATCCAGGGCTCGCATCCTTAGAGCTCTGACCGCCCGGCTTCGGCGCCTGCTTCTGGGCCTGCTTCTTCGCGCGCTGCTTGCCGACGGGCTGCTGCCGCTTGGGAGACGCTGCGCGGGCGCGCTCGGCCTCTTCGAAGAGACGCTGCTGCTCGGCCTGGTACTTCTCCATCGGCACGACCTTGCCCTGCGCATCGATCGCCTTGCCCTTGCGGGCCAGTCGCTCCTCGCGGGCCTTCGCCGCATCCGAGCCGGGGGTCGGCATCTCACGGATCACGAGGAACTGCTGGCCCATCGTCCACAGGTTCGACACGAACCAGTAGATGACGACACCGAGCGGGAAGAAGACACCCGAGAAGACGAACGCGAAAGGCAGGACGTACAGCATGATCTTCTGCATCTGGTACGCCTGGCCGGTCTTGGCCTCGGGGGAGAGGTTCTTCGAGATGATCTGCAGCTGCGTGAAGAACTGCGAGGCGATCATCAGCACGACCAGCGTCAGCAGGATGACGATCGCGGCGGTGTTGCTCGTCTCGAATGCCTGGATGAGCGTCTCGTGCAGCGACGCGACGCCGAACAGCTTCGCGTTGTAGAACTCCTGCGTCAGCTCCGCGTTGAGGAGTCCGACTCCGCCGATCCCTGCCACCGCGTGCCGCGTCACGTCGTTCAGCACGCTGAACAGTGCGAAGAAGACCGGCATCTGAACGAGGAGGGGAAGGCAGCTCGAAACGGGCGTCGTGCCGTGCTTCTTGTACAGCGCCATCGTCTCGCGGCTCATGGCCTCGCGAGAGAGCTGATCCTTCTTGCCGCGGTACTTCTCCTGAACTTTCCGCAGTTCAGGAGCGATTTCCATCATCTTCCGCTGGCTCTTGATCTGCCGTACGAAGAGCGGGATCATCGCCGATCGCACGACGATCACAAGGCCGACGATCGCGAGCACCCACGTGATGCCGTCGGCAGGCGGAAGGCCGATCGTGGTGAACAGCCAGTGCCAGAAGACGAGCACGGCCTCGACGAGCCACTTCAGCGGCCAGAGGATCGTTCCGATGAGGTCGAATCCACCCGCCGGCGGCGGCGTCGGGGAGGGCGTGGAAGCCAGCAAGAGATCCATGCGGCGGATCAGTCCTTTCCGGTGGGGGCGGGCACGACGAAACCGTGGGGGGTCAGCGCGTGCCGGAAGTTCTTATGAGGGGCGACGTCGTCCACGCCACCGGCGGCCCATGGGTGGCAGCGAGCGATCCGCCGAGCCGTCAGCGCCGAACCGACGATCGCGCCGTGCTGCTGCACCGCACCGACGGCGTAGGCCGAACACGACGGGTAGTACTTGCAGACGTCCCCGTAGGCATGAGAGATGGTCGCACGGTAGCCGTGGAGAAGAGCGAGAGCGGCGTTGCGGGGGAGCAGCGGGATGCTGCGCAGCAGATCGGATGCCTCGAACCGGGCGTCGCCGAGGGCGTAGGCCGGGAGGACGCTCATGCCGCTCTCCGTGCGAGGCATCGCGAAACCTCATCGCGCAGGTCGGCGAACGACGCCGTCGCCGCACTCGGCAGTGCACGGATCACGACGTCGCTGCCCTCAGCGACGGACGGCAGGGACTCGGCGCACACGGCCTTGAGTCGCCGCCGGACGGTGTTGCGCACCACAGCGCCTCCGACCTGACGACTCACGATGAAACCGAACCGCGCCGGACCTTCGGTCTCGACGCGGTTCACGTAGGTGATGGTGTGCGCTCCGGCACAGCGACGACCCCGACGGACGACGGCCTTGTATTCCGTCCCGCGGGTGAGTCGGTTCGGCCTCGCGAGCACCGCTCGGGTCAGGCCGAGAGCTCGGTGCGCCCCTTGGAGCGACGAGCCGAGAGGATGGCGCGGCCGGCGCGGGTGCGCATGCGGGCGCGGAAGCCGTGCTTCTTGGCGCGGCGGCGGTTGTTGGGCTGGAAGGTGCGCTTGCTCATGAGGGTTTTCTTCCGATCAGGTGTCACCGGGACGCTCGAGACCGGGGACGCTCTTACAAAGGGACTGCCGCGAGGGCATAAGTCAACCGATTAAGGCTACGTCGAGTCGCCCGATAACTCAAACCGAGTGAGGAACGTGTCATTATGCCCCGGATCTCGAATTGGGCGTGGCAGTGACACGCGGGCGGGTCCTACAGTGGAGTTTGCTCACACGACGCCCGCTGACTAGCGTGGCTCCGGCAGTTATCCACAGGCCAGTCACGGCGATTCCGCGGCACCCGGTGGAATCATCAACAACCCGGGGGGGCCATGTCACCGCACGAAGTCCCAGACGTTCCAGTCTGGTCAGCCGTGCTCGAAGAGCTCGTGAACGATGAGCGGATCACGCCGCAGCTTCACGGATTCATCAGCCTCGCCGTTCCGCAGGGAGTCATGGGGGGCACGCTCTATCTCGATGTTCCCAACGACCTGACGGCCGCGCAGTTCACCAAGCGCATGCGCGCTCCCATCATGGAAGCCCTGTCGCGGGTCGAGCAGGAAGGCCAGAATCCGGCCTCGACGTTCCGCGTCGTCGTCAATCCGGATCTTGCAGACGCGCACCTGACGGCACCCATCCCGATCCAGTCGGGCGCGCTCGGGGGCGGCCATTCCGCGCCCGGCCCTTCGCCCGTCGGCCGCCCGCCGCTGGACGAGCCGGCCGAACCGGCATCCGTCTCGCGCAGCGACACCCGGCTGAACCCCAAGTACACGTTCGACAACTTCGTCATCGGCCAGTCCAACCGCTTCGCGCATGCCGCCGCGGTCGCGGTCGCCGAGGCACCCGCCAAGGCGTACAACCCGCTGTTCATCTACGGCGACTCGGGCCTGGGCAAGACGCATCTTCTTCACGCGATCGGCGACTACGCGCTGAGTCTGTACGCCGGCATCCGCGTGCGGTACGTCTCGAGCGAGGAGTTCACGAACGACTTCATCAACTCGATCGCCAACAACCGCGGTTCGGCATTCCAGGCGCGGTATCGGGACGTCGACATCCTCCTGATCGATGACATCCAGTTCCTGCAGGGCCGTGCCGAGACGCAGGAGGCGTTCTTCCACACCTTCAACCAGCTGCATGACCACGACAAGCAGGTCGTGATCACGAGCGATGTGCCCCCGAAGCATCTCACCGGCTTCGAGGACCGCATGCGCAGCCGGTTCGAGTGGGGCCTCATCACCGACGTGCAGGCGCCCGACCTCGAGACCCGCATCGCGATCCTGCGCAAGAAGGCGCAGTCCGAGCGTCTGCACATTCCCGACGAGGTGCTCGAGTACATCGCCACGGTCGTCTCGAGCAACATCCGCGAGCTCGAGGGCGCCCTCATCCGCGTCTCCGCGTTTGCGAGCCTCAACCGCTCGACGCTCGATATGTCTCTCGCGCAGACGGTGCTGCGCGACATCGTCGACCAGGATGACGCCAACGTGATCTCGCCGACCGACATCATCACGGCGACCGCGGCCTACTTCAAGCTCACGGTCGACGACCTGTACGGCTCGAGCCGCTCGCAGTCCGTCGCGACGGCTCGACAGATCGCCATGTATCTGTGCCGTGAGCGCACGAGCCTGTCGCTGCCGAAGATCGGCCAGCTGTTCGGCAACCGCGATCACACCACCGTGATGTACGCGTATAAGAAGATCAGCGACCTCATGAAAGAGCGTCGCTCGATCTACAACCAGGTCTCCGAGATCACCACTCAGCTGGGCCGCAACGGCCGCTGACGCCGTGTGTCGGCATATGCCGCAAGAAGTCCTTGACACCCGTTGCGGACGGGGCCATTATGCGCGTTCTGCACAGTGTGGAAAACCTGTGGATAACTCTCCGGGGCTGCGGAAACGGCTGTGAAGATCTGTCGAAGCCCTGTGGATGGATTCCGGATGCCTGGAGCCCCGGCATCCGTCATTCCAAAGTCCATCCGCAGCCGCTCCACAACTCACACGCGTGTGGTTTCGGTGTGCCGATTGGGATCAGGGGAGTTGTCCACAGTTTCCACAGCCGTTAACACCATGACAAAAGTCCTTCTCATTGAAACCGTTCGATCACCTTTGCGGTGGACAGGCCGGTGGAAGCGATGCTCGCCAAGAGCGGGACTGGCATTCGGCAGACGTGCCACTAGCATGAGAACCCCGAGCCCGCAGCCTGCGGGTCCGCTGCAGAGGGAGCGTTCGTGAAGTTCCACGTCAATCGCGATGTGTTCAGCGAAGCCGTATCGTTCGTCGTCAAGCTCCTGCCGCAGCGCAACCCCCAGCCGATCCTCGCCGGCGTGCTGATCGAGGCATCCGCCGACGGTCTGTCACTCGCCGCCTTCGACTACGAAGCCTCGGCGCGGACGACGATCGAAGCCACCGTCGACGAGCCCGGCACGATCCTCGTGCACGGCAGGCTTCTCTCCGACATCGCCAGCCGGCTCCCGAACGCTCCCATCGAGATCGCCGTCGATGAAGACAGCGGCATCCTGCTCACATGCGGTTCGGCGCGGTTCACCCTCGCCTCGATGCCGGTTCAGGAGTACCCGGCGATTCCCGAGGTCTCCGGAGACTCCGGCCTCGTGCCCGGCGAGGACTTCGCCACGGCGATCGCGCAGGTCGCGTTCGCGGCGTCGCGCGACGACGTCACCCCCGTGCTCACCGGCGTGCAGCTCGAGGTCTCGGGCACGAGCCTCAGCCTCGTCGCGACCGACCGCTACCGTGTGGCGCTGCGTGAGATCCCGTGGGACGGCGGCGGCACCGCGTCCGAGGAATCGACCACGGCGCTCGTACCGGCGCGGACGCTCACCGAGGTCGGCAAGACCTTCGCGCACGGCGGCGACATCTCCATCGCGTTCTCGGGAACCGGTGACCGCGAGATCATCGCGTTCACGGCCGGCAACAAGACGGTCACGTCGCTGCTGATCAAGGGCAACTTCCCGCCGGTGCGCCGGCTGTTCCCCGAGCAGACCGAGCACCACGCCGTCGTCAACACCGCCGACCTCGCCGAGGCGGTGCGCCGTGTGTCGCTCGTGCTCGATCGCTCGGCACCGCTGCGGTTCACGTTCACGACGGATGCCGTGTCGATGGATGCTTCCGGCACCGAGCAGGCGCGCGCGACCGAGTCGGTCGATGCGAACCTCGTCGGCGAGGACGTCACGCTCGGTCTGAACCCGCAGTACCTGCTGGAGTCGCTCGGCGCGGTCAAGAGCGAGTTCGTCCGGATCACGTTCACCTCGAGCGAGAACGCCAACAAGCTCAGCCCCGTGCTCATCACCCCGCAGACGTCGGTGGACCGGGCCGGTGAAGAGTCGTTCCGCTATCTGCTGCAGCCGAACCTGCTGCTGCGCTGACCCCTGGGAGCGCCCGCATCTCCGGGGCGACGTCGGGCCCGCTGATTAGGCTTGACCGGTGATCGTGGAGCAGCTCAGTCTCGTGGACTTCCGCAACTATGCGGCGGCCGACGTGACTCTGGTTCCCGGCCCGAATGTCTTCGTCGGCCGCAACGGTCAGGGCAAGACGAATCTCGCCGAGGCGATCGCATTCTTCGCGACGCTCGGGTCTCATCGCGTGTCCAACGATGCGCCGATGGTGCGCGATGGGGCGGATGCCGCGATCATCCGCGCACGGCTCGCCCACGGTGAGCGTCGCGTGCAGCTCGAGGCGCAGGTCAACCGTCAGGGATCCAACAAGGCGCGTGTCAACGGCTCCGCAGTCAAGCCCTCCGAGCTTCCGAGGTATGCGCAAGTCGTGCTCTTCGCGCCGGAAGACCTTCAGATCGTCCGCGGCGACCCGTCGGCGCGTCGCCGTTTCGCCGATCAGCTGCTGGTGCAGCGCGCACCCCGCATGTCGGGCGTGCTCGGCGACTACGACCGCGTGCTCAAGCAGCGCACCGCTCTGCTCAAGTCGGCCAGGGCGCGTGGCGTCCGCGGCGACGCGCTGTCGACCCTCGACGTGTGGGACGACAAGCTCGTCGCGCTCGGCACGCAGGTCATCCAGGCGCGGTTGGCCCTCGCCGCCGATCTGGCTGCACCCCTCGCCGCCGCCTACACGGCGATCGCCGGCGCCGACCACCACCCCGAGATCGAATGGGCGCTGTCGATCCGCGGGAATGACCCTGACAGCGACGACCCCGGCACGCCCACGGTCGTGGCCGCCGAGACCGCCGACATCGCCGCGCAGTTCCGTGAGGCGCTGGCCGCCCGCCGCACTGCCGAGCTGGATCGTGGGCTCACACTCGTCGGTCCGCATCGCGACGATCTTCTGCTGAGGATCCGTGAGCTCCCGGTCAAGGGCTATGCGTCGCACGGAGAATCGTGGTCGGTGGCGCTCTCACTCCGCCTGGCGTCGGCCGAACTGCTGCGGGAAGAGTCTGTGCTCGGAGACCCGGTGCTCATCCTCGACGACGTCTTCGCGGAGCTCGACACCGATCGCCGCGCCCGGCTGGCCGGACTCGCGGGCGACTACGAGCAGGTCGTGGTGACTGCGGCGGTCGAGGGCGATGTTCCCGACATCCTCCGCGCGCGCATGGTGCGGGTCGAGGCGGGCCGAATCGTGGAGGAGGCGACGGATGCCTGAGGGCGGCCGTGCGCCGGAGGGCGAGACCCCGCGCATCCCCGAGACGATCGCGACCTATCTGCGGCTACGAGGACTCGAGCCCTCGGCGCGCACCTTCCGCAAGAAGCGGCGTCGCGTCGTCGACGACGAGAATGCTCCGTTCACACCGGGGCGCGACCCGCACGGAGTGGGTGACGTGCTCGCCGACCTCACACGCGAAGCCGGGTGGGACAAGGAGCTGGCTCGCGAAGACGTCGTGCGCGCGTGGGCCGAGGTCGCCGGTGAAGACACCGCCCGGCACACGCGCCCGGTCGCGTTCTCGGAGGGTTCACTCACCGTCCAGGCCGATTCGACAGCGTGGGCGAAGCAGCTGCAGCTCATGAGGGCGCACATCCTGTCGGAGATCGTCCGCCGCTTCCCCGACGCGGGTGTCACAGCGGTGCGCTTCATCGGGCCGGACGTCCCCTCCTGGAAATGGGGTCCCAGAACGATTCCAGGGCGTGGCCCGCGCGATACCTACGGTTGAGGCATCTCTGAAGGTGTCCGGAGGGATTTCCTGGCCTCAGCGGGGCGCGTACGCCGCGTAGCCGGGCCGAAAACCGATAGACTGTCGGGGCCCCCATCGAAGGATATGGAGCCCTCGCGAAGATGACGCCCGACAACCCCGACAACGTTCCTGAGGAACCCGACTACCTCGTTCAGGCTCCCGGTGAATATGGGGCAGACGACATCCAGGTGCTCGAAGGCCTCGAGGCCGTGCGCAAGCGCCCCGGCATGTACATCGGATCGACCGGTGAGCGCGGTCTGCACCACCTCGTCCAGGAGATCGTCGACAACTCCGTCGACGAGGCACTGGCCGGCTACTGCGACAACATCGAGGTCACGATCCTCAGCGACGGCGGTGTGCGGGTGGCCGACAACGGCCGCGGCATCCCGGTCGGCATCCACAAGAGCGAAGGCAAGTCGACGGTCGAGGTCGTGCTCACCGTCCTCCACGCCGGTGGAAAGTTCGGCGGCGGCGCGTATGCCGTCTCGGGCGGCCTGCACGGCGTGGGCTCCTCGGTGGTCAACGCGCTGTCGACCCGTCTCGAAGTAGAGGTGCGTCAGCAGGGTCACGTGTGGCGCCAGTCCTACCGTGACGGCGGGCAGCCGCAGGCACCGCTGGCCAAGGAGGAGGAGAGCAGCGAGACCGGCACGACGATCACGTTCTGGCCGGACGACTCCATCTTCGAGACCATCGATTTCGACTACGACACGCTGCGCACGCGGTTCCAGCAGATGGCGTTCCTGAACAAGGGTCTGCGCATCAGCCTCCGCGACGAACGGCCCAACGCGCTGGTGCCCGACGACAACCCCGGCGACGGCGTCGACGAGCCGCAGCCGCGCCACGACAGCTTCCTTTACGAGCGCGGTCTGGTCGACTACGTCGAGCACCTGAACAAGGTGCGCCACGCGGACGTCGTCAACGACGAGATCATCGAGGTCGAGTCGGAGGACTCCGGCCGCAAGATCGCTCTCGAGATGGCGATGCAGTGGACGACGAGCTACACCGAGAACGTCTTCACGTACGCCAACACGATCAACACGCACGAGGGCGGCACACACGAAGAGGGCTTCCGCGCCGCGCTCACGACGCTCGTGAACCGCTACGCGCGCAGCAACAACCTCCTCAAGGAGAAGGACGACAACCTCACCGGCGAAGACATCCGCGAGGGGCTCACCGCGGTCATCTCGGTGAAGCTGTCGGAACCGCAGTTCGAGGGTCAGACAAAGACGAAGCTCGGCAACACCGAGGCCAAGGCGTTCGTGCAGAAGGTCGTCGGCGATCAGCTGGGCGATTGGTTCGACCGCAACCCGGCTCAGGCCAAGAACGTCATCCGCAAGGCGATCGACGCGGCCAGCGCACGCCTCGCCGCGCGCAAGGCGCGCGAGACGGCCCGCCGCAAGAGCGTCTTCGAGTCGGCGGCGATGCCCGACAAGCTCAAGGACTGCACCAGCAAGGACCCCTCGATCAGCGAGATCTTCCTCGTGGAGGGCGACTCCGCCGGCGGCTCGGCGGTGCAGGGCCGTGACCCGCACACGCAGGCGATCCTCGCGCTGCGCGGCAAGATCCTCAACGTCGAGCGCGCTCGGCTCGACAAGGCCCTCTCGAACAAAGAGGTCCAGGCGATGATCCAGGCCTTCGGCACGGGCATCGGCGAGGACTTCGACATCGACAAGGCGCGGTATCACAAGATCGTGCTCATGGCCGATGCCGACGTCGACGGCCAGCACATCACGACGCTGCTGCTGACACTCCTGTTCCGTTACATGCGCGGGCTGATCGAGGCGGGTTTCGTCTACCTGGCGATGCCTCCGCTGTACCGGCTGAAGTGGACCAACTCGGCGCACGAGTACGTGTACTCCGACAAGGAGCGGGATGCGCTCCTGGAGCACGGTCTCGCCAACGGCAAGCGGATCCCGAAGGACTCCGGTGTCCAGCGCTACAAGGGTCTGGGCGAGATGAACGCCAAGGAGCTGTGGGAGACCACGATGGACCACAGCACCCGGACGCTCCGCCAAGTGACCATCGACGACGCCGCGGCCGCGGACGAGATCTTCTCCGTGCTGATGGGCGAGGACGTCGAATCGCGCCGCACGTTCATCCAGCGCAACGCCAAGGACGTCCGCTTCCTCGATATCTGACGCGCGGTCACCTCGACCTCCGCCGTTCGCGAGCACGCACACCGACGAAAGACACAAGATGGCTGACGAAGAACGTCCCGACCCCAACGCCGAGCACGAGCACGGCCGGATCGACCAGGTCGACCTGCAGCTCGAGATGCAGCGCAGCTACCTCGACTACGCGATGGCGGTCATCGTCGGCCGCGCTCTGCCGGATGTGCGCGACGGCCTGAAGCCGGTGCACCGCCGCGTCATCTACGGCATGTACGACGGCGGCTTCCGTCCCGACAAGTCGTTCTCGAAGTGCGCGCGTGTCGTCGGCGAAGTGATGGGTCAGTACCACCCGCACGGTGATGCGCCGATCTACGACGCCCTCGTGCGTCTCGTGCAGCCGTGGTCGCTGCGGTACCCGCTCGCTCAGGGCCAGGGCAATTTCGGGTCGCCGGGCAACATGGGCGCCGCGGCGCCGCGGTACACCGAGACGAAGATGGCGACGCTCGCGCTCGAGATGGTGCGCGACATCGAAGAAGACACCGTCGACTTCCAGGACAACTACGACGGTCAGACGCAGGAGCCCACGGTCCTGCCGGCGCGCTTCCCGAACCTCCTCGTCAACGGGTCTGTCGGCATCGCGGTCGGCATGGCGACCAACATCCCTCCGCACAACCTCCGCGAGGTGGCGTCCGGCGCGCTCTGGGCGCTCGAGAACCCGGAAGCCTCGCGCGAGGAACTGCTCGACGCGCTCATGGAGCGCATCCCTGGGCCCGACTTCCCGACCGGCGCGCAGATCCTCGGCACCAAAGGCGTGCGCGAGGCGTACCGTACCGGCCGCGGCTCCATCACGATGCGCGCGGTCGTCTCGATCGAAGAGCTCCAGGGCCGCACGTGCCTCGTCATCACCGAGCTGCCGTATCAGGTGAACCCCGACAACCTCGCGGTCAAGATCGGCGACCTCGCTCGCGAGGGCAAGATCACCGGCATCGCCGACATCCGCGACGAGACGAGCGACCGCACCGGTCAGCGCCTGGTCGTGGTGCTGAAGCGGGATGCTGTTGCCAAGGTCGTGCTGAACAATCTGTACAAGCACACCCAGCTGCAGGAGAACTTCGGCGCGAACATGCTCGCGATCGTCGACGGTGTGCCGCGCACGCTGCCCCTCGACGGCTTCATCTCGTACTGGATCGAACACCAGATCGAGGTCATCGTCCGGCGGACGCAGTACCGCCTGCGCGAGGCCGAGAAGCGCATGCACATCCTGCGCGGCTACCTCAAGGCGCTCGACGCGCTCGACGAGGTCATCGCGCTCATCCGCCGCTCGCCGACCGTGGACGATGCGCGCGAGGGCCTGAAGAGCCTGCTCGACATCGACGAGATCCAGGCCGACGCCATCCTGCAGATGCAGCTGCGCCGGCTTGCCGCCCTCGAGCGCCAGAAGATCATCGACGAGGCCACCGAGCTCGAGGCGAAGATCACCGACCTCAACGACATCCTCGTCAAGCCGATGCGCCAGCGCAGCATCGTGCACGACGAGCTCGCCGGGATCGTGGAGAAGTTCGGCGATGAGCGCCGCACCCACATCCTGCACGGCTTCGACGGCGACATGTCGATGGAAGACCTCATCCCCGAAGAGGAGATGGTGGTCTCGGTCACGCGTGACGGCTACATCAAGCGCACGCGAAGCGACAACTACCGTCAGCAGCACCGCGGTGGCAAGGGAGTCAAGGGCGCGCAGCTGCGCGCCGACGACGTGGTCGAGCACTTCTTCGTCACCACGACGCACCACTGGCTGCTCTTCTTCACGAACAAGGGCCGGGTCTACCGCTCGAAGGCGTACGAAGTGCCCGAGGCGGGGCGCGACGCCAAGGGTCAGCACGTGGCGAACCTCCTCGCACTGCAACCCGACGAGGAGATCGCGCAGATCCTCGACATCCGCGACTACGCGGTCGCCACCTACCTGGTGCTGGCCACGCGCAACGGACTGGTCAAGAAGACCCGCCTGACCGAGTACGACACGAACCGCCAGGGCGGGATCATCGCGATCAAGCTGCGCGGCAACGGTTCGGAAGAGGCAGAAGACGCCGATGCCGACACCGATGACGAGGTCGTCAGCGCCCTGCTCGTCGACGAAGGCGACGACATCCTGCTCATCAGCCGGCACGGCATGTCACTGCGCTTCTCGGCGACCGATTCCGCGCTGCGTCCGATGGGCCGCTCGACGTCGGGTGTGAAGGGCATGGACTTCCGCGGCGGCGACAGCCTGCTCTCGGCATCCGTCGCCAAGGACGACGAGTACGTCTTCGTCGTCACCGAGGGCGGCTATGCCAAGCGCACCGCCGTCGACCAGTACCGGGTGCAGAACCGCGGCGGACTGGGCATCAAGGTGGCCAAACTGAACGAGGACCGCGGCGATCTCGCGGGCGGTCTGATCGTCTCGGAGGACGACGAGGTCTTGGTGGTTCTTGCCAGCGGCAAGGTGGTACGCTCTGCCGTGGCCGAGGTGCCTGCCAAGGGTCGCGACACCATGGGCGTCGTTTTCGCCCGTGCTGGTGGAGACGATCGCATCCTTGCGATCGCCCGCAACATCGAGCGAACCCTGACAGCAGAAGCCGAGGACGCCGCCGAGGCCCCCGACGAAGATCCGACCGCTGAAACCTCCACAGCTCCGGACGCCTCGCCCGAGACCCCCGAAGAGAGCACTGACGCATGAGCACGGTAGCCGACAAGCTCGCGAAGAAATCCAGCAGCAAGACCAGCGCCAAGCAGGTGCGCCTGCGCCTGGTGTACATCGACTTCTGGTCGGCCGTGAAGCTGTCGTTCCTGGGAGCGATCGCGATCGCCGTCGTCACCGTCGTGTCGTTCATCGTCGTGTACCTCGTCGTGCAGACGACGGGGCTCATCGCCGAGGCCGACAAGTTCTTCGGCAGCTTCACCGACGGCAGCATCCTGCTGTCGGACTTCGTGAGCTTCCCGCAGGTCCTCGCGTTCTCGGCGGTCGTCGCCATCCTCAATCTCGTCGTCTTCACGGTGCTCGGCGCCGTGGTCGCGGGCATCTACAACCTGGCGGTCAAGGTGACGGGCGGACTGCTCGTCGGCTTCACTTCCAACTGATTCCACGGCCGATCCTCGTCGACGTCGATTCGTGAAATCGTCGTTCGTCGGGTAAAGTCTTGGAGGTTGCGGGGCGCGAGCACCGCACCGAAACGGGGCTATAGCTCAGGCGGTTAGAGCGCTTCACTGATAATGAAGAGGTCCCAGGTTCAAGTCCTGGTAGCCCCACAGGCGATTGAGGCGAGCGCAGTGCTGCTTGCAGATACTGCCGAGCCGATTGAGTCCTGTTGAGCGGACGAAGTCCGCGATCACCCATTGCCCCGGGGCCTTAGCTCAGTTGGTAGAGCGCCTGCTTTGCAAGCAGGATGTCAGGAGTTCGAATCTCCTAGGCTCCACAAGAAGAACGAAGCCGGTCCTGCGGGACCGGCTTCTTCGTCGTTTCTGTGCCGGTCGATAGGGTGAAGCATGGATCTGCGTGTCGCGGCGTACGCGGTCATCCTCGATGAGGACGACCGGCTGCTGCTGGCGCATTGGAACGAAGGCCGGCGCGGGGCGTGGACGATGCCCGGCGGCGGGCTGGAGCCCGGCGAGGATCCCGAGTCCGCGGCACGCCGCGAGGTGAGGGAAGAGACCGGCTACCGCGTCACGGTCGGCCAGCTGCTCGGCATCCATTCTCGTGTGATCCCTCCCGGCAGACGCCTGTCGCCTGGACTGACCGAGCCCCTGCACACCCTTCGCATCGTGTACCGGGCGCATGTCACGGGTGGCCGGCTGCGCAACGAGGTCGACGGCACGACCGATCGCGCCGAGTGGTTCCCCCTCGCCGAGGTGCGCGAGTTGCAGCGGGTCAAGCTCGTCGACATCGCCCTCGAGATGGCGGGCCTGGTCTGACGATTCCGGATGCCGCTACTCGAGCGGCTGCGAGATGTCGTCGACGATCGCGCCATACGCCGCGATGAGGGCGTCCGCGTCGACGAAGAGGCTGTAGCCGTGCGCCCCGGCGCCCATGGCGATGCGTCGCCCGACGATCTCGGCGTCGGCGTAGACGGGCCAGTCGTGGGTGCTTCCGAGCGGAACGATGGTGCCGCGCTCGTAACCCGTGGCCGCGAGAGCACGCTGCGGATCCGGCAGCTGCAGCTTGTTGACACCGACCACCGCCCGCAACTTCGGCCACGAGATCGCGCGGTCCCCGGGGATCAATGCGAACAGATAGGTGTCGTCACTGCGCTTGACGACCAGCGTCTTCACGATGTCGGCGGGACGGATGCCGAGGATCGCGGCCGCTTCGGGAAGGCTGCCTGCCGCGGGCCGCTCCTTGATCTCGATGTCGAGACCGCGTTCGTCCGCCGCCGCGCGGACGCGATCGACGCCCTCGACCGGTTGCCCGAGCGAGGGTCCGGGCAGCGTCATCACGCGTCGGGAGCGCGCAGCGGGTCGTCCGCGACCCAGAGCTCGTCGTCGGCGCGAAGCGTCTGCCACGCGGCGTAGAGCACACCGACCGCGGCTGCCACTCCGAGGATGATCGCGATCACGCCGCCGGCGCCCATCCCCTTCTTCTGCGGAGCCACGCGGTCGAGCTTCGCCGACAGGAAGCGGCTCGCGTCGCGGGAGTACTTGTCGGCCTTCTTGGCGTACTTCTTCGAGTCCGGCATGGCCAGACCGCGTCCGCCCGCGAGACGCGAGCGCGTGTCGTTCGCGGCATCCCACACCGACAACGCCGAGCCGACGACCGCGCCGGCGGCCGGGATCAGCGTGTCGCCGACGACCTGACGGCCGACCTTGACGCCCTTCTGGACATAGGGCGCGGCGTACTTCTCGTAGCCCGCCTGCACCTGCGGCGCGACGTGCTCGCGGCTGTAGTGGCCCAGCTGTCGTCCGGCCTCGCGAGCGACCGTCGCGGCCTCGCCGACCAGCACCTGCTGTGTCTCCCACAGGTTCTCGGCCTGCTTCTGAAGCTTGTGGAGTTCCTTCTTGCGCTTGCGGCTGAGGCTCACGGTGCCCTCCCTGTCGTGGGGATGTCGGTCTCCCCATCTTGCCAGACCGATGCCCGGACGGGAGGGGTTGCAGCGAACTCTGATTCAATGTATGAATGCCCCTTCACACTGCAGTCGCAACCATCCACACCAACCACGGCGACATCGTCGTCAACCTCTTCGGCGACCAGGCCCCGCGCACCGTCCAGAACTTCATCGGGCTGTCCGACGGCACGGGCTCGTGGACGCACCCCGCCACGGAGAAGCCCGGCGACGGCCCCCTGTACAAGGACGTCATCTTCCACCGGGTCATCTCGGGCTTCATGATCCAGGGCGGCGACCCGCTCGGCCAGGGAGTCGGCGGTCCCGGCTACACGTTCAACGACGAGATCAGCCCCGAGCTCAGCTTCACCGAGCCCTACAAGCTTGCGATGGCCAACGCCGGTCTGCGCCGCAACGCGATCACGGGCCAGCCCGAGGGCACCAACGGCTCCCAGTTCTTCATCACCGTGCCCGGCCAGGGCGGCCGCGGACCGGATTGGCTGCAGGGCAAGCACACCATCTTCGGAGAGGTCGCCGACGACGCCTCCAAGGCTGTCGTCGACACGATCAGCGAGGTGCCGACGGCTGCCGGCGATCGTCCCGTCGAGCCGGTCGTCATCCAGTCGATCGACATCGTCACGGTCTGATCGCAGAGACCCGAGCCTCGCCGCGTGACCACCGACGACTTCCGTCGCAACCGCGACAACTTCTGCTACCGGCATCCTGATCGTCAGAGCTTCGTGCTCTGCCAGCGGTGCCTGCGCACGATCTGCCCCGAGTGCCAGACGCAGGGGGCGGTCGGTGTGGTGTGCCCGGAGTGCCTGCGTGAGCAGCAGCAAGCGCAGTCGCCTGCGGAGCGCAAGGCGGAGCGTCGGTGGTCGCGGCCTCGGGCGGTGACCGTCAACGACGGTCGTCCGATCGTCACGTACACGATCATCGGGATCACGGCATTCGCGTACCTGCTGGGTCTCATCCCCGGCGTGGGCGATGCGGTCAAGCAGGCGCTGCTCTTCTGGGCTCCCCTGCTCTACCCGAACCTCAGCGGATCGTTCGAGCCGTGGCGCCTGCTCACCGGCGCCCTCGTCCACTCCTCGTTCTGGCACATCGGCCTGAACATGCTCGCCCTGTGGATGATCGGGCGCAGCCTCGAGCCGCTCCTCGGCCGCTGGCGCTTCATCACCCTGTACGCGCTGAGCACGCTGGGCGGGTCGGTCGCCGTGACGCTCCTGTCATTCGGCACGCCGGTGGTCGGGGCATCCGGTGCGATCTTCGGGCTGTTCGGGGCGCTGCTGATCATCGGCCGGCACCTCGGCGCGAACATCGCCGGCATCGCGATCGTTCTCGGCATCAACCTGGTGATCGGATTCATCCCCGGATTCAACGTGTCGTGGCAGGCGCACATCGGCGGACTCGTGGTGGGCCTGCTGGTCGCGTTCATCTTCACGCGCACGCGTGCGGCCCGGCAGCGCACGCTGCAGATCTGGCTGCTCGTCGCGGTCGGCGCCGGGCTCATCGCCCTGCTGTTCGTGCCGGTCTTCGCCCCGGACCTCGTGCTGGGGTGACGAAACGGCGGAGTTATCCACAGGTTCATCCACAGGTGGGGAGAATCACACCTGTGTAATTCACAGGTGTTAACAGAGTTGTTAACAACTCAAAAGCCCCGGTCACGAGGACCGGGGCTTTCGCGTAGCTGGAGTGGTTATCGCCAGCGCGTCGTCATCAGGAATCCGATGAACGCGATGCCGAAGCCGATCACGAGGTTCCAGGCGTCGATGCCGGGAATCGGGTACTGCATGCCGCTCAGGTAGAAGACGAGGATCCATACCAGACCGATCAGCATGAGGCCGATCATGATCGGCTTGAACCACACCGGGTTGGGTGCAGCTTCGCCTTCTGCGCGCTCGACGAGCGAGTCGTCGTCTTTGCCGGGTCGTGCCATGCCAAGAGTCTAACTGCCAGCCGCGCCACAGCATGCGCTGACTAGACTCCCCCTGTGGAGGAAGCTTTGGCAACCGCGGGGGGCGGGGACCTCCGGACCCGAAATCGGCGACGCCCGCGCCGGCGAACGTCGGTCATCGGAGTGCTCGGCGAGCTGCTCATCACCGCCGGCGTGATTGTGCTGCTCTATGTGGCGTGGCAGCTGTGGCTGGGCGACGTGATCTACGGAGCGCAGGCGAAAGCCGAGAGCGAAGAGTTGTCGCAGCAATGGGCTCAGGAGTACGAGCCGCCCGCACCGGCTGCCACCGGTGAACCGGAACCGGCCGGCCCGGCGACTGTCGAACCGGTCATTCTCCCGGAGCCGGCCGATGCGGAGGTCTTCGCACTCATGAGGATTCCGCGCTTCGGCAGCGACTACGCGTTCCAGATGGCGGGTGGCGTCTCTCGGGCCCGCACACTCGACAAGACCTACATCGGGCATTATCCGGATACCAGCATGCCGGGCGAGCCGGGCAATTTTGCCGTGGCAGCACATCGAACCACTTTTGGCGCACCCTTCAATCGCATCGCAGAACTCCATGTGGGCGATGCGATCGTGATCGAGACCCGCGTGGGCTGGTACACGTACCGTTTCCGCACGCTCGAATACGTCACGCCGAAAGAGACCGACGTGTTGCTGCCCGTACCTCAGGCGATGGATGTTCCCGCAGGAACGCCGTACATCACGATGACCAGCTGCAGCCCGATGTACTCACTGGCTGAGCGGATCGTGGGATACGGCGTGTTCGAGTCGTTCACTCCGATGGACGCCGGCCCTCCGGCATCCCTCCAGGCGGTGACCTGATGTACGCAGGACTGTGGCGGATCCTTCCCGGGCCCTGGTGGGTGCGCGTGATCATCCTCCTCGTGGTCGTCGCGGCGGTGCTCTACGGGCTCTTCTTCTACGCGTTCCCGTGGGTGAGCCAGTTCGTCAACCCGCAGGAAGTGACCGTTGAGTAGGTGGCGGGCGGGGAGGCGATGAGTCCCGCGCCGGTCCTCGTCGTCGACAACCACGACAGCTTCGTCCACACCCTCGTGGGCTATCTCCATGAGCTGGGCGCCGACACCGACATGGTCGAGGCGGATGCCATCGATGACGCCGCGGCTGCGATCGCGGGGCGCGCGGGCGTGCTCGTCTCGCCGGGACCGGGCGCTCCCGCCGACGCCGGTGCGTCGATCGCGGTCGTCCGCGCGGCCGCGGAGTCAGGTATCCCGCTGCTCGGCGTCTGTCTCGGTCACCAGGCCATCGCCGAGGCCTTCGGTGCGCGCGTCGATCACGCTCCCGAGCTCATGCACGGCATGACGTCGCTCGTCAGCCACGACGGCGGGCCGCTGTACGCCGGACTGTCCGACCCGTTCACGGCGACGCGGTACCACTCGCTCTCGATCGTGCCCGAGACCCTGCCGGGCGAGCTCGTCGTGACCAGCCGCACGGCGGGTGGCGTGATCATGGGCGTCGCCCACCGCACGTCACCGATCCAGGGCGTGCAGTTCCATCCGGAGAGCGTGCTCACCGAGGGCGGCCATCGACTGCTGGGCAATTGGCTCGCGACGGTGGGATTCCCGGATGCCGCGGCCCGCGGCGCGCAGCTCAGTCCCCGCCGTTGACGATCAGGTGCCGGAGCAGAACGTCAGTGTGATCTCGGAGTGCACCGCTACATCGCCCGGCGCGAGCGATTGCGCCGACACGGTGGGCGGCGACGAGGCGGGGCAGTTCGGATCCTCCTGCGTGAGCACGGTCAGCTCGACGTCCTCGAGGTCGCGTGTCGCGGCCTCGACGGTGTAGCCGCGCACGTCAGAGATCGTGACGCGACCCGAGGCGACGACGAGGTTCACGGTCGTGCCGGCGGGGACGTTCCCGCCTTCGGTCTGGTCGGCCGAGATCACGGTGCCGCCGGCAAGGCCGGGGTCGTTTCGCTGCGTGATCGTGCCGAGCGCGAGGCCCGCCTCTGCGAGGGCGGCGGCGGCGGCATCCTGCGGCAATCCTGCCAGGGGCGGGACCGTCGACATCTCCTGCCCTGTCGAGACGTAGACGCGCACCTCCTGCTCGGGGGTCACCGACGTCCCTGCGGCCGGATCGGTGCGGATGACATTTCCCTCCGCCACCTCCGTGCTGGCCTCTTCGTCCTGGATCGCGAGCAGATCATGCTCGGCGAGCTCCTCGTTGGCGCGTTCGTAAGTCATGCCGGCCACATCGGGCACGATGCGCACGTTCGCCGGCAGATCGTCGCCCGGCTGGATCGTCAGCACCCAGAACAGGAGGGAGATGAGCAGCACCGCCAGGAGCGCGACGCCGGCCCAGATCCACGCGACCGGCGGCCCGGCCTGCGTGCGCTTCATGGTGGTGTCGGTGCTCAACTGCCGCAGCGAGCGAGCCGTCT
Source organism: Microbacterium sp. I2 (assembly GCF_051364985.1). Lineage (NCBI taxonomy): Bacteria > Bacillati > Actinomycetota > Actinomycetes > Micrococcales > Microbacteriaceae > Microbacterium > Microbacterium sp. I2. Next base: position 305,749 of record NZ_JBLWIH010000007.1, read on the forward strand.
CGGCCGCCTGCTTCGGGTTGGGACCGTAGAGCTCGCTCGTGAGCGCGCCCACCTGGCGCTTGGACGGCTGGCGGCCGTCCACCGTCGCGTCCAGTGCCTCGCGGAAGCCGGCGGCGTCCTGGTAGCGCTGGAACGGGTCCTTGGCGAGGGCGCGCAGCGCGACCGTGTCGAGCGCGCGCGGCACCGTCTCGTTGACCTCTGACGGCGGCACCGGGGCCTCGCTGACGTGCTGGTACGCCACGGCCACCGGCGACTCGCCGCGGAACGGCTGCCGGCCGGTGAGCAGCTCGTACAGCACGACACCCGTCGAGTACAGGTCGGCGCGCGCATCGACCGGTTCGCCCTTGGCCTGCTCGGGCGAGAAGTATGCGGCGGTGCCGAGGATCTGCGTCGTCTCGGCCACCGTCGAGGAGCTGTCGGACACGGCGCGGGCGATGCCGAAGTCCATGACCTTCACTTGGCCCGCGTCGGTGACCATGACGTTGCCCGGCTTGATGTCGCGGTGGACGACGCCGGCGCGATGCGAGTACTCGAGAGCCTCGAGGATGCCGTCGACGTAGCGGACGGCATCCGTCACCGGGACGGGGCCTGCCGAGATGATGTCTTTGAGCAGGTGCCCCTTGACGAGCTCCATGACGATGAACGGCACGGGGCGCACCACGCCGTCGGGACCGGTCAGGGAGTCCTCCCCCGCGTCGTACACGCGCACGATCGTCGGGTGGGCCATTCGCGAGGCGGCCTGGGCCTCGAGGCGGAACCGCGTGCGGAAGGCGTTGTCGTCGGCGAGCTCGCGATCGAGGATCTTGATCGCCACTTCGCGACCGAGGGTGACGTCGTACCCGCGGTAGACGCTGGCCATGCCGCCCCGACCGATGGCCTCGTCGACGCGATAGCGTCCCGAAAGCACGCGCGGCTCAGCTGTCACGGTCACTCCCCTGCGTGGAACACCAGCCAGACTATCCGAGCGGGTGCGGGCCACGCGTCCGCGCGGCCCGCACTCCGGAAGTCAGCCTTCGGTCTCGTCGTCGCCTTCGCCGGTCGGGCCTGGCGTCGGAATGATCTGGATCGTGGCGGTGGCTTCACCCGACGGACCGGATTGACGCTCGGCGGAGGGACCGCCCGTGCACGTCACCGTGTATGTCACGATGACGGTCCCGCTCGTGACGTTCACGGGCACGGTGATCTGAGAGTTGCGCTCCGACGCGCCGAACGCCGAGCTCGACTGGCCGTTCGGGAAGGTGCCGACCGACGTCGTGAAGTTGTAGGCGCTCGGCGATCCCTCGCCCGGAGGGCAGGTGTAGCCCGGCCAGCTGACGCCGATCGTGCCGCCCGGGGCGACCGTCGCCGCGCCCAGCGTCGGGTTGCCGGGGACCGGCATGGCGACCTGCGGCCCGTACGTCGTGAGCGTGATGGTGGTGCCCGCCTCGACGCGCCCGGTCGGGTCGACGCTGTACACGACGCCCTCCTGGTCCGCCGTCGGGGCGGCGTTGCCGGCGGTGCACGTGGCGACGAGATCGTTCGTCTCGAGCACACTCCGCGCCTCGTCGCACGTCATTCCCTCGAGCCCCAGCGAGTTCACGTCGACCCGCTCCTCCGGGGGCGTGGGCGTGGGGGTGTTCGACGGCGTACGGCTCGCACTGCTGGACGGCGTCGACGGACCCGGATTCGGGTCGCCCTGGTTCGCCAGCACGGCCCAGATCGTTCCCGCGAGCACCAGCAGCAGCAGAGCGATGAGCGCGATGAGCGGCCACGTCCACGGGCTGCGCTTCTTCTTCTCGGCGGGCTGCTCGTCCTCGGCGCCAGGCTCGCCGGGAGCCGGCATGATGGCGGTCGCAGCGCCCGTCTCGCCACCGGCGGTCAGCAGCTGCGTCGCGGCGTCCGTGGCGACGACACCCCCGGCGACCGCGGGCACCGCGGCGACGGCAGCAGCGACATCCCCCCGGCGCAGCGCCGTCGCGGCACGCGCGACGGCGGCAGCCGATGCGGGACGCTCCTCGGGCTTCTTGGCGATCATCGCCATCACGAGGTTCTGCACCGGCGCCGCAACCGTCGCCGGCAGCGGCGGCGGCTGCTCGTTGATCTGCGCCATCGCGATCGCGACCTGCGACTCGCCCGTGAAGGGGCGCTTGCCGGCGAGGCTCTCGTACGCGACGATGCCCAGCGAGTAGATGTCGGTCGCGGGCGATGCCGGGTGTCCTGACGCCTGCTCGGGCGACAGGTACTGCACCGTGCCCATCACCTGCCCGGTGGCCGTCAGCGGCACCTGGTCGGCGATGCGCGCGATGCCGAAGTCGGTGATCTTGACGCGTCCGTCCGGCGTGATCAGCAGATTGCCGGGCTTGATGTCGCGGTGCACCAGTCCGGCGGCGTGCGCGGCCTGCAGCGCGAGCGAGGTCTGGGCGACGATGTCGAGCGTCTTATCGGTCGAGAGCGATCCGTCGCGCTCGAGGATCGTCGAGAGGGCTTCGCCCGGAACGAGCTCCATGACCAGGAACGCGCTGCCGTTCTCCTCGCCGTAGTCGAACACGCTCGCGATGCCCTCGTGGTTGACCAGGGCCGCATGCCGGGCCTCGGCGCGGAAGCGCTCGAGGAAGCCCGGGTCGCCCATGTACTCGTCTTTGAGGATCTTGATGGCGACGGTGCGTCCGATGACGTGGTCGGTCGCCTCCCACACTTCGCCCATGCCGCCGATCGCAATACGCGAATCGAGTTCGTAACGGCCGCCGAAGGTCACGCCTTGCGTCGGTCTCATCTGCCCAGCACCGCCTCCATGACCTTTTTCGCGATGGGTGCGGCGATGGTGTTGCCGCTGCCCGACTGTCCTTGACCGCCACCGTCTTCGACGACGACGGCCACGGCGACCTGCGGGCTCTCCGCGGGCGCGAACCCCGTGAACCACAGTGAATACGGATCACCGGGGCCGTTCTCCGAGGTACCGGTCTTTCCGGCCACGTCGACCCCGTCTATTCTTGCACCCGACGCCGCACCGTCACTGACATTGGCGACCATCATCGACACGAGCTCGTTCGCGATGTCCTCGTCGAGTGCCCGTCCGAACTCGGTGTCGTCGAACGTCTGCTGCACCGACAGGTCAGGTCCGATCACGCGGTCGACCATGCGGGGGTTCATCACGACGCCGCCGTTGGCGATGCCGGCCGACACCATCGCCATCTGCAGCGGAGTCGCCGTGACCTGCCCCTGACCGAACCCGCTGAGGGCGGTCTGCGCGTCGTCCATGATGGTGCGCGGGTAGCTCGACGCCGTCGAGAGCACCGGCAGCTCGAAGGAGCGGTCGAAGCCGTACTTCTCCGCCTCTTCGCGGATCGCCTGGTCGCCCAGTTCGACCGCCAGCTCGGCGAACGGGATGTTGCAGCTCAGGCGCAGCGCGTCGGCGATCGTGACCGTCTCGCCCGGACCGCACGTGCCGCCGCTGGCGTTGAACACGAGGCTGCTCGACTGAGGCAGCTGGTACGAAGCCGGGTTCGGGAGCGTCGACTGCGGGGTGTACTCGCCCGACGCGAGGGCCGCCGACGCCACGACGAGCTTGAACGTCGAGCCCGGTGGGTTCAGGTCGCCGGCGATGGCACGGTTCGACAGCGGCTTGCCGGGATCCGCGACGAGCGCGTCATGGGCCGCGTTGACCTCGGAGGGGATGTGCGAGGCCAGCAGGTTGGTGTCGAAGCTGGGGCTCGTCACCATGGCCAGCACGCGTCCCGTCGAAGGCTCGATGGCGAGGATGCCGCCCTGGAGGTCGCCGAGTGCCTCGTAGGCGGCGCGCTGCACCTGGGCATCCAGCGACAGGACGACGTTCGAGCCGCGCGGCGGCTGCCCCGTGAAGATGCGCTCGACGCGGGCCAGGAACTGCGATCCGGCGGTGCCGCTCAGCGCGGCGTTCATCGCCTGCTCGATGCCGGTCACCGAACCGGGGCCCAGGGCGGGATTGATGTAGCCGGTCACCGGCGCCCACATGTCGGCATCCGTGTACACCCGCTGCCAGCTGTACACGTCGTTCGAGGGGACCGACGACGCGATGGCCGCGCCGCTGGCGATGATGGATCCCCGCTGCACCTCGAACGAGTCGTACAGCGTGCGCTTGTTGGCCGGGTTCGAGCCGAGTGCGTCGGCCTGCACGACCTGGATCCAGCTCGTCGAGGCGAACAGAGCGAGGAACATGACGAGCATCAGGATGCTGAGGCGTCTCAGTTCTTTTGTCATGATCGCCCCCTTCGGGCGATACGCGTTCGCAGGCTCACGCTCTTGAGGGTGTGCTCGTTGGTCATGTCAGCCGATCACCACCCGGGGACGGCTGCGGACGGCATCCGAGATCCTCAGCAACAGCGCGACGATGATCCAGTTCGCCACCAGCGACGATCCGCCGGCGGCGAGGAAGGGCGTCGTCAGACCGGTGAGCGGGATGATGCGGGTCACGCCGCCGACCATGATGAAGACCTGCAGCGCGATCGTGAACGACAGGCCGGTCGCGAGCAGCTTGCCGAAGTCGTCCTGACCGGCCAGGCCGATGCGGATACCGCGGCTCGTGAACACCATGTAGAGCGCCAGGATCGCGAACACGCCGATCAGGCCGAGCTCCTCACCCAGCGCGGGGAGGATGTAGTCGCTCTCGGACACCGGCGTGATGTAAGGGCGTCCCTGGCCGAGGCCGGTGCCGATGAGTCCGCCGTGCGCCATGCCGAACAACCCGTTGACGAGCTGATAGCTCTCGTTGTCCATGCGCTCGGGGTTGAATGCATCGAGCCAGTTGGTGAACCGGGCGCCGACGTAGGGCAGGATGCGCGACGCGAGGAAGGCGCCGGACACGGCGAGCACCACGCCGATGAGCACCCAGCTGGTCTTGCCGGTCGCGACGTAGAGCATCGCGACGAACATGCCGAAGATCATCACGCCGGTGCCGAGGTCTCGCTGCATCACGATGATCCCGAGCGAGACGAGCCAGATCACCAGCAGCGGACCCAGCTCGCGGGCGCGCGGCCACGTCATGCCGAGGAAGCGGGTGCCCGTCGAGGTCAGGCTCTCGCGCGTGCGCACGAGGTAGCCGGCGAAGAAGATCGCGAGGGCGATCTTCGCCAGCTCTCCCGGTTGGAACGTGAAGAAGCCCAGATCGACCCACACGTCGGCGTTGCCGCCCGCACTGAGGCCCGGGATGATCGGCAGCACCAGCAGCACGATGCCGATGAAGCCGAAGATGTAGGTGTACCGGAAGAGCACGCGGTAGTTCTTCAGGAACAGCACCACCGCGATGGCCGCGAGGAGCGCGATCGCCGCCCACGCCAGCTGGCGGGTCGAGTACGCCTCCCACCCGTGCCGGTCCGCGGCGATGTCGAGCCGGTAGATCATCGCCAGACCGATGCCGGTCAGCAGCGTGGCGATCGGCACGACGAAGGGATCGGCATCCCGCGCCCGAAGGCGGAGCAGGATGTGCAGGGCGATGACGAGCGCCGTGAGCCCGCCGCAGTAGACCAGGAACGTCCAGTCGATCGCGCCGATGGCGCCGAGTTGCACGAGCGCGATCGCGGAACCGTTGATCACGAAGGCGAACAGGAGCAGCCCCAGCTCGCGGTTGCGCTGGGTCTGCGGAACGCGGATGCGCCGCAGCGCCCGCACGACGGCGGTGTCGGTGGCCACGGGGGCGGTCGCCTGACCGGTCGGTGCGCTGCTCATCCGCCTCCCTCCGCGGTGTCGCTGATGCTCGCGACGATACGCCGTGCGTCTGAGAGGGAGCTCGCCGAGATGGTCTGCTCGACAGTCGCGCGCGCGAAGTCCGACAGTGAGTCCAGTGGGATCTGCGTGTCCTCGTACGGCGTGGACAGGACGATGGGGCCGATGTTCTGCTGCACGCCCTGGTAGATCACGACGGTGTCGTCGTCGGCTCCCACGAAGAAGCGCGTCTGGGTCCACTGGTAGCCGATCCACATCGCCCCCGCGATGAGGGCGAGCACGAGCACGACTCCCGCGATCCAGCCCACCCGGCGGCGGCGCACGCGCCGGCGGTCCTCTTCGATGAGCTCCTCGAGGAACTCCGCGGCCGGCTCGAAGTGCGTGGGCTCGTTCGCCGCCTGCCGGTTGGGGTGAAGCCAGCTGGTGCGGCCGGGGCGCGCGGCCGGCACCTCTACGCCGACCGGGTTGGACGCCGAGCCCACGATCGTGGGCGTGCCCGAGAAGACGGGATGCTGTCCGCCCACGTCGACCAGCACGATGGTGACGTTGTCGGGGGCGCCGCCGTCGAGGGCCTGCTTGAGCAGGTGGTCGGCCGTGCGGCCCGGTGCGAGCCCCATGCCGAGGGCTTTCGCGGTGTGCGGGTCGTCGACGACGCCGGACAGGCCGTCCGAGCAGAGCAGCCAGCGGTCGCCGGGCTGGGTCGGCATGATGAACGAGTCGAGCTCGGGATCGGGATCCATGTCGCCGAGCACTCGCATGAGCACCGAACGCCGCGGGTGGTACCGCGCCTCTTCGGGCGTGATGCGCCCCGAGTCGACCAGTCGCTGCACGAACGTGTGGTCGGTGGTGATCTGTGTGAGGGCACCGTCGCGGAAGAGGTAGATCCGTGAATCCCCGATGTGCGCGATGACCGCGTACTCGTCGACCATGATCAGCGCGCTGACCGTCGTGCCCATGCCGGCGAGCTCGGGCCGCACGTGCACCGTGTCGATCAGCTCGACGGCGGTGTCCGAGATCGCGTCGCGAAGAGCCTTCTCTGCGGCGGCGGTGGATTCGTAGGGACGGTCGAGGCGTTCCAGCCGCGTGATGGCGAGGCTCGAGGCGACGTCACCTCCGGCGTGGCCCCCCATGCCGTCGGCGACGACGAACAGGTTCGAGCCGGCATAGCCGGAATCCTGGTTGTTGGAGCGCACCTTGCCGGTGTGCGAGATGGCGGCGCTCGAGCCTTGGAAGACCATGCGAAGGGAGTCCGCCCGCTTACTTCCGCAGTTCGAAGGTCGTCGCGCCGACCTTGATCGGAGCACCGACCTTGACCGGAATGGGCGCAGTGACGCGGGCGCCGTCGTGCCACGTGCCGTTTGTCGAGTCGAGATCCTGGATCATCCACTGGTCGCCCCACAGCACCAGCCGCGCGTGGTGGCTCGACGTGTAGTCGTCACGGATGACGAGGCCGGATTCGCTCGAGCGGCCGATGGTGAGCGGCTCGTCGCCGAGCGGCAGTTCGAGACCGGTCTTCGGTCCGCTCGTGATCACGATGCGCGACACCGCGTCGGTCGTCGCCGGCCCTCCTGCCTCAGCGACGCGAGCGGCCGCGGGCGCGGCACCGACGGGAGCGGTCACGGCAGCGCCCGTCGCCCCTGGGGCCGCGCTCGGCGCTCCCGGAGCAGCGGCCACGGGCTCCGGCATCCGTCTCACCTTCACACCGAAGAGATCGGCGCGCAGGGAGTAGACGACGGCGAAGACGAACGCCCACAGCAGCACCAGGAAGCCGATGCGCAGCAGCAGGAGGGTGAGTTCGCTCATGTCAGCGGTCCCCCCTCGCGCAGATCGAACATGCGGGTGGCCTCGTCGGCGGGCATCGGCGGCTTGGGCGGCGCGGCCTGCGCGACGACGCGGAACACGATGTCGGTGCGGCCGATGCGGATCGTGGAGTCGGGCGGCAGCGCGGCCTCGGTGATCTTGCGCCCGCCGAGCAGCGTGCCGTTGGTCGACTTCATGTCGCGGACCATCGCGCGCTCGCCGTCCCACAGGATCTCGACGTGCTTGCGGCTGGTTCCCGTGTCGGCCACGGTGATGTCGGCGTCGCTGCCACGGCCGATGACGGTGCGGGACTTCGTCAGCGGGATGCGGCGACCCTCGACGTCGACCACTCCCCGCCACGAGACACGTCCGCCCTGGGCGGTGCTGGACTCCACGCGCAGCGTGCCGGTCGACACGTCCTCGTCGCGACGCAGCGTGATCGAGACCGGACCGGCGAACGAATACCCCTGCGCCTTGGCGTGCTTGTGGACGAGGGTGTCGAGCTCGTGGACGAGCGCGTCGCCGAGGCCGGACATGCGCTCGTCGTCAGCCGGAGACAGTCGCACGGCGAACATGTTGGGCGCGAGGATGCGGTCACGACTGACCACGGCGGCCTTCTTGTCGAGCTCGCTGCGGAGTGCCGAAGCGATCTCCACGGGCTGGATGCCACTGCGGAAGGTCTTGGCGAACGCGCTGTTCACAGCGCGTTCGAGACCTTTCTCGAAGCTGTCAAGTAGTCCCACTGGGCTCCTCGGACGGGGGGTGCCGGTTGGTACATGCTAATTGCACAGTCTGCACCCGTAATGAACGCCATCCGAGAAAGCCTGCGCCCGGCCCTCGCGAAGGCGGGGACCGGGCGCGGACGGCTCAGCGGTTGAACCGGTCGGGGTGGAAGCCCAGGAACCGCGCTTCGCCCATGTCGAGCTCCTCGGCGGCGCGATTCAGCTGCGTCGCGTTCGCGCTGCGCCAGTGGCCGCTGTCGAGGCGATCAAGCAGCACCTGCGTGGCCGCGAGCGTCTCGGCATCCGTGAAGTTGCAATGGCCCGCCGAGGCGACGTACGTCTGCCGCAGCAGCGACGCGTTGCCGGCGTGCGTCACGCGCTCCTCGTACTCCTGCTGCTGCGCGACGGTCGAGATCTGGTCGCCCACGTTGTTGAGCGTCACGGTCGGCACCGAGATGTCGCCGGTGAACTCGTAGCTTGCGGCGAACCGCTCCACCGCCGCCGGGTCGGCCTCGACGCGTTCGCCGGCGTTCACGGTGGCGAGGTCGGCGTCGAGCGAGAGTCCCGCCGCCGCATAGAGCTCCGCCACGACGCGCCGTGACTCGGGTGACGCCTTCCGAAGCTGCTCGGCATAGTCGATGCCGGTGTTCCACGACGGCATGCCGCCGAACACGATCGTGCTGGTGTGCCGGCTGCTCATCGCCTGGCCGATGTAGGGCAGCGGGTCGCCCGCGAGGGCGCCGTACCACGCCGCCTGGTAGGCGTCCGGGTCGTGCGGGTCGGGGTCGGCGATCCGCTGCGACCACGCGGGCAGCTGGCCGATCGCCGCGGCGAGGGCGATGCGCGCGCGCCCTTCGGGCGTCTGCTGCGCCTGCGCGAGCGCCGTCAGCCAGGCGCTGCGGGCACCCTCGATGTCGGCCGGCACGTCCTCCACCGGCAGCTGGCCGGACGGGTCGAGCAGCTGTGCCAGCACGAACACCGTGTCGAGCTTCTGGTTCCACTGCGAGACGGTGCCCGACAGGCCGCCGCACGCCGCGAGGACGCCGTCGATGCGATCCGGATGCAGTTCACCGGTCGCCGCCGCGATCATGCCGCCCATCGAGTTGCCCATCGCGATGGCTCGATCCGGCGCGCCCACGGCGGCGGTGAAGGCGTCCAGGGCCTCGATCTGGTTGTCGACGGCGTCGCCGAGGCGCCAGCCGGTCACGTTCCGCGTCGTTCCGCCGTAGGCATAACCGCGATCGACCAGCTCCTGCTGCGCGCCCGAGGGCCGGCCGCCCGCGAAGTCCAGGTTCACGAAGACCGTGCCGTTCCAGTCGGCGGGAACGATGAAGCGGTAGGCGGTGGAGTCCGCGAGCCGGCCTTCGATCACCTGCTCCCCCTCGGCTGCGGTGGCCGGTGCACCGCTCGTCGCGAGGGCGACGGCAGCAGCGGCGGCGATGACGATCCGGGTCGTCTTGAGCGTTCTGGGCATATTGGGTGCTCCTCATCCAACGTCGTCGTTGTCGCTTCGTAGGTTGCCCGGATTGCGTCAAAATATCAACCAAATTGAGATAAATGTCTCGACAAGAGCAACCCCGCTCAGTTCGGAGCCTGGCGGGACGCGTGATATCCTCGGGAAGTTGAGTTTTGCGGGATCTCCGGATGCCGCGACTCGCGCGAGTGGCGGAATAGGCAGACGCGCTGGCTTCAGGTGCCAGTGCCCGAAAGGGCGTGGGGGTTCAACTCCCCCCTCGCGCACAGCAGGTGCATGACGAAGGCTCTCGGGGAACCGGGAGCCTTCGTCGTTGCTACGACGGGTCAGATCCCGTCCAGCGCGGGCACGAGGGTGTAGACGATCTCTTCCGTCTGCCGGCCCAGGCCCGGAGCGAAGTCGACGTTGCGCGAGACCTCCGTGAAGCCGTTGCGCTCGAGCACGGCCCGAGAGCCGGTGTTGTGCGCGGCGACCCGGGCGAAGAGCGGACGCGTGGCTTCGCGCGAGATCAGCAGCCGCAGCGCCTCGGACGCGACGCCGCGCCCCCACGCGTGCCGGGCGATCCAGAAGCTGACCTCACGGTCGCCGTCCACGGTGAACGCTGCCGCCGTCCCGGCGAAGCCGCCGTTCTCGGTCACGACGAGGCTGAGCACGTCGTCCGATGTCCGCTGCCGGGCGATCCAGGCGTCGAAGGCGGCGCGGTCGTCAGGATCCTCCGCCGTGAACGCGGCCATGGCGATCGCCTCGCGGTCGCGCATCATCTCGAAGATGGCGTCGAGATCGTCGTCGTCGAGCGGCCGCAACTCGATATGGTTCACGACCACCACGCTAGCCACGCGGGCTCTGCGCGAGAAGCGCGGATCAGCGGAACCCGTGGATGCCGCGCAGTTCCTCTTCGGCACGCGCGCCGTCGCGCTGGGAGAACGCGGCGCGGAATCGCTCGTAGGCAGCCGTGCGTCCGACCGGGCACGCGAGGAACGGCTGCCACGACGCGAGGTTGCGGCGGATCGCGATCTCGTACTCGCGGATGAACTGGATCAACGCCAGATTGCCGGTCGCCCGGGTCACCTCGCGGAAGAAGACATGGCTCGTGTGTGCCAGCTCGGCGGGTTCGTCTGCTCGCGAGGCTTCGATGAGTTCGTCGAGACGTTCGAGGGCGCTGGCCAATGTCTCGTCGGAGCACCGCGCGGTCGCCATCCGCACGGCGATGCCCATGTTGTACGCGACGAGCTCGAAGGTGTCGGCCTCGACCTTGTCGTTCGGCTGTGAGACGCGGGTGTAGCGGTTCGGCGACACCTCGACGAGTCCGACCCGCTCCAGCCGCTGCAGCGCTTCGCGTACCGGAGTCCGCGAGACTCCCAGCCAGTCGGCCAGTTCGTGATCGCGCAGCCGCTCCCCCGGGGGCAGGCGTCCGTCGAGGATGGCCTCGCCCAGGCGCGCGTACACCTCGTCGCCGAGGACGGCGCCACGCGGGACCAGCGGGGCGAGGGGCGTAGTCATGGGTGCGACCAGTGTACGCCGGAAGATTCACCTGCATAGACCCGATTTTCGCGGCCTCGAATCGCCGATTCCGCCGGAAAGAATGGCGTCCGGAGGTATCGCCCGACCCGCGATATATCGGTACGATGTGGGTGTCCGCGCTACGGCGTGGCCTATCCGGGGGGATCCGTCGACGCCCGGGCTTCGAGTTCCACTCAGCCCGGGCGTGCGATGGGCTGCCGCGCCTTTCGCGAGTGCAACATTTGTGTCACTGATCAGCAATTGGTCTCGCAGCCGAGCGTCGCGCTTCACTACGTTGGAGGCAATCGCCGCAAACGGCGGCGGGATTTCCCCGAAGAACGGCGAGTAATGAGTACGCAAGGCACCGTCAAGTGGTTCAACTCGGAGAAGGGATTCGGCTTCATCGCTCCTGACGATGGCGGCGCGGACGTGTTCGCGCACTACAGCGCCATCGAGTCGACCGGTTACCGCTCCCTCGAAGAGAACCAGCGCGTCGAATTCGACGTCGCGCAGGGTCCGAAGGGCCTCCAGGCCGAGAACATCCGCCCGCTCTGAGCTGAGCGGCCGACCGCTTCGCGCGGTCGCTTCGCCGCGGCATCCGTTCCTGCCTGTCGACAGGGCGGATGCCGCGGCTCAATCGCGTTCGCCGCGGACGAGCTCGAGGCCGGCGCCGGCGAATTGACGCAGTGTCGCGTCGGGCAGGAATGCCCGCGTCAGGGCGCCGCCGATGCGCGTGAGGTCGCTCTCGTCCCGGTAGAGCAGGTACAGCGTCTCGTACCGCGGGTGGAACTTCTGCTTGAACCGGTGCAGCGACTGGAATCCGTAGACCGGCTCGAGCGCGGTGGCCAGCTTGTCGCTCAGGGTGGCGATGAGGCCGGCATCCGGCGGGTACTCGTGCGCCAGCGGAGCGCCCGACAGCGACATGACCTGCGCGCCCTCCTCGGAGAAGAGCTTTGCGGACGAGCCGATCAGGAACTCCATGACCGGGGCGAACCCGCCCTCGCGGCGACGCATGAGGTCGAGGGTCCACCCGCGGACAGTGCCGTCGCCGCCGTAGACCGGCAGCCACGAGAGGAACCCGTCGATGTTCCCCTCGGGCGAGACCGCCAGCGCCAGACGCACCTCCGGGTCTTCCGCCTCGACCAGCGTGCCGAGGGTGAAGCCCATCTCGGGCAGCCCCTTGTCGCCCACCCACATCTCAGAGATGGCGCGCAGCTGCTGCTGCACTCCCCACGCCTCGTCGGTGAGCCGCGTCATCCGGAACGTCATCTCCTCCCGCCCGGCGCGGTTGAGCGATGAGCGAACCGAGTTCCACTGCTTGCCCGTGAACTGCAGTCCGGGCAGGTCGACGATGGTGTCATCGGCGACCACGAGGCTGCGCCACGTCGCAGGCACCGCGGCGCGGGTGGAGTCGTCGGCACTGAAGAAGCACGGCACGAGCCCCGCGTGCTCGGCCATGCGGATGAATTCGTCGACGGAAGCTGCGCGCGTGGCCGGCGGGCCCATCGGGTCCGCGAGGGCCAGGGCCACCCCCGCGCGTCGCTGGTAGGCGACGATTCCTCCGCCGGTGCGGGCGTAGCTGTTGCCATCCCACGTGGTCATCCACGACAGCGTGCCGCCGCCCTCATCGCGAAGCAGCTGCTTGACGTCCTCGACGGTCGGCGTCGGTGCCAGCCCGATGGTCGACTTGCGCCGGGCGCGGAACGCGCGCCGCACCCAGACGAGATAGATCAGCATCAGCAGCCACAGCACGCCGCTGGCCATCGCCAGCTCGGTCTCGCCGTCGATGCGCGCCTCGAGCTGCGCTTCGCTCGTGATGATGATGACGACGAGCACGAGGGCGGCCACGGCGATGTTGATCGCGGCGAGGATGACGCCGAGCACCCAAGCCCAGCGGCGGCCGCGACGCAGGCCGTTGGCGATCAACAGGATCACGATCGCATCGATCGCGAAGTCGATGAAGCCGCCCGACACCGGCTCGGTGGGTCCGAAGGGGCCGTCGGTGGGCACGAGGATCGTCACGACCTGAATGACGCCGAGCACGATCACCGACACGAACGCGATGAAGCGCTGTTCGCGCACGGTCGTGCGCTGGATGCGCAGCGAGCGGTCGACGAAGAGGATCAGCAGCACCGCCAGCAGGTGCTCGAGGTCGGCGAGCGAACCCCAGAACAACATAGCGACGAACACGAAGGCCAGCAGCACCAGCCACGCCCGCACGCGCCACGGGGCGACGAACAGCCCCACGGCGGCGGCGATGCAGGCCATCGTGCCGCCCGACGCGCCGACGTCGAGGGCGAGCGCCTCGGTCTGCGCCCACTCCCACGGCAGCTGAGACACCAGCAGCAGCACCAGCGCGGTCGCGAGGATCGCGAACAGCTGACCCACCCAGTAGTAGGCGAGCGCGACGAGCGAGCCCCGGCGGTACTCGAGGTACGCCATGCCCCAGAAGCCCGTGATCGTGAACACGTACACCCACGGCTGGTTGACGAAGAAGGTCCCGGTGATCGGTGTCCACCAGCGCCCGTCCGAGAGCGCGGGCAGCCCGTACGCCACGGTGTCGTACAGGGCCGTCTCTTCGAACGGGCGCCACAGCCCCTGCCAGACGACGCCCGCGATGAGGATGAGCACCACCATGGCGAGCGTGGCGGGGATGCGTCGCACGACGGCGACAACGGGGTTCGGCGTTCGAGGCGAGTCGTCGCTCATGCGTTCACCCTAGCGACGGGCGTGAGTCACAGCGGGGTGGCGAGGGCGCGGGCGTCCTCGGCGTCGCGCATGGCGCGGCGGGCGGCGTCGAGTGCGGCGACCGGGTCCTCGGCCTGGCGGGCCTGCGCGAGTTCGCGCTGCGCCGACAGCAGGCGGGAGCGGGCATCGGCGCCGGCGCGGGCATGGGCGACGGATGCTTCGGCCTGCGCGATCGCGCCGCGTGCGGCCGCGAGCGTCCCGGGCAGTGCCGTGCGTGCGCCGCGCAGACGCTGCTGTGCCGTGCGCGCGTCTCCGAGGGCGAGGTCCAGGCGGCTGCGCAGGCGTGCGATGGATTCGACCGCGCGGGTCGGCCGGCGCGCGGCATCCGTCTCGGTCCTCGTCAGCTCGGCCTCGATCGCGCGAAGCTCCGTGCCCAGGCGCTCGGCGTCGGCGACCTCGAGGTGCTCGCGAGTGACCGACGCCTGGCGCAACGCCGCACGGGCAGCTGCGATCTCGTCGGGCACGGCCTGTGCGGCCTGGAAGATGAGGCGGTGCGTCTCTTCGAGGATGCGCGAGTCGATCTCGGCCTGGCGCAGGGCTCGCTCAGCGGCGGCGAGGTCGGGCAGGGCGCTCAAGGACGGATCGGCGGCACGCTCCGCTGCGGAGTCGAGCAGCCGCTCGGCCTCGGCGACCTCGGCCAGCGCCGAATGGGCCGCGCGCGAGGCCTCCCGCCACTCCGTCTCGTCGAAACGCGCCGAGAGCTCGGCGACGAGCGCTGCCGGATCCCCCATCGACGCTCGCAACTGTGCGCGCCGATTCCGAGCGGCCTCGATCTGCGTCGCGGCCGACACGTTCGCGCGCACCCAGGCGCCGTGCTCGGCACGGGCCGCCGCGATACGGGCCAGCGCCTCGGTCGCCGTGCGGTCGATGCGCTGGGCGACTCGGCGGATCTCGTCGGGCAGGATGCCCGGCATGCTGATGGCCCGGTACTCCTCGAACGCGGCGTCGCGCGCGTGCTGCGCGGTCAGGCGCGCTCGCCGCAAGGACGCCGGCGCGCCGCCGCCGTACAGCGCTCCCGACAGGCCCACCTCGAGCTCGAGCTCGCCGACCGCGTCGTCCAGCCGCACGAGTGAGGCACCCGCCTTCAGCCGCAGCTGCTCGGCGGCGGCGCGGGCGCGGGGCGAACGGCGGGCGCGGCGCAGTGCCCACACGAGCACCGCTATGGCCAGGCCCGCGACGACGAGCGCGACCAGGGGTGGCACGAGCCAGCCCAGGATCGTGGCCGCGAGCTCAGGCATCCGTTCCCTCCGCCGGCCGATCGAACAGCAGCAGCGAGCGCAGCTGGGCGACATCGTCGACCACGGCCTGGGCGCCTTCGGACTCGTGCGGCCAGCTGAAGCCCCAGCGCACGAAGATCACCGGCACGCCCTGGGCAGCCCCACCTTCGACGTCGTGGTGGCGGTCCCCCACGAGCACGGGCCGGCTGGTGTCGACCCCTGCGGCCTGCAGACGCCGCAGCGACTCGGCCACGATGTCGGACTTGGCGGCGAGCGTGCGTTCGTCGGCCGTGGCGCCGACGATCGCGGTGAGAGAGGTCGACAGCTCGAAGTAGTCCATGAGGGCGGCCACCTGCACCTCGGGCTTGGAGCTCGCGGTCGCCTGCGGGATGCCGGCGGCCGCGACATCGTGGATCAGCTCACCCATGCCGGGGAACAGCTTGGCGCCGGCCTCGTATCCCTCGGACCTGTTGAGGCCGCGGTAGAACGTGACCGCCTCGGAGGCCTGCTCGGGGGTCATGCCGACGTTCACCTGGAACGACTCGTACATCGGCGGGCCGATCCAGTGCACGAGCTCGGCCCGCGTCGGCGGGCGCCTGCCGAAGTGCTCGAGCGCGATCGTCAGGCGCCGGAGGATGCCCTCCGACGCGTCGACGATGGTGCCGTCGACATCCCACAGCACACAGGTCCAGGGAGATCGGCTCGGCATGCGCTCCAGCCTATTCGGGCCGGACTTGAGGTTGAGAAACCATGCGTAGGTTCAGAAACCATGCGCCGGGCGGTTTCTCGACCGGTTCGTGGTTTCTCAACCAGAGAGTGTGCCCGTTCGCGCGGCGGCGCGCGGACGAGAGGGAGAGTCAGAACAGGCGGGGGGCGCCGGACTCGACGCCCTTCATGCCCTCGTAGTCGAGGGTGACGCACCGGATGCCGCGGTCCGAGGCGAGCACCTTGGCCTGCGGCTTGATCTCCTGGGCCGCGAACACGCCGGTGACCGGCGCGAGGTGCGGGTCGCGGCCGAGCAGTTCGAGGTAGCGGGTGAGCTGCTCGACGCCGTCGATGTCGCCGCGGCGCTTGACCTCGACGGCGATCGTGCCGCCCGCGGGGTCGCGCAGCAGCAGGTCGACGGGTCCGATCGCCGTCGGATACTCGCGGCGCACCAGCGTCAGCCCGTCGCCGATGACGTCCACCTGCTCGGCGAGCAGGCGCTGCAGGTCGGCCTCGACGCCGTCCTTCTGGAGCCCGGGATCCAGCCCGAGCTCATGCGACGAATCGTGCAGGACCTCGTAGATGCGCACGAGCAGGGCATCGCCGGACTTGGCATGCGTGACCCGCCAGTGCTCGAGCACGCCGGCGGCGGCGGACTCGGCATCCGGGATCTCGACATCCAGCCGGCACGGCGGACTCATCCAGTTGAGCGGCTTGTACGAGCCGCCGTCCGAGTGCACCAGCAGGCTGCCGTCACCCTTGTGCACCAGCAGCCTGGTCGCCAGGGGCAGGTGGGCGTTGAGCCGGCCGGTGTAGTCCACCGAGCAGCGGGCGATGACGAGACGCACCCGACGAGCCTACGACGTGCGCGGAGACCGGTGGCGCGCACGGATGCCGGAGCCGAGGGCTCCTCGCCGGATCCGCACGCCCTACCCGAGGCGGTCGATCATCTCGAACAGTCCGAGCTCCGTCGCCGCGCCTCGCGCGATGAGGAACCCGACGATGCCGATGATCCACGCGGTGTTCTCGCGGCCGGTCCGCTCCATCCACGCGGCGAGCCTGGCCAGCGGACGCTCCACGAGCGGGGCGGCGACGATGCGCAGCACGAGCAGCACGATCGCGGGCAGGATCATCACGGCGCAGTACGCCGCCAGCGCCCCGAACCGCAGCGGCATCGCGAGGGGCGCTTCGGCCAGCATTCCCATCGCCACGAGGTACGGCAGCATCGTCGCGACCTCGACGAGCCCTGCGGCGACCGCGACCGCCATGACCGCACCTCGCGAGGCCTGCGGCGAGAGCAGCCGGTCGCGCCAGCGCGTGATGCGCGACGGCGCCGGGTCAGCGGATGCAGAGGCCGCCGGAGCGGCGGGCGGCGTGATCGGGGGCGGGGCGGCGAGGGAGTTCATCGCCCACGAGGGCGATGCGCCCGGGCCCTGAGCGCCTGAGGCGTGAGAGCTCGGACCCGTGGCGGATGCCGAGGCCGCGGCATCCGCCCGCTTCTTGGATCCGGTGCCCATGAGGATCCCGGTCAGCAGCAGCGCGGCGCCCGCCACGAGACGCGTGACCTGCCCGGCCGGCGACGACAGGAAGCCCTGCGCGACATCGACGAGGTTCACCAGGCCGAGAGTGAAGAGCACCCCCACGGCGAGGTAGAACGTCGCGATGGTCACGAGGTACAGCATCACGCGACCCGCCCGCACGCGGCCGGGTGCGAGCAGCAGGAACACCGGGATCAGCAGCGTGCCGATGCTGAGGCCGTCCAGCAGCGCGAGGACGACGAGCGTGAGGGCGAGCGGGGCGTCGGCGATCAGGTCCATGACCCGAGCCTCACGCGGGCGCGGCGCACGCACATCGGCAAGAGGAGGGAGGCGTGGCCGCGCTGCCTCGTTCCTTTGGCGGATGCCGTGACCCCGGCGGCGTGGTTGCATGAAGTCGTGGAAACCAGCCCCGGCGCGTTCGCCGCCGTCCGGACGTGGGTGCGCGCGCACCGCGGTCCGGCCGACGCGCTCGCATACGCGGCGCTCTCGGTGCTCATCGCCGCCGTCGGGCTCGTAGGCCTGTGGTCGATGTTCTCGCTGCTGCCCGAGCCGGTGTCGCCGTGGTGGTCTCTGATCTTCGCGCTGCCGGCCTCGGCGCTCGCGCTGGTGCGGGCGCGGGCCCCTTTCGCCGCGCTCGCCGCGGGTGTCGTGCTTTGCGTCGCCGACGTGCTGACGGTCGGCGGCATCACCACCTTCATCGTCGTGCTCGATCTGCTGTACGCGGCGACGCGCGTGTCGTCCCCGGCGCGGAGGCGCCGCATCCTCGTCGGCGTGGGCGTCGCCACGGCGCTCGTGACGGCGTCGGCGTTCGCCGTGTCTCGCGACCTGCAGGTCACCGTCGTGGTCGCGCTGCAGATCGGTGCGCTGCTGGGCACGGCCTACTGGTACGCCACGGCGGTCGCCCAGGCGCACGAACTGGTGGAGCTGCACCGCCAGCGCGCCCTCGATGCCGAGCGCCTCGCCGAGCGCGACCGTGCCGAAGCCGTGCGGCGAGAGCGCGAAGACATGGCCCGGGAGCTGCACGACCTCGTGGCCGGACACGTCTCGGCGATGGCGATCCGCGCCGAGGCCGCGCTCTCGGCCCCGGGCGTGGCCGAAGGATCCGGCTCGGGCACCTCGTCCGACGCCGATCGCGCCGCCCTGCGCGCCGTGCGCGACTCGAGCCTCGAGGCGCACCGCGCGCTGCGATCGATGATCGCGGTCCTGCGCAGCGGTGCCGACGCGCTGTCTGCTCCGCTGCGCCGTGACGCGCTGCCGGCACTCGTCGAGGACGCTCGGCGCCATGGGCTGCACGTGACGCTGGACGATGCGATCGCCGGCGACGTGCCCGCGCTGGTGGATCAGGCGCTCGCCCGCATCGTGCAGGAGTCGCTCGCCAACTGCCTGCGGCATGCCGCCGGTGCGGACGTCGCGGTGGCGCTCGACGCGGACGAGTCCGACGTGCGCGTGCGCGTCGACTCGCGCGGCGGCGCACCGCTCGAGCGGCCCGCGCTGGTGGGCAGCGGCTGGGGCCTCGAGCTGCTCGCCGAACGGGCGCGCGCCCTGGGCGGGCGCCTGCATGCCGGGCCGGTGCCAGGTGGCTGGTCGGTGCGGGCCGAGATCCCACGGGAGGTGCCGGCATGACCGGATCGGTGCGGGTGCTCCTCGCCGATGACCACGCCGCGATCCGCGAGGGTCTGCGGATCATGCTCGAGACCCACGGCCTCGAGGTCGTCGGCGAGGCCGCCGACGGAGCGGTGGCGATCCGCAACGCCGCGGCGCTGCATCCGGATGTCGTCCTGATGGATCTGCGGATGCCGGGGGTCGACGGCATCGCCGCGACCCGCGAGATCGTCGCGAGCGGCTCGGCCGAGGTGCTCGTGCTGACGAGCTTCGACGAGGACGAGCTCGTCGACGGTGCGCTGCGGGCGGGGGCCGCCGGGTTCCTGTTGAAGACGACGGATGCCGCGACCCTCGTCGACGCCGTGCGACGCGTCGCCGCTGGTGAGGGCGTGCTCGATCCCGGTGTGACCCGGCGCGCGCTCGCACTCATCGCGAGAGACGCCCGGCCCGCGCCCGGCCCGGCGACGCGCGGCCTGGATCAACTGACCGAGCGCGAGCGCGAGGTGCTCGAGGGCATGAGGGCGGGTCGCTCCAACGGCGAGCTCGCCGCCGACCTCGGCATCTCGGTCGCCACGGTCAAGACGCACGTGTCGAGCGTGCTCGCCAAGCTCGGCGCCCGCAGCCGGTCCCACGCCGTCGCGCTCGCCGCGGGCGACGCCTGACTTCGCCCGCACGGTGAGCCCGGCCGTACGCTGAGGGCATGCGTGAGTTCGCCCGGGGCGTGGGTCTGCTGGCTCGCGGGTTCGGCTACTGGCGGCAGCGGCCGGGCGTCATGGCTCTGGGAATGCTTCCCGCCGCGATCGTCGCCGCGCTGCTGTTGTCGGGGCTGATCGCCCTGGGGATCTTCCTGCCCGGAATCACCGAGGCGGCCACGCCCTTCGCCGACTCGTGGCCGGGGCTGTGGGCCACCGTCATCCGCATCGCCGTCGGAACGGCCCTGTTCGGCTCGGCGCTGGTCCTCGTCGCGATCTCGTTCACGGCGCTCACCCTCCTCATCGGCGAGCCGTTCTACGAGCGCATCTGGAAGGCCGTCGAGGCCGACCTCGGCGGGGCCGATCTCGACGCGGACTACGGCTTCTGGCGCTCCGTCGGCGACACCATCTCACTCATCGGTCGCGGTGTCGCCGTCGCACTGCTCGCGGCGCTCCTCGGCCTCATCCCCGTCGTCGGCGGTGTGCTCGGCGCGGTGTGCGGCGTGCTGTTCACCGGCTGGCTGATCGCGGACGAGCTCACCGCACGGGCGCTCACCGCGCGAGGCATGACGCGCGCCACGCGGCGGGCGCTGATGCGCCGGCATCGGGGACGGATGCTGGGGTTCGGCGTCGCGACGCAGCTCTGCTTCCTCGTGCCGCTGGGTGCTGTGGTCACGATGCCCGCCGCCGTGGCCGGAGCCACACTGCTGTCCCGTTCCGCCCTGGAACCCTCCCCGCCGATCGAGTAGGCGCAAGCAACGAGCGCGGTGGCGAGATCGCGCGGGATCAGTGCTGGCTGTGCCCAGCCCCCACCGTCGAGCCGGCGATCGGCTTGGCCGCCGGAGAGGCGAGACCGGATGCCACGGCCAGCGCGACCAGGATGTACAGCGTGTTCAGCAGCCCGATCTGCTCGCTGATGAACCCGAGGACAGGCGGGCCGCACAGGAACGAGATGTACCCGATGGTCGCGGCCGCGCTGACGCGCGCGGCGGCCTTTGCCGGGTCGTCGGCGGCGGCCGACATGCCGAGCGGGAACCCGAGCGACACGCCCGCGCCCCACAGCGCCGCGCCGACGAACACGAGAGGGATGCTCGGCGCGAGGATGAACAGGAGCAGCCCGCCCGCGGCGAGCACCGACAGCACGCGCAGCGTATTGACGCGACCGAAGCGGTCGACGAGCGGCCCTCCGAAGACCCGCACCACCGTCATCGAGACCGAGAAGACCGTGAGCCCGAGCGCACCGATGGCAGGCGTCGCGCCGTGCCCCTCGACCATGCCCAGCGCCAGCCAGTCGTTCGCACCGCCCTCGGCGAAGGCCATGCCGAGCATGATGATGCCCAGCGCATACGTGCGCGGTTCACGCCAGGCAGACAGCGAGGTGTGAAGACGCTCTCGCCAGTGCGGCTTGTCGGCCGCAGCATCCGTGTCTCCGGTGATCTCGCGCGCGGGCACGTTGGCGTACGTCGCGAACGCGATCCCGACGATGACGACGGCCATCACGGCGGTGTGCACCAGCACGTTGATGTGCCAGCCGGCGGCTGCGGCCCCGATGCCGGCGCCGATCACCGTGCCGAAGCTGAAGAACCCGTGGAACAGCGGCAGGATCGTCTTGCTCGACTGCTTCTCGATCGCCGCGCCTTCGACGTTCATCATGACGTCGACCGCACCGTTGCCGAGTCCGAACAGCACGAGTCCGGCGATCACCACGACGAAAGAGTGCAGCACGTCGGTGCCGACGCCGATGAGGGCGACGCCGGCCGCGAAGACCAGCATGGCCACGAGCATCCCTCTTCGCGCACCGAAGCGGGCGAGCACGATATTCGACAGCGACAGACCGACGATCGAGGCGATTCCGGCGCCGAGCAGCATGAGCCCGATCTGGATGTTGTCGACGTCGAGCGTGATCTTGATGGCGGGAACCCGCGAGGCCCACGTGGCGATGCTCAGGCCGCTCGCCAGGAAGATGGCGAAGACGGCGGTGCGCCAGCGGACGTACTGCGAGCGGGTCAGGACGAGTTCCATCCGGACAGCGTACCGAATCGATTCGACACCGGGCGTCCTGCACGGGTTACGATCGATTCGTCATGAGCACGCGCCGCGCCACGATCTCGGATGTCGCCCGCGAGGCAGGGGTCTCGCCGTCGACGGCCTCCGTGGTGTTCAGCGGCAAGACGCCCGTGTCGGATGCGACCCGTCGCCGTGTGCTCGACGCGGCCGCCGCGCTCGGCTACACCGGACCCGACCCGCGCGCGGCCTCGCTGCGTCGCGGACGCTCGGGCATCGTCGGCGTCGTGTTCGAGGAGCACCTGCGCACGGCGTTCCTCGATCCGGTCAAGACCCTCATGATGGACGGCCTCGCCGACGCGGTCGCCCCTCTCGGCGCGGGCCTGCTGCTGCTGCGCGACCAGGAGCCGACCGGCTCGGGGCCCTCCCTGACCACCGCACCTCTCGACGCCGCCGTGCTCATCGGCTGCAGCGGCCTGCTGCGCGAATCCCTCGACGCGGTGCGGGCACGCGGCATCCCGGTCGTCGTCATCGAAGGGGATGCCGGCGACGACGTCCCGCGGATCGGGCTCGACAACCGCGAGGCCCAGCGGCAGGCGGCCAGCCACCTGCGCACGCTCGGCCATCGCGACGTCGCCATCGTCGCGCTCCCCGCCCGGGCGGGGTGGGAACGGGGCTGGCTCGGCGACGGCACGGCCATCACGGTCGACGTCACGCGAGAGCGCCTCGCGGGGGCTCTGGACGTGTTCCCGGATGCCCCTGCCTACGCCGCGGCGGGGAGCTTCATCGACGAGGGCCTCTTGGCCGGGCGTGAGCTCTTCGCCGACCCGGCGCGTCGGCCGACGGCCGTGATCGCTCAGTCCGATCTGCTGGCTGCGGGCGTGATCCGCGCCGCCGAGGAGGCCGGACTCCGCGTGCCCGAAGACGTCAGCGTCACCGGGTTCGACGGGATCGTCGTCGACGGTCTGGCTCCGTACGAGCTGACCACGCTGGTGCAGCCGGCCACCGAGAAGGGTCGCGCCGCGGGTGCCGCAGTCGCCGCCATGATCGACGGTGGTGTCGCCGCGTCGATCAGCTTCACGTGCAGCTTCCACGAGGGCAACACCACAGGCCCCGCCCGGCCCCGCTGAGCGGGATGCGCGAGATCTACTCCGGCGGCACGATCGCCGTGACGAGGTCCTCGACCAGTGCGTCGATGCTCTTCGCGTCGCCGGGCAGCAGCCCCGGCAGGGTGAGGTACTCGAGGATCAGGCCGCTCATACCGAGATACAGCAGCAGCGCGGTGCGCCGATCCCCCGGGAACCCGCCTTCGACGTGTCCGGCAGAGATGGCCTCGAGGTTCGCGGCGTATCGGTCCGCGATGGCGTCGGCGAGCTCGGGGCGCCGCACCGCCTCGAGCCGGAGCTCGTAGAGCGCCAGGAAGCCGGCACGGTCGTCGCGCGCGCGTCCGAGCAGCTCCTTCATGAGCTGCACTTCCCGGGCTCGGGTCGGAGCCTCGGTCTCGGGGGCGGGATCGGGAGTCAGGCGCTCGAAGACGTAGCGCCCGAGCTCGCGCAGCAGCTCTTCGCGAGTGGCGAAGTAGTTCGAGGTCGTCCCCTGCGGGACGCCGGCAGCGTCGTCGACGGCGCGGAAGGTCAGGCCTCGGGCGCCCTGCCCCGCGAGGACGTCGATGCCTGCGTCGAGCAGTCGGCGGCGGCGTTGCGGATTGGCGACCATTCCCCCAGTGTCGCACACAACCACTGCACTTGCAGTACTCCACATGTAGTGGTTACTCTCTCGGAGTGCGACCGACCGGGTCGCCAGGAAGGAGCCACCATGCGTGAACTGACGTACTACATCGGCATGACCCTCGACGGATTCATCGCGGGGCCGCACGACGAGGTCGACTTCTACCCGCTCGCGGATGACCACAGCGCCCATATGAACGACGCGTATCCCGAGGTGCTGCCGACGCACGTGCGCCGGGCGATCGGCCTCGACGACGTGCCGAACCGCGGGTTCGACACGGTCGTCATGGGCCGTCGGACGTACGACCCCGCACTCGAGGCCGGCATCACGAGCCCCTATGCGCACCTGCGACAGATCGTGATCAGCCGATCCATGGACGTCTCGCCCGACCCGGCGGTGGAACTCGTGCGCCAAGACCCGCGCGGCCGGATCCGCGAGCTGAAGGCCGAGGACGGACTGGGGATCTATCTCGCCGGCGGGGGACGG
The DNA here is from genome assembly GCF_051364985.1 of Microbacterium sp. I2. NCBI lineage: Bacteria > Bacillati > Actinomycetota > Actinomycetes > Micrococcales > Microbacteriaceae > Microbacterium > Microbacterium sp. I2. The sequence continues at coordinate 329,641 of NZ_JBLWIH010000007.1, forward strand.
CTGGCAGGCGAGCTCCTGCCCGACATCGACCGCCTCATCGTGAAGAAGTACCCGGTCGTCGCGGGCAGCGGGCTGCCCGCGTTCGCCGCGGACTTCGCCCCGGTGCAGTTCGCTCTCGAAGAAGCGCTGACCTTCAGCAACGGGTGTGCGGTGCTGCGGTACCACCGCCGATAGGGCCCGTGCCCCTGGGTCAGGAACGCTGCGGGCCCAGGGGCAGGCCGGCGTCGCCGAAGTCGGCGATCGTGTACCGGCCGCACGAGACGTGCCGGGCCTCCTCGACGGACGTGCCACCGGGCAGGTCGAACGCGGGCGACTGATCGTCCAGCACGAGGAACGCCACCTCCCCGATCGAGAAGTCGTCGCGGTTGACCAGCCATGCATAGCCGCGCAGCTGGTGGTCGACCTGAACGAGCGCGCGCTGGTCGGCGAGGTGCGCCTTGGGCAGCCGCACCGTCCAGAACTGGCCGGCGCCCGTGCGTCCGGACTGCTCGACCCACGCGACCACGCACTCGAGGTCGGCGTCGGGCGCGCTCGCCGCAGCCGCGATCCGGGGAACGCCCACCGCACCGGCGACGATCACCAGCACGACGGCACCCGCGCCGGCGAGGCCGAGCGCGAGGGAAGGGCGACGGCTCGGGATCGGGTTCGCAGCCGCTCTCGCGCGGACCGGCAGCAACTCCGGCAGCACCACCACGAGTCCGAGCAGCGGCGCGAAGGCCGCGGGCTGCAGGTATCGCGCGGCGTTCGTGCCGAGCACGATCGCGCCGACCACGACGAGCAGCGGCATCACCCACCCGCAGGCCGCCACGACCGCGGCGCCCGTGTCACCTCGGCGGGCGAGCACCACCGTCGCGGCGAGGCACCAGGCCCACAGCGCGAGGAGGACGACGACGGATGCCGCTCCCCACGGGGCGCTCCACCGCTCGGCGAGCAGGGCGGCGTAGTAGCCGAGCGACTCGGCCCACCGCGACGGATCGGCGTAGCCCGCTCCGGTGTTCGCGATGACCGGGGCCAGCGGCATCCGTCCCACGAAGCCGACGGCCGTGCCTGCGATGAGCGCGCCGGCCAGCCACAGCGCCGTCCGGCTGCGCGTGAGCGCCCACGCCACCGCGAGCACGAGGCCGAGGGGGACGGTCGCCCACGCAGCGAACAGCGGATTCGTGACGACGGATGCCGCTGCCACAACGCCGAGCACGGCCACAGGCGCCCAGGGCCCCGTGCCGGGGCCGTCGGGATGCCTGTCCAGCGCTCTGCGCGCCATACCGACGGCCAGGACGACACCGATCACCGTGGCGCTGTAGTACGTCGTGAGCGTCAGCAGGGATGCGAGCTCCAGCGCATTGCGCGACGGTGACGTGTCGCTGATCGCGAGCAGCCCGAACGCCGCGAAGGCCAGGAGCGCGCCGGCGACGGGGGCACGCACACGCCGCGCAGCGCCCGCCGCGACGCGGAGGGCGCCGTAGAAGGCGACGAGATTGACGACGCCGGCGAGGGCGAGCGTGCCGTTGACGCCCAGGCCCAGGAGCGTCAGCAGCCCGAGCATCGCAGTCTCCGGCAGGAAGAGGACCGTCGACATGGCCCAGTCCTGCGCCTGCCCGGTGGCGATCGATCGCACGACCAGCGTCGTCACGAGCGAGTCGCCGTCGCGGAACATCAACTCCGAGCGAGCGGATGCCGCCACTGCTGCAACGACTCCGATCGAGATCGCGACCGCCGCGGCCAGGGCCGCCGATTCGCGCGCCCATCGGGGCATCGCGTCGTCTTCCCGGTCCCGAGCCCGTCGAACGCCCACCGCCTCACTCTGCCACGCCGCCGGGGGCAGGGGCATGCGCGGGTAGACTGGGTTCGACACCCCGATCGCCCGAGCCGCGCGCGTGAAGCCCCCGGCCGACGACCACGAGGAGGCCCGGATGCTCCTCGTTCTCGGCGCGTTCGCGGTCGTTCCCCTCCTGTTGCCGTGGCTCGTCGCGCACATCGGGGCCCGGGCGTTCTACGTCGCCGCGATCCTGCCGCTCGCGGCGTTCGTCCAAGCCGTCGTGTTCACGCCGCGCGTGATGGCGGGAGACATTCCGTTCGAGTCATACGCCTGGATCCCACCGCTGGGGATCGACCTCTCGATGCGGATGGACACGCTGTCGTGGCTCATGACGCTGGTGGTCACCGGCGTCGGGGCGCTCGTGATGATCTACTGCCGGTGGTACTTCCGCGGCAAGACCGAGAACCTGGGCCAGTTCGCCGCGGTGCTCCTCGCCTTCGCCGGCGCGATGTACGGGCTCGTGCTCACCGACGACCTCGTCGTGCTCGTGATGTTCTGGGAAGTCACGAGCGTCCTTTCGTACCTGCTCATCGGGTACTACAACAAGCGCGCGGCCAGCCGGCGCGCCGCCCTGCAGGCCCTGCTGGTGACGACCCTCGGCGGGCTCGTGATGCTGATCGGCGTCGTGCTCCTCGTCGTCGACGCCGGCACGTCGAGCATCTCGACGATCCTGGCCGAGGCGCCGACCGGACCGATCGTCGACGCCGCCCTCGTGCTGATCCTCGTCGGCGCGCTCAGCAAGTCGGCGATCTTCCCGTTCCACTTCTGGCTTCCCGGCGCGATGGCAGCGCCCACGCCGGTCAGCGCGTACCTGCACGCGGCGGCGATGGTGAAGGCCGGCATCTACCTCATCGCACGTCTCGCGCCGATCTTCGCGATCGCCCCGACGTGGCGCCCGATCGTGGTGGGGCTCGGCGTCTTCACCATGCTGCTGGGCGGATTCCAGGCGCTGCGCGAGACCGACCTCAAGCGCGTGCTCGCGTTCGGCACGGTCAGCCAGCTCGGGATGCTGACCGTCGTGCTCGGGTATGGCACGGCCGATGTCGCACTCGCCGGCCTCGCGCTGCTGCTCAGTCACGCGCTGTTCAAGTCGGCGCTGTTCCTCATCGTCGGCGTCATCGACCGTCAGCTCTCCACGCGTGACCTCACCGAACTGTCCGGCGTCGGCCGACAGGCACCGGTCATGGCGACGTTCTCGATCATCGCCGTCGCCTCGATGGTCGGCATCATCCCCACGGTCGGCTTCGTCGCCAAGGAGGGCGTGCTGACGGCGCTGCTTCACGAAGCCGAGGGCGGCGCGGTGTGGGGGATCGTCGCCCTGGTCGGGATCGCCCTGGGCTCGGTGCTGACCGCGGCCTACGGCATCCGGTTCATCTGGGGCGCCTTCTGGACGAAGAGAATCCCCACGCCCACTCCACGCACCGCTGGCGCGTTGCGCGGAGCCTCCGGGCGCGTGGGCCCACCCACGGGCGACCGTATGCCCGAAACAGAATGGCCGGATCCGCCGATCGGATTCCTCGCCGCGCCCGTGGTGCTCTCGGGGCTCACCGTCGTCGCCGGGGTCTTCGCGCCGTGGCTCGACAAGGTCTTCGCACCGTACGCCGAGCAGGCGCCGCCGTCCACTCCCGGCGTGGCCGCGCCGGAGCATCCCGCCCACCTCGCACTGTGGCACGGGCTCGAGCCGGCACTGTGGATCTCGCTTGCGACGATCGCGGTCGGGGCTGTCGTGTTCTGGGTGAGCCGTGCGTGGCGCCCGGCGAAGCGACTGCTGCCCTTCACCGCGGCCGACGTCTACAACGCCGCCCTGCGCGGTGTCGCACGTCTCTCGGTCGTGACGACGAGCTTCACGCAACGCGGCTCGCTACCGGTGTATGTCGGCACGATCTTCGTCGTCTTCGTGGCGGCCGAGGCCACGGCGCTGCTCGCAAGCCAGGAGCTTCGCGCACAGCTCGACGCGTTCCAGACGCCGATGCAGCTCGTGGTCGCGCCCATCATGATCGCAGCCGGGCTCGTCGCGATCCGCGCCCGCAAGCGATACACCGGAGTGGTCCTGGTCTCGGTGACCGGCCTCGGCATGGTGCTGCTGTTCGCCACGAGCGGGGCGCCCGACCTGGCCGTCACCCAGATCCTCGTCGAAACGGTGACCCTGGTCGCCTTCGCGCTCGTGCTGCGTCGCATCCCGTCACGGCTGGGCGAGCACAACGCGTCGGTATGGCCCGTGGCGCGGGGTGTGCTCGGTGCGGCCGTCGGCGTCACGATGGCCCTCGTGGCGCTGGTGGCGACCTCGGCGCGCGTCGAGGAGCCGATCTCGGACGCCTTCCCGCGGCTGGCCTACGAGATCGGGCACGGCAAGAACGTCGTCAACGTGGCCCTGGTCGACCTGCGCGGCTGGGACACCATGGGCGAGCTGTCCGTGCTGATCCTCGCGGCCACCGGTGTGGCATCCCTCGTATTCGTCACCCATCGCGCCGACACGCTCTCGCGGTTCTCTCCGCTCCCGTCGGGAGCGACCCGCAGCCGCCGGCCGCTCGTCGAGACCTCGGACGGGTTGCAGCAGCGGGCGGACGAGCGCGGCAGTGGGCGCACTGCCTGGCTCGTGGGCGGGCAGCGCGTGCGGCCCGAGAACCGCTCGATCGTCCTCGAGGTGATCGTGCGGATCCTCTTCCACACGATCATCATCGTGTCGCTGTATCTGCTGTTCGCCGGCCACAACCTTCCCGGCGGCGGGTTCGCGGGCGGCCTCGTCGCGGGCATGGCCCTGGTCATGCGCTACGTCGCCGGCGGGCGGTTCGAGCTGGGCGCCGCCGCACCCACCGACGCCGGGCGCCTGCTGGGCGCGGGCATGACGATCGCCATCGCGTGCGCGATCGTGCCGCTCTTCTTCGGCGCGCCGCCGCTGACCAGCACGTTCTTCGAAGCCGAGCTGCCCGTACTGGGCCATGTCGAGTTCGTCACGTCGACGTTCTTCGACGTCGGCGTGTACCTCGTCGTGATCGGCCTGGTGCTCGACGTGCTGCGCAGCCTCGGCGCCGAGGTCGACCGTCAGGCGCAAGAAGCACGCGAGGGGCGACCGGGCGAGGTGGGTGTCTCGTGAACGTCTCGCTGGTGCTCATCGTCGTCATGGCGGTGCTCTTCGCGTGCGGCGTGTACGCGATGCTCGAGCGCAGCCTCACCCGGGTGCTGATCGGCTTCCTGCTGCTGGGCAACGCGACGAACCTGCTGCTGCTGATCGTGATGGGTCAGCCCGGGGTGGCGCCGTTCTTCGGCACCGAGGCCACTCCTGACGAGATGTCCGATCCGCTGCCGCAGGCCCTCACGCTCACTGCCATCGTCATCACGTTCGCCGTCTCGGCCTTCCTGCTGGCGCTCATCTACCGCTCGTGGCAGCTCGGCCAGGCCGACACCGTCGTGGACGACGAGGCCGACCGTGCCGTGCGCGAGGGCACCGCCGACGTCGACGAGGCCATGGACGACGAGACCGAGATCGAAGACACCGACGACGACGCCACCACCGACTTCGTCGGCACGGACACCGCGCCGATCCGCATCGTCGGAAGCCGCGACTTCGCCGGCCTCCGAGACGACGCGCCGGTCGACCGCGCGGCGCCGCCCCGCGACACCGATGGACGGAGCGGAGGTGAGGACTCGTGATCGAGTTCGCTCCCGCTCTGGTCCCGCTCCTGGTGACTCTGCCCCTCCTCGGCGCGGCGATCGCGTTGATCGCGGGCCGTCACCGGCGCACGCAGGTCGTGGTTTCGGTCATCACTCTCACGCTGGTCTGCGCGATCGCCGCCGTGCTGCTGTACGTCGTGGACGCCGGCGACGCGCCGATCGCGGTATCGGTGGGCGGATGGCCCATCCCGTTCGGCATCGTTCTCTACGTCGACCGGCTCGCGGCCCTGCTCGTGGTCGTCTCGAGCATCGTGCTGCTCGCGGTCCTGCTGTTCTCGGTCGGCCAGGGCGCCGCCGACGGTGACGACGAGACTCCGGTCTCGATCTTCCACCCGTCGTACCTGATCCTCGGCGCCGGCATCTTCAACGCCTTCATCGCGGGCGACCTGTTCAACCTCTACGTCGGCTTCGAGATCCTGCTCGTGGCCTCGTACGTGCTGATCACACTCGGCTCGACCGAGTCGCGCATCCGCACCGGCGTCGTCTACATCGTGGTGTCGCTCGTCTCGTCGATCCTGTTCCTCGCGGCGATCGCGATGATCTACGGGGCGCTGGGCACCGTCAACATGGTGCAGATCGCCGAGCGCATGGGGGAGCTGCCGCAAGAGACGCAGCTGGTGCTCCACCTCATGCTGCTGCTGGCCTTCAGCATCAAGGCCGCCGTCTTCCCGCTGTCGTTCTGGCTACCCGACTCCTACCCGACCGCACCGGCGCCGGTGACGGCGGTGTTCGCGGGACTGCTGACCAAGGTCGGCGTGTACGCGATCATCCGCACCGAGACGCAGCTGTTCCTCGACAACGACGTCAATCAGCTGCTGCTGTGGGTGGCGCTGGCGACCATGATCGTCGGGGTGCTCGGCGCCGTCGCGCAGGCCGAACTCAAGCGCATCCTGTCGTTCACGCTCGTCAGCCACATCGGCTACATGATCTTCGGGCTCGCGATCGCGACGCCGGCGGCGATCGGCGCGACGATCTATTACATGGTCCACCACATCGTGGTGCAGACGACGCTCTTCCTGGCAGTCGGCCTCGTCGAGCGCCGCGCGGGCAGCACCTCGATCTTGCGGGTGAAAGGCCTGATGAAAGCGGCGCCGGTGATCGCCGTGCTGTACTTCATCCCGGCCATCAACCTCGGGGGGCTGCCGCCGTTCTCGGGATTCATCGGCAAATTCGCGCTCTTCGACGCGGCCGCGACGGTGGGTACCCCGATCATGATCGTCCTGATGGTCGCCGGCATCGTGACGAGCCTGCTGACGTTGTACGCCCTGATGCGGGCGTGGAACCTGTCGTTCTGGCGCGAAGAGGACGACTCGGCCGAGACCGAGGCCCGCATCGAATACCTCGGCGATGCCCCGGCCGCCCGTGTCCAGACCGAGCGCCGCGTGATCCCGAAGATCATGACGGCCTCCACCACGGGCATGGTCGCGATCACTCTGGCCCTGACGATCTTCGCGGGCCCGCTGTACGACATCTGCACGCGAATCGGCGAAGCGCTGCTGCAGCCGGTGACGCTGACCCAGCTCGAGGAGGACGTGCAATGACGACCGACGTGTCCGCCTCGCGCGCCCGCCGTGCGCTCGTCGCCCTGTGGCGTCAGCTGCCGTTCTTCCTGTGGCTGATCGCCTTGTGGATGCTGCTGTGGGGCCAGTTCACATGGCTCGCCTTTCTCACCGGCCTGGTGGCCGCGATCTTCGTGACCCGGATCTTCCGCCTGCCTCCGGTCGAGCTGTCGGGCCGGGTGAACCCGTGGTGGGGCATGCTGTTCGTGGTCGAGTTCCTGGTCGCGCTGGTGCGCGGATCTCTCACCGTGGCGTGGCAGGTGCTCGACCCGCGCCGCCAGCCGGGTGCCGCGATCATCGCGGTGCCGCTCGTGACCGACGACGACCTGATCATGACGCACACCGCCGTGACGGCATCCCTCATTCCCGGCTCGCTCCTCGTCGAGGCCGACCGTGACCGTCGCGTGCTCTACCTGCACGTCATCGGCGTGCGCGATGACGCCGACCTCGAGTACCAGCGGGCGAGCGTGCGGCACTGGGAGGCGCGCATCGTGCGGGCCGTGGGCTCGCCGGCGCAGCTGCAGGCGATGAAGACGGATGCCGCCGCCCGCCGCGACCGCGTGGGCCGAGGGGGTGCGGCGTGAACGTGATGCTGCTCGTGATCTACGTGGTCTTCGCCATCGCGGCGCTGCTCACGCTGTGGCGCATCGTCATCGGACCGTCGATCCTCGACAGGGCCGTGGCATCCGACGTCCTTCTCACCGAGGTGATGTGCGTGCTGGGCGCCGAGATGGCGATCAACCAGCACACCAAGACGCTCCCGGTCCTGCTGATCATCGCGGCCGTGGGCGTGTTCGGCTCGATCTCGATCGCGCGGTTCGTGGCGAGAAGGGACAACGTGGACCGATGACTCTCGAACAAGGCCTCGATCTTGCCGCGCTCATCCTGATCCTGATCGGTGCGCTGCTGTGTCTCACAGCGGCGATCGGCCTGTTGCGCTTCCGCGATGTGCCGACCCGCCTGCACGCCGCCACCAAGCCGCAGGTGCTGGGACTCATCCTCATCTGCCTTGCGATCGCGCTGTCACTGCGGTCGTGGCCCGTCGTCGCATTCCTCCTCCCGGTGGTGCTGATCCAGCTCGCGACCGCGCCGCTGTCGGCGCACATGGTCGGGCGGCAGGCGTACCGCAACGGCACGATCGACGAGAACGGGCTGTACGTCGACGAGCTCGCCGAATCGAAGCGCACGCCGCCCGCCGCGGGCGGCTGATCCCGCCGTTCCGGCTGTGAGGCACGGAGAGTCGCGGTGATGCATGATGGATCCACATCAGCGACGGGGCCGCCATGACGACGCATCACCAGACGCCGGATGAGCTGTCCGAATTCGCGGAGCTCCTGCGGCACGAGGAGGAGTTCCCCGTGGGCCGCGAGCCGGTCGATCGGGATCGCCGCCGGCGCCGGCGCCGGCGTGGCCTGCTCATCACGGCGATCGTGCTGGCCCTCACGCTCGCCGCGTCCGGCGGCTACGTCGGCTGGGCGCTGTCGGCGCCACTGAGCGCACCGGTGCTGTCGTCGCAGACGCCCGCGGCGCCCATTCCCTTCGCGGCCACCATCGCCGTCCCGGTCGAAGGCATCTCGGCCGTCAGCGTGGCCGGAGCGGACGAGTATCTCGGTGCCGGCGCGAGCGACGTGTGGATGACCAGCGGCACGGACGAGACTCGTCCGATCGCCAGCATCAGCAAGCTGATCACCGCGCTGGTCGTGCTCGACGCCGAACCTCTCGCACCGGGTGAGGCCGGACCCACGATCACCTTCGACAAAGCCGACCACGACCTCTACGACGAGTACTACGTGCTGGGTGCGACGATCGCCGCGATGCCCACCGGAAGCTCGATGTCGCAGTACGACGCGCTCGCGACGATGCTGGTGCCCTCCGCCAGCAACTACGCAGAGGCCGTGGCGACCTGGGCGTTCGGCTCGCAGGGCGCGTTCCTCAGCGCCGCGCGCGCGTGGCTTGCCGCCCACGGCCTCACGAACACCACGATCGTCGAGCCCACCGGCATCAACGCCCGCAACACCAGCACGCTCGGCGACCTCCTCGCGATCGCCAAGCTCGCGGCGGCGAACCCGGTCCTCGTGCAGATCCTCGGGTCGCCGTCCGTCTCGGTGCCCGGGCTCGGTGTGCTGCCGAACACGAACAACCTCCTCGGCATCGAGGGCGTCACCGGGCTGAAGACCGGCAACCTCGGCGAGGGCACGTACAGCCTGCTGTACACCGCGACGCTCCCGGTGGGTGCCGCGGGGTCGCTCAGCGTGACCGGCGTGATGCTCGGCGGCTCGTCGCGCCAGTCGGTCAACAGCAGCGTCGCGGCGCTGCTCAGCAGCATCCGTCAGGGATTCCGCACCGTTCCGCTCGCAGAGGCGGGGCAGGTCGTCGGGACGTACTCCACTCCGTGGGGGTCCAGTGCGCGTCTGGTCGTGAGCGATCGCGCGTCGGTCTTCACATGGTCCGACACTCCGATCACGGTGAACATGGACACCACGACGCCGGCCGCCTACGAAGACGGCCAGGTGGCCGGAAGCCTCACCTGGTCCGCGGGACCGGATGCTGCGGCATCCGATCTCGAGATCGAGGGCAGCATCGAACCACCGACACGATGGTGGCGACTGACACACCCCGCCGAGCTGGGAGCACCCGAATGAATGCCCGCGAGACGACCACCCGCCGCATCGACCTGACGATGCACAAGCCGTGGTTCGCCCTGTACGGCGGAGTCAAGCCGACGCTCGTGATCGGCGGGCGCGGTCAGCCCGTGCAATGGGGGCTCGGAACATGGCAGGTCCCGGCCGACGCGACGGTCGTGCTCGGCGTCTTCCTCTTCAACCGCATGTGGCGCTTCGGTCAGGCCGAGTTCGCGCTCGAGCCCGAACACGCGCCGGCTCTGGTGTACCGGGCGCCGGCTCTGCCGTTCCTGCGCGGGCGGATCCGACTGCGCGAATCCTCACCGGCGCGGGGCGACTGAATCGGACCGGGATTGTCGGGTGCGCGATCGGGTCGACGACGACGCTTGATGCAGAAAGGGGAAACCGTGATCGCAGCTCTCAACCGGCTCGTCGAGATCATCGAGCGTCAGCTCACCGATGAGATCGACATGGCCGGTATCGCGAGCGGTCTCGGGACCACGGAGTACCACCTGCGGCGGATGTTCTCGTCGCTGGCCGGTATGCCGCTGTCTGAGTACGTGCGGCGACGCCGCATGGCCGTCGCGGCGGCAGACGTGCTCGGCGACGAAGATCTGCTGGGCATCGCCGTCCGCTACGGCTACGGCTCCAACGAGGCATTCAACCGGGCATTCCGAGCCGTGCACGGCGTGAGTCCCGGCGACGTTCGCCGACACGGCGGCCCCCTTCGCACACAACCGCAACTCAGGTTCCGCCTGACCGTCGAAGGGATCACCACCATGGACACTCGAATCGCCGAACGACCGGCCTTCGCGCTGGTCGGGCACGCGACGCGCGTGCCGCTCATCCACGAGGGGGTCAATCCGCAGATCCAGGCCCACATCGCCGGACTGCCGGCATCCGCCCACGCTCGCCTCAAAGAGCTGAGCAGCACGCAGCCTGCGGGGCTGCTCCAGGTGAGCGCCGATGTCGACCCGGATTACACGGAGGGCAGCGAGCTGACCTACCTGCACGGTGTCGCCGTGCAGGAAGGGACGGACGTGCCCGACGACCTCGACAGGATCGACGTCCCGGCCGGGGCGTGGGCGGTCTTCCGCACCGAAGGCCCGTACCCCGAGGCTCTGCAGTCGACGTGGGCGGCCACCGCGGCGGACTGGTTCCCGTCCAACCCGTGGCGTCTGCGTCCCGGGCCGTCGATCGTCGCCGTCCTCGACCGCGCCGACGACTTCAGCACGGCGACCACCGAGCTGTGGCTGCCGGTGGAGCGCGCCTGATCCAGAGGCTCCGCCCCAGCGGGTGGCGCGCCGGCGGGCGTCCCGCGCCGGCGGGTGTCAGGGGTGGACCATACCCTCGAGGTGTGGCCACCCTTGACGACCTGCGGCGTGCCGCGTCGGGTCTGCCCGGCGCCGAGGAGCGGGCGACGACGGGCGGCGCCGCGTGGTTCGTGCGCGGCAAGCTCTTCGCGTGGGAGTGCCACCCGTGGCCCAGCATCCCCGAAGACATGCGCGAGATCATCGCGCGCGAGCTCGTCGTCGGTGTCAAGGTCGCCGACAGTGTGGACGCCCGCGCCCTCCGCGAGATGGGGCCGGAGGTGTTCCTTCGGGCCACGACGCGCTGGGGCGAGCCGAAGGTCGCCTTCCGGATGGCCGGTATCGACGACGATCATCTCGTCGAACTGGTGACAGAGGCATGGCGCGTGCAAGCGCCGAAGTACCTGCGGCGCGAGTGGGAAGAGCGGGAGGGCTGAGGCTCTCCGGTGGGCAGGCGCTCAGGCGCTGCGCGCCGCGCGTGATGCCGCGCCGGCCCATTCGGCGGCCAGCTCGTCGAGCGACAGCCCCAGCGTGTCGCCGATGGCGGCGACCACGCCGAACGCCGGGCTCGGCAGCCGGCCGGTCTCGATCTTGCGCAGCGTCTCGGGTGAGATCCCGGCCTGCGCCGCGACGTCCGTCAAGGGCCGGGAGCCACGCGCGAGCCGCAACGCCTGGCCCAGCCGGCGCCCCGCGGCGAGCTGCTCCGGGGTGAGGGGTGCGCGAACCATCATGTCGGTGTTCCCTCCACGCTCATGACTGGTATTATTATACCGGTCATGATCTTCATCCATACTTCCGCCGAGATCGAGCAGATGCGCCCGGCAGGTGCCTTCGTGCGAGACACTCTAGTCACCTTGTCGAAGATGGTGGCCGTCGGCGTCAACCTTCTCGAGATCGAGGATGCCGCGCGGGCGGCGATCGCGGAGCGCGGCGCTGTCTCGTGCTACTGGGATTACGCGCCCTCCTTCGGCAACGGGCCGTTCCGCAACGTCATCTGCCTGTCGGTCAACGACGCCGCGCAGCACGGGCTGCCTCACGACTACCGGCTTCGCGACGGCGATGTGCTGAGCCTCGACCTTGCCGCCTCGGTCGACGGATGGGTCGCGGATGCCGCTGTCACGGTGATCGCCGGACGCCCCGACCCGGACGACGAGAGGCTGATCCGTTCCACTCAGGAAGCGCTGGCGGCGGGCATCGCGGCCGCCCACCCCGGCAATCGCGTGGGCGACATCTCCGCGGCGATCGGCGCGGTGGCGGCGAAGTACGGCTACCCCGTCAACCACGAGTTCGGCGGCCACGGCGTCGGCCGCAGCATGCACGAGGACCTCTTCATCTGCAACGACGGCCGCCCGGGCCGCGGCTACCGCCTGCGGCCGGGACTCGTGTTCGCGCTCGAGCCGTGGTGGGCCAAGACGACGCCGCGGATCCGGATGGATGCCGACGGCTGGACCGTTCGCTCGGCCGACGGCAGTCGCGCCGCCCACACCGAGCACACGATCGCGCTGACCGCGGATGGGCCGGTGGTGCTCACCGGGTAGCCAGCGGAGCACGCCGCAGACGACGAAGCGGCGCGACGAAAACCGGCATGCGTATGCGACGCACGCCACTGTGGCCATCCGGGATGGGCAGCGCCCGGGGTGTCTCAGAGACCGTCGCGCGCGTCCGGGTCGTCTGCGAGCCGGTCCGCCTCGCGGGCCACGGCCTCCTGCTCGGCCTCGCTCAGCGGCGGGAGGCCGACCTCGTCGGCGGGAATGCCCGCATACGGGTCGGCGCCGGGGAATTCCTGATCGAACGAGCCAGCGATCACTCCCCCTGGGGGAACCTCGTCGCCGGCCGCGCCCAGCAGCGTCTCCTCGCCGGGAGCCTGCTCCGCTATGTCGTCACCGAGGTGCTTACGACGCCATTCTTCGCTCATGTTCACTCCCGCCAGTGGAAATCAGGGCCACACCGATCATCATCGAGACCACCGAATGTCGATGAAGTCTACGACTCTTGACGGCGCACTTGTATTTTGCAAGTAGGACCTGCATGAGCATCTTCCTCACCTGCCCGGTCGAGAGCGTCGAGCGCGCGACCGCCTTCTACACCGCCCTCGGCTGGTCTCTCAACACCGAGATGTCGGACCACAACGTGTCGTGCTTCGCGATCGCGCCCGAGCAGTACGTGATGCTCGGCAGCCGTGAGATGTACGCGAGCGTCGGCGGCGTCGAAGAGGTCGTCGGCGGACCTGAGACGCCCTCGAAGATCACGGTCTCGTTCGACCTCGGCAGCCGCGAGGCGGTCGACGCGCTCGTCGAGCGTGCCGGCGCCGCCGGCGGACGAATCGGCGACACCGATGACTACCCCTTCATGTACCAACGCCAGTTCGACGATCCCGACGGCTACCACTACTCGCCGTTCTGGATGAAGCCGGACGCCGATCCGACCGCGTGAGCGACCTCGCGGCGGCTCTCGACATCGTCGGGGCACGGTGGGCGCTGCTGATCGTGGAGCAGCTGCTCGACGGGCCGCAGCGATACGGCGACCTGCAGCGCGAGCTGGGCGTGCCGACGAACATGCTCGCGATCCGCCTGCGCGAGCTCGAAGCAGCCGGTGTCCTGTCCCGTCTCCCACTCCGGCACAACACCCGCGCCTATGCCCTGACCGATCGGGGGCTCGCCTTGCGCGAGGCGATCGCCGCACTCGGCGCCTGGGGCGCCGACGAAACATAGATGCCGGCGATCCGTCCACGGGCGGTCTGGCGAACCCCCGCCGATCATGCCGGCGTGGTCACCCCTGACGCGGCGCCCGCAGCCATCCGAGTTCGACCTGAACGACTCTTCTCCACCGACTGATCGCCCTCTTTCACCAGGGTGTGCCGCGCAGATCGATGTCGCCGCTCGGCCAATCGATGTCCATAGTCGGAAAGATCAGGAGGGGACTGTCTGACGACACCACCGTCGCCTGCGGATCCTGCATCGACACGTGGCGCTCCACGGCGCGGATGCGCCGCCACCCCGAGCGCTCGTAGAACGGGACGACTCCTTCTCGGCAGCCGAGGTATCCGAACGTGATCTGGGTGTCTTCACGCATTGCGCGTTGCGCTCGCCGCATGAGACGCCGACCCAGGCCGCCGCCCCGAGCCTGATGGTCCACCAGGACGCCGCCGGTTCCTGCGACGACGACGGGCGCGTCACCCACCGTGATCATCCGCCGCTGGAACCCGATATGGCCGACCATGTCGGAGTCGACGAAAGCGAGCGCATGCACCGTTGCGGGGGAGTAGCCGTACGGCTGGTCCGGGTCCCACGCGCCGTACTCCGCGAAGTACTCACGGTCGAACAACACGCGAAGAGCCGCAAGCTCTGGTCCCCTCAGTTCGGCATGCGTGACGACCCGAAACTCCTCCGGCATCCCGCAAGCGTATGCGACCGGCGCGAGCGCCGCCTCGTATCACGGCGAGGGCGAACGCCCTCTTCCACTTCGGTCGGCCAGAGATGACCGACCAGACAATCAAGCTGCCTGCCAGGGGTGCCATTCGGGTGGTCCATGGCGGCGATACAGGAGGTCGTCATGGCAAACTACGTCGAAATCACTCTCCTGCGGGTGGTCTGCAACGAGATGGAGTCGTCGTCCGCGGAGCACGATGTCTTCGCGTTGACCGGGGCCGTCGTGGTCGATGGCACGACGCATCCATTCGCCCATCCGGCGATCCCCCTCAAGACCGGGTGGACCTTCAGTTATCACATGCCATTGTTCGCCGGGTGGGTCGATCAGCCGACCGTGGGAATCGGCGCGCTCGGGCTCGACCTCGACAACAGCGACTGGTGGGTGAAGAACGAGGAAGACATTCGAAAAGTGACAGGTGCCGTTGCGAAGGCCGCGTCGTACCTGCCCGTTCCCTACATCGATTCGGTCATCGACGGCATTCCGGAGGTCGTCGACTTCTTCACCGGCCTCGACGAGGACGACGAAGTGTTCCGTTGGGCGCAGGACATACCGCTCGAGCCGCTGGGTCCGGGACAGAAGCGCACCAAGGTACTCGCGCCCCGAGCATCAGGTAAGACGTCCGCAATCATCACCATCTCCGACTGGGACTACTCGGTCGAGTTCGCCATCACCTGGCAAGCGCCCTACCCGTCGTTCGGCCCGACCACGCCGGTCACATGGACCACTCGGCCGGATTCCGACACGATGCCGGCGGCGTGGCTCGGCAGCTGGAAATCCCAGTCGGCCGGAATCGAGTGCTGGATCACCCGCAGCGAGGGCTCGATGTGGACCTTGGACATTCACACCAAGGAGCGGCTCCCCGACGGACAGGTGCGCGAATTCGACACCTTGGGCGCATCCATCGCCGGACTCAACGCGGAGGTCATGGTCGCGTCCGCGCTGACCGGAGAACACCTGTCACTCGTGAGTCCTGCCCCCGCAGTTCTGGGGTTGAGCACTCGAACGGATGCCGGGTTCCTGGTGGAACGCCTCGAGCCTGCAGTTCACGCCCTCCAGCCCGAGGAGGTCGTCGGCGACGTGTGGCGCGCGCCCATCAGCGTCCTCCTGCCCGTCGCGGGGGATCGAGTGCAGCTGGCCAACGGATGCGTGCTCGAGATGCGGCGCACCTTCGCCGACGGCGTGGAGACCGGCGGTCGACTCGTCCGATACGCCGGCCCCGCCGGCGTCGGCGACATCCTGCACAATCCGCCAATCGACGTGGAGCTCGAACGCCCAACCCACATCGGGTGAGCCGGAAACGCTGCAGGACCGACGATCCGTCAGCACGTCGCAACGTCGCAGCGGTCGCGCGCTACCCTTACGCGTGAATCGCCCGTGCCGCGTCCCTCGTAACGAAGGTCAGTCGTGAACCTCACCACCTTGTTCGCCTTTGCCGTCGCCGCTTCTGTAGCCATCGCGATCCCCGGGCCGACCGTCCTTCTGGCACTGGCGAACGGCGCGCGTTACGGCGTGCGACGAGCGACGTTCGGGATGCTGGGAGCCGTCGCGTCCGACGTGGTTCTCGTCGTCGCAGTCGGTGTGGGCCTCGGCGCACTGCTGGCGGCGAGCGAGGTCGCGTTCTCGATTGTGAAGTGGGTGGGGGTTGCGTACCTCATCTTCCTCGGCATCCGCATGCTGATGGCACGCGGCAGCCTCCTCCATGCCGACCCCGCAGCCGATCCCCATGGCACGCGAAGAGCCCTCTTCCTCAAGAGCTTCCTCGTCGCGGTGACCAACCCGAAGGGCTACCTCTTCGTCGGAGCGCTCCTCCCGCAGTTCATCGTCGCGGGGCACCCGCCGTTGGCCCAGTTCATCGTGATCGGGATGATCTTCTGCAGCCTCGATTTCGTCATCATGCTGGCATACGCGCTCCTCGGCTCCCAGGCGATCCGGCTTCTCAAGCGACGCGGCGCCGTCTGGATCGAACGCACGTGCGGAGCAGTGCTCCTCGGGCTTGCGGCCTGGCTCGCAGCTTCCCGACGCGCACCCGCCTAGTCGGTATCGCGAAGCGTCGCCGAGCATCGGGTGGGGCGCCGAGTTGTGTTCTACAGTCGCGACATGCGAATCGTCGTCTCGGGCACTCACGCCAGCGGGAAGAGCACGCTCGTCTCCGACTTCGCGCTGCGGCACCCCGGATTCACCGTGCTACCCGATCCGTTCGATCTCGTGGACGAGACGTGGGACCGCCCGAACGCCGCCCTCTTCGCTGCGCAGCTGCGCATCTCGGCGGACCGGCTCGATCCGGACGAGTCCGCCGAGAACCTCGTCGCCGAGCGGGGCCCGATCGACTTCCTCGCGTACCTTGTCGCCCTCGACGGGCTGGCGCGGGCATCCGGTTCACGCGAGTTGCTGGAACGGTCAACGGAGATCACCCGCGAAGCATTGGAGCACGTCGATGTGCTCGTCATCCTGCCGCTCACTGAGATCGATGGCATCCAACCCGGCATCGATGAGCACTTGGAGCTTCGAGACGCGATGAACGAGGTCCTGCTCGATCTCATCGGCGACATCGACGTCATCGGCGACCACGTGAAGGTCGTGGAGATCACCGGCGACAGACGGCAGCGGTTGGGGGCGCTGGAAGCCGTCGCCGTCGGAGCGACCGGCTGATCACCGCAGATGGCTCCCGAGTGCCATGATCAAGCCATGGCAACCATCGTCAACGTCGACAACTTCGCTCTCGCCGAAACCCACCGCATGATGCACGACCTGCAGGCGAACGCCGGGGGCGTCAACCGACTCGTCCACAACCGCGAACCTGCGGCGATCGACAATCAGACCGTGATCCGCATGAATCGCGACACGCTGTACAGCTACGCCGTCGTCGATCTCAGCGCCGGGGCGACGCTCACCCTTCCCGAGCACGGCGAGCGGTACCTCTCGGCGATGGTCGTCAACGAGAACCACTACATCAATACGGTCCTCCACGACGCGGGCACGTACGAGCTGACGCCCGACCAGTTCGGCTCACGGTACGTGGTGGTCGCCATCCGGACCCTGGTGGACCCCAACGACGCGGCCGACGTCGCCGCCGTCGGGGCCTTGCAGGACCAGATCGGACTCGAGGCCCGCTCATCCCAGCCGTTCGAAATGCCCGAGTACGACACCACGACCTTGGACGAGACGCGCGACGCGCTTCTGGCCCTGGCGCGCAACCTGAGCGGCTTCGACCGCACGTTCGGCGCGAAGGACGACGTCGATCCCGTGCGCCATCTCATCGGCACGGCAGCGGGATGGGGAGGCCTTCCCTCCGCAGAGGCGAGCTACATCGGCGTCGACCCCCGTCTGCCCGTCGGCCAGTACGAGTTGACGGTCGGCGACGTGCCGGTGGACGGGTTCTGGTCGATCTCGGTCTACAACGCCGCCGGCTACTTCGAGCCCAACGAACGCGGCGCATACACGATCAACAACATCACCGGCGCTCGCAACGGCGACGGCACGATCACCGTCCGTTTCGGCGACTACCCCGCAGACGTTCCCAACGCCTTGCCGATCACCGAGGGCTGGAACTATCTCGTGCGGCTGTACCGCCCACGACCTGAGATCCTCGACGGTAGCTGGACATTTCCCGGGCTCAACCCGTAGGCGTTCCACCGGCCGACGCGGTCACTCGGCCGCGACGATTCCCGCCCGGTAGGCCAGCACGGCCGCTTCGACGCGATTGCGCACGCCGAGTTTGACGAGAATGGCGCTGACGTAACCCTTCACGGTGCCCTCGACGAGGTGCAGCTGCGTGCCGATCTCGGCGTTCGAGGCACCGGCGCCGAGCAGGGCGAGCACCTCGCGCTCGCGTTCGGTCAGAGCAGCGATCGACTCCCGCGCCTCGGCGGTGCGTGCGCGGTCGCCCTCGCGATACGGCGCGATCACCCGGCGCGCGATGTCGGGGGAGAGATACGCACCCCCCTCCGAGACGGCCCGCACGCCCGCGATCAGCTCGCGGGGGTCTGCGGCCTTCAGCAGGAAGCCCAGCGCGCCGCCGCCGAGCGCACGCTCGACATAGTCGTCCTCGCCGAAGGTCGTCAGCATCACGATGCGCGTCGTCGGCACGGTGGCCGCGATCTCGGCGGCTGCGTTCAGGCCGTCGAGCACCGGCATCCGGATGTCCAGCACGGCCACATCAGGTCGGTGACGCTGCGTGCCGTCGATCGCCTCACGGCCGTTCGCCGCCTCGAACACGACCTCGATCTCGGGGTCGGACTGGAGGATCGCGCGCACGCCCGCACGCATCATGGCCTCGTCATCGGCGATGAGGACGCGGATCATGCCGCTCCCAGCAAGGTCTTCTCGACCAGCACACCTTGATCGAAGCACAGACGGTATGTCGCATCGGTGAAATGCAGCCAGCCGTCCCGCGCGGCGTAGTACTCGCACTCGGATCCGTCCGGCGCCGGCGGCTCGAGGACGATCGGCACCGGCCGCGGTGTGCCCGCGGGCAGCAGCGGTACAAGGTCGGCTCGTGGCGTGCCCAGCTCGATGCTCTCGTAGAGCTCGGACGTCATAGCGGTCTGCGCGAACGTGATCGCCTGCACGACCACGAAGGCAACGAGCGTGAGTCCGAGGATCACCGCCGGGACGATCGTCGCCTGCCAGACACGACGGCGGGCCGCGCGCGCGTTGGAGCGAAGCGCCGGGTCGGCGGCACCCAGCGGGCCTTTCGCAACGGGCTCGGGGCGCATCGGCGCCCGCAGCCGCAGGTCGAATCCGCCATCAGGCGCAAGGCCCGCGTCGATCGACCCGCCGAGCAGCTCGGCACGACGACGAAGGCTCGGGATGCCGTGGCCGCTGCCCTGCGCACCAGTCTCGGTCGACGCGGCCGAACTGATCGACACCGCCATGCCGCCGGCTTCGCCCCGCGCCACGTCGATCACGACCGGAGAGCCGGGGGCATGCCGTGCGGCATTCGTGAGCCCCTCGCGCACGGTCCGCACGGCCAGTTCGGCGATGAGCGGATCCGCGGCCGACACGACCGCATGATCGATCCGCGCCTCGACGCTCATGCCGGCATCCCGCGCCCCGGTAACGAGCGCGTCGATGCCTTCGCCGCCGAGCGGATCGAGCCGGCTCGGTCCGTCCTCGGGCCGGGTCATCCGCACCACGTCGCGAAGGCGACCGCTTGCCCGGACGGCGGCCTCGCGCAGCTCCCGGAACTGCTCGCGCTGCTCGGGACTGAGGTCCCGCCCGAGCTCGAGGGCACCCGCCTGCACCGCGATCAGGGCCAGCTCGTGGCCGATCGTGTCGTGGAGGTCGTCGGCGATGCGTGCGCGTTCTTCGGACTGCGCGCGGTCGGCCAGGATTGCGGCATCCGATTCCCGTTGCTCGTCCCGCAGCATCCGGTACCTGCCGAACCACCACGGAGCGACGACGGTGAGCAGAGCGATGAGCACGCTCGCCATCCAGTCGCCGAGCGGGGCGCTGCCGGGTATCAGGTACGAGGCCGGGAGCGAGACCGCCAGCACGACGGAGAAGGTGATCACGGCCGGGACGAGCCCGACCATGTGACGGCCGGCCAGGTAGCCGGCCACCGCTGCCGGGATCAAGGCGAGCACCAGCGCCGAGTCGCCCCACCGGGCCAGCGGAAGCGCGACCGACGTCGCGAGGAGCAGGAGCACGACACCGAGCGGCGTCGACCACGACCCTCGCCGGGGACGACCGGCACGGAGCATTACCCCATCGTAGGAAGGCGGACGTCCTCCGCAGGACTGACGAAAGTAAGGTGCAGTCCATCCTTCGGTCTGATGTGCCGGCATCCCTCCCGCTCGTAGCGTCGCAGGCATGGACCTCCTCGCGATGCTGACGACCCTCGTGACCGACCTCGCGGCCTCGCCGTGGGTGTACCTGGTCGTGCTCGCGGTGTGCGTCATCGACGGGTTCTTCCCGCCCGTTCCGAGTGAGACGGTCGTCGTCGGTGCCGCCACCGTCTCGGTGGTCACAGGCCAGCCGAACCTGCTGCTGCTGATCGGCGTCGCCGCCGTCGGCGCGATCATCGGCGACAACATCGCCTACCAGCTCGGCCGCGTCCTGGGCACGGATCGCTGGCGGTGGATGCGGACGAAGCGCGTCACCACCGCGGTCGACTGGGCCCGCATGGGCCTCGACCGCCGCGGCGCGCTGCTCATCTTCACCGCGCGCTACATCCCGGTGGGGCGCATCGCCGTGAACATGACGGCGGGCGCGACGGGGTACCCGCTTCGCCGGTTCCTGCCGCTGTCGATCGCGGCCGGCATCACGTGGGCCGCGTACTCGGCGATCTTCGGCATCGTCGCGGGGCAGTGGCTGCACGACCAGCCGCTGCTGGCCATCGTGCTCGCGATCGTGGTCGCGGCGTTGATCGGAGCGGTCGTGGATGCCGTCATCCGACGCATCCTCAACCGTCCGACTGAGTCGCCGGCCGCTGATCCGGAACTCGAGCCCGCCCGCACCGAAGAGCAGAACGTCGCCCTGGCCGCGGCTGCCTGCGACTAGCTCGCGTCGCGGAGTCTCGGCCCGACGCCGGCGGGGATCTCACCGTGCAGGTGCGGGGCGTACACGAGCTTCTGCGTGCGACCGTCCAGCACGGTGGATTCGATGAGCTCCAGATCGAACTCCGCCCCGCCGTGGAGCAGCGCCGATCCGCCCGCTCGACCTCCGACGACGGGGAAGATCATGACCTCGAGCCGGTCGACGAGTCCGGCCGCCAGCAGGGCGCGGTTCAGCGAGATGCTGCCGTGCGAGCGCATCGGCACGTCGGTGGTCTGCTTCAAACGATCGATCGCGGTGACCGCATCCTCTCGCAGAACCGTCGAGTTCTGCCATCCGAGCGGTTCATCGAGCGTCCGTGAGAAGACGATCTTCGGCAGCTCATCGAGGCTGTCGTAGTACGGCTCGTCGTACTCCTTGACGAAGCTCCGGAACTCACGGAACGTCGTCGCCCCGAACACGAGCACCTGCTCCTGTGCGAAGGTACGCACGCGGTCCTGTCTGAGCTCGGGACCCTCCTTGCCCCAGTAGCCCGGCCAGCCCTCGGCCATGCCGTAGCCATCGAGGGTCGAGAAGAAGTCGACGGTGAACGTCGTGCTCATGGTGCTGCTCCCTTGTCGCGCTGATTCGGTTTCCTGCTTTCACTACCGCTACGAATGGGTTAGGCGGGATCCGACAGCGTCGACGAGATTCCTCCGATTCGACATGGAACGGATGCTGTCACCCCGGTGTCCGCTCCGGTCACCGTGGCTGACAGAATGTGGCCATGGCCAACCTCGCCCTTGACGCCCTCCTTCGCCGCATCTCCGACAGTGGGCTGCTCGACGACCCGGTCACGGAGGACGACATCGTCTACGGGCGCGCGCGGCTCGACGGGGCCGGCGCGGACGTCATGGTGAACGTCGACCCCGAGCTCGAGGAGGTGGAAGAGCCGGACTCCGAGGTCTTGCTCGCTGCTATCGCGCGTGTCCTCGCGATGAGCGAAGCGCAGTGGACCGAGATCGTCGAGGCGGTCGCCGGCGAGATCGAGGAAGGGGTCGCCGACGACGGTCCGATCGTGGAGCAGACCGACCTTCGCGCGGAGCTCGAGCCGAAGTCGGTCGTCGTCTTCGCCGACGCCGTGCTGCTGTCGCTGGCCGCACCCCGGCAGTTCCCCGACTCACGTGTCCTCGTGCAGCTCGACGAGGACTTCGAGATCGAGAACGTCGAAGTCATGGCAGACGAAGGCAGTGAGACGATCGAATTCGACTCACTCGACGACCTCCTCGACCACATCAGCAGCCCCGAGGAGCGCTGACGGCGCACTCGCCGCGGTCGCATTTGACCCTCACGCGGCGTGAGGGTCGAACATCGTACGCATGAGCGACTTCCTTCGGCCCTTTCTCGACCAGCCTCATGGACGGTGGTGAGAATGGTGTCCATGGTCGATCTCGGCAACAGTGACGGTCTCACTGTGGGCGCCACGGCCGAACTCCTCGGCGTGACGGTGCGCACTCTGCATCACTGGGATGAGATCGGCCTGGCATCGCCCTCCGAGCGAACGCCGGCCGGCTATCGGCAGTACACCGACGCAGACCTCGAGCGCCTGGACCGGATCGTCGCCTACCGTCGATCCGGGCTCGGGCTGGAAGCCGTGCGCGAGGTGCTCGATGACTCGACCGCCGACATCAGCGCCCGGTTGCATGAGCAGCGGTCTCAGCTCGCCGAGCGCATCCAGGAACTGCAAGAGCTCGACAGGCGACTCGAGCGGATGACGGAGGCGCACGAGCGCGGCATCCTTCTCACCGACGAGGAACAGACGGAGACATTCGGCGCGGACTGGGACGCGCAGCGGTCGGCAGGCGCACGCGATGTCTGGGGAGGCACCACGCAGAGGGCGCAGTTCGCGGAACGCTCCGCTTCTCGCACACGCGAGCAGTGGCAGGAGCTGTCGGCGGCGATGTCGTCGTTCCAGCGCGATCTCGGTGATGCCCTCGGCCGGGGTGTCCTGCCCGGCAGCGCCGAGGCGGACGCGCTCGTCGAACGCCATCGCGAGATCTTCTCGAACTTCTTCCCGCTGACGCGGCAGATGCAGGTGTGCCTGGGCCGGATGTTCGAGTCCGACCCGGGCTTCGCCGCGCACTACGACGGCATCCGCGCCGGGGTGTCATCCTGGTTCCGTCAGATCATCGACGAATCCGCTCGCGCGCACGGGATCGACCCCGACACCGCCACGTGGCGGTAGGAGGACTCAGTTCCCCGGCGTGAGCACGAGCGCGTCGACGGTCGCGGCGTCGACCGCATCCGACGTGAAGGCCCACGGCGTCAGCTCCGCCCGCTGCCACGCCTCGGTCTGGTCGATGTAGTTCGGGTGGAAAGTGTGGCCGCTCGTCCCCGTGAGGTGGTTCCATCCCGAGGCGTCGAAGTCGGCGAGATCGACCACCATGCGCATCGACGGCACGGTCACCGTCGCGAAGTCCGAGCCGAGGGACCAGCCGGTGGCGTTGACCACCGACGAGCCGCCGCCGACCGCGAACGGTCCGCGGTTGAAGAGCCACTCGATCGGGGCGATGCCCGACGTGCCGAAGGTCTCGTTCACGAGTGGCAGCGCGTGCAGCGAGCCCCAGTTCCAGCGTGACGGGTTGTCGCCCTGGATCGCCGTGAGCCGCTCGCGCGCGTCGATCGCCGAGCGCTTGAGCATGTCTGTCATGCCCGAGACGCCGAGCGCCTCGTTCGTCCACCACGGCGACTCGGGGTCGTCGAGCAGCGTGTCGACGACGAGGAACATGCGGCCCTGGTCGCCGAGCGGCACCGGGTTCTGCCGTTCCTCCACGAACACGTTGCGAGCCAGGGTGTCCCACAGCACGTTGGCGTAGGCGGCGGCCGGTGAGTCGGCGGCGTTCTGACCGTCCCACTCGCGCAGCAGATCGAGCGCGGCATCCGTCTCGTCATCTCCCGTCGTGACATCCAGATACGCCGCCGTCAACCGCACGCCGATGAAGGAGTGGTTGTCGGCCTGCACGGCGAGGAGGTCTTCGGCCGTGAGCGGGCCGTTCGCGATGCGGCGCTGCAGCATCTCGGTGATGCGCGCGGCACGCCACCCGTAGTCCCAGTCGCGCGTGAGGAAGTGCGGGTACTCGTCGCCGACGATCGCGTTGTTCGCCGTGACGATGTAGCCCTCTTCGGGGTTGTACACGACGGGCAGCTCCTCGAAGGGGATGAAGCCCTGCCACGCGTACGTCGAGTCCCAGCCCGGCTGCGGCATCGATCCGTCGCCGGCACCCCGGATCGGGAGCTTGCCGGGCGTCTGATACCCGATGTTCCCCTCGACGTCGGCGTAGACGAGGTTCTGCGCGGGCACGTCGAACTGCGCCGCTGCGCCGCGGAAGTCGTCGAAGTCGCGGGCGGTGTTCAGCGCGAAGATCGCGGTCGCGGTGGTGCCGGGCTCGAGCGCCGTCCACTTCAGCGACACGGCGTACTCGCCGTCCGGGGCGGCTGTCGGCGCCGTCACCGTGCCGTCGGTGCCCGTGAAGGGCTCGTCGGCGATGGCCGTTAAGTCATCGGTCAGGCCCGAGACGATGGGGCCGTTGACGGTGGAGCGGATGCTGAGCTCGACGTCCTCACCGCCGGCGACCTTCAGCGTCTCGGTGCGCTCCTCGAGCGGCACCAGTGCGCCGTCGTACCAGTACGAGTCGCCCTCGATCTTCTCGAGGTACAGGTCGGTGACGTCGGTGGTGAGGTTCGTGAAGCCCCAGGCGACACGGTCGTTGTGGCCGATGATCACGCCCGGCACGCCCGCGAAGCCGAAGCCGGCGACGTCGAACGGGCACTCGTCCGACACGTCGGCGCACTTCAGCTGGATCTGGTGCCACACGCTCGGCAACGACGCGCCGAGGTGAGGGTCGTTCGCGAGCAGCGGCATCCCCGACTCGGTCAGGTCGCCCGAGACGACCCACGAGTTCGAGCCGATGCCCTCGCCCACGCCGCCGACGAGCGTGCTGACGGCGGCCACGACGTCGTTCACCTCGGTCCACTCGATCGAGGCCGACGGCTCCGTCTCCGTGTCCGCTTCGGTGTCGGCATCCGTCGTCTCGCCCTCGCCGTCCTCGGCGATGTCGGGCACGGTGCCCATGGCGGGCACGGTGGAGATCTCCGGCACGATCACCGGGTTGCGGTCGAACGGGTACGCCGGGTACAGCTCGTCGATCTCGGCCTGCGTGAAGCCCGGCGCGATGACGGCGCGCTCCGTCTCGTCCTCGATGTTGGAACGCAGGTCCCAGGCCATCGCCTTCAGCCATGCCACCGAGTCGGCGGGCGCCCACGGCTCGATCTCGTAGCCCGAGTTCTGCAGGCCCAGCACCGCGTACTCGAACGACGCGTCGGGGCCGTCGTGCTCGGCGAGATAGGCGTTCACGCCGTCGGCGTAGGCCTCGTAGTAGGCGCGCTCGGTGTCGCCGAGAGCCTCGACCTCCTGCTCGGCGATCTCGCGCCAGCCGAGGGTGCGCAAGAAGCGGTCGGTCTCGAGCTGGGACTCGCCGAACAGCTCCGACACGCGACCGCTCGTGACGTGCCGGCGGAAGTCCATCTCCCAGAACCGATCCTGTGCGTGCACGTAGCCCTGCGAGAAGAAGAGGTCGTGGGTGGAGTCGGCCGTGATGGTCGGGATGCCGAGGCCGTCGCGCTGCACGGTGACCTGGTCGTCGAGCCCGGCGACGGCGACCTCGCCGCTCAGCTGCGGGAAGGAGCGCTGCACCGTGTAGACCACGAATCCGACCGCGATCAGCGCCAGCACCACGACGCCGGCGAGCACGCTGTAGAGCGTGATGCCGATCTTGCGCCCGACCGAAGGTCCGCGCGGGGCGTCGTCATCGGTGGCGTATGGCGAGCTGGGCGGCTTCGACATTGAAGGTCTTTCCGGTCGGCGAGGGAGGCACGCGATACCACGCGGCACGAAACCCGGTGCCGTGCGTCGGGTCGCTGGGCACCGTTCGGAATCGTAACCCCGCCGCGTGCCCTGTGCCGAATCGCCACCGGAGTCGTCCGGCTCGACGTCATCACCGGATCAGGTGATTTCACCGGCGTAGGACGTTCGCGCCCGGATTCTCCTGTCTCCGCGAAATCACCTGATCTCGCGACGGGCGTGCAGGCATGCGCGCAGGCGGGCGTGCAGGCGGGGCGGAGGCGGGTCAGTCGGTGCCGAAGTCGAACGCGGATGCCTCGTTCGCGGCATCCGTCGCCTCTGCGAGCTCTTCCTCCTCGGCACTGAGCTGCTCGGTGCGCTCGGTGATCTCGCCCGCCTCGCCCTGTGACAGGTGGCCGACCAGCTCGCCGGTGGTGCCGCCGATGATGCCGGCCGCGGCGTAGTGCTCGAGGCGCACACGCGAGTCGGCGATGTCGAGGTTGCGCATCGTGAGCTGGCCGATGCGGTCGGTGGGGCCGAACGCGGCGTCGCCGACACGCTCCATCGACAGCTTCTCGGGGTGGTACGACAGGCGCGGGCCGGTGGTGTCGAGGATCGTGTAGTCCTCGCCGCGGCGCAGGCGCAGCGTCACCGAGCCTGTCACGGTCGAGCCCACCCACTTCTGGATCGACTCGCGCAGCATGAGCGACTGCGGCTCGAGCCAGCGGCCCTCATACATGAGGCGGCCCAGACGACGGCCCTGCTCGTGGTACGTCGCGAGGGTGTCTTCGTTCAGGATGCCGTTGACCAGGCGCTCGTACGCGATGAACAGCAGCGCCATCCCCGGCGCCTCGTAGATCCCACGGGACTTGGCCTCGATGATGCGGTTCTCGATCTGGTCGCTCATGCCGAGGCCGTGGCGGCCTCCGATGCGGTTGGCCTCCAGGACGAGCTCGACCGCGTCCGAGTACTCCACACCGTTGAGTGCGACCGGGCGGCCGGCGTCGAAGGTCACGGTGACGTCCTCGGTGGAGATCTCGACGGCCGGGTCCCAGAACCGCACGCCCATGATCGGCTCGACGGTCTCGAGTGACACGTCCAGGTGCTCGAGAGTCTTGGCCTCGTGGGTGGCACCCCAGATGTTGGCGTCGGTGGAGTACGCCTTCTCGGCCGAGTCGCGGTACGGGAAGCCGTGCTCGACGAGCCACTCGCTCATCTCTTTGCGGCCGCCGAGCTCGGTGACGAAGTCGGCGTCGAGCCACGGCTTGTAGATGCGCAGTGCCGGGTTGGCCAGCAGGCCGTAGCGGTAGAACCGCTCGATGTCGTTGCCCTTGTAGGTGGAGCCGTCGCCCCAGATGTCGACGCCGTCCTCCTTCATCGCACGCACGAGCAGCGTGCCGGTGACGGCGCGGCCGATGGGCGTCGTGTTGAAGTAGGTGCGGCCGCCGGAGCGGATGTGGAACGCACCGCAGGCCAGGGCGCCGAAGCCCTCTTCGACCAGCGCCGGCTTGCAGTCCACCAAGCGCGAGAGCTCGGCGCCGTACGTGAGCGCGCGGTCGGGGATCGAGGCGATGTCGTCCTCGTCGGGCTGACCGAGGTCGCCGGTGTAGGTGCACGGGACGGCACCCTTGTCGCGCATCCACGCGACGGCGACGGAGGTGTCCAGGCCCCCCGAGAAGGCGATGCCGACGCGCTCGCCGACGGGCAGGGACTGGAGGACCTTTGACATGCACTCAATTCTAGGGATGGGCGGATGCTGCGCTCGCCCCCGTCCGATTCGGCGTTCGTGGTCTCTCGCGCTGTCGTTTCCTGCTCGCGCGCCCGAAGACATCGACCGCGGATGCAGGAACCGACCGCGCGAGCGGATGCCTGGGCATCGCATCGCACGGTGGTGGACTCGGTCCGCCGCCGTCAGGCGTCAGGGGCGGCGGCCGGCGAGCCGGCGGTCTCGACGGTCCCGGCGCCGCCTCCAGGCGCCGTCCCCACGGCCCCTCCACTCGCCGCTGGCGCGTCGAGCGGAGCCTCCGGCCGCGTGGGCCCAGGCGCGTCTCCCGGAGCCTCCGGGCGCGTGGGCGCAGCCCCGGAATCCGGCATCCGTGCGCCCACGCGCCGACCCCACCACACGACCAACGCACCGACGGCGATGATCGCGACCGAGATGCCGATGACGTAGAGGACGACGCCCGGGTATCCGCTGATCGGCTGCAGGTCGGCGAAGTTCGGGTTGAGGAACGGGTACGGATACCAGAAGGGGTCTCCGCTGCCCGGGTTCGTGATGAAGGGGGCGCGGATCATCGTGTAGACGACCCACACGATGGGGAACGCGACGATCGCCCAGACCGTTCGCCACGGCAGCGCGCGGCGGAGAGGGCCGACGAAGAGGTCGGCGAGCAGGAAGAGCGGGCCGAGGAGATGCAGCACCTCGTTGGACCACGGCACGACGGCGCCGGGCTCGAGGTCGTAGCCGCGCAACAGAGTGTTGTAGACGATGCCGGTGATCACCATGTACGTCGTGACGCAGGCCAGGGCCACCGCGATGCCGGTGGGTTCGGCATCCCTTCCCCTCCCGCGCGTGAGGAACCACAGCGCCGCCACCACCAGCACGACGGCCGCCGAGACGTTGGAGAGGATCGTGAAGAAGCTGAAGAAGTTCGTGATGATCGTGGGGACGTGACGACCGGCGTCGACCGCGTTCGAAACCGACTGGACGAGTTGCGCGATGACTGCCGCGACGATCGCCGCCGCCATTGCGAGGCGCAGCACCGACCACGTCGTCGTCCATGCCCGAGAACGCATCATGCGGTCACGATATCGGGCGGCATGCGGCGGCATCGATAGGATGGGGTGTAACCGTCCATAAACGGGGGAGTAGCCCATGCCAGGCATCGTGATCGTCGGAGTCCAGTGGGGAGACGAGGGCAAGGGCAAGGCCACCGACCTGCTCGGTGAGCGCACCGACTGGGTCGTGAAGTTCAACGGCGGCAACAACGCCGGTCATACGGTCGTGATCGGCGACGAGAAGTACGCGCTGCACCTGCTGCCCTCCGGCATCCTCTCGGACGGCGTCAACGCCGTCATCGGCAACGGCGTCGTGGTCGACCTGGAGGTGCTGTTCGCCGAGCTCGAGGCACTGCACGCTCGCGGCGTCGACACGTCGCGCCTCAAGGTGAGCGCGAACGCGCACATCATCACGCAGTATCACCGCACGCTCGACAAGGTCACCGAGCGCTTCCTCGGGAAGCGCCAGATCGGCACCACCGGGCGCGGGATCGGCCCGGCGTACGCCGACAAGATCAACCGTGTCGGCATCCGGGTGCAGGACCTCTTCGACGAGAACATCCTGCGCCAGAAGGTCGAAGGCGCTCTCGACCAGAAGAACCACCTGCTGGTGAAGGTCTTCAACCGGCGTGCGATCACGGTCGACGAGATCGTCGACGATCTGCTGTCGTACGCCGAGCGCCTGCGCCCCATGGTCGCCGACACGGCGCTCCTGCTCGACGAGGCACTCGACCGCGGCGAGGTGGTCGTGTTCGAGGGCGGCCAGGCCACGATGCTCGACGTCGACCACGGCACCTACCCGTTCGTGACGTCCTCGTCGGCGACCGCGGGCGGCGCGTCCACGGGCTCGGGCGTCGGACCCAACCGGCTCGACCGCATCGTGGGGATCGTCAAGGCGTACACGACGCGTGTCGGATCGGGCCCGTTCCCGACGGAGCTCCACGACGAGCAGGGCGAATGGCTGCGCTCGCGGGGCTTCGAGTTCGGCACCACCACCGGTCGACCGCGTCGCGTGGGCTGGTATGACGCGCCGATCACCCGGTACGCCACCCGAATCAACGGCATCACCGACCTGGTGCTGACCAAGCTCGACATCCTCACCGGCCTCGACCGCGTCCCGGTCTGCGTCGCGTACGACGTCGACGGCGAGCGGTTCGACGAGGTGCCGGTGAACCAGTCCGACTTCCACCACGCCAAGCCCATCCTCGAGTACTTCCCCGGCTGGAAGCAGGACATCACGGGTGCTCGCACCTTCGAAGACCTCCCTGTCGAGGCGCAGGACTACGTGCTGGCCCTCGAGCGGATGAGCGGCACCCGCATCTCGGTGATCGGCGTGGGCGCCGCCCGCGACGCCGTCATCGTGCGCCACGACCTCGTCGACTGACGTGAAGCTGTGGCTGGGCGGGTACACCGCCGACATGGACGGCCACGCGAGCGGCATCGGGATGCTGCATGCCGGCGCCGCCGACGAGGCCTCGGCCGGCGGCGCGCTGGCCTTCGCCGGCGAAGCGACGATCGCCGACTCGCCCTCGTGGCTGGCCGCACACCCGAGCCTTGACGTCGTCTACGCGGCTCTCGAGAAGACGGGAGCCGTACAGGCGTTCCGCCGTGCGGGTGTGAGCCGATTCGCTCCGCTCGGCCCACCGGTGCCGGCCGGCGAGGCGACCTGCCACGTCGGCGTCTCGCCCGACGGCCGTTTCCTCATCGCGAGCAGCTGGGGCGACGGGCGCGTGGTCCGTATGACGCTGGATGCCGGGGGCCGGCCCTCTGCGCCGGTGCTCGCGCCGGAAGCGACCGACCCGTACGCCGACCCGTCGGCGTCGGAGCCCTTCGGACTGCCGGGAGTGCCCGGGCTCGCGGCATCCGGAGGGATCGATCTCGCGGCAGCGGCACGGGCGCTCCGCGAAGCCGCGGGCGAGGAGTTCGCACGGTTCGTCCCCTCGTATGACGGGCCCGCGCCGGCACCGCCTGCTGCCACGGACGACCCGGCGGCCGTGGAGACCGTTCGCCCCTCTCGCGCGCATCAGGCCGTGTTCCTGCCCGGCGGCCTCATCGCGACCACCGACCTCGGGTTCGACCTGGTCCGGCTGTGGCGCTCGACGTCCGACGGCCTGCGCGCGGTGCAGCAGGTCGTGCTGCCGAAAGGCAGTGGTCCGCGGCACATGGTGTGGCACCCGAGCGGGCACCTGTACGTCGTGACCGAGCTCTCGTGCGAGGTGTTCGTGCTCGCGCCTGCCATCGACGGCACGTGGCGCATCGTCGGCGGCACCCCGCTCGGCGGCACGCTCCCCGGCGACGCGGCGGCCGAGCTCGCGCCCTCACGCGACGGCGAGTTCCTCTACGCCGGCGTCCGCGGCAGCAACACGATCGCGACGCTGCGCGTCCGCGGCGCCGGCGAGACGCTGAGTCCCGTGGCGCTCGTCGAAGCGGGCGTGGACTGGCCTCGCCACCATCTCGTGGTGCGCGACATCCTCCTGGTCGCCGGTCAGCTCTCGGACGAGGTCGCTTCGCTCACGCTCGATGTGCGCTCCGGCGTGCCGGGTCGCGTGCGGCACCGCACGGCGGCGCCGTCGCCCACCTGCCTGGTCCCGGCACGCTGAAGCGAGTCAGAGCTTGGCGTCCTGCCGCGGGATGAAGACCTGCTTGATGATGAGCAGGATCGACGCCGTCACCGGGATCGCGACGAGGGCACCCAGCAGTCCGAGCAGCGTGCCGCCGACCATCGCACCGATCACCACGAGTGCGCCCGGCACCGCGATGGCCCGGTTCATCACCTTCGGCGTCAGCACGTATGCCTCGAGCTGCATGTAGATGAGGTAGATGACCGCGAAGATCAGAGCGGGGAGCCATCCCGTGAACAGCGCGAGGACGGTCGCCGTCATCCAGTACAGCACCGATCCGATGAGCGGGATCAAGGTGATGAGGAAGGCGAGGACGCCCATGAGCGCCGGGAACGGCAGACCGAGGAACAGGTGCAGCAGGAAGGCGACGACCGAGTTGCAGAACGCCAGCACCACCATGCCCATGAGATAGGCGCCGATCGAGTCCGTGATCTGCTCGGTCATGGCGGCCGCCTTGGCGCGGCTGCGAGCCGGGGCGAATCGGTTGAACGCGACCTTCATCGCCGGCAGACCGGCGAGGAAGTACAGGCTCAGGACGAGGACGATGATCAGGCCCGAGATGGTCGTGCCGACGTTGATGGCGAAGTTGAGCACGCCGCCGCCGATCGCGGCGATATTCGCGGGGTTGGTCAGGAACGCCTCGACCTGATCCAGGATCGTGCCGACCTCGGTGCCGAAGGTCGAGTTCAGCCACCCGTAGAAGTCGGATGCCTGGAACTCGTCGACGAGATCCGGAATGTCGCCGAAGAACTGCGAGATCTGCCCGACCAGCGCAGGCACGACAAGCAGCAGGATGCCGGTGAACACGAGTGCGAAAGCCGTGTAGACGATCACGATCGCCCACGGCCGGGCGACGTGATGACCGCCGAACCAGCGCACCACCGGGTCGAGGCCCAGGGCGGCGAACAGGGCGAAGACGATGTAGATGATGATCGTCGACAGGTTCCAGAACGCCAGCCCGAGGGCGATGGCCACCAGGCCGCCGAGGGTGAGGAACAGGCCCACCCCGAACGGGCTATTCAGGTTGGCCCAGAACGTCTTGCCCGCCGGCGCCTCGCCGGTGAAGACCGGCTGCCCGTCCAGGGCTGCGGCATCGAGCGATGCGGGTGACTGGGCGTCCGCCGGCGCCTTCGCGGCGGCGGAATCGGCATCGGCGGCGGGGGCGCCGAGGGCGTCCGAGGGGCCGGCCAGGGGCGAGGCGTCGGTCATGGTCACACTCTAGGGGCGGGGATGCCGCGGGCACACGGGTGCGGGCCAAGATCACGCGGATCGTATGAGTAGCCAGCGTCAGGCGCGGGAACGCGGCTCGGGTATCGTCGGGGGCGACGAGGAGGACCGCCATGGCCGAAGATCCGATGACCACGCTGGCGCGGCTGCGCAGCAGCATCGACAACATCGACGCCGCGCTGATGTACATGCTGGCCGAACGGTTCAAGGCCACCAAGCAGGTGGGAGTCCTCAAGGCCGAGCACGGGATGCCGCCGTCGGACCCGGCCCGCGAGGAGCAGCAGGTCGCACGCCTGCGCCGCCTGGCCGAGCAGGCAGACCTCGATCCCGCCTTCGCCGAGAAGTGGTTCAACTTCGTCGTGGCCGAGGTGATCCGCCACCACACCGAAGCGGCAGATCGCCGCTGAGACAGCGCCGGCACAGGACGAGGCCGCAGCCCCTACGCTGATCGCATGACCCGCGAACTGCGCATCGGCTCACTGCTCGAATCCGAGGATCGCCTCCCCGCCCACGTCCTCGCGCCCAAGCTCAATCGCCACACGTTCTGGTGCGGGCAGAGCGGTTCGGGCAAGACCTACGCGCTCGGCGTCCTCCTCGAGCAGGTGCTGCTGCAGACCCGGATGCCGCTGGTCGTGCTCGATCCGAACGCCGACTTCGTGCGCCTCGGCGAGGTGCGCGCCGAGGCCTCACCCGAGGAGGCGGCCGGGCTGCGCAGCCGCGACATCCGCGTGCGTCGTCCCGGCGGCATCGGAGGCACGGAACCGTTGCACACGCGGTTCCTCGACCTGCCGCTGCGTTCGCGTGCCGCGATCCTCAACCTCGATCCTGTCCACGACGCCGAGGAGTACAACGGGCTGTTGCAGATAGAGACCGAAGTGCTGCAGATCCGACAGGGGCGCCTCATCGAGTTCCTGCGCTCCGGCGACGTGGCCGTACGGCACCGGCTCGCGCTTCGCCTGGAGAACCTCGGCGTCGCCGACTGGGACCTGTGGGCGTGGGGGCAGCGCAGCATCACCGACGACATCGACGATCGGGCCGACGCGACCGTCGTCGATCTCGGGGGGTTCCCGACGCAGGCGGAATCGCGAGCTGCGGCCCTGGCGGTGCTCGACCACCTGTGGGAGCGCCGCGAGGAGCGGGTCGGGCGTCTCATCGTGATCGACGAGGCGCACAACCTGTGCCGGCCGGATCCCGCCACGCCTACGGAGGCGCTGCTCACCGAGCGCATCGTGCAGATCGCCGCGGAGGGTCGCAAGTACGGGCTGTGGTTGCTGCTGTCCACGCAGCGTCCGTCGAAACTGCACCCCAACGCGCTCTCTCAATGCGACAACCTCGCGCTCATGCGCATGAGCTCGCCACGCGATCTCGCCGAGCTCGCGGACGTGTTCGGCTTCGCGCCGAGCTCGCTGCTGGACCGCTCGCCGTCGTTCGCTCAGGGCCAGGCGCTCTTCGCCGGCGGTTTCGTGGAGTCGCCGACCCTGGTGCAGATGGGGGGCCGACTCACCCACGAGGGCGGCTCCGACGTCTCGGTGCCCCTGCGCTGAGCCGCCCCCGCATCTGCGGAGTCACGGCACGGCGCGGCGCAGCGTCAGGTACGAGATCCCCGCGAGAAGGACGGTGAGGACGAGCCCCCAGAGCGCGAAACCGAGTGGCCCCGCGTTGACGAGAGCCGTCCACACGTCGCCCCACATCGCGAAGAACGTGATCGCCCAGATCGCGAGCACCAGCAGCACGGCCACGCCGACCCAGATGGAGGTCAGCACCAGAGCGCCGAACCGCTTGTACACGGTGGCCGACCAGAACCCGAACATGAAGATGAGCATCGCCATGACGAAGTAGAAGAGCGCGGCGACGAACGGTCCTGCCGACACCACCCAGTCCAGTGCGAAGAAGTAGCCGTTGATGCCCCAGCCGCCTGTCGCCTCTTCGACGAGGGCCCCGATCGCGAACACCGCGGCGAGCAGCACGGCGCACATCGCCGCCGCCAGCATGGTGCCGAGGAAGAACTCGCGTCGGGTGACGCTCATCGCCTGCGAGAACGGGAACGTGAGGGTCAGCGACGAGATCCCAACAAACAGCAGCACCCACAAGGGTGCCTGCGAGCCGCCGCCGTAGAACGGTCCGGAGACGCCGGACGTGAAGAGGATCGCGTAGATCGCGAGCGACATCGCGAACGATGCGCCCAGCACGATCAACGGCACCCACACGAACGTCTGCTTGTTGACCAGCTGCATGCGCACGACGTTGACGGTGCGGTTCATCGCAGGGCTCCTTCATCGAGGGCGGATGCCGCCCGGCCGGCGTTGTTCGCGTTCGCAGTGGTCGTGCGAACGATGAGCTGCTGCAGTGAGACAGGGGCCACGTCCAGGCCGGTCGCGGCGAGACGCTCACGGTCGGCCAGCGAGAGGGCGCCGAGAACGGTGACGGATGCCACGTTGCCGAGCGTCTCGCGATGGATGACCGTGCGGCCCACGACGAAGGCCTCGACCGCGGACGCGTCTCCCACGATGTTCGCGGCGCGGTCGCGGACAGCATCCGTCGCCTCGTCCATCAGGATCCGCCCGCGATCGATCACGAGCACGCGCTCGATGAGGTTCGACACCTCGTCGATCAAGTGGCTCGACAGGATCACGGTGCGCGGGTGCTCGGTGTAGTCCTCGAGCAGCCGGTCGTAGAAGATCTGCCGCGCGACAGCGTCCAGGCCCAGGTAGGGCTCGTCGAAGAACGTGATCTCGGCGCGGGCGGCGAGTCCGATGATGACGCCGACCGCCGACATCTGACCGCGCGACATCTTCTTGATGCGCGTCTTCATCGGCAGCTGGAAGTCCTCGATGAGCCGCTGCGCGAGGTCCTCGTCCCAGTTCGGGAAGAACAGCCGCGCGGTGGCGAATGCGTGCTTGGCGAGTGCGTCGTCGGGGTACTTCTGGCTCTCGCGCACGAAGCACATGCGCGAGAGCACCTTGGCGTTCTCGTAGGGGTGCATGCCGAACACGCGCACGTCGCCGCTCGTGGCGAAGTTCTGGGCGGTGAGGATCGACATCACCGTGGTCTTGCCGGCGCCGTTGCGCCCGAGCAGGCCGTAGATCGTGTCCTTCTCGATCGTGAAGCTCACGTCGTCGACGGCGACGGTGTCGCGGTAGCGCTTGGTGAGGTTCTTCACCTCGATCACGTGGGTCATGGATTCTTCCATTCAGTCGGGGCGCGCCGAGGCGCGATCGTGGATGAGCAGGGTGAGGTCTTCGGGTCCGAGGCCGAGCTTGCGCGCCTCGACCAGGAGCGGCTCGACGAAGCGGTCGGCGAAGGCGGAGCGGCGCTCGCTGAGCAGCAGCTCGCGCGCCCCCGGCGCGACGAACATGCCGATGCCGCGGCGCTTGTAGAGCACGCCCTTGTCGGTGAGCATCGCGATTCCCTTCGCTGCCGTGGCGGGGTTGATGCGGTAGAAGCCGGCGAGCTCGTTGGTCGACGGCGCCTGCGCCTCTTCGGCGAGCGATCCGTCGATGATCGCGTCCTCCACGCTCTCGGCGATCTGGAGGAACAGCGCCCGACCTTCTTCGATCACATCACGTCCCGTGTGTTGGTTAGTTACTTGAGTAAGTAACCATATAACGGGTGCCGCGTCAACACAACTGCACCGAGCCGAGCACGCGCGCGTGATAGCGACGGGCTGCTCAGGGGTCAAATTTGCGATGCATCCATTCGGATGAAACGTTGGATGAGGCCCCTTTGCGGGCCTTCCCGACCAGTCCGCGGTCCCGCACGGCATCCTGGGGATGCCTCGCGGCGAGCGTATGGTCGGCGGTCCTTGCGCGGATCCGACATCCGTCGCCGCCGTCGCTCTCCGAAAGAGCGCACGCGTGTGACCGCCACCCGGGCGTGACCGATGCAGCCCCCTGCACCGGGCTGCCGAGGCGCACTGTGTCCACACCACCTGCCACCGCTTCCCCCGCCATCGAGGCGAAGAACCTGTTCAAAGTCTTCGGACGAAATCCCAAAGCCGCCGTCGAGCGCCTCCGCGCCGGCGCCGCACGCACCGACGTCGCCGGCACCGCCGCGGTCATCGACGCCGGCTTCACCGTTCAGCAAGGCGAGATCTTCGTGATCATGGGCCTGTCGGGGTCCGGCAAGTCCACGATCATCCGCATGCTCAATGGGCTGCACGATGCGACCGCCGGCTCCATCGCGATCGGCGGTGAGCCGATCACCGGCATCCCCGCCGGCCGGCTGCGAGAGATTCGCAGGGACCGCGTCTCGATGGTCTTCCAGCACTTCGCGCTCCTGCCCCACCGCACCGTCGCCGACAACGTCGCATACTCGCTCGAGCTGCGAGGCGTCGGCAGGGGCGAGCGACGGGCGAAGGCCGAGGAGGTCCTCGCGATGGTCGGCCTGGAGGGCTGGGAAGACAAGCTGCCGTCCGCACTGTCGGGCGGGATGCAGCAGCGCGTCGGGATCGCCCGCGCGCTCGCGGCCGACACCGAGATCCTCCTCATGGACGAGGCCTTCAGTGCGCTCGACCCGCTCATCCGACGCGAGATGCAGGAACAGCTGCTGTCGCTGCAGCACAAGCTGAAGAAGACGATCGTGTTCATCACCCACGATCTCAATGAGGCGATGTTCCTCGGCGACCGCATCGCCGTCATGCGCGACGGCCGGATCGTCCAGATCGGCACGCCGGAGGACATCCTCACCGACCCGGCGAACGACTACGTCGAGCAGTTCGTCCAGGACGTCGACCGTGCGCGCGTGCTGACGGCGGCCAACGTGATGGAGCGGCCGCGTCCGGTCGTGCACATCGCTGCCGGCCCGCGCACCGCGCTTCGTCAGATGCGTGACGCCTACATGTCGGCCGTGTACGTCACGGATCGCGACGGACGCCTGCTCGGTGTCGTCAGCGACCGCGAAGCGGTCAAGCTCGTCCGCAAGGGCGAGAACTCGATCGCCTCGGTGATCAGCCGCGTTCCGCAGAGCGTGAACGAAGACGAGATCCTGATGAACCTGTTCGTGCCGTCGGTGGAGTCGCCGCTGCCGCTGGCCGTGGTGGACGCCGAAGGCCGGCTCACGGGCGTGATCCCGCGCGTCACCCTGCTCGCCGCCCTCGGGCCCGGGCCCGGAGCGACCGGTGAGATCAGCCTGCCGCTGCATCCGCTGCCGGCGAACGAGATCGACGCCGTGCTCGCGCAGGCGCCGCTCGATCGGGCGGTCAGCGCCGAGGACGGGGGGATCCGCTGATGGACGGCTTCCGCATCCCGGTCGGGGACTGGATCGAGACCGGCGTCGACTGGCTGCGCGACAATCTCGACGGCCTCTTCGACGTGATCACCGTCGTCGTGCGCTTCCTCGTCGACGGACTCACCGACGTGCTCGTCGCCACGCCGATGCCCCTCATGATCGCGGTCTTCGCCCTCATCGGATGGCTGCTGCGCTCCTGGCAGATGGCCCTCGGCACGGTGGGGGCGTTCCTGCTGATCGTTGCGATGGATCTCTGGATCCCGACGCTCCAGACCCTCTCACTCGTCCTCGTCGCGACGCTCGTCGCCCTGGTGATCGCGATCCCGCTCGGCATCTGGTCTGCCCGCAACGACACGGCGCGCGCGATCCTCAAGCCGGTGCTCGACTTCATGCAGACGATGCCTGCCTTCGTCTACCTGATCCCGGCGATCACCTTCTTCAGCATCGGCGTTGTGCCGGGCCTGGTGGCCACGGTGATCTTCGCGCTGCCTCCGGGTGTGCGCCTGACCGAACTGGGGATCAGAGGCGTCGACTCCGAGACGGTCGAGGCGGGGCAGGCCTTCGGGGCCACGCCCGGTCAGATCCTCCGCGGCATCCAGCTTCCCCTCGCGACACCGACGATCATGGCCGGCGTCAACCAGGTGATCATGCTCGCCCTGTCGATGGCCGTGCTCGCCGGAATCGTGGGTGCCGACGGTCTCGGGAAGATCGTCGTGCAGTCGGTCTCGACGGTCAACCTGGCTCTCGGCGTCGAGGCAGGACTCGGCGTCGTGATCATCGCGGTCTACCTCGATCGCGTGACGGCGGCGCTCGGAAGTCCGTCGACGTATCGGTCATCGCTGCTGGGGGTCATGTCGCGAAGCCGTGCCGACCGCCGCGCCGTGCCCGGCCCGGCCGCCTCCGACGCACAAGACCAGGCGGAGCAGGAGAGCCTCCTCTCCGCCGGCAGCCGAACCGTCGGCTGAACGCGAGCACGCGGCCTGAGGCGCGCTCGACATCAAGAGAAGAAATACGAAACGTACGACGACATACATGAAGGACGGAACTGCATGAACAAGCGACACCTCACAGCGACTCTGGCGCTCGGCGCCGCGGCGACCCTGGCACTGGCAGGCTGCAGCGGCAACGCGGGCGACGGCGACGCCGAAGCCGGAGGCAACGGCAACGGCAGCGGCGCGAGCTGCGACACGATCACGCTCGGCTTCCTCCCGTCGTGGACGGATGGCCTCAGCACGGCGTATCTGCTCGAGAACCAGCTGGGCGCGCTCGGCATCGACGTCGAGATGCAGACGCTCACCGAGGCGGGACCGCTCTACACCGGCCTCGCACAGGGTGACGTGGACATCTACCCCTCAGCGTGGCCCGAGCTCACGCACGCGCAGTACATGGACGAGTACGGCGACTCGATCGAAGACCTCGGTGCGTACTACGACGACGCCAAGCTCACGATCGCCGTGCCGAGCTACGTCGACATCACCTCCATCGAGGAGCTTGCCGGCAACGCCGATCGCTTCGGTGGCCGCATCGTCGGCATCGAGCCCGGTGCGGGCCTGACCGCCCAGACGCAGGACTCGATGATGCCCGAGTACGGGCTCGACGGCGAGTACGAGCTCGTCACCTCGTCGACCGCGGCGATGCTCACCGAGCTCGAGAACGCGATCGACGGGCAGGAGGACATCGTCGTGACGTCGTGGCGGCCGTTCTGGGCGAACGAGGCCTACGACCTGAAGGACCTCGAAGACCCCAAGGGCGCGATGGGCGAGCCCGAAGCGCTGCACTTCCTCGGGACCGACGGCTTCTCGGAGCGTTGCGCTGAGGCAGCCGAGCTGATCGCCGGCATTCAGCTCGACGACGCCGAGTACGGCTCGCTCGAAGACATGGTGGTGAACGAGTACGCCGAGGGTCGCGAGGCCGAGGCCGTCGCTGCGTGGCTCGAGGCGAACCCCGAGGCATTCGACACGATCGTCACCGACTGACTGATCTCGTCCCTCCGATCTGGCACGCCGCCGCGACTCGGTCCGGCGGCGTGCCGTCGTTCTCGGCGACCGCGCAGGGGTCAGTGCCGCGGCTTGGGGTGTACGACCCGCCCCGGAGCGGTGTCCCCGCTTCCCCGAGCGGGCACCGGCCAGGGCGCGGTCTTCGGCGGTGGCGTGGTGCTCGGCCTGTCGACCGGGATCGGCTCGGGCTCGGGCTCGGGCTCGGGCTCGGCGGTCACTCGGGATGCGGCATCCGTCGCCGTCTCGGCGGGCTTCGCCACCGGAGCGATCTCGAGCATGACCTTCTTCTCGAGCACCTCGATGGCTTCGTCCGAGATCGAGATGAGCCCGTCGAGCTCCTCGCGGACGCGGCGGTACGCGAGCTGACGTTCGGCCGGAGTGGCTGCGTCGTCGATCGCGACCGTCAGCAGCTGCTTGGCCGTGTCGAGGCGCTTGCGCTCGACCTCGGAGAAACTCGAATCGCGCAGGCGCCGCGCGTCGCGCTCGGCGACGTCGAACGCCACCTCGAAATCGGCGACCGCGTTGCGGTACTCGGCGAGCTGTTCGCGCGTGAGACGCGCCTTGGACGAGGCCGGGCGCAGCCCGTCCGCGATGCGCTTGGCGCGCAGGAACGCCGCCGTCAGCGGCTGGCGGCCGTCGCTCATCGCCGGGAACGCGATCATCTTGGCGACGTCGAGCTCGTACTCGAGCCAGCGCGCGGTCACCGAGTCGTGCGTGGCGAACAGGCGCTCGAGCTGCGTCGTCTGCGTATCGCGGGCTTCTGCGGGTGCCGAGATCTGGGTCGCCGTCGGCGCGGTCACCGGGGGAAGGGATGCCGCTGCCACCGGCTTGCCGCGGGCTGCGGCCTGCGCGGCCTTGAGCTCGGCCTTCGCGTGCAGCACCTCGAGACGCCGCTTGTGGCGCCGCCGTGCTCCCCGTTCCCAGGCGCCGCCGACCGACGCCAGCACGCCGAAGAGCGGGAAGGCGAGCCACCAGAAGTCCCGAAGGAAGTCGAAAATCGGCTCCACCCTGTCATGCTAGCCGTCGCCCCCGCGCGCGGCGCCCGGGAGGTCGCTGAGGATCCGGTGCGCAGGCTCAGCCGCGCGGCGGCTCGTCGGGCCGCGAAGTGCCGCCCTGCCGCTTCGCGACGGCATCCCGCACGTCGGCGACGACACGCGCGGCCTCGCCGATCGCATCGGCGGCACGGGGCAGCCACGTCGTGAGCGGGGCGGGCAGTGCATCCCACGCGAGGCTCGACACGCTCTCGCGCGCGATGCCGAGTGCGTCGTCCTCGGCGGCGTCGAACGCCGCTTCGGCGGCCTGGACCGCGTTGCGGTAGGCGAGATACGTCTCGGGCGTGACTTTGTCCTGCGTCGCGGCGGCGCGCAGCGTCTGGGCCTCGCGCTGTGCACGCAGGAAGGCGAGCGTCGGCGGATGCTGGGGATCGAGTATCTGCGGGAATGACAGTGCCTTTCCGGCATCCGTCTCGTATTCGAGCCATCGCGCCGTGACCGCATCGTGGCGGGCGACGAGCTCCGCGATCGGGTGCGGTGAGTCGCGCCGCATCGATCGGTACCGCAGCGCGGTGGCACGCAGGCGGTCACGTGCCGCCCGCAGGTGCAGCGATGCCGAGCGCTCGGTTTGCTTCGTCACCGCGAGCCGACGTCGCGCGTCGCCGAGCGCCCGCGCGTCACGCCCCGCCTTCACGGCCAGCAGCTCGGCCTTGGCTGCGCGCAGCTCTGCTTGAGCCGACTGCAGAGCCAGATGCGCCATGCGCTCCTCGTGCCGGGCAGCGTCGAGTTCGATCCGGCGGGCGCGTCGCCCCCGGACCGTCAGCGCGGCGTACGACATCGCTCCGACGCCCGCGGCTGCCGGGGCGACCCACCACCAGCCCGACACGATGAGGAGGATCGGCTCCACCATGCCATGCTAGCCGCGCGTGCCGACGCCGCGGCCGCGAGTGTGCTGGGCGTCGCAGGCCTCAATACGGGCCGATCTCCATCGTGCCGCCGTGGCGGCGGCGGTCGGTCGCCTCGAACACCGGGTTGCCCGGACCCTCGTCCGGATCGCCGGGACGGGCCTGGCGGGAGTCGTAGCTCTCGCGCGGTGGCGACACGAAGTTCTTGATTCGCGCCCACAGGGACTGCTTCTCGGCCATGAGGTCCTCCTGCTCGGAGGCTACCGCGCCGGGCCCCCGACGGATAGCCCGAGCCGAGGCATCCGGTATCACCCGAAGAGGAGGGCGAAGACGGTGGCGCCACCGCCGACGAGGATGAGGGCGACGATCGTCACCCACGCGATGACCTTGACACGCCGCTGGCGGGTGTCGTTGAAACCGCTGTAGTCGTCGTCCTCCGTCGCCATGGCTCCCATCCTAGAGCCCGGCTCGGACACCGGTCCGGCTCCAGGATCAGGCGACGGGCTCCGACACCGTCGCGCCGAACGCGGCGGGAAGGGTCGAGGTCGAGAGGTCGCGCAGCTCGTCGAGGGGCACTGTGAACAGGCCCTGCACTTCGAGCGCCGGGGCATCTCCGTCGCCGGCAGCATCGGTCACGCCGATGCGCAGCACGGGGTAGCCGCGTCCTTCGCACAGGCCGCGGAACTTCACGTCGTCCTCGCGGGGCACGCTCACGATGACGCGACCCGTGGACTCCGAGAACAGCGCGGTCGCGGCATCCACCCCGTCCCGCTCCATGATCTCGTTCAGCCAGACCCGCGCGCCCACGCCGAAGCGCATGACGGACTCGGCCAGAGCCTGCGCGAGCCCGCCGGACGACAGGTCGTGCGCCGACGAGACGAGCGCCTGCTGACCGGCCGCGTGCAGCAGTTCGGCAAGCTTCTTCTCGTTCGCCAGGTCGACCGCCGGCGGGCGACCGCCGAGGTGACCGTGGATCGTGCCGGCCCACTGCGAGCCCGACAGCTCGGTCGCGGTCACGCCCAGCAGGTAGATGTTCTCGCCGGCGTCCTGCCAGCCCGACGGGATGCGCCGGGCGACGTCGTCGATGATGCCGAGCACGCCGACGACCGGGGTCGGGAAGATCGGCTGGTCACCAGTCTGGTTGTAGAACGAGACGTTGCCGCCCGTGACGGGAACGCCCAGCTCGAGGCATCCGTCCGACAGGCCGTCGACGGCCTGCGAGAACTGCCACATGACCTCGGGGTTCTCGGGCGAGCCGA
Source organism: Microbacterium sp. I2 (assembly GCF_051364985.1). Lineage (NCBI taxonomy): Bacteria > Bacillati > Actinomycetota > Actinomycetes > Micrococcales > Microbacteriaceae > Microbacterium > Microbacterium sp. I2. Next base: position 372,427 of record NZ_JBLWIH010000007.1, read on the forward strand.
AGTTGAGGCAGTCGGTGACCGCCGTCGGCACCGCGCCGGTCACGGCGACGTTGCGGTACGCCTCGGCCAGGGCGAGCTTGGCGCCCTGGTACGGGTCGAGCTGGCAGTAGCGCCCGTTGCAGTCCGTCGCGATGGCGAAGCCGAGGCCGGAGTGCTCGTCGACGCGGATCATGCCGGCGTCATCGGGGAACGACAGCGCCGTGTTGCCGAGCACGTAGTAGTCGTACTGGTTGGTCACCCACGAGGTGTCGGCGAGGTTCGGGCTCGCGACCAGCTGCGTGAACTGACGGCGGAGCGTGTCGGGGTCGAGATCGCGCGGCAGAGCGGACGCCGAGTCCTCGCGCAGCGCGTCGATCCAGGTCGGGTAGGCGACCGGGCGCTCGTAGACGGGTCCGTCGACCGCGACGGTCGACGGGTCGACGTTGACGATCTCTTCGCCGTGCCAGAAGATCTGCAGCCGCCCGTCGCCGGTGACCTCGCCGAGCACACTGGTCTCGACGTCCCACTTGGCGGTCACGGCGAGGAACTTCGCGAGCTTCTCGGGAGCCACGATCGCCATCATGCGCTCCTGGCTCTCGCTCATCAGGATCTCTTCGGGCGTCAGCGTCGGGTCGCGCAGCAGCACGTTCTCGAGGTCGACCCGCATGCCCGAGCCGCCGTTGGCGGCGAGCTCCGACGTGGCGCACGAGATGCCGGCGGCGCCGAGGTCCTGGATAGCCTCGACGAGCTCGTCCTTGTACAGCTCGAGGCAGCACTCGATGAGCACCTTCTCGGCGAACGGGTCGCCCACCTGCACGGCGGGGCGCTTGGTGGGGCCGCCGTCGGCGAACGTGTCGGAGGCGAGGATGGATGCCCCGCCGATGCCGTCGCCGCCGGTGCGGGCTCCGAACAGCACGACCTTGTTGCCGGCGCCCGAGGCGTTCGCGAGCTTGAGGTCCTCGTGGCGCAGGACCCCGACCGCGAGGGCATTGACGAGCGGGTTGCCCTGGTACACCGCGTCGAAGACGGTCTCGCCGCCGATGTTCGGCAGGCCGAGGCAATTGCCGTAGAACGAGATGCCGCTCACGACGCCGTGCACCACGCGAGCGGTGTCGGGGTTATCGATCGCGCCGAAGCGCAGCTGGTCCATGATCGCGACCGGGCGTGCGCCCATCGAGATGATGTCGCGGACGATGCCGCCGACGCCGGTCGCGGCGCCCTGGAACGGCTCGATGTAGCTGGGGTGGTTGTGCGACTCGACCTTGAAGGTGACGGCCCAGCCCTCGCCGATGTCGACGACGCCGGCGTTCTGGCCCATGCCCACCATGAGGCGGGTCTTCATCTCGTCCGAGACCTTCTCGCCGAACTTGCGCAGGTAGATCTTCGACGACTTGTAGGAGCAGTGCTCCGACCACATCACTGAGTACATCGCCAGCTCGCCCGACGTGGGGCGGCGGCCGAGGATCTCGCGGATGCGCTCGTACTCGTCGGGCTTGAGGCCGAGCGCCGCGTACGGCTGCTCCTTCTCGGGAGTGGCGGCGGCGTTGTCGACGGTGTCGGCGGCCGGGCGTGCCGGAGCGGTGTTCTCGATGGGGGTGGTCACGCGGCTGCACTCCAGAAATCAGGGGATGCCGGACCTGACCAGTCTAGTCGGCGACCTGTACCCGGTCGGCTGCCGGCAAGTCCGCTGCCGGGCGCACGGCGCTCGTCGCCCACGCCGCGCCGATGGCCAGCACCGCGAGGGCGATTCCCGCGACCACGGCCGCCGCCACCCCGGCACTGTCGAGGGCGACGCCGCCGGCGAAGGCGCCGAGTGCGATGCCGGCGTTGACCGCCGATGCGGGGAGCGAGGAGGCGAGCGGAGCACCGGGACCGGCGAGGCTGACCACACGGTGCTGGATCGAAGCGCCCGTGCCCATGCCGAACAGCCCGACGCCGAAGACCGCGGCACCGGCGACGATCGGATTCGCCCCGAACACGACGAGCACGGTGAGCGAAAGTCCCACCCCGACGGCGCCGACGATGAGCGTGAGCGCCGCGTTCGCGTCGGCGAACCGGCCGCCGGCGAACGACCCGATCGCCGTGGCTACCCCGTAGACCAGCAGGTACGCCGTCGCGACCGCGCCGGTCGTGCCCGTCACCTGATCGAGGAACGGGATCAGGTAGGTGATCGCCGAGAGCATTGCGGCGAACGTGAGCAGGCTCACGCCGAGGACGGCGAGCACGCGCGGCGCGAAGGCGTGGCGGGCCTGGCCGAGTGCACGATGCTCGCCGGATGCCGGGACCGAGGGCAGCACCAGGAATGCGATCACGAGCACGACCAGCCCGACGGCGACGACGCCGGCGAACGAACCTCGCCAGCCGATCGCCTGGCCGAGCAGCGTGCCGAGCGGCATCCCGACCGCGCTCGACATCGCGAAGCCGCCGATGATCAGCGCCATCGCGCGCCCGGCGCGCTGCGGCGGGACGATGGTCGTCGCGGTCACCATGGCGGCGGCGATGAACAGGCCCTGGACGCCGCCGATCACGACTCGCGCGATGACGAACAGTGTGTAGTCGGCGGTGAGCACCGGCACCAGGTTCGCCAGGATGAACGCGCAGATCGCGCCGAGCAGCACCGCGCGCCGGTCGAAGCGCGTGAGCGCGAAGGTGAGCAGGGGGCCGCCGACCGCGAGGCCGAGCGCGTTGGCGGTGACCAGCGCGCCGGCGGCCGACAGCGACACCGAGAGATCGGCGGCGATGAGGTCGATCATGCCCACGACGAGCATCTCGGCGCAGCCCATGACGAAGGCTCCCGCGAACAGGATCGCGAGGACGACGGTCGTGCGGACGGATGTGTGCAGCTCGGTCATTGCTCCTCCTCAAGATGCGTGCAACTGCAGAGTTGCACATGTTTGGAGACTAATGCAACTTCGAAGTTGCAGTTAAGAAGGGTGCTGAGTTTTTCGACGGAGTGTTGACATGGCGACCGAGCGGGCATAACGTACAACCAAATGGTTGTACAAATGGAGCTCAGTGATGAAGAGATCGACCGCGTCTTCCACGCACTCGCGGCGGCGACGCGACGCGACATCCTCCGGCGCACGATCGAGGGCGAGCATTCGGTCTCGGCGCTCGCCGGCGACTACGACATGTCGTTCGCCGCGGTGCAGAAGCACGTCGCCGTACTCGAGGCGGCCGGCCTCATCGTCAAGCGCGCCGAGGGCCGCGAGCGTCTCGTCCGAGCGGATCCGGCCATGATCGCCCGCGCCCGCGCATTGCTCGCCCGCTACGAGGAACTGTGGCGGTCCCGCATCGACCGGCTCGACGCGATTCTCGCCGAACCGCGCAACACCGACGCGGCTCCCTCGGAACCGACCGACTGAAGCAACCCAACGCACGACACGCACGACCGACAACAAGGAGAACGACGATGCCCGTCACCGAAGTCACCACCGACGCCGAAGCGCTCACCATGACGCTGACCGCCGAGTTCCCCGCCCCGATCGAGCGCCTGTGGGAGGTCTTCACCGACCCGCGGCAGCTCGAGCGGTTCTGGGGCCCGCCCGGATACCCCGCCACCTTCACGTCATTCGACCTCACCGTCGGCGGCCGTGCCCGCTACCACATGACCAGCCCTCAGGGTGAGAAGTACCACGCGACCTGGGAGTTCCTCGAACTGGACGGACCGCGATCGTTCACCGTGCTGGATTCGTTCGCCGACGAGGACGGCAGGGTCAACGAAGAGCTGCCCACATCGCGAATGACCCTCGTCTTCGAGCCGACCGCGACGGGATCGCGCCTCGAGAGCGTCACGCGCTTCACATCGGCCGAAGCGCTCGAGCAGGTCGTCGCGATGGGCATGATCGAGGGAACGACCATGGCGATCGACCAGCTGGGCCGCGTCCTGGAGGGGCTCCGCGCGTACGCCCAGGGCAAGGGCACGCAGACCGAGATCCTCGACGACACCCACGTGCGCATCACCCGCCTCATCGAGGGACCGATCGATCTGGTGTGGCGCGCGCACCACGAGCCCGAACTGCTCAGGAAGTGGATGCTCGGACCCGACGGGTGGAGCCTTGTCGAGTGCGAGGTCGCATCCGAGGTCGGCGCGAAGTACCGCTACGTGTGGGAGCCCGGCGAGGGCATCGAGGGCGAGCGCTTCGGGTTCGACGGCGAGGCCCTCCTGATCGAACCGCCGCGTCGCGCCGTGACGACCGAACACATGACGGGCACCGACTACCCGGGAACGCTCAACGACCTCAACCTCGAAGAGGAGGACGGCGCGACCCTCATCACGCTGTTCATCGAGTACCCCGACAAGGAGACCCGCGACATCGTGCTGGCGACCGGCATGACCGAGGGCATGGAGTCCAGCTACGCCCGCCTCGAGGGCGTGCTCGCCGCCGTCTGACCCGCAGGACGAGCAAGATCCGGATGCCGCGGCCCGTGGCATCCGGATCTTCGTCCGTATTGTTGACCCGTGGACTTCTCCTTCGCCTTCACGCCCGATCTGATCGCCGTCTTCGTGACGCTGTTCGTGCTCGAGGTGGTCCTCGGCGTCGACAACGTCATCTTCATCTCGATCCTCGCGTCCAAGCTCCCCAAGGAGCAGCAGGCCAAGGCCCGCAACCTCGGACTCACGCTCGCGATGGTGATCCGCGTCATCCTGGTGCTCTTCGCCGGGTGGATCATCACGCTCAAGGAAGAGATCTTCGTCGTGTTCGGAATCGGGTTCTCGTGGAAGGACCTCATCCTCATCGCGGGCGGTCTGTTCCTCGTCTACAAGGCCGTGACCGAGATCCACCACAAGCTCGAGGGCGCGGAGGAGGAGCACGGCGGCGCCGGCCGGAAGGCCGTGACATTCGGCTCGGTGCTCGCGCAGATCCTCGCGCTCGACATCGTCTTCTCGCTCGACTCCGTCATCACCGCGGTCGGCATGACCGAGAACCTGGTCGTGATCATCACGGTCGTCGTGCTGTCGTTCGGCATCATGCTCTTCGCCGCCCGCTTCATCTTCATGTTCGTCAACAAGCACCCCACGGTGAAGATGCTCGCGCTGTCGTTCCTCCTGCTGATCGGCGTCTTCCTGGTCGCCGAAGGCTTCGGGTTCCACATCGACAAGGCCTTCATCTACGGGCCGATGGCATTCGCGATCTTCGTCGAGGCGCTCAACCTCGTGTACTCGGCACGCAAGGCCAAGCGGGCCCAGAAAGAGCAGCACGCGGTGCAGTTGCGCCCGCAGTACCCGGACGTCGACGAGTCCGCCGCCGTGCACGCGGCGCTGTCGACCGACCCGCACGCGGGTTCGGTCGGTCTGTCGAACAAGCCCGTGACCGGCGACGATGCCCCCGTGCCCGGCGAGCGCCAGGGCCTGGGCTGACGTCGCGGCCTGTGCACAACTCCTGAACTCCGCGGCCGACTGCCGCCGTTCAGGGCACCGAACGGTGCGGTCGGGGTCGCTCAGGAGTTGCGCACGCGCAACCGATGCCTGACGCGACCCGTCAGTCCACGACGAGCCGGTAGCCCATGCCCTGCTCGGTGAGCAGGTGCGCGGGGTGCCCGGGGTCGGGCTCGAGCTTCTTGCGCAGCTGCGACATGTACAGCCGCAGATAGCCGGTGTCGGTGACCTGCTCGGTGCCCCACAGGTCCTTCAGGAGCGCCTGTCGCGTCACGAGCGTGCCGGGGTTGCGCGCCAGGAACTCGAGGATGCGCCACTCGGTCGGCGTGAGGTGCACGCGCTCGCCGGCGCGCGAGACCGACTTGGCGGCGAGATCCACGGTGACATCGGCGAAGCTCACGACGGGATCCTCGGATGCTGTGGCCACCCGCCGCGACAGCGCGCGAAGTCGCGCGAGCAGCTCGTCGACCTGGAACGGCTTGGTGACGTAGTCGTCGGCGCCTGCGTCCAGCGCTTCGACCTTGTCGGCGGACCCCGTCCGGCCCGACACCACGATGATCGGCGCCGTCGACCAGCCCCGCAGGGCCTGGATCACGCCGACGCCGTCCAGGCGTGGCATCCCCAGGTCCACCATCACGATGTCGGGATGCTCCTTCGCCGCCAGCGCGATCGCCGACGGCCCGTCGGGGGCCGCGACCACCTCGTAGCCGTGGGCGGCGAGGGTGATGCGCAGGGCGCGCACGAGCTGCGGATCGTCGTCGGCGATCAGCACCTTCACGCGGTTGCTCCGTCCTGGTCGGCGGCGTCGGCAGTGTCGCCCGCCACCGGGAGCGAGACGACCATGGTGAGGCCTCCGCCGGGAGTGTCCTCGGGCGTGAGCGTACCGCCCATGCCCTCGGTGAACCCCTTCGACAGCGCCAGGCCTAGTCCCAGACCCGTGGTGTTGTCGATGTCGCCGAGCCGCTGGAAGGGCGCGAACATCTCCTCGCGGCGTTCGGGCGAGACCCCCGGGCCACGGTCGACGATGCGCACCTGGACGGTCCCGCCCAGGCGGCTCGTCGCTATCCGCACACGCGAACCGTCCGGCGCGTGACGCAGTGCGTTGGCGAGCACATTGACCAGCACGCGCTGCAGCAGGACCGCGTCGGCGCGGACGGCAGGCAGGTCGCGATCCAGCGCGAGCTCGACCGCCTCCGGACCTGCTCCCAGCTCGTCGACCGCGGCGAGCACGATCTCGTCGGCATCGATCGGGGCGAGCGATACGGCGAGCACGCCTGCCTCGATACGGCTCACGTCCAGCAGGTCGGTCACGAGTGTCGACAGCGTGACGAGCGACTCCTCGGCGGTCGCGAGCAGCTCACCGCGATCCTCGCTCGACAACTGGGCTCCGGCGGCGCGCAGCCCGCCGACCGCGGCGACTGCGGCGGCGAGCGGCCGGCGCAGGTCGTGGCTCACCGCCGAGAGCAGGGCGCTGCGCACCTGGTCGGTCTCGGCGAGCATCTCGGCCGCGCGGGCGGCCTCCTGCAGCTCGTCCTGCTCGAGGGCGGCGCCCAGCTGTGCCACGACGACGTCGAGCAGCCGGCGCTCCGACGTGTCGAGCTCGGGTCCGTGCAGCTCGAGCCGAGCGCGCGCCCCGATCGGCGTGACGAGGTGACGATCGTCGCGCAGCGGCTCGCCATCGGTGGCGATGACCTCACCTGAGGTGGCGATGAGTCGCACCCCCGACATCCCGAACGCCTCGCGCGTGCGCGACACGAGCGCCGGCACGGCGCCCTGGCCCCGCAGCACGCTGCCCGCGACGGTGGCCAGCAGCTCGGACTCGGCCGCCGATCGGGTCGCGGCGCGCGCGGCACGGGCGGCGCGATCGACGACATAGCTGACGAGCACCGCGATCACGACGTAGAGGGCCAGCGCCCATGCGTTGCGCGGATCCGAGATCGTCACGGTGTGGAAGGGCTGGACGAAGAAGAAGTTGAGCGTGAATCCCGACATCACCGCGGCGAACACGGCCGGCCAGATGCCGCCCACCAGGGCGACCAGCACGACGAGCAGCTGATACGCCAGCACGTCGCTCGTGATCGTCTCTTCGCTGCGGATGGTCACGAGCAGCCACGTCAGCAGCGGTCCGCCGACGAGCGCGAGTGCGAACCCGAGCACGCGCCGCTTGACGCTGAGGGCGCCGCCGGTCAGGCGGGGCAGCGCGAAGCGCCCGCCGGCCGCGGCGTGCGACACGATGTGCACGTCGATGTCTCCGGATTCGCGGATCACGGTCGCGCCGATTCCCGGACCGGTGAGAGCGGCGGCGAGCCGGCCGCGGCGGCTGACTCCGATCACCAGCTGCGTCGCGTCCACCGACCGGGCGAACTCCACGAGCGCGCGGGGCACGTCGTCCTCGACGACCTGGTGGTACGTGCCGCCCAGCGACTCGACGAGCGCCCTCTGGTTGGCGAGCGCGCCGGGTGCGGCATCCCGCAGTCCGTCCTGACTCGACACGTGCACGGCGAGCAGTTCGCCCCCCGCCGCGCGCGAGGCGATCCGCGCCCCGCGGCGGACGAGGGTCTCGCCCTCGGGTCCGCCGGTGAGGGCCACCACGACGCGCTCGCGGGCCTGCCACGTGCCTTCGATGCCGTGCTCGGCGCGGTAGGACTTCAGGGCGCTGTCGACCTCGTCGGCCAGCCACAGCAGGGCGAGTTCGCGGAGCGCGGTGAGGTTTCCCAGCCGGAAGTAGTTCGACAGGGCGGCGTCGACCCGCTCCGCCGGGTACACCACGCCCGCCGAAAGCCGGTCGCGCAGCGATTCGGGGGCGAGGTCGACGACCTCGATCTGGTCGGCGCCGCGGACCACGGCATCCGGAACCGTCTCTCGCTGCGGCACGCCGGTGATCTGCTCGACGACTCCGCCGAGTGACTCGATGTGCTGCACGTTCACCGTCGTGATGACGTCGATGCCGGCGTCGAGCAGTTCGGCGACGTCCTGCCAGCGCTTGCCATGGCGCGATCCCGGCGCGTTGGTGTGCGCGAGCTCATCGACCAGCGCGATGGACGGATGCCGCTGCAGCACGCCGTCGAGATCCATCTCGGTCAGCTCAACCCCGCGGTGGGTCACCGTGGCCCGCGGCATGACGGGGAGGCCCTCGACCAGCGCTGCGGTCGCGGTGCGCCCGTGGGTCTCGACGACGGCGATCACGACATCGCGGCCGTCCTCGCGCAGGCGGCGGCCCTCTTCGAGCATCTCGTAGGTCTTGCCCACTCCCGGTGCGGCCCCGAGCAGCACCCGCAGCTTGCCGCGCTTCATGTCGTCACCCTATTCGCTGTTCCGGATGCGCTCGCCGGTCACGATCGGCCGGGTCATCGGCCCAGCGCGTCGAGCGCGAGGTTGAGCTCGAGCACGTTCACGCGCGGCTCGCCGAGGAAGCCGAGATCGCGCTGCTGCGTGTGCGCGTCGACGATGGCGCGCACCTCGGCGACGTAGAGTCCGCGCTCCTGGGCGACGCGCGGTGCCTGCAGCATCGCGTACGCCGGGCTGATGTGGGGATCCAGGCCCGAACCCGAGGCGGTCACCGCGTCGGCCGGGATCTGGGCAGGGTCGACGCCCTCGAGCTCGGCGATGGCAGCCCGCCGCTCCTCGATCGCCGTGATGAGGTCGGCGTTCTCGGGGCCCAGGTTCGAGCCGCTCGACGCGCCGCCGTCGTACCCGTCACCCGCCGCCGAGGGTCGCGACTGGAAGTACTCGGGGAAGGCGTTGCCGTCGGGGTCCTCGAAGGACTGCCCGATGAGAGCGGATCCGACGGTCTCGCCGGACGCATCCCTCACGCGCGAGCCGTCCGCCTGCCAGGGCAGGGCGATCTGGCCGAGCGCCGTGACGAGAAGCGTGTAGCCGACGCCGAGGACGAGCGTGAAGACGAGCATCGCTCGCACGGCGACACCGGTGGTGCGCACGGTGGCGCGGGCGGTGGTGGACATGTCGATGTCTCCTTCGAAACCTTCAGAAGCCGGGGACGAGGCTCACGACGAGGTCGATGAGCTTGATGCCGATGAATGGCGCGATGACGCCGCCGAGGCCGTAGACGAACAGGTTGCGGCTGAGCACCTGCGACGCGCTCGCCGCCCGGTACTTCACGCCCCGCAGCGCGAGCGGGATGAGGAACACGATCACGATCGCGTTGAAGATGATCGCGCTCATGACGGCGGATGCCGGAGAGTTGAGCTGCATGACGTTCAGCGCGGCGAGCCCCGGGAACACGCCCATGAACATCGCCGGGACGATCGCGAAGTACTTGGCGATGTCGTTGGCGAGCGAGAACGTCGTGAGCGCGCCGCGCGTGATGAGCAGCTGCTTGCCGATCCGGACGATGTCGATGAGCTTGGTCGGGTCGCTGTCGAGGTCGACCATGTTGCCGGCCTCCTTCGCCGCCGACGTGCCCGTGTTCATCGCGACGCCGACGTCGGCCTGCGCGAGCGCCGGAGCGTCGTTGGTGCCGTCGCCGGTCATCGCGACGAGGTTGCCGCCCGCCTGCTCACGCTTGATGAGCGCCAGCTTGTCTTCGGGCGTCGCCTCGGCAAGGTAGTCGTCGACTCCCGCCTCCTTCGCGATGGCCGCAGCCGTGAGCGGGTTGTCGCCGGTGATCATGACGGTGCGGATGCCCATCGTGCGCAGCTCGTCGAACCGCTCCCGCAGGCCGTCCTTGACGATGTCCTTGAGGTGGATCACGCCGAGCAGCCGGCCCCGAGCCGCGCCTTCCAGAACAGCGCCTTCCAGAACAGCGCCTTCCAGGACCGCGACGACCAGCGGAGTGCCGCCGGATTGGGCGATGGCATCCGTCCCGCTCGTCAGCTGCGTGCGCGTCGCGGCGGTGAGGGGGACTCCGGATGCCTCGAGCCACGCGAGCACCGCGGACCCCGCGCCCTTCCGCACCTGCGTGCCGTCGGCGAGGTCGACGCCGCTCATGCGGGTCTGCGCCGTGAAGGGCACGGCGACCGCGTCGGGCGGAGTCTCGGCGCGGACGCCACGGAGGGCGGCGAGCTCGACCACCGAGACGCCCTCGGGAGTGGGGTCGGCCAGCGACGAGAGTGAGGCGGCACGTGCGAGTTCGTCTTCGCCGACCCCGGGCATCGCGACGAAGTCGGACGCGCGCCGGTTGCCATACGTGATGGTGCCGGTCTTGTCGAGGAGCAGCGTGGTCACGTCGCCGGCGGCCTCCACGGCGCGGCCCGACATCGCCAGGACGTTGGCCTGCACGAGGCGGTCCATGCCGGCGATTCCGATCGCCGACAGCAGGGCGCCGATGGTCGTCGGGATGAGGCAGATCAGAAGGGCCACGAGCACCGGGATGCTGACCGGCGAGGCGGCGTATGAGGCGATCGGGTTCAGCGTCATCACGACGACGACGAACACGATCGACAGGCTGGCGAGCAGGATGCCGAGGGCGATCTCGTTGGGGGTCTTCTGGCGGCTCGCGCCCTCGACGAGGGCGATCATGCGGTCGACGAAGGTCTCGCCCGGCTTAGAGGTGATGCGCACCACGATGCGGTCCGAGAGCACCCGCGTGCCGCCGGTGACGGCCGAGCGGTCGCCGCCGGACTCACGGACGACAGGGGCCGACTCGCCCGTGATGGCCGACTCGTCGACCGTCGCGATGCCATGGATGATGTCACCGTCGCCGGGAATGAGCTCGCCCGCCGACACGATCACGACATCGCCGAGCGTGAGGTCGGACGAGGCCACCTCGCCGGTGTCGGCGAGTATGGCCGCGGCATCCTGAATCTCGTCGTACTGCGGGACGCGACGGGCCATGGTCGACGTGCGAGTCTTGCGCAGCGTGGCCGCCTGCGCCTTGCCTCGCCCCTCGGCGACCGATTCGGCCACGTTCGCGAACAGCACCGTGAGCCACAGCCAGATCGCGATGCCCCACGTGAAGCCGAACGGCACCGGCGTGCCGCCGGAGTCGCCCGCCCCGCCGAGGAACGGCTCGGCGATCGCGATCACGGTGGTGAGCGCGGCGCCGACCCACACCAGGAACATGACCGGGTTGCGCCACAGGGCGGCCGGGCTGAGCTTGCGCACGGCGCCCGGGAGCGCCTGCATCAGTTGCTCCCATCCGAACGCACGAGTCGTGCGGCGAGGGTGCTCGCGCGCCGGCTGAGGAGCCGAGGGGAGGGATGGACGGGTGGGAGTGGTGAGGGACATGAGTCAGACGAGCCCTTCCGCCAGGGGACCCAGCGTGAGAACGGGGAAATAGGTGAGTGCCGTGATGACGACCGAGACGACGGCGAGCAGGCCGACGAACTGCGGACGATGCGTGGGAAGCGTGCCCGTCGTGGCGGGGCGCGTCGTCTGGGCCGCGAGAGAGCCGGCGAGAGCGAGCACCAGCACGATCGGGATGAACCGGCCGAGCAGCATCGCGACGCCGAGCGCGGTGTTCAGCCATGGCGTGTTCGCCGTGAGACCCGCGAACGCCGAACCGTTGTTGTTGGACGCCGACGTGAACGCGTAGAGCACCTCGCCGAGGCCGTGCACGCCCGGGTTCCAGATCGACGTGGCCTCGACGTCGGCGCGGATTACAGGGATGCCGAAGCTCAGCGCGGTGCCCGCCAGCACGAGCACCGGCGTGACGAGGATGTAGAGGCTCGCGAGCTTGATCTGCGTCGGGCCGACCTTCTTGCCGAGATACTCCGGAGTGCGTCCGATCAACAGTCCGCCCACGAACACCGCGATGACGGCGAGCACGAGCATGCCGTACAGGCCCGAGCCGACGCCGCCCGGCGCGATCTCGCCGAGCATCATGTTGACCATCGGGATCATGCCGCCCAGCGCTGTGTACGAATCGTGCATCGAGTTGACCGCGCCCGTGCTGGTGAGCGTCGTGGCGCCGGCGAACAGCGTCGAGCCGAGGATGCCGTATCGCTGCTCCTTGCCCTCCATCGCACCGCCCGCCAGCTGCGGTGCCGAACCGAGCCCCAGCGCCTCCAGCCAGGTCACCGCGGCGATGGACACGACGGCGATGGTCGCCATGACCGCGAGGATCGCGTAGCCCTGGCGGTTGTCGCCGACCATGCGCCCGAATGCGCGGGGCATGGCGACCGGAATCGCCAGCAGCAGCAGGATCTCGAGGACGTTGGTCCAGGGCGTGGGGTTCTCGAAGGGATGCGCCGAGTTGGCGTTGAAGAATCCGCCGCCGTTCGTGCCGAGCAGCTTGATGGCCTCCTGAGAGGCGACCGGGCCGCCAGGGATCGACTGGGCGCCTCCCGTGATCGTCGTGACGTCGATGAAGCCCGCGAAGTTCTGCACGACACCGGCGGCCACGAGGGCGACTGCGGCCACGACGGCCAGCGGCAGCAGCAGGCGCGTGATGCCGCGCACCAGATCGACCCAGAAGTTGCCGATCGTCGCCGAGCCGCGGCGGGCGAACCCTCGCACGAGCGCCACGGCGACGGCGATTCCGACCGCCGCCGACACGAAGTTCTGCACCGCGAGCCCCGCAAGCTGCACCGTGTAGCCCAGCGTCAGCTCGGGCGAGTACGACTGCCAGTTCGTATTCGTCACGAACGAGACGGCGGTGTTGAACGCGAGTCCTTCCGGAACGGCGGGGAGACCGAGCGAGACGGGGAGGATCCCCTGGAACCGCTGCAGCGCGTAGACGAAGAGCACGCCGATGAGCGAGAACGTCAGCACGCCGCGGGCGTAGGACTGCCAGGTCTGCTCCGAGGCAGGGTCGACGCCGAGCACGCGGTACACGCCGCGCTCGACGCGCCAGTCCCGGTCGGTCGTGTAGGTGCGGGCGATCCAGTCGCCGAGCGGGCGGTAGAGCAGCGCGAGGATCAGGAGCACCGTGGCGGCCTGAAGGATGCCGAGGCCGATGGTTGCGGCATCCATCAGAACTTCTCCGGCTTCACGAGGGCGACGACGAGGTAGACCACCGCGGCGAGGCCGAGCAGGCCGGCGACCACCGACAGGACGATCATCGGCGCTCCTCCCCACCCGGCGCTTCACGTGAGGCCGCGCCCCGGGCCGGCGGCCCGAGCTTCTCGACCCCCTTGGCGATCAGTCCGACGAGCGCGAAGAGCGCCAGCGTCGTGACGAGGTAGATGACATCCAGCACAGAGGACTCCACGGGTGGCTTCGAGTGATCCCCGCCGCGGGGTGCGGCGGGGCGCCCACCGGAGCGGGCTCGACTCGATGCAACTCCGCCGTCGCGGACGGTCGCGGCACCCTCACGGAATCCATGCGTCGAACCGTCCCGCCCTCACGATGTCGCAACGCGTCGGACCGCAGCCTCGGCAGGCGCGCGCGAAGCGGGACCGCGTGCAGGCCGGCTGCGACGGAAGGGACTCTCAGGGCCGCCCACGGCTGCTTTGCGAGCGCTCCGGCCTGCTGTCGGCCCCGCCGTGAGCACGCGGGCGCGTTGTTCGCGGTCAGGCGCGGGCGAGGGCGTCCTCGAACGCGACCCACGCGAGCATGGCGCACTTCACGCGGGCGGTGAACTTCGACACCCCCGACAGGGCGGCGGCGTCGCCGAAGACCTCCTCGTCGAGCGGGATCTCACCGCGCGAGCGCAGGGCCTCACGGAAGCCGTCGATGAGAGCGGATGCCTCGGCTCCCGGCATCCCGTCCTCCTCCGCGACGAGCGCGGCGAGCATCGACGCCGACGCCTGCGAGATCGAGCAGCCGGCGCCCTCCCACGTGACGTCACGCACAGCGCCGTCGTCGCCGACGCGGACGCGCAGGGTGATCTCGTCGCCGCAGATCGGGTTGCGCTGGTGCGAGGTGGCGCTGCGCCCTTCTTCGTCAGCCAGGCCCTTGCCCTTCGGCCGCTTGGAGTGGTCGAGGATCAACTCCTGGTAGAGCGATTCGAGGCCGCTCATGAGCCGGCTCCGAAGAACGCGCGCACACCCGACAGGGCGTCCAGGAACGTGTCGACATCTTCCGGGGTGTTGTAGAGGGCGGCGGATGCCCGTACCGAGGCGGTCAGCCCGAATCGGCGGTGCAACGGCTGCGCGCAGTGATGCCCGACACGCACGGCGACCCCGCGGGCATCGAGGAACTGACCGACGTCGTGCGCGTGGACGCCCTCGACGTCGAACGCCCACAGACCGACGCGCTCGGCCCCCGCGGCATCGCCGAGCAGCCGGATGCCGGGGATCGCCCGCAGTCCCTCGCCCATCCGCGCCTCGAGCGACTTCTCGTGCGCGTGCACGGCGAGCATCCCGACACTCTCGAGATAGCGGACCGCCGCCGCGAGCGCGATCGCCTGCGACACCGGCTGCGTGCCGGCCTCGAACCGCTGCGGCGGCGGGAGGTATTGCGCCTCGTCGAGGGTGACGGTGGTGATCATCGAGCCGCCCGTCAGAAACGGCGGCAATGCCTCGAGCACCTCGGAGCGGCCGTAGAGGCCGCCGATGCCATACGGCGCGAGCATCTTGTGGCCTGAGAAGACGGCGAGGTCGACGCCCAGCGCCGGCAGGTCGAGCGGCAGATGCGGGGCGGACTGACACGCGTCCAGCACGGTGAGTGCGCCGACGCGCTGCGCGAGCGTAACAAGGTCGCCGACCGGGTTCACGATGCCCAGCACGTTCGAGACATGGGGGAAGGCGACGATACGGGTGCGCTCGCCGATGAGGGTGGCCGCGGCATCCGTATCGAGGGTTCCGTCATCGCGGACCGGGATGTGCCGCAGCACGGCGCCGGTGCGGGCGGCGAGCTCCTGCCACGGGATGAGGTTCGCGTGGTGCTCGCTCTCGGTAACGACGATCTCGTCGCCGGGTGCGAGAGCAAGACGAGCGGAAGCCGGGGCCCCGCGCCCTGCCGAGGCGTTGCCGATCGCGTACGCGACGAGATTGAGACCCGCCGTCGCGCCGCTCGTCCAGACCAGCTGTTCGGGCGGTGCCCCGACGAAGCGGGCCACCGTGGCGCGCGCGTCCTCGAACAGCTCGGTCGCCTCGGCCGCGAGCGTGTGCGCGCCGCGATGCACCGCCGAGTTCGAACGCGTGAGGAACGCGACCTCGGCGTCGATCACGGCCTGCGGCTTCTGGCTCGTCGCCCCCGAGTCGAGGTAGACCAGCGGATGCCCGTTCACGCGCTCGCCGAGCAGCGGAAAGTCCGCGCGGATCGCGGCGAGATCGAGGACGGGGGCGGGGCTGGTCACCCCTTAAGGCTACGCGTGATGTCGGCGCCCGGGGCTGCCGTGTCCGCTGGCAGCCGCCACCCACCCCGGGCCCGCCGCCCCGCCCTGGCCCGCCGCCGCGGCGACCTTGAAGTTGAGAAACCACGCGGAGGTTGAGAAACCACGCGCCGCGCGATGTTTCAACCTCTGCATGGTTTCTCGAGCTCGACCGTCCCGGCCCGGGCCCGATGCCGCACCGGGCCTCTGGGAGGATCGAAGGCGTGGACGAGCAGATCTTCCTCGGCGCGCTCGCCGTGACCCTGGGCGCGGTCGCCGGGGTGCTGCTGTTCGTGCCGTTCGTGGCGCTCAGCTACCGACGGCGCGGGGGTTTCGGCTTCGGGCGCTTCGTGCTGTGGGGCGCCGCCCTGGTCTACCTCATGGCCGTCTGGACGTACACGCTCCTCCCGCTGCCCGACCCCGATGCGATCCGGTGCGCCGGGGTGGGCCTCGATCCCTTTGCCTTCGCCGATGACATCCGCGAGGCCGTCGGCCGGCGGGGCCGGGGCGCGTTGACCGATCCGGCAGTGCTGCAGCTGCTGCTCAACGTGCTCCTGTTCGTGCCGCTGGGCTTCTTCCTGCGCGTGCTGGGCGGCCGCGGCATCCTGATCACTCTTCTCGTGGGTTTCGGCGTCTCGGCGCTGGTCGAGACGACGCAGCTCAGCGGTGTGTGGGGTCTGTACCCTTGCGCGTATCGCGTCTTCGACGTCGACGACCTTCTCACCAACACGCTGGGCGCGGTGCTCGGCTCGATGCTGGCGCTGCTGGTTCCGCGGCGGCACTGGGGCACGCCCCGCTTCCCCGATGCGGAGGAGCCGCGCCCGATCACGCGCTCACGCCGCTACCTCGCGATGGCCTGCGATGCGCTGGGCGCATGGCTGACGGGCATGGCGGCCGCCGTGGTGTTCCAGGTGGCCCTCTACCTGCTCGGCGCACACGCCGCGATGCGCGACGGGTCGGCCGCCGGGGTCGTCGGCACCACGACCGCGATCGTGGTCTGGCTGATCGTGGTGCTGGCCACCGGCCGCACGGTCGGCGACCTCGCGGTGCAGCTGCGTTTCACGGGAGGCCCGCTCCCGCCCGCGCTGGCCAGGCCCCTGCGCTTCGCCGGCGGCATCGGGGGCTATCTCGTACTGCTCGCGCTCCCTGGCGCGTGGGGTCTGGTCGCCGGGGTGTTCGCCGTCGCGTCGCTGGTGCTCGTCCTCACGACACCCGACCGGCGCGGACTGCCCGGGGTCGTGTCGGGTCAGCGCCTAGTCGACGCCCGTGCGGAGCGCTGATCCGGCGCCAACCCGGCGGTCCGGTCCAGCTTTCGCACGTTCGGCGGGGCGGGATCCTGCCGAACCTGGACCGCCGCCGCCGTACCCCGCGGGCGCGTGAGCAGGCGGATGCCAAGGGCACCGGCATCCGTCACCGTCAGACCGTGGGCACCGCGAGGAACTCGCGCGCGGCGACGACGAGCGCGTCGACGCCCTGGTTGAGCGTGGGCTGCAGCACCGGCGCGAAATAGGGCGAGTGGTTGGTCGGGATGTCGCGCTCGACCGTGCCGGCGGCGTGCGCGGCCGCGAACGCCTCGGGGTCGGCCCCGCCCCAGAACCAGAACACGAGGGGCGCACCGGACTCGCGCGCGAACCACGAGACGTCCTCGCTGCCGGTGAACATGCCCGGGTCCATCACGGTGCCCGCGCCGAACGCGGTGTCGAACGCGAGGGTCAGGCGCGCGGTGGCCTCGACGTCGTTGATCGTCGGGGGAAGTGTGTGGTCGGTCACGATGACCGGTGGCTCCTCGGCCCCAGAGGCCTGAGCCTCAGCGCGCACGATGCGCTCCACCTTCTCGAGCACGGCCGCGCGGGCCTCGTCGTCGGGGTAGCGCAGGCTCAACTCGAGCTTCGCCTCGGCCGGGATGATGTTGTTCTTGAGGCCCGCGTGGATCGATCCGACCGTGACCACCGCGACGTCGCGAGGGTCGATCTCGCGCGACACGATCGTCTGCAGGCGCATGACGGTCGCGGCCGCCATCACGACGGGGTCGATGGTCGCCTGCGGTCGCGAGCCGTGACCGCCGCGACCCAGCAGGGTGACGGTGAGCCCGTCGGATGCCGCCATCTGCGTGCCGCTGCGCACGCCGATCGTGCCGGCGGGGAGTGGCGTGACGTGCTGGCCGAGCACGATGTCGGGCCGCGGGAACCGGTCGAGCACGCCGTCGGCGATCATCGCCTGCGACCCGGCGCCGTACTCCTCGGCGGGCTGGAAGACGGCGACGATCGTGCCCGACCACTGATCCTTGGTGCTCACGAGCCGCTCGAGGGCGCCGAGCAGAGCGGCCACGTGCATGTCGTGTCCGCACGCGTGCATCACGGGAACGTCCGTGCCGTTGGGGTCGAGCCCGTGCGCGGTGCTGGCGTACTCCAGTCCGGTGCGCTCCTCGACCGGCAGGGCGTCCATGTCGGCGCGCAGCCACACGACCGGCCCGTCGCCGGACTCCGCTGAGTCTGACGAAGGGTTGCGGATCACCCCGACGACCCCCGTGCGGCCGACGCCCTCCTCGAACTCGATGCCGAGCTCGTCGAGGTGCTTCGCGATGACTCCGGCCGTCCGCGTCTCCTGAAAGGACAGTTCCGGATGCCGGTGAAGGTCGATGTAGAGAGCCTCGAGGTCGATCGTCATGCGGTCGAGCCTAGCCGCGGCGGACTCTCGCCCCGCCTCCGACTGCTCGGCTCGACCGGTGCCGGCCGGCTCCGGCGGGTCGCGAAGGTTGTGCGAAAACACCAGTCGGTGACCGTGGCGCGCCGGTGACGGATGCCGGGGCTCGGCGTGTCACGCGACGGGCTGGTGTTTTCGCACGCAGGGGTGGGGTCTGCGGCGGGTTCGGGGCCGGTCAGGAGGGCCGGCGGGTCGCGAAGGTTGTGCGAAAACACCAGTCGGTGACCGTGGCGCGCCGGTGACGGATGCCGGGGCTCGGCGTGTCACGCGACGGGCTGGTGTTTTCGCACGCAGGGGTGAGGGGGTTCGGGGCCTGTCAGGAGGGGAGGCGGGCCGTGGAGCCGCGCACGATCAGCTCGTACGGCAGCTCGCCGGGCCGGTGGGCCGGGGCCTCGGCAGGAGCGGCCTCCAGCTCGGCGAGGATCGCGTCGGCGGCGCGCTCGCCCTGCCCGAGCGGGAACTGGTCGACCGTCGTGAGCCGGAAGAACTCGCCCAGTTCGTGGCCGTCGATGCCGACGACCGAGAGGTCCTCGGGCACGCGGTAGCCGAGTTCGCGCGCAGCCAGCAAGGCCCCGATCGCCATCTCATCGGATGCTGCGAAGATGGCGGTCGGCCGCCCGCCCGGCTTGCCCAGCAGCTGCTTGGCGGCGCGGAAGCCGCCTTCGATGGTGAAGTCAGCGGGCTCGAAGAGCGACGGCTTGACCGGGATACCGGCATCCGCCAGCGCCTGCTCGAAGCCCTGCCGCCTGTGGGTCGGGATGTGGAAGTCGATGTCGAACTCGGGGCTCGCCCCGATGTGCGCGACCTCGCGGTGCCCCAGAGCCAGGAGATGCTCGGTCGCCAGGCGTGCCACAGCGACGTCGTCGACGGTCAGGGTGGTCAAGCGGGGGTTGGGTCCCCCGATCGCGATGACGGGCAGATCGAGTTCGAGCAGCCGGCCGGTCTCTTCCTCGCCGAGCTCAATCGAGATCGCGATGACGCCGTCGACCCGCTGGCGACGCAGGAACGTGTCGAACACGTCGTGACGCTCGGCGCGGTCGGCGGTGAGGCTGTACAGCGTGATGTCATAGCCGCGGCGCATGAGGGCGGAGGCGATGCCGCTCAGCACCGTCGAGAAGAACCACCGGTCGAGGAAGGGCACGAGCACCCCGATGTTGCGGGTGCGGCCGGACGCGAGGCTGGACGCCGACGCCGACACGACGTAGCCGAGACTCTTCGCGGCCGCTTCGACCTTGGCCTTCGCGGCGACTGAGACGTGGCCGCGCCCGCTCAGGGCGCGCGAGACGGTCGCGGTCGAGACGCCCGCTGCGCGGGCCACCTCATCGATGCTGACCACGTCGTCACCCTCTCATGCGCGCGGAGCCGAACCCCGCGCCGCTCAGTCGATCGCGAGCCAGACTGTCGTGTCGACCGGGAGCTCGCCACCGTCGACGGGTCCGCTCGACGCGATCACGATACCCTCCGGCAGCGGGATCGCCGTTGAGCCGGTGTTCGCGATGACCGTGACATTCCCGTTGCGGAATGCCACGGCATCCGTCCCGAACCCGTCGATCCACTCGAGGGTTCCCGCGCCGAGGTCGCGCTCGCGGCGCTCGGCGAGCAGCAGGCGGTAGAGCTCGAGCGTCGAGTCCGCCACGCCGACCTGGGCATCGCGGGCGAGCTCGGCCCACTCGGCGGGCTGGGGCAGCCATGACGCACCGGACGGGCTGAAACCGTAGGCCGGGGCATTCGTCTTCCAGGGAATCGGCACGCGGCAGCCGTCGCGCCCGTAGCGCTCGCCGTTCGTGCGGAACCACGTCGGGTCCTGCCGCGCGTCCCCGGGGATGTCGATGACCTCGGGCAGCCCGAGCTCCTCGCCCTGATAGAGGTAGGCCGAGCCCGGCAGCGCCAGCATGAGCGTGGTCGCGGCCCGCGCGCGGCGCAGACCGACGTCGGCGATGGGCTTGCCCGGCGAGTCCGGGCCGATGCCGTGGCCCTGCGGGTTCTCGGCGGTCAGCGCCAGGCGCGACGCGTGGCGCACGACGTCGTGGTTCGACAGCACCCACGTCGCCGGGGCGCCGACCCCGCCGAACGCGCGCAGCGACTCGGCGATGACCGCGCGCAGCTCACCGGCGTTCCACCCGGTCTGCAGGTACGGGAAGTTGAAGGCCTGGTGCATCTCGTCCGAGCGCACCCACTGCGCGGTGCGGTCGGCGGTCGGCAGCCACGCCTCGGCAGCGAGCGCGCGGTCGCCCTCGTACTCGTGCATGATCGTGCGCCAGTCGCGGTACACCTCGTGCACTCCCTCCTGGCCCCAGTACGGCACGTTCTCCTCTTCGCCGCCCATGGATCCCGCCTCGGGGTCGGGGATGTAGTCCGGGAGCCCCTCGGCCTTCACCAGGCCGTGGGCCACGTCGACGCGGAAGCCGTCGACGCCGCGGTCGAGCCAGAAGCGCAGGATGCGGCGGAACTCCTCGCGCACCTCCTCGTTCGACCAGTCGAAGTCGGGCTGCGACGAGTCGAACAGGTGCAGGTACCACTGGCCGGGGGTGCCGTCGGCCTCGACGACGCGGGTCCACGCGGGGCCGCCGAACACCGAGTCCCAGTTGTTCGGGGGCAGTTCGCCGTGCTCGCCCTTGCCGTCGCGGAACATGTAGCGCGCGCGCTCGGGGCTCCCGGGCGCGGCGGCCAGCGCCTGCTGGAACCACTCGTGCTGATCGGAGGAGTGGTTGGGGACGAGGTCGACGATGACCCGGATGCCGCGGTCATGCGCGGCCGCGAGCATCGTGTCGAAGTCGGCCAGGGTGCCGAAGAGCGGGTCGACGTCGCAGTAGTCGCTGACGTCGTAGCCGGCGTCCTTCTGCGGCGACCGCTGGAACGGGCTCAGCCAGATCGCGTCGATGCCCAGCGCGGCCAGGTCGTCGAGGTGCGACGTGATGCCGGGGAGGTCGCCGATGCCGTCGCCCGACGCGTCCGCGAACGAGCGGGGGTAGATCTGGTAGATGACGGCGGTGCGCCACCATTCGCCGCCGATCGGGGCGAGGAACGCATCCGTGCGCTCTGCGGTCTCTGCGAAAGTCATCGGCCCAGTGTACTGCAAGCGCTTACACTCGCTTCGCCCGCGGGTCGGCGTAGGGTTGTGCGGTGCCCTCAGAAGCCGTCATCCGCGCCGAATCGCTCATCCGGACGATCCCCGACTATCCGGAACCGGGGGTGCTGTTCCGCGACATCACCCCGCTGCTGGCGGATGCCCGGGCGCTGCGCGCCGTCATCCACGCCATGATCGCCCCGTTCGACGGATCGTTCGACGTCGTCGCGGGAGTCGAGGCGCGCGGGTTCCTGCTCGCCGGAGCCGCCGCGATGGAGGCGGGCGCGGGTCTCGTGCCGATCCGCAAGGCGGGCAAGCTGCCTCGGCCCGCGGCATCCGTCTCGTATGCGCTCGAGTACGGCACTGCCACCATCGAGGCGCACGACGACATCGCGAACGGCGCCCGGGTGCTGCTGGTCGACGATGTGCTCGCCACCGGAGGCACTCTCGTCGCCGCCCATGAACTCGTCGAGACTCTTGGCGGCGAAGTCGTGGGCACCGCGGTGCTCATGGAGCTCAGCGGACTCGGTGGGCGCGCGCTCGTCGGCGACGTGCACGCCGTCTTCACCGCCTGACGCCGCCACGGGGTGCGATGCCGGCTCAGTCCAAGAGCGTGGCGATCAGGATGCCGGCACCGACGAAGGCGGCCAGCCCGCGCACGTGATTGCCCGTTGTCCACTGCCGCGCGATGACCCGCCACTCCTCGAGGTCGGCCGGCCGCGCCGGATCCAGCGCTTCGACCCGGGTGTTGCGGGGGATGTGGAACGCGGCCGTGATGACGAGGTGCGCCGCGACCAGCACATCGCCGGCGACGCGCCACACCGAGACCGCACCGTCCCACGCCACGAACTCCGCGACCGCCGACGCAACCGCCACGAGCGCCGATCCGACGAACAGCAGGAAGAACGGCGGACGGATCGACCGGTTGATCGACTGCATCGCCGCGAGCGCCTCGGCGTCGGGCCGGCGGACGAGCCCCGGCATGACGAGCCACGAGAAGCCGAGGTAGACGCCGGCCACGGCGGCGCCGAGGAGAGCGGATGCCGCGGCCAGCAGCTCCTGCGGGCTCATTGGGCGTCGGGCATGTCGATGGGGTGGTACCGGGAGGTGAATTTCACGACGGCTCCGTCCGATCACATCTGGTCGACTCGCAGTCTAGAGACCTCGTCCGACGCGGTGACGGCCCGGCGCCGTCGAGGTCACTGCAGGCAGAATTCGTTGCCCTCCGGATCGCGCAGCTGGTAGTAGATCTCGGGCCACGGGCCCCACGGCCGGTCGACCAGCCGCACCACCTCGGCGCCGAGCCCGACGAGCCGATCCTTCTCGGCATCGAGCTCCTCTCGCGTCGGCGCGCGTCCGGCGACCGCCTGGATGTCGAGGTGCAGCCGGTTTCGCCCGCGCTTGGGAGTGTCGGCGTGATGGAAGTAGAGGCGCGGCCCCTTCCCCTCCGGGTCTTCGGCGAGAGCGCGCTTGGCGAGATCGGCTTCGGTCAGACCCGACGCGAGCAGGTCCGCCTTCATCGGGTCCTCCCACTCGAGTCTCGGGTAGCCGAAGACGTCGGACCAGAAGTGGGCCAGCCGCCGCGGGTCCTCTGCATAGAACGTGATGTTGCCCAGCTCCGCCATCTGTGAGCTCCTTCGCGATCCCCCTGGCCGCCACGGTACGCGTGACCCGGACGCGGCGGAAGCAGGGCCTCAGCCGCCCAGGACGACGTTGACCGGGGGCTCGCCGGCCGCCAGGCGCTCGATCTGGGTGCGCACCAGGCGCGCGATGCGCGGCCGCATGGCGGTGGACGCGCCGCCGACGTGGGGCGAGATGAGCACACCGGGAAGACCCCACAGGGGGTGACCCTCGGGCAGCGGCTCGGGATCGGTCACGTCCAGCGCCGCGCGGATGCGCCCACGTCGCACGTGATCCACCAGCGCGTCGGTGTCGATGAGCGTGCCCCGGCCCACGTTGACGATGAGGGCGCCGTCGGGCAGCGCCGTGAGGAAGGTGTCGTCGACGATGCCGCGCGTGCTCTCGCCGCCCGGCAGCGACACGATGACGATCTCGGCCTGGGGGAGCAGCGCGGGCAGCTCGTCGACGCCGTGCACCGGCATCCCGTCTTCGTCCCGTGCCCGCGACGCGACGGCGGTGAGCTGCACCTCGAAACCGGACAGCCGCGCGGCGACGGCCTTGCCGACACCGCCGTATCCCAGCAGCAGCACCCGTCGATCGGCGAGGCTCTCGGCGAAGACGGGCGACCAGCGGCCGGCGGCCGTGTCGACCGCGAAGGCGTCGATGTGCCGCTGCGCGGCGAGCGCGAGCCCCACCGCGAGCTCGGCGGTCGACGTCTCGTGGACGGAGGACGCGTTGGCGAACAGCAGGCCGTCGGGCAGTACGTCGGCGACGCCGTCGTACCCGATCGACTGGCCTTGGACCAGACCGACCTCGACTTCCCCGAGCCGCTCGAGGAGGCCAGCCATCTTCATGTACGGCGGCACGACGATGTCGATACGGTCTCGCGGGGCGGCGGCATCCATCGGCCACACCACGACCTCGACGCCGTCCGGCATCGCGCCGAGGTCGGCGGCCAGTTGCTCGGTGGGGACACTGACGACGAGATTCCGAATGCCGCTGCTCACGGCATCCACGCTACCGGGGCCGCGGGGGGCTAGAGTTCGGGCAACCGGACGCAAGGAGGCGGAGATGGTTCCCGAGATCAACTACTGGGCGGTGCTGCTGGCGACGGCCTCGAGCATGGTCGTCGGCTCGATCTGGTACACGCCGAAGGTCTTCGGCACGCGCTGGGCGAGGCTCGCGAAGGTCGACATGGACCGGCCCGGCGCGAGCGCGGTGATCCCGATCGTGGTCACGCTGATCGTCAGCTTCATCACCGCGTGGGTGCTCGCCGGCGCTTCGTCGATCGCGTGGCACTTCTACGGCGGCGGCTACCTGCTCGCCGCGCTCGGCACGGCGGTGATCCTGTGGGCGGGCTTCACGGCCGCGCGCTTCATCACCCACGACGCGTTCGAGGGCCGGCCGAGCTCGCTGACCGTGCTGAACATCGCGCACGAGCTCGTGACCCTCGTGATCATGGGCGTGATCATCGGCGTCTGGCCACCTGCGGGGACCGTCTGACCGACCGACTCGCGGAGGCCCCGATCGCGGCTCAGGCCGCCTGAGCGACCACGGCGGCGATGGCCGACGTGAAGAACGACAGGCCGTCGACGCCGGAGCGCATCGCGGCGGACGTGTCGGGGCCGAAGCCGGGCTCGACGGCGTGCTCGGGGTGCGGCATGAGGCCGACGACGTTGCCGCGCTCGTTCGCGAGGCCGGCGATGTCGCGCAGTGATCCGTTCGGGTTGACACCGAGGTAGCGGAAGGCGACGAGGCCTTCGCCCTCGAGGCGATCCAGCTCCGACTCGGAGGCGATGTACCCGCCGTCGGCGTTCTTGAGCGGGATGACGATCTCCTGGTCCGCGGCGAAGTCCGACGTCCAGGCGGTGTCGTTGTTCTCGACGCGCAGCCGCTGGTCGCGGCGGATGAACTGCTGATGGGCGTTGCGGATCAGACCGCCGGGCAGCAGCCGCGCCTCGACGAGCATCTGGAAGCCGTTGCAGATCCCGAGGATCGGCATGCCCTTGGCCGCGGCATCCGTCACCTCCGTCATGATCGGTGCCAGCGCGGCGATGGCGCCGGCGCGGAGGTAGTCGCCGTAGCTGAAGCCGCCCGGTAGCACGAGCGCGTCCACGCCCTCGAGATCGTGGGAGCCGTGCCACAGGGCGACGGGCTCGCCGCCGGCCACGCGGATCGCTCGCTGCGCGTCGCGGTCGTCGAGCGATCCGGGGAACGTGATGACGCCGATGCGGGCGGTCATTCGACCACCTCGACGGCGACGACGTCCTCGATCACCGCGTTCGAGAGGATCTCGTCGGCGATGCGGCGGGCGGTCGCGAGCACCTCGTCGTCGACCTCGCCCTCGACGGTCAGCTCGAACCGCTTGCCGATGCGCACCGCGCTGAAGGCGTCGACGCCCAGTCGCGACAGGGCTCCGGTGACGGCCTTCCCCTGCGGGTCCAGAAGCTCGGCCTTGGGCATGACGTCGACGACGATGGTGGGCATCAGACAGCTCCGGATGTCGCGGGCAGGGGTCGATCTCAGTCTACGGCTCCGGCATCGTCCTGCTGTCCGGGCTGCCCGAGTCCCGCCCTCCAGGGTCGTGATGGAACTGTGACCGTGCCATGGGAGCGCTCCCTTGACATTCTTGGGAGCGATCCCATAGCGTTTCGTCTCAATCGATGGGACCGCTCCCACGAGTCTGACCCCGGATCCGTCCGCGGTCCGAAAACCCTGCAACACACCAACCCTGACAACACAAAGGAGTGACAGTGAACGCACGCGCCTTCCGCAGAAGCGCTGTGGCAATCGCCGCATTCTCGGCCTCGGCCATCGTCCTCGCCGGCTGCGCCGGCAATGCCGCCAACGACGACGCCGGTGAAGACGGCGAGACCACGCTGACGATCGCCACGTTCAACGACTTCGGCTACACCGACGAACTCCTCGCGGAGTTCACGGAAGAGACCGGGATCAAGGTCGAGCACACCCGCGCCGCCGAGTCGGGCGACGCCCGTGCGAACTACTTCGCGAAGCTCGGCAAGGGCGGCCTGGCCGATATCGAGGCAGTCGAGATCGACTGGTTCGCCGAGGCCATGCAGTACTCCGACCTCCTCGCCGAGGCGCCCGACAGCGTCAAGGGCCGCTGGCTGGACTGGAAGGAAGCCGCCGCGACCGACGCGGACGGCCGACTCGTGGGCTTCGGCACCGACATCGGCCCGCAGGGCCTCTGCTACCGGTCCGACCTGTTCGCGGCGGCGGGCCTCGCCTCCGACCCGGCCGGCGTCGCCGACCTGTTCAACGGCGACTGGGAGCACTTCCTCGACGTGGCCGACCAGTACAAGGCGGCCACCGGCAAGCCGATGATCGACTCGGCCAACTCGGTGCTCCAGGGCATCGTGAACCAGATCGAGTACACGTACACCGAAGAGGACGGCACGGTCATCGCGACCGAGAACCCCGAGATCGCGGACGCGTACAACCTCGTCGCCGAGCGCGCGGTACCCAACTCGGCATACGCCGGCCAGTGGTCGGACGACTGGTTCGCCTCGATGGCGAACGGCGAGTTCGCCGCGATGCTGTGCCCCGGCTGGATGCTCGGTGTCATCGAGGGCAACGCGCCCGACACCGCCGACTGGAACATCGCCGACGTCTTCCCGAACGGCGGCGGCAACTGGGGTGGTTCGTACCTGACCATTCCCGCTGACGGCGAGAACGTCGAGGCCGCACTCGAGCTGGCCGATTGGCTGACCGCTCCCGAGCAGCAGATGAAGGCGTTCGCGAACGCGGGCACTTTCCCGAGCCAGCTCGAGGCACTCGAGAGCCAGGAGCTCGCTGAGGCCACCAACGCGTACTTCCAGGACGCACCGGTGGGCGAGATCCTGTCCACGCGCGCCGAGGCCGTCACGGTCGCGCCGTACAAGGACGCGAACTACTTCAAGTACCACGACGCGCTCCAGAACGCGGTCACGCGTGTCTTCGACGGTGTCGAAGACCAGCAGACCTCGTGGAACACGTGGGTCGCCGAGGTCGAGGCCTTCTGACGAACCCGGTGCGTGCGGGCCGGCGACGGCCCGCACGCACCGCCCACGCTTCCCTGCCCGCACCAACCCGGAGCCACTCGTGACCGCAACCGAAACGCGCCCCCATGCGCAGGCGGCGACACCCCCGCAGCTTCCCAAAGAGAAGCGCGTGCGCGTGCTGTCGTTCAGCCAGAAGCTGAGCCGCTGGGACCTGAAGGTCTCGCCGTACCTTTACATCTCGCCCTTCTTCATCATGTTCGCGATCGTGGGTCTGTTCCCGATCGCCTACACCGCGGTCATCTCGTTCATGGAGTGGGACCTCGTCCGCAACTCCGGAGAATTCATCGGGTTCGACCAGTACATCTGGATCCTCCAGAACCCGCAGTTCTGGACGGCGCTGCGCAACACCTTCAGCATCTTCCTGCTCTCGAGCGTGCCGCAGCTGATCCTCGCGATCTTCATCGCCGCGATGCTCGACAAGAACATCCGCGCCAAGACCTTCTGGCGAACGAGCGTCCTGCTCCCCTACGTGATGGCACCCGTCGCCGTCGCCCTGATCTTCAGCAACATGTTCGGCGACAACCACGGCCTGGTGAACAACATCCTCACCGACCTCGGCCTGCCCGCCGTGCCCTGGCACAAGGACGCCTTCGCGAGCCACGTCGCGATCGCGACGATGGTGAACTTCCGCTGGGTCGGCTACAACGCGCTCATCATGCTGGCCGCGATGCAGGCCGTGCCGCGCGATTATTACGAGGCCGCAACCGTGGACGGCGCCGGCGGCTTCCGTCAGTTCTGGAGCATCACGCTCCCGTCGCTTCGCCCCACCCTCATCTTCGTGATCATCACATCCACCATCGGCGGACTCCAGATCTTCGATGAGCCGAGCCAGTTCGACAACACCGGCCAGGGCGGCGCCGCGGGGCAGTGGCTGACGATCACCCTGTTCCTCTACAACATCGGCTGGCGCGAGTGGAACTTCGGCCGCGCCGCAGCCCTGGCGTGGATCCTGTTCCTGCTCATCCTCGTCATCGGCCTCGTCAACCTCCTGGTCACGCGACGCCTCGTCCGGGACGAGGGCAGCCGAGGCGCCGCCGGCGTCCTGCGGCGCATGAACCGCAAGGGAGACCTCCGATGAGCACCACACCTCCGATCGCCATGGTCGAAGAGCCGGTCGCCACCGCGGGGCTGGGCGGCGGCCGCCACCGCAACAAGACCACGAAGATCCGCGGCTTCCGCGCCGGGTTCTGGGTCTACGCGGGCCTCGGCGTCGTCGTGCTGTCGGCCGTCTTCCCGTACTACTGGTCGTTCCTGATCGGGTCGGGCGACTCCACGACCATCAGCGACCCGAACATGTCGTGGATCCCGGGCGGCAACTTCTTCGCCAACGCCGCCTCGGTGGTCAACGACCCGGCGGTCAACTTCTGGCCGGCCCTGTGGAACTCGATCTACAGCTCGACGCTGATCGCGGCATCCGTCGTCCTCACGTCGACTCTCGCCGGCTGGGCTTTCGCGAAGCTGAGGTTCCGCGGCAGCAAGCCGCTGCTCGTCTTCGTCGTGGCGACGATGGCCGTGCCTACGCAGCTCGGAGTCGTGCCGCTGTACATCCTGTTCGCCGACCTCGGCTGGACGGGCAGCGTCGGCGCGATCATCATCCCGGCGCTCACCAGCGCGTTCGGCGTGTTCTGGATGACGCAGTACCTGCAGCAGACCGTGCCCGACGAGCTGATCGAAGCCGCTCGCGTCGACGGGGCCACCATGATGCGCACGTTCTGGACCATCGCGGTCCCGGCGGCGCGTCCCGCGGCGGCGATGCTGTTCCTGTTCACCTTCGTCGGCGCGTGGAACAACTTCTTCTGGCCGTTCATCGTGCTGGACCGCCGTGACCCCACCCTGCCCGTGGCACTCTCGCTCCTGCAGTCGAACTACTTCGTCGACTACTCGATCGTGCTCGCGGGAGTACTCCTGGCGACGATCCCGTTGATCCTGCTGTTCGCCTTCGCGGGCCGCCAGCTCGTCAGCGGCATCATGGCCGGCGCCGTCAAGGGCTGATAGACACATGACCATCGCATCCAGAGAGGACTCTGCCCTCATGACGCCTGCGCCTTCGCGCTCCTTCCCCTCGGACTTCCTGTTCGGGGCCGCCACCGCCGCCTTCCAGATCGAGGGGGCCGCCCACGAGGACGGCCGCCGCGACTCGATCTGGGATGCGTTCTGCCGCGTGCCCGGTGCCGTCATCAACGCCGACAACGGTGATGTGGCGTGCGACCACTACCACCTGTATCGCGATGACGTGGCCCTCATGAAAGACATGGGCCTGCAGACGTACCGTTTCTCGACGTCCTGGTCGCGGGTGCGTCCCGACGGCGGTGCACTCAACACGCAGGGCGTGGACTTCTACAAGCGCCTAGTCGACGAGCTGCTCGGCGCCGACATCCTGCCGTGGCTGACGCTCTACCACTGGGACCTGCCGCAGGCGCTGCAGGAACAGGGCGGGTGGACCAACCGCGACACGGCCGACAGGTTCACCGAGTACGCGCTCGACCTGCACGACGCCCTGGGCGATCGCGTGAACGTGTGGACCACGCTCAATGAGCCGTGGTGCTCCTCGTTCCTGAGCTACACCGCGGGCCTGCACGCCCCTGGCCACTACAGCGTCGAAGAGGGCGTGCTCGCCGCGCATCACCTGCTGCTCGCGCACGGTCAGACGGTGCGCGAACTGCGCGCCCGTGACGAGTCGCTCACGCTCGGCATCACGCTCAACCTCACGGTGGCAGACCCCGCCGACCCGAGCGAGCCGGCCGATGTCGACGCCGCACGCCGCATCGACGGCCAGTTCAACCGCTGGTTCCTCGATCCGGTCTTCCGGGGCGAGTACCCTGCCGACATCGTGGAGGACATCCGCAAGGTGGATGCTTCGGCCATGGCCGCATGGGAGGCCGCCGTGCAGCCGGGTGATCTCGAGGCGATCTCGACCCCCATCGACTCGCTCGGCGTGAACTACTACCACGGTGAGCTCGTCGGAGGCACGGCACCGGCGAACCCGCCGAAGCCCGGCGACGCGCCGACCGACCGCCCCGGGGCATCCCCGTTCCCGTCGCACGAGGGCATCTTCTGGCACGAACGCGGCCTGCCTCGCACGCCGATGAACTGGGAGGTCCAGCCGGAGGGGCTCACTCGTCTGCTCACCCGCGTGTGGACCGAGTACGCGCAGCCCGCCGGCACTGTGCTCTACGTCACCGAGAACGGTGCCGCCTACGACGACGAGCTCGTCATCGACGGCGGCGAAGCGCGGGTGCACGACCACGAGCGGGTCGACTTCGTCCGGGGTCACCTGAGCGCGATCCTGGACGCGGTGGATGCCGGTGCCGATGTGCGGGGATACTTCTACTGGTCGCTGCTCGACAACTTCGAGTGGGCGTGGGGGTACGAGAAGCGCTTCGGCATCGTGCGCGTCGACTACGACACGCAGGCTCGCACGGTGAAGGACAGCGGACGCGAATACAGTCGCATCATCGACGCACGAGCGATCGAGCACTCGGCGGCGACGATCTCGTAACGCGAGAAGGAGCACGGCAATGGACACGGACGCACATCGCGGCTCCGTCACGATCGAGGAGGTCGCCGCAGCGGCGGGCGTCTCGCGGTCGACGGTGTCGCGGGTCGTCAACGGCTCGACCGCGGTCTCTCCGGAGGCGCTCGACTCGGTCAAGCGTGCGATCGCCGAGCTCAACTACGTGCCCAATCGCGCGGCCCGTTCACTCGCCAGCCGGCAGACGCACGCGATCGCCCTGATCGTGCCCGAAGACACCACGCGGTTCTTCGGCGACCCGTTCTTCGCGGCGATCGTGTCGGGCATCAACGCGCGGCTGAGCCGGTCGGACTACGTGCTCAACCTCTTCATCGCCAGCGACGACCCGGGCGACAAGACGACGAGCTACGTGCGCAGCGGCGCAGTGGACGGGGCGATCGTGGTGTCGCACCACACCAGCGACACGTTCATCGACCGCATCGCGAGCGTCGTGCCGGTCGTGTACGGCGGGCGCCCGGTGCGCGAGCGGGAGCGCGACTACTACGTGGACGTCGACAATGTGCGAGGCGCCTACGACGCGACGGTGTACCTGATCGAGAGCGGCCGCCGCCGCATCGGCACCATCACCGGTCCGCTGGACATGCCCGCGGGCATCGACCGGCTTCAGGGCTACCGCGATGCGATCACGGCGTGGGGGCTGTCTGAGGGTGTCGTCGAAGACGGCAACTTCACCGCCGACGGCGGTGCCGACGCCATGCGGCGCATCCTGGAGTCGGGCGAGCGCCCTGACGCCGTCTTCGTCGCGAGCGACCTGATGGCCCAGGGCGCGATGACGGTGCTCGCCGCGGCCGGCCTGCGGGTGCCCGACGACATCGCCCTCATCGGCTTCGACGACTCGCCGGTCGCGACCTCGGTGTCGCCGCAGCTGACCACGGTGCGCCAGCCGTCCTATTCGCAGGGGGAGCGCATGGCGTCGATCCTGCTCGAACTGCTCGCTGGGCGGCATCCGCGTCACGTCACGATCCTCGAGACCGAGCTCGTGGTCCGCGAGTCGGTCTGACGCGTCCGCCGCTCAGGCGGTCGTGGCGATCGTCGCGCGCAACAGGTTGGCCCACGGATCGTCGAACGACACGGTGCGCCCGTCGTCGCGCACCTGCAGACCGTGGTGGCGCAGGCGCTCGCCGAGTTCACCGAGCGCGTCGGTGTGTGGGAGTGCGAGGTCGATCCGCCCGAGGCCGAGCGCGGGCATGCGGGGCCCTGCCCCGCGAGAGTTCCACACGTTCATCGCCATGTGGTGGTGATACCCGCCGGCGCTCACGAACAGGGCCTGGTTGCCGAGCGCCGCGGTCTGGTCGAAGCCGAGCGTGTCGACGTAGAACGTGCGCGCGGTGCCGACGTCGCCGACCGACAGATGGACGTGACCGACGG
The DNA here is from genome assembly GCF_051364985.1 of Microbacterium sp. I2. Classification (NCBI taxonomy): domain Bacteria; kingdom Bacillati; phylum Actinomycetota; class Actinomycetes; order Micrococcales; family Microbacteriaceae; genus Microbacterium; species Microbacterium sp. I2. The sequence goes on from NZ_JBLWIH010000007.1 coordinate 404,293, forward strand.
ATGCCGCTTCCTGGGCGGTCGCGCCGAGTGCCACCTCCTCGGTCAGGTGCTCGTTCAGGAACGCGTTGGGGTCGAGGCCCAGCGTCGCCATCTCGATCTGGCCGTGCACCCACGACCAGTCGGTGCGATCGCGGTCCCAGTACAGCTCGATCCCGTTGCCCTCCGGATCGGTGAAGTAGAAGGCCTGGCTCACCAGGTGGTCGGCCGACCCGGTGAAGGTGCCCGGCGCCTGGCGAGCCACGGAGTAGAGCGCGGCCGCGAGCGCCGCCTGCGTCTCGAACAGGATCGCCGTGTGGTACAGCCCGGCCGAGCCAGGCGTCGCGTGTCTCAGCGCGGGTTCGCGCTGCAAGATGACGATCGCGCGACCTGCGCGGCCGAGCGTCACGGTATCGCCCTCGGCAGCCAGCACCTGCAGCGTCACGACGTCGCGGTAGAAGGCCGTCATCGCGTCCAGATCGCCGACGAGCAGCGTCACGGCGCCCATCGCCGTGTCGGCCGCGAGCTTGTCACCGGATGCCGCGACTATCCCATTCATGTGAATGCACAACGCCGCGGCATCCGCTGTCATTCCCTACTGCGGGTCGCCACCGAGGGGTCCGACGGCCGGGATCGGCCCGCCGTCGTCGGCGCCGGTCTTGCGCCAGCGCGCCACGGCGTTGCCGAGGTGGTAGATCAGCAGCGCGGCGGCGGCGCCGATCACGATCGCGCCGAGCTGGAAGTCGCCCCACTGCATCGTGAATCCGGCGATCGCGATGACGAGCGCGACCGCTCCGGTGTACTGGTTGACGGGCCGCGAGAAGTCCACGCGGTTGTCGACCCAGATCTTGATGCCGATGATGCCGATGAGCCCGTACAGCGCCGTGGTGACACCGCCCAGCACGCCGGCGGGGATCGAGTTGAAGACCGCGCCGACCTTGGGTGACATCGCGAGGAGGATCGCGACGACGCCGGCGACCCAGTACGCCGCGGTGGAGTACACGCGGGTCGCGGCCATCACGCCGATGTTCTCGCCGTACGTGGTCGTGCCCGATCCGCCGAAGAAGCCGGCGAGCGTGGTCGCCGCGCCGTCGGCGATGAGCGCGCGTCCGGTGTGCTGGTTGACCGAGGCATCCGTCATCGTCGCCACGCCGCGCACGTGTCCCACGTTCTCGGCGATGAGCACGAGCACGACCGGCAGGAACATCGCGATGACGCTCCAGGTGCCCGGGGAGGCGAAGTCGGCGATGTGGAACTCGGGGAAGCCCACCCATGCCGCCTCGCCGACGGCGGTGAAGTCGACCTCGCCGAAGAGCAGAGCGGCGATATAGCCGACGATCACGCCGAGGAAGATCGAGATGCGCCCGAGGAACCCGCGGAACAGCACGCTGAAGAGGATCACCGCGACGACCGTGATGGTGGCGGTGAGCGGCTGCAGCTGGAAGTTGCTCCACGCGACCGGTGCCAGGTTGAAGCCGATGAGAGCGACGATCGCCCCGGCGACGACCGGCGGCATGAGCTTGTCGATCCAGCCGAGGCCGGCGAACTGGACGATGAAGCCGACGGCGGCGAGCAGGATGCCGACCGCGACGATGCCGGCCAGCGCCGAGCCCATGCCCTGCGACGCGGTGGCCGCGGTCACGGGGGCGATGAACGCGAAGGACGAGCCGAGGTAGCTGGGGAGCTTGTTGCGCGTGATGATCAGGAAGAGCAGCGTGCCGATGCCGGAGAACAGCAGCGTCGTCGGCACCGGGAAGCCCGTGATCACCGGGACGAGGAACGTGGCGCCGAACATCGCGATGACGTGCTGCGCGCCGATCGCGATCGTGGCGGGCCAGTTCAGGCGCTCGCCCGGTGCCACCACCTCGCCCGGTTCGACGGTCCGGCCGTTGCCGTGAAGGGTCCACACAGGCATGCGCGCTCCTTGCGCTCAGGGGATGATGCGACCATCACGATAGCGGCCCGCGGGCGGGGTCTCGGGTTGCCCCGGGCAAGCGGCATCCGACAGGGTGAGATGCCGGCTCGAGTGCGCGGAGCCACCAGACACCGATGCGACGGAGAGACGTGACCGAACCAGTGAACCCCGCACCGCCTGCGCCGTCTGCGGCCGTGGGTCCGGACGCAGTCGGAGCCGGTCCGACGGCCGGCACGGCCGCCCTCGATCTGCGAGGCCTGCGCAAGAGCTTCGGGCAGAAGGTCGCCGTCGCCGATCTCAGCCTGCAGGTGCCGACGGGATCCTTCTACGGCCTCGTCGGGCCGAACGGCGCCGGCAAGACGACGACCCTGTCCATGGCGACAGGACTGCTCGCGCCGGATGCCGGCCAGGCTCTCGTGCACGGCGTCGACGTGTGGCGCGATCCGGTCGCCGCCAAGGGCATGCTCGGCAACCTCGCCGACGGCGTCAAGCTGTTCGACCGGCTCACCGGCGAGCAGCTGGTGACCTACAACGGGCTGCTCTTCGGGCTGAGCCACGACGAGATCGCGCAGCGCACCGCTGATCTGCTCGCGCTGATGGACATGACGGATGCCGCGGGCACGATGGTCGTGGACTACTCGGCCGGCATGACCAAGAAGATCGCGCTCGCCTGCGCTCTCGTCCACGCCCCGCGACTGCTCGTGCTCGACGAGCCCTTCGAGTCGGTCGATCCGGTGTCGGCGGCGAACATCCAGGACATCCTCACCGGCTACGTCGCGAGCGGCGGCACGGTCATCGTCTCGAGCCACTCGATGGACCTCGTGCAGCGCATGTGCGACCACGTCGCCATCGTCGCCGCCGGGCGGCTGCTGGTCGCCGGCACCGTCGATGAGGTGCGCGCCGGGCAGTCGCTGCAGGACCGCTTCGTCGAGCTCGTCGGAGGCCGTCGCCACACGGAAGGGCCGGAATGGTTGCGACGCTCCTGAGGCTGCGGTTCCGCGTCCTCGGCAACCAGCTGATGCGCAGCCCGTGGCAGCTGGTGGGCTTCCTGTTCGGCGCGCTCTATGGTCTGGGTCTTCTCGCCGGGATCGTCGTCGGGTTGGTGCTCCTCGGCTTCGGCGACCTGCGGCTCGCGTCGGACGTGATCATCGGTGCCGGGTCGCTCGTGACGCTCGGCTGGGCGCTCGTCCCGCTCATCGCGTTCGGTGTCGACACGACTCTGGACCCCGACCGCCTCGTGGTCTTCCCGATGTCGCGGGCGCGCATGATGGTGGCGCTCACGCTCGCCGGCGTGTGCGGCATCCCCGGCATCATCACGTCGGCAGCGACCCTCGCGACGATCGCGACGTGGGTGCACTGGCCCGCGGCCATCGTCGCGTGGATCGTGAGCGCGCCCCTCGCCGTCTTGACCGCGGTCGTCGCGTCGCGCACGGTGGCGACGGTCGCCTCCGGTCTCGGCAGCGGGCGGCGGTTCCGCGAGGTGTCGGGCATCCTGATCTTCATCCCGCTGATCCTCGCCGGACCGATCATCGCCGCCGTCGCGACCGGTTTCGCCGTCAACGCCGAGGCCCTGCTGGCCTTGGTGCCGCTGCTCGGCTGGACTCCGCTCGGGGCCGCCTGGGCCGTGCCTGCGGATGCCGCCGCCGGCGACCTGCTCGCCGCGGGCGCGAAGCTGCTCATCGCAGTCGCGACGCTGGTCGTCCTGTGGCTGCTGTGGCGGCAGTCGCTCGCGCGCTCGCTGGTGAATCCGCGACGGGCATCGGCCGCCGCGGTGAAGGCGGGGTCGATCGGCTGGTTCGGTCGCGTGCCTACCGGGGCGGCGGGCGCGATCTTCGCACGGGCCCTGACGTACTGGACGCGCGATCCGCGATACCTGCGACAGCTCGTGGGAGCACCGCTGGTGCCGCTGCTGCTGTGGTTCTATGCGCGCGACGGAGACCCTTTCGCGGCGCTGGCGTTCTCGGCGCCGATCATCGCGTTCGTCATCGGGATCGTCGTCTACGCCGACATCTCATACGACGGCACGGCCTTCGGCACCGAGATCATGACCGGAGCCTCCGGCCGAGCGGATCGTGTGGGCCGCACGTTCGCTGCGGCGGCCGTGGCATTGCCTCTGGTGCTGGTGGCCGCGGTCCTGCCCTTCGCCTTCTCTGGACGGTGGCAGCAGTTCCCCGGGATCCTCGGCATGTCGATCGCGATCCTGTTCGTCTGTTACGGCGTGTGCGCGCTCACGTCGGCGCAGCTCGTCGTGCCGGTCGCGGCGTCGGGCGACAATCCGTTCAAGCGGGTGCCGGGCTCAACGTTCCTGCAGGGGCTCGCGTTCCTCGGCATCTGGCTCGCAGCGCTGCTGCTGTCGGCGCCGGCTGTCATCGTCGGGGTGATCGGCTTCTTCACCGAGAACGCCGCGATGAGCTGGATCGCCTTCGCGGGCGGCATCGTGCTCGGATCGGTGGTGCTGGCGGCAGGCATCCTGATCGGCGGGAAGATGCTCGATCGCACCGGCCCCGTCCTCCTCGCGCGCCTGAAGGCGATGAAGAACGCCTGAGCGGAAGGCCGGGAGCGCGGCTCAGGCGGAGGTCAGCAGATCCAGCAGCTCGCGGTAGCGGGCGGCGGTGCGCTCCACGACGTCCTGCGGCAGCGTCGGCGGCTCGCCCCGCTTGTCCCAGTTCGCGGCGAGCCAGTCCCGCACGATCTGCTTGTCGAAGCTCGCCATGCGCTCCTCGGGCGTCGTGCCCGACTCCCACGCCGCGGCATCCCAATACCGCGACGAATCGCTCGTGAGCACCTCGTCGGCCAGCGTCAGGACGCCGTTCTCATCGACACCGAACTCGAACTTGGTGTCGGCGAGGATCACGCCGCGGCCCTCCGCGGTGCGTGCCGCGCGGGTGTAGATCTCGAGCGAGAGGTCGCGGAGCTCCTCGGCGCGTTCTGCCCCCACCAGCTCCACGGTGCGCTCGAACGAGATGTTCTCGTCGTGCTCGCCCATCGGCGCCTTGAACGCGGGGGTGTAGATCGGCTCGGGAAGCCGGTCCCCGTTGGACAGGCCGGCGGGCAGCGGGATGCCGCACACCGTGCCGTCGGCCTGGTACTCGGCCCACCCCGACCCGGTGAGATACCCGCGCACGACGCACTCGATCGGCTGCATGTCGAGGCTCTTCACCACCATCGCGCGCCCGGTGACGGCATCCGGAATCAGTCTCTGCACGTCGTCGGCGGTGTTCGCCTCGCCGTCCGCACCGAGGGTCAGCGTGTGCGAGGCCGCGAGATGGTTCGGGATGCTGCGCGCGCCGTCCGCGCCCGCGAGGCGGTCGAACCACCACAGGCTGAGCGTGGTCAGCAGCACGCCCTTGCCCGGGATCCCGGGCTCGAGCACGTGGTCGAACGCGCTCACGCGATCGCTCGCGACGACGAGCATGCGCGCGGGCGACGCGCCTTCGGCCGTGTCGGCGGGGACGTACAGGTCCCGCACCTTGCCGGAGTACACGTGTCGCCAGCCGGGCAGGTCGAGGGCAGAGGGGGTCGCGTCCGTCACCCGCCCCATTATCCCGGGGCGTGGGTCAGGGCGTCACCACGTCGACGTACGCGAACGCCTCGTCCGTGACCCCCGGCCAATGCTCGGCGTGCTGGACGTCGAGCATGACCCATTCGCGCAGTGTGCGCCCGCCGATCTGCATGCGCTCGCCGCTGCGGGCGGCCTCCAATTCATCCGCGCGCTCAGCAGGCACCTTGACCACGAGAGTGCCGCGATGGCTGATGAACGCGAACACCTTGCCACGGATGCGCAGGCCCTCGCTCCCGAACATCGGGCCGATGTCGACGCCGGGGCGCCCGAGGTACTCTGCCGCGATCGGGTCGAAGATCTCACGCGCTCGCGCGACCGCCGCGGGATATTCGCCGGCTGGTGATGAAGCGTCCGGGTCGTCGGTCATGCTGAGACCATACGGCCGGGCGCAGACGTGAAGAAAGAGCTCCGGGCCGGGCTTGCGCGGATTCCACGCCGTGTCAACCCGATGGCGCGCCGGCGGAGCCACCGCCACCATGGAGACATGACAGCACTCGCAGTGACCCTGCTCATCATCGGAATCGTGCTGCTGCTGTTCGGCGTGTTCGTCGAGGCGGTGCAGTTCCTGCTGTGGATCGGGATCATCATCCTGGTGATCGCCGTCATCGCGTGGCTGATGCGCTTCATTCGACGTCAGACATGACAGCGCCCGGCATTCGGCTGTGAAGTCACCGCATCGACGACTTCTCAGCCGAAGACGGGCGTAACCTGACCACAAACGATGCCCCGGACCCGGCATCCGCGGCCCGCACCTCGCGAGCCGCGGGAACGGGGCTGGAGCATGAACGAGCAACAGGCCCGCGAGGTAAAGGACCTCTCGCCGGGTCGCCACCGCGCCGGCAACGATTTCACCGAACTCTCGCGCATCGTGACGTCGAGCGGCCTCATGCGCCGACGTTACGGCTACTACTGGACCAAGCTGATCGGCGCGGTCCTCGTGCTGGGCGTTGCGATCGCCGTCTTCATCATGATCGGCGATACGTGGTGGCAGCTGTTCACCGCCGCCGCACTGGCCGTCGTGTTCACCCAGATCGCCATGCTCGGGCACGACGCCGCGCATCGCCAGATCTTCGTGTCGGGAAAGTGGAACGACTGGACGTCCCTCGTCCTCGGCAACCTCCTGGTGGGCATGAGCTACGGGTGGTGGCAGCACAAACACACCCGTCACCACGCCAATCCGAACAAGATCGGCACCGATCCCGACATCGAGCTGCCGGTCATCGCGTTCACCCCAGAGCAGGTGGAGCAGCGTTCGCGCCGTCATGGTGCCGCCGTGAAGTGGCTCATGGCTCATCAGGGCCTGTTCTTCTTCCCGATCCTGCTGCTCGAGGGGCTCTCGCTGCACGCGTCGGGGGTCCGGCGGGTGTTCTCGCCCGAGCCTCTCCGCCGCCGGTGGATCGAGGCCGCGTTCCTGCTGCTGCGGATCGGCGCTTACCTGGCGCTCGTATTCGTGGTGCTCTCACCCGGTATCGCCGCGGTGTTCCTGGCGGTGCAGCTGGGCATCTTCGGCGTGTACATGGGTCTGTCCTTCGCGCCCAATCACAAGGGCATGCCTCTCGTGCCCGCCGATCTCAAGCTCGACTTCCTCCGACGGCAGGTGCTGATGAGCCGCAACATCCGCGGCAGCAGGATGCTCGATGTCGCCATGGGAGGACTGAACTACCAGATCGAGCACCACCTGTTCCCGTCGATGCCGCGGCCGCACCTGCGCAAGGCGTCGCTCACGATCCGGCAGTACTGCCTCGATCATGGCGTGCGCTACACCGAGACGGGACTGTGGGAGTCGTACGGGATCGTCACGCGGTACATCAACCGCGTCGGGCTCGGCGAGCGTGATCCGTTCGAGTGCCCGCTGCTGCAGCAGCGTGCGGCGGTGTGACCGGCCGCGCCGGACGCTCGCGCGCCCGACTCCGGCAACCGCGGCCGTTCATCCCGACAGCGGGTGCTGGTTCACGCAGCGTGGGCACCGAACTCGCGCCGGCGCTCGTCAGCCTTCGACGACGCGTGCCGCGATGTCGCTGCGGTGCTGTCCTCCCTCGAGGCCGATCTCGGCGACCGCGCGATACACGCGATCGCGCGCCTCGGTGAAGGTCGTGCCCAGTGCGACCACGTTGAGCACCCGCCCGCCGGTGGCGACCAGGCCGCCGTCGGTCTCGGCGGTGGCGGCGTGCGCGAGGTGCACGCCTTCAACCGCCTCCGCCGCGTGCAGGCCGGTGAGCGGGCGGCCCGTCACGGGTGCGGCGGGGTACCCCTCGCTGGCGAGCACCACCGTCACCGCGACGGCTTCGGCGAAGGCCGGCTGCGGCCGGTCTTCGAGGTGACCGGATGCCGCGGCCAGCAGCAGCTCCGACAGCGGGTCGACCAGCCGCGGCAGCACGACCTGCGTCTCGGGGTCGCCGAAGCGCGCATTGAACTCGATCACCTTGACGCCGGCGTCAGTGAGGATGAGCCCGGCGTAAAGGAGCCCGATGAACGGGGTGCCCTCGGCATCCAGCTGCCGGATCACCGGGTCGGCGATCTCGCGGGTGACCAGCTCGACGAACTCCGTTTCGCCGCCGAAACGCTCCGACAGCCAGGGCAGGGGCGAGTACGCGCCCATTCCCCCGGTGTTGGGCCCCTCATCACCGTCGAGCAGCCGCTTGTAGTCCTGCGCCGGGCTGAGCGGCACGACATGGTCGCCGTCGCTCAGGAAGAACAGCGACACCTCGGGCCCCGCGAGGAATTCCTCGACGAGCACCGGCCCGAGCGGCAGATAGACCTCGGCGTGGGCGAGGGCAGCAGCGCGGTCGTCCGTGACGATGACGCCCTTGCCCGCAGCGAGCCCATCGGCCTTGACCACGTGCGGGGCACCCAACTCGTCGAACGCGGCCTCGACCTCGGCCCGGCTCGCGGCACGGACCGCGCGGCCGGTGGGCACGCCCGCGGCATCCATGATCCGCTTCGCGAAGGCCTTCGAACCCTCGAGCTGCGCCGCCGCCTTGCCCGGACCGAACACCGGGATGCCGCGCTCGCGCACGGCGTCAGCGACGCCCGCCACGAGCGGGGCCTCGGGCCCGATCACGACGAGGTCGACGTGGTTCTCGTTCGCGAAGCTCGTGACCGCGGCCGGATCGTTCGCGTCGAGTGCGACGAGCTGCGCGTGCTGCGCGATGCCGGCGTTGCCGGGGGCGGCGAAGATCTCGTGCTCCGCCTCCTCCGCACGCAGGGCGAGGATGATGGCGTGCTCCCGCGCGCCCGAGCCGAGGACCAGGATCTTCACCCGGCCAGCCTACTCAGCGTCGCCTCCGGCGTAGCGTGGAGGGATGGCGCGCAAGATCTCGACCGACGACGGCCGCTCTGCGCTGAGCGCGGTGCGGGCGGCGGCCGAGGCATCCGTCGCCCCCTCCCGCACCGACCACGCGACCGCGGTGCGGTACCTGCTGCAGCTGCTGGCCGAGAAGGCGCCGGGCAACTCGGTCGAGGTGCGGGTGCCGCCGTTCGGTGCGGTGCAGGTCGTCGAGGGTCCGCGCCATACCCGCGGCACGCCGCCGAACGTCGTCGAGACCGACCCGGCGACGTGGATCGCGCTCGCCACGGGTCAAGTGCAGTGGACGGATGCCGCGGCCGCCGGCCGCATCCACGCCTCCGGCACACGGGCCGACATCTCGGACCTGCTTCCGCTGCGACCCTGATCCTCCGACGCCGCGTCCCGTCGCGCTTCGCGCTCTCGAGAACCGCGACGTGGCGCTGCGCTCGGCTATGGTGGACGATAGGTTAGGCTTTCCTAACCTTGCCGCGCGACTCGCGCGCACCGCATTCTCGCTGGGGTTCAAATGCGCTCGAACATGTCGCTCCGCCGTGCCGTCATGGCGGGTCTCGTCTCCGCCATCGTGGTGCTGGCTCCCTCGGCGGCGTGGGCCGCGTCGCCTCCGACCATCGCCACCGCCACCGCCACCGCCACCGACGCGTGCGCCGTGACTTCGGCGCAGCTGTCGTGGGGATTCAAGGAGTCGTTCCGCTCCTACATCTCCGGTTCGATCGCGCACGGCACGTGGGAGGTCCAGGGCGGCGCCACCTACGAGACCCCGCGGTTCGGCTGGACGGGAGGAGCGGGAACGTACAGCCCTGAGACCTCGACCGGTTCGATCGCGTTCCCCGGCGGCATCCGGTTCACCGGACACGACGGTCTGCTCGACACGACGGTTCAGAACCCCACTGTGGTCTTCACAGGCCCGGCGACCGCACAGCTGCTGATCGACATCACCGGGGTCTCGATGGAGAACGCCCTTGCGGGCGTCAACACGCCCGTGACCACGCTGCAGGTACCGCTCCTCGACCTCGATTTCGCCGCCGCTGTCGTCGAGACGCAGCACAGTGCGCTCACGGTTTCGGTCGTCGACGCTCCGGCCACGATCACGGCGGAGGGGTTCGCGGCCTTCGGCAACTACGAGACCGGCACGCCGTTCGACGCGTTGTCGCTGATCGTGTCCGCGGAGTGCCCGCAGGCGGCGATGCCCGCGCCGACTCCGACCGAAACGGCGGAGGCCCCGATCGAGACGGATGCCGCAGCCGCGGCGTCCGCCCCGACCCCCTGGTTGCCGTGGGTCATCGCCGGCGGCGCGGTCGTGGTCGTCGGTGCGGCGGCTGCGTTCGCGGTGGCGCGGCGTCGGGAACGCAAGGACGACTCGGCGTGACGCTGCCGGGCGTGACACCCGGCGCCGGGGATCGGAACCGCCGCGCGGCGGGTGTGGGCGCGCTCATCGTGGCCGCGCTCCTCCTCACGGCGTGCGCCTCGACGTCGGCGCCCGCGACGGACGCGAGCGTCGCCGTCGCGCAGACGCCGTTCGACGAACTGGTGCCGCTCGAGGACCCGAGGTCGTTCGAGGGACCCTCCAGCGCTGTCCTTGCCGACGCCGAGGTGGAGCCCGTGACCGAGCAGCCTGAGCAGAAGCTGCCCGTGGAGGTCATCTCGTATGATCTCGACGGCGATACGGCGGTGACGGTGGATGACACGTCGAGCATCATCGCGATGGACCTGTCAGGCTCGCTGGCGGCCACCGTGTGGGGTCTGGGCCTGGGTGACCGCCTCGTCGGGCGCGACGTGTCGACGACTTTCCCCGGCACTGAGCACCTCGACGTCGTCACGAGCGGCGGACACACCGTCAACGCCGAGGCGATCATCGCGTTGGAGCCCACGCTCGTGCTGACGGACGGCAGTATCGGCCCCGCCGACGTCGTGGAGCAGCTGCGCGACGTGGGCATCACCGTCGTCTTCGTCCGCAGCGCGTCATCGTTCGAGGGCGCGGCGCAGCTCGCCCGCGACGTGGGGCGCATCCTCGGCGTCGACGAGGCGGGAGAGCTGCTCGGCGACCGGATCGAGAGCGAGGTGGATGCCACGCGCGCCCGGATCGCGGAACTCGCGCCGGAGGACGAGGCCGATCGCCTGCGAGTCATGTTCCTGTATGTCCGCGGCTCGGCGGGCGTCTATTACCTGTTCGGCGAGGGGTCCGGCGCCGACGATCTCATCGAGGGACTGTCGGCGATCGACGTCGCGGGCGAGCTGGGCTGGAGAGGCATGCAGCCGCTCACCGACGAGGCGATGGTCGCAGCCGATCCCGACCTGATCCTCGTGATGAGCAAGGGGCTGGAGTCGGTCGACGGCGTCGACGGGCTCCTCGAGTCCAGGCCGGCCATCGCGCTCACCGAGGCGGGCCGGCACCGGCGGTTCGTGGACATGGCAGACGGCCAGATCCTGTCGTTCGGTCCACGCTCCGCCCACGTGCTCGAGGCACTCGCGCGGGCGATCTACGCACCCGAGGCCGGTCCGTGACGTCCGCCGCGGAACGCGTGGTGACGCCAGCCCCGCAGCGTACCGGCATCCCCTCCCTCACTCGCCGCCGCATCGCCGTCACCGTGGTCACGGGGACGCTGCTCGTGGCCGGCGTGATCCTCTCGGCCGGTCTCGGACAGCTGCCGATCGGCCCGGCCGAAGTGGTCGGATCCGTGCTGAGGGCCGTGGGCATCGCGAACCCGTGGGCACCGGCCGAGCAGCTCATCGAGCAGACGCTGTGGCAGATCAGGTTTCCTCGCGTCGTGATGTCGCTTCTGGTCGGTGCCCTGCTGGCCGCCGCGGGCGCGGTCATGCAGGCGATCTTCGCCAATCCGCTCGCCGAGCCCGGCGTCGTGGGGGTGTCGTCCGGTGCCGCGCTCGGCGCGGCAGCGGCCATCACGCTCGGCACCACCGCGCTGGGCGGCTGGTCGACCGCCGCGTGCGCCTTCGCCGGCGGACTCGCAGCGACCCTCGTCGTCTACGCGACCGCGCGGGCTCAGAGGCGAACCGAGTCCATCACGCTCATCCTCACCGGCATCGCGGTCAACGCCTTCGCCGGTGCGGCGCTTGCACTGCTCATGTTCGTCGGCGACGCGGCGTCGCGCGAGCAGATCGTCTTCTGGCAGCTCGGGTGGATGAACGGCTCGCGATGGTCCGAGGTGGCGCTCGTGGCCCTCGTCGGAGTCGCCAGCGCCGCGGCCGTCGTCGCACTCGCGCGTCAGTACGATCTGCTGTCGCTGGGGGACCGCACCGCGGTGCACCTGGGCGTCCGCGTCGAGCGGCTGCGGATCGTGTCGATCGTCCTCGTGGCGCTGCTGACAGGCGTCGCCGTCGCGTTCGTCGGGATCGTCGCGTTCGTGGGACTGGTCGTCCCGCATATCGTGCGGATGCTGCTCGGTCCATCCAACCGCACGCTCCTGCTGATGTCGCTCCTGGTCGGTGGCACCGTGCTGGTGTACGCCGATCTCTTGGCGCGCACCCTGGTGCCCTCGGCGGACCTGCCGATCGGCATCCTGACCTCTCTCGTCGGCGGGCCGTTCTTCTACTGGCTGATCCGCCGCAACAGGCGCCGGGCTGGTGGGTGGGCATGATCTCGGTCGCATATGCCCTGCGCGATGTCGGCCTTCGCATGGGCGCCGCGGCGATCCTCGACGACATCTCGATCGAGATTCCGTACGGACGCGTGCTCGCGCTCGTCGGCCCGAATGGCGCCGGAAAGTCGAGTCTCCTCGGCATCCTGACCGGTGAGCTCGCCGCCACGACCGGCGACGTCACCCTGGACGGGCGTGCTCTGGGCGCGTGGAGCACCGGGGACCTGTCGAGGGCGCGGTCGGTCCTGCTGCAGTCGAACCAGGTGGCGTTCTCGTTCACGGCCGCAGAGGTGGTCGAAATGGGCCGCGCACCGTGGGCCGGCCACGGCGACCCGGGTGACGACGATCGCGTCATCCGCGACGCTCTGGAACGGACGGATGTCACCCATCTGGCCGCGCGACCGTTCCCCTCGCTGTCGGGCGGCGAGAAGGCGCGGGTGTCACTCGCCCGCGTGCTCGCACAGGATACGCGCGTCGTCATGCTCGACGAGCCGACGGCGGCGCTGGATCTGCGCCACCAGGAGGACGTGCTGCTGATCGCGCGCGACCTCGCTGCCGGCGGGCGTGCGGTTGTCGTGGTGCTGCACGACCTCTCGCTCGCCGCAGCCTATGCCGACGACATCGCGATCGTTCATCAGGGCCGGCTCGTGGCGCTAGGGTCCCCCGGCGTGGTCCTGACGCGCGAGCGAGTCGAGGAGGTCTACCGGACGCCCGTACGAGTTCTCGAAGACCCCGATACCGGCCGCCCGGTCATCCTTCCCCGCCGCGTGCAGTAATACTCCTCAGAGTGTTCTCAGGATTCAGTAAGGTAAGGCTAAGCTAACTACGCGCGCCACCCGCGGCGCCGAAGTCAACGATCCACCTATACCTGGAGGTCTCGTCGTGGTGAGAAATCGAAGGGCCCCGCTGCGGCGGACGCTCGCAAGCGTGCTGACCGGCGCGCTCATCGCATCGGCGGCCGTGGTGGGCATCGCCGTCCCGTCCCATGCGGCCGACGCGCCGGTGGGCGGCGCAACGCTCAGCTGGGGCGTCAAGCAGAGCTTCGTGAACTACCTGCGCGGTCCGATCGCTCACGGCAGCATCACGACCGGCGGTGGAGCGACCGGCACCTACCCGTTCGCATGGTCCGGCGGCACGGGCATCGTCGACGACTCATCCTTCGTGGGCTCGGTGTCGTACCCCGGTGACGTGCACTTCTCAGGGCACGACGGGCTGCTCGATCTGCGCTTCGCGAATCCGCGCATCCAGATCACGAGCGCGACCGCCGCGACGCTGTACCTCGACGTGAACTCGGTGGCCTTCGGAGAGAACCCGGCGATCGATCAGGATGCCGTGCCCTTCGCGTCGCTGACGCTGCCGGCACCTTCGACGGGTGAGAACACGGTCACCTGGACCAGCGCGCCGGCCGTGCTCACCGCCGAGGGAGCGGCCGCGTTCGCCGGCTTCTACAGCGCCGGGACGGCCCTCGACGCCCTCAGCTTCACCGTGCCGTACACGCCCGCGGCCCCCGAACCGGTCACCACCATCACGAGCCTGGCAGCCTCGCCCGTGGCGGAGTCCCAGGTCGGGGCATCCGTCACGCTCACGGCGACCGTCACGCCCGCTGCGGCCGGAACCGTCGAGTTCTTCGACGGCGAGTCGTCTCTCGGCAGCTCGACCGTCGCGTCGGGCGCAGCGTCGATCTCGACGAGCTCCCTGACCGTCGGATCGCACAGCCTCACCGCCGCGTTCACCCCGTCGGATGCCGTCGCGCACGCCGCGTCATCGTCGGCGGCCGTCACTTACTCGGTCACGTCGGCTCCGCAGCCGCAGACCCCCGCCGTCGTGGTGTCGAAGACCGCCGACCTCGACGCAGCAGGCGAGACGGTGGATGTCGCGGGCGAGGGTTTTGTGACCGTCCCGCCCGCGACCGACGCCACCCGGCCGCCCCTCACCGGATCGTTCGGCGGCACCTACGTGCAGTTCGGGTACTACGTCGGTGAGACGTGGACGGCGGCGCCACGTTCCCCCCAGACGACGAAGTGGGCCGTGCTCGAATCCGACCTGGGCAAGATCGGCGGCGCGGCCGCCGGCGGCATCGTGGTCTCGGCCGACGGCGCGTTCGCGACCCAGCTCACCGTGAGTGAACTCGATGCGGCCCCCGCCGAGGCCGCGTACGGCATCCGCACCTTCGCGGGCGGCGGCGCGACGTACGCCCCGTTCTCGACCTTCACCGAGATCGAGTTCGCCGACGCCGCACCCGCCCCGACTCCGACGCTTTCCGTCTCGCAGACGTCGGGCCTCGATCCTGAGGGCGCAACCATCACGATCACCGGCGAGAACTACAGCACCGACGCGCAGGCGATCCACGGTCCGTCCGCCGGACAGCCCGCGGGTGTCTACGCGCAGATCGGATGGCTGGCCGGGGGCTGGCGCCCGTCCGAGGGCGCCGCGGCGGCGACCCGTTCGAACGCGTACTCGGTGTGGGTCCAGGGCGTGAACAGCGCCTCGCCGTACCTGCAGTGGACGGACAACGGCGATGGGACGGCCGACTTCACGTGGGAGGTCGAGATCGACAAGGCGGCCCTCGACGCGAAGCGTCTGGACGGAGCCACGCTCGCGGTCTTCACCGTGGGTGCGGGCGGCGTCGTGCAGGCGGCCAATGAGCAGTCGGTGGCCATCTCGTTCGCTGAGCCGGCTCCGGCGCCGTCGATCACGGTGGCGCCGAATGCCGACCTCGACCCGACCATCGAGAACGTGCTGACGATCACGGGCGAGAATTTCGCGGGGCCAGGGGCGGTCAACGGTGCGTACGTGCTCTTCGGTGAGACCAGCGTGTGGTCGGGTGACGGACCGCTGCCCTCTGCAGGCTGGATCGCCCAGGGATGGGTCATGCCTCGCCAGATCGTCGACGGTCGCTTCACCACGACGCTGACGGTGCCGGCCGGCACCCTGCTCGCATCCGGGACGTACCAGGTGGCGACCTCCGCCGCGCACGCGCTCTCGATCACGGATCGGTCGCTTGATGCCTTCGCCGCCGTGTCGGTGGCTCAGGGCGAGATCGCGCCGAGCATCTTCCTGAGCAGCGGGTCCGTCGCGCAGGGCGGGGCGCTCGAGGTGCGCGGCGCCGGCTTCCCATCGGACCTCCCCGCCACGGTCACGGTGAACTCCGACCCGATCACGCTCGGCACCGCGGTGGTGGGTGAGAACGGCTCCTTCACCGTGTCGGGCGCAGTGCCCGCCGACTTCCCGGTCGGCGCGCACACCGTGGTCGCCACGGCAGGTGACGTGACGGTGTCGCAGGCACTCACCGTGACCGCCGCGCCCGCGCCGGCGACCGTCGTGCCGACGGAGCAGCCGTCGTGCGTCGCGAGAGCGGTGGCGGGCGCGACCTTCCAGTGGAGCGTCAAGGAGAGCTTCCGCAACTACATCCAGGGTCCGATCGCCCATGGCTCGTACTCGATCGATTGGGCCGCGGGATCGGGCGCGTACAGCACCGAGACCGACCGTGGCCGCGTCGCCTACGGCGGTTCTGCGCATTTCACCGGGCACAACGGCCTGCTCGACCTGACGATCGCGAACCCGCGGGTTCAGGTTCATGGCACCTCCACCGCGTCGCTGATCGTCGACGTGCGTTCGACGGCCACCGACGGCAGCACGGCGGTCGACGCGAACGGCGTCGTCTTCGCCACGCTCTCGCTCCCGGCTGTCAGCGAGACGGCCGGTCGCATCAGCTGGAGCGGTGCTGCAGCGACGCTGACGGCGGCCGGGGCGGAGGCCTTCGCCGGCTTCTACCCCGCCGGCACGCCGCTGGACCCGGTGTCGTTCGCCTTCCCCCTCGGCAGCGAGGTCGACTGCGATTCGACGACGACCGGGAATCTCGCCGCTACAGGCGGCGAGTCGCCGATCGACCTGCTGTGGGTGAGCGTGACGATGCTCCTCCTCGGCGCGGGGGTCTTCGTCATCCGCCGCCGCACGGCGCGGGTGTGATCCCCGGGGGAGACCGGCTTCGCGTCGACCTCCCCGCGACGGCGTCCTCTCCTCGGCTTCCGGAGAGGGCGCCGTCCTGCGTCTCTCGCCGCGCAGCGCCTTCGAGTGGGACAATGGAGCCATGCCCGAGCACAGCCAGGATCGCATCGAGACCGTCCGCGTGCGTCGCGCACCCAAGATCTCGGTCTTCCTGATCGCGGGCGGGGCCGTGGGCCTGTTGGTGGCGCTGATCCTGACGTTCGCGTTCAACGGCACCGCCGACCCCAGCCCCAACACCGGCGTCGAGTACTCCCAGGGTCAGGTGTTCGGCTTCCTCGCCCTCGTCTGCGTGCCGATCGGCATCGCGCTGGCAGGCGTCACGGCGCTCATCCTCGACCGCCGTTCGCAGGGGCGCACGCGTCAGGTCACCGTCGACCACGAGTCCGTGCACGTCGACCCCGAGCCCGGCACCAACGGGCACGGCCCCGGCCACTGAGGTCGGCCCACTGCGGCGCCGCCTCCCGCCGGCTCAGGCTCGCAGTGGGATCAGGCAAGCTCGGCGATGATCGGGTGGATCGCGGCGTCGAAGGCCGCGACATCCCCGCGCAGTCCGTCGGTCACGGCGACCGTGAGCGATCCGATCCACCACACTCCCCGCTGAGTGAGCGGCAGCACCTGCACGTTGAGTTCGAACGAGTGCGCCCGCCGGCCGACCTGCCGCTCGTGCTCGGCGATGGCGCTCGCATAGGCCCGGTACGCCGTGCCCGTGCCGTGCGAAGCGTCGCGCCGGTACCTCGCATTCGCCGACTGCGCGAACGCGAGCGCCTCAGGCCCGAACGGAGTGACGGCGGCTCGCAGCTGCTCGGCGCCGCGCGAGGGGAGGGCCAGGAGCGTGTCGTACCCGTCGACCAGTTCGAGGGGCACCTCGGCCGGGTGAGCCTGCGGTTCGACCGTCATCGCCCAGTACTCGCGCCACTGCCGCTCGAGCAGGGCCTGTGCCTCTTCGGCCCGGTCGTTGGCGCGCGCAGGGATCCCGCGCAGATGAGGCAGCTCCTCGGGCGATCGGATGCCGAGGACCTGGCGCAGGTAGAGGGCGAGAAGCACCGGCTGACCGGCGTCTTCGCGGATCAGCCATTCCGGAGCCCCAGCGCTGCCCATGCCGTTCATTCTAGGTCCGGGCGGCTCGGGCAGATCCGGTGCCGCTGAGCTCGGGCCGCGCGGGAACGGCCGTCGCCCGGCGCGGACTCACGGCATCCGCGCCCTGATGCCGCCGGTAGGCTGGTAGCCGTGGCCTCCTCCCAACGCGACGCCCGCTCCCGCCCTGAGCCGGTGAACCCGTACACCGCTGCCGGCGTCGACACGGCTGCGGGCGATCTCGCCGTCGAGCTGATGAAGTCGGCCGTGCGGCGCACGCACGGACCCGAGGTCCTGGGCGGCGTCGGCGGCTTCGCCGGACTCTTCGACGCGACGGCCTTCAAGGCGTACGACAAGCCGCTGCTCGCGACCAGCACCGACGGCGTCGGCACGAAGGTCGCGATCGCGCAGGCCATCGACAAGCACGACACGATCGGCCTCGACCTCGTCGGCATGGTCGTCGACGACATCGTCGTGGTGGGAGCGAAGCCGCTCTTCATGACCGACTACATCGCGTGCGGCAAGGTCTTCCCCGAGCGGATCGCCGACATCGTCCGAGGTATCGCGGCCGGTTGCGCCGAGACCGGCACCGCGCTCGTGGGCGGCGAGACCGCTGAGCATCCCGGCCTGCTCGGACCGAACGACTACGACGTCGCCGGCGCCGCCACCGGCCTCGTCGAGGCGTCGCGAGTGCTCGGCGCCGAACGCGTCCAGGACGGCGATGTCGTGCTCGCGCTGGCGAGCTCGGGACTGCACTCCAACGGCTACTCGCTCGTGCGCCACATCGTCGCGGGTGCCGGCATCCAGTACGGCGACCGCGCCGCCGACCTCGGCACACACGGCTCGACGTGGGGTGAGGCGCTGCTCGAGCCCACGCGCCTGTACGCGCAGCCGCTGCTGCGCCTCATCGCCGATCACGGTGACCGCATCCACGCCCTCAGCCACGTCACCGGCGGCGGCATCGCCGCGAACCTCGCACGCGTGCTCCCGCAGGACACGTGGGTCGAGGTCGACCGGTCGACCTGGTCACCGCCGCCGGTCTTCCGCGTCCTCGCCGACCTCGGCGACCTCGAGCTCGAGTCGACCGAGGGCACGTGGAACCTCGGGATCGGGTTCCTCGCGGTCGTGGCGGCGGAGAAGGCGGATGCCGCGGCATCCGCTCTGTCTCACGAAGGCATCGCCGCGTGGCAGGTCGGCGTGGTGCACACCGGCCCCCGGCCGGACGGCGACTTCGAGCAAGGCGCCAAGGGCGTCGACGGCGGCGCGGTGCGCCTGGTCGGCGCGTATGCGAGCAACGCGGCGCACTGACCGCGGTTTCACACCTCAAACGGAGCAGGCAACACCCATGTGCGGAATCGTCGGGATGGTCGGGCGAGGCCCCGTCAATCAGGAGATCTACGACTCTCTCCTCCTGCTGCAGCACCGAGGTCAGGACTCCACGGGCATCTCGACCGCCGAGCGCAGCGGCACCGTGCACATGCACAAGACCCGCGGTCAGGTGCGCGAGTCGTTCCGCACGCGCGACATGCGCGGACTGCTCGGCGAGATCGGGCTCGGCCATGTGCGCTATGCGACCAAGGGCACCGCCACCAACGAGGAGGAGGCGCAGCCGTTCTATGTGAACGCCCCCTACGGAATCGTCCTGGTGCACAACGGCAACCTCACCAACACGCGTGAACTCAGCGCCGAGCTCTTCCATAAGGACCGCCGTCACCTCAACACGAGCTCCGACACCGAGCTGCTGGTCAACGTGCTGGCGCACGAGCTGCAGGAGTCGATCTCGGGCCTCGAACTCGACCCGGAGCAGGTCTTCCAGGCCGTCACGCGCGTGCATGAGCGGGTCGAGGGCTCCTACGCGACGATCGCCCTGATCGCCGGCTACGGTCTGCTGGCGTTCCGCGATCCGTTCGGCATCCGGCCCCTGATCCTGGGCACGCGCAAGCACGACGACGGGCACTACGAGTGGGTCGTCACGAGCGAGTCGCTCGTGCTCGAGAACGGCGAATTCGAGATCGTGCGCGACGTCGACCCCGGCGAGGCGGTCTTCATCGACCTCGAAGGCAACCTGCACACGCGCCAGTGCGCGGCCGATCCCAAGCTGGTGCCGTGCTCGTTCGAGTACGTGTACCTCGCCCGCCCCGACTCGGTCATGAACGGGATCGCCGTGTACGAGGCGCGCCTGCGCATGGGTGAGCGCCTGGCCGACACCATCGCCAAGCACACGCCGCGCGAGGCGATCGACGTCGTCATGCCCATCCCGGACTCTTCGCGCCCGGCGGCGATGCAGGTGGCGCGCAAGCTCGGCGTCGAGTACCGCGAGGGGTTCTACAAGAACCGCTACGTCGGCCGCACGTTCATCATGCCCGGGCAGGCCGTGCGCAAGAAGAGCGTGCGACAGAAGCTCAACGCCATGTCGAGCGAGTTCAAGGGCAAGAACGTGCTGCTGATCGACGACTCGATCGTGCGCGGGACGACGTCGAAAGAGATCATCCAGATGGCTCGGGATGCCGGAGCCAAGACCGTCACGTTCGCCTCGGCCGCGCCGCCGGTGCGCTACCCGCACGTCTACGGCATCAACATGCCCTCGCGCCACGAGCTCGTCGCGCACGGCCGGACGATCCCCGAGATCGCCGAGGAGCTCGGCGCGGACTTCGTCGTGTACCAGGAGGTCGCAGACCTCAAGGCGGCGATCCTCGAAGGCTCGGACGTGGAGGATCTCGACATGAGCTGCTTCGACGGCCGCTACATCACCGGCACGGTCACCGAGGAGTACCTCGAGTGGGTCGAGGGCTCCCAGGAGAGCTGAGTTCCTGCCCGAGGCATCCGTTCCCGGTCCGCTCCCTGCCCGAAATCCGGCCCGGCGACCCGACACGCCGGGGTTGAGGCGGGGTGACCCGCGTGTCGCTGTGACCGAGCCGGATTTCGAGCAGGCTGCCGTCAAGCTTCGGGTGCTTCCTGCACCGCGCGCACCTCGATGCGGCCCTGCAGCGCCGCCGCAGCCTTGGCGGTCCAATCGAGGGCAGCGGCTTCGTCGGGTGCCTCGATGACCCAGAACCCGCCGACGTAGGACGGGGCCTCGACGAACGGCTCGTCGAGCACGCGGGTCTCGCCGGACGTCACCTCGACGGTCTTCGCGGTGGAGGGCGGGTTGAGTCCCGCGGCGAACACGAACGCGCCGGCGTCCTTGAGGGCGGTGTTGAACTCGTCGACCGCCGCCATGACGGCGGCCAGCTCCGCGGGGTCGAACTCCTGCATCGACTCCATCGTCGGCTCGCTCGCGGAGTCGTGGGGCACGGTCAGGAAGTACTGAGTCATGATGGATCCTCTCTCGTGGGGGGCGTGGTGTCGCCCTCATCCTTGCGTCGAACGGGGGGCTGCGAAATCGACATGCTCCCAATATCCGGTTCGGTGACCCGACACGCCGGGGTCGAGGCGGGGTGACCGGCGCGTCGCCGTGACCGAGCCGGATTTCGGGCAGGGGATTGCGCGGAGGCCACTGCGAATCGCGGCATCCCACCGGCCCGTAGGCTTGGGGAGTGAATCCGACTCCTGCCCGCCCGCTCTGGCAGGGACGGACCCTCGCCCTCGTCGGCATCGTGCTGTTCGCCTTCTCGCTGCGATCGGCGGTCGCCTCGCTGTCGCCGCTGTTCGACCACATCGCGGCGGACTTCGACCTGCCGGCGGCGGTCATCGGACTCATCGGCACGGCACCGCCGGTCTGCTATGCGGTCTTCGGACTGCTGACGCCCGCCCTCGAGCGGCGGTTCGGGCTCGAGCGGCTCGCGGTCGCGGCGATGGTCGTGGTCGCCATCGGGCTCGTCGCCCGCAGCCTGGCCCCGAACTCGGGCCTGCTGCTGGCAGGCACCGCGCTCGTCTTCGCCGCCGTCGGCACGGGCAACATCCTGACGCCGCCGCTGGTCAAGCGGTACTTCCCCGATCGCGTCGGGCTCATGACGACGGTCTTCTCGACGACGATGGCCGTCGCGACGTTCGTGCCGCCGCTGATCGCGGTTCCGGTGGCGGATGCCTCGACCTGGCAGGTCTCGCTCGGGCTGTGGGCGGTCTTCGCGCTGGCCGCCGCCGTGCCGTGGATCGGGCTGGCGGTGCGGCGCGCCTCGTTCGACCGATCCGAGGCGGAGGCGAACGGAGACGACATCGAGGCGGCGAGCCCCCGCGTGCTCGGACGCATGTGGCGCCTGCCGCTCGCGTGGGCACTGCTGGTGGGATTCGCGGTCTCGGGCGTCATCGCCTACACCTCGTTCGCGTGGCTGCCGAAGCTGCTGGTCGACGTCGCCGGGTTCACCCCCGCCGTGGCCGGCGTGCTGCTGGCGCTGTTCGGGTTCATGGGGCTGCCGGCGTCGCTCGCGGTGCCGCTCCTGGTCACGCGCGGCAACGCGACGCGGGTGCTGTTCGGCGTCGCCGTGGTCTCCGGTCTCGTGGGCGTCGCGGGTCTGCTGTTCGCGCCGTCCTTCGCGACGTGGCTGTGGGTCGCGCTGTTCGCCTCGGCACCGCTGCTGTTCCCGCTCACCCTCGTGCTGCTCGGGCTCCGCACCCGCACCCACGAGGGCGCGGTCGCGCTGAGCAGCTTCGTGCAGAGTGGCGGCTACGCCATCGCCGCGCTGTTCCCGGTGGGCATCGGGCTGCTCCACGACGCGACCGGCTCGTGGACGGCACCGCTCGTGGTGCTGGCCGCCGTCATCGCCGCGGCGATCCCGGCTGGAGTGGTCGCGGCGCGGCAGCACACGGTCGAGGACGAATGGGAGTCTCGCCACGGCGCGTGGTGAGGCATCCGTCACACGGCTTCCGTCGACACGGGTCTCACAGCCGTCTCGAGATATATCGTGTTAGCGTCGCGGCATGACGACCGAGAACCCCACCCTCGAGTCCGCCGTCCGGGCCGACATCGCCGCCGCCGAGCAGCCCAGCCGCCCGATCAGGCGGATGCTGCGGCGCGTGCGCGTGTGGATAGACAAGCACCCGCGACTGAATGCGGCCTACCGCACGGGCGTCGGTGTCATCGGTGGCGTGCTCGCCGTGGGAGGACTGCTGCTCGTGCCGCTGCCCGGCCCAGGCTGGCTGATCGTGTTCCTCGGCCTCGCCGTGCTCGGCACCGAGTTCCACTGGGCGCGCCGCGCCGCAGCAGGGCTCAAGCGGATGCTCGAACGCTTCTGGGCGTGGTGGCGCGCACGCCGCGCGCGCAAGGCGGCGACGCGGGCCGACTCGCCCGAGGGTGTGTAGGGCTTACGCCTGCGACGAGACGGGCGAGGTCTCGTCCTCGTCTTCGTCGCTGTACTCGTCCGCCCACTTGTCGACGTACGCGTCGTCGCTGGGATGACCGAGCTCGCGCTCGAGCGCCGAGTAGTTCACGTTGTACGTGTCGTACTTCAGCTCTCGGGCGATCTTGGTGTGCTTCGCCTTCTGACGGCCACGCCCCATGCGAGACCCCCTCATATCTGAGTCGCGGGATGCATGCGGGCGATCGGCCGCCGCAAACCCGGGCATTCACGAATCCGGCTTCGAACCGGTAAGAGTAGCATTCAGAATAACACGGAGCCCCGCACCCCGGCGGCTCCGGCGGCCTTCGGCGGGGGACTCCGGAGGCGATCCCGAGAAGGAAGTGCGGACATATGACCGACGAGGCATCCGAGACCGCGAACGACGCCATGACGAACAAGGGGCTGCAGGGAGCGGTCATCGCGGGAGTCATTCCCGATCAGCCGCCGCGGGTGCTCAAGGAGGCGGCGCGCTACGCCAAGCTGTTCCAGGCGCCGCTGGTGGTCGTCCACGTCGATGTGACCCGCTTCGTGACGTACGAAGATCCCGACGGCTACGTGCATTCGGCGCCGATCGATCTCAACATCGCGGCAGGCGAGGGCGAGCTGACGAAGGTGCAGGATGCCGCGGCATCCGTCCTCGGTGAGTCCGGTCTGGAATGGACCGTGCGCCAGCTCGTGGGTGACCCGGCGATGGCGCTCAAGCATTTCGCCGATCAGATCGACGCACGACTGCTCGTCGTCGGCACGCGCAAGCGCGGGATCGGCGAGTCGATCCGCGAGTTCTTCACCGGCTCGGTAGGGGCGCGTCTCGCGCACCGCCAGCACCGGCCGATCCTGATCGTGCCGCTCGGCGAGCCCGTTGCCGACGACGAAGAGATCTGGCCCGCCTGAGCCGCGCCTCCGCCGCCTCGCCGGCGCCCTCTCGACCGCGAGAACCCACCGGACGGACGAAGGGTGGGTGCTAACCACCGTCTCGTCCGCCAGATGGATTCTCGCGGATGGGGGTCGGCGGCCGCTGAGCGCGGCGAGGGGATGCTGCGGCTCAGCCGCGCAGCGCGCGGGTGATGTCGCGGGCGATCCGGTCCAGGTCGGACGCCAGCTCGTCGACCAGAGAGGCCGCGAGGTCGCCGCCCCGCGCGACGTGCGTGCGCAGGTCGCTGCGGACACGGGCCCGGAACTCGTTCACCGCCGCGTCGGCACGCTGCAGCTGTTCGCGGGCGAGCACCCTCGGGTCGTCGCCGCCGCGCGGCGCCTGTGAGGCGTGCGCGCGCTCGTCGGCGGTCGCCGCGGCGAGATCGGCCCGAAGGCTCTTCATCGCCTCGCGCACACTGCCGCGCACCTCGTCGGCGATGAGGCGCACCGAGTCGGCGAGACCCGCCTCGATCCCTTCGAGCTCACCGGCGCGCGCCTCAACTTCGGCATGGCCGGCTTCGGTGATCGCGTACACCGTCTTGCGGCCGTCCACGCTCTTGGTCACCAGACCCTCCTCCTCGAGCTTCGCCAGCCGCGGATAGATGGTGCCGGCACTCGGGGTGTAGGTGCCGCCGGTGCGGTCCGACAGCGCCTGCATGATGTCGTAGCCGTGCCGGGGTCCTTCGTCGAGCAGGTTCAGCAGGTACAGGCGAAGGTCGCCGTGAGAGAAGACCGGGGTCATGCTCACCACTCCTCTTCGTCGACGCCGGCTGCCGCGTCGGCGGGGGTCTCGGTCGCCGGCGTCGCCGGACGACGCAGCACCGTCACGTCTGCCGACACCGTGTTCACGCGGACGTCGGCGAAGCTGCCGCTGAGCTCGCCGGCCGCGCCGACGAAGTTCGTCGTGGGGCCGGTGCCGCGACCGGACCGCACTTCGCCGTCGACCTGGACGCGACCGCTGACACTGCGGATGACATAGTTTGCGGGGTAGCCGTCGTCCAGGCGCACGGTGGCGTTGCCGCTCACGGTGTTGAGGCTGACGCTGCTCGTGTCGCCGCTCGAGTCGACGAGCATCGCGCCCGACACGGTGTCGATGGATGCCCGGCTCAGGGCGCCGGTGGCGGCGATGTCGCCCGAGACGCTGTTGGCGCTCAGCGAGCCCTCGAGGCCGCGCACCTGCACGTCGCCCGACACGGCGTTGACCCGCAGGTCGCCGGTGAGGCCGTCGACGATGATGTCGCCCGAGACGGTGTTGAGGGACGTGTCGCTGTGCAGTCCGGCGACCAGCGCGCTGGCGCTGACCACTCCGAGGTTCAGGGCGACGGCGCGGGGCACGGCGACGCTGATCTCTGCGCGGGGACCGCCTGAGCCGAAGTTGCGGAACACTTCGAGGAAGTTGTCCCAACGCAGCTGAGGGTGGTCGATCTCGAGAAGATCGCCGTTCACCTCGATGCGCAGGTCTTTCACGGTGACGCCGTGCACCTCGATGCGAGCGCCGGGCTCGTCGTGGGCGATGACGTCGATCTGGCCGGCGACGAGGCCGACCTTGAGGGAGCGCACATTCTCGATGTCGATCACGCGCGTCTCGCCCGGATGGATGATCCACTTCTCCAGGGCCATGCTGCTACTCCTGTCGTTTCCGAGTCGTTCGGTCGATTCGCGATATATCGCGTGAGACGAGTGTAACACGATATATCGCGATGTGGTCAAGCGTGTCCCCAAGGGGGAGACGGCGACCTTGACATTGACGCAACGTCAACCTCTAGCGTGAAGGACATGAACGAGAGGGAGTGGTCGATCCAGCAGATCGCGAAGCTCGCCGGCACGACGAGCCGCACCTTGCGGCACTACGACGACATCGGCCTGCTTACGCCGTCGAGCATCGGCCACAACGGCTACCGCTACTACGACGAGGCCGCGCTCGTGCGCCTGCAGCGCATCCTGCTGCTGCGCGAGCTCGGTCTCGGACTGCCGCAGATCGGGGACGTGCTCCAGCGGGAGGCATCCGAGGAGCACGCCCTGCAGAGCCATCTGGCGTGGCTGCGGCAGGAGCAGGACCGGCTGACGCGGCAGATCGCGTCGGTCGAGACCACGATCAGTGCATTGAGAGGAGGTGAACGACTGATGGCAGAGAACATGTTCGACGGCTTCGACCACACGCAGTACAAGGAAGAGGTCGAGGAGCGCTGGGGCAAGAAAGCCTATGCCGACAGCGACCGCTGGTGGCGCTCGATGAGCGCCGACGAGAAGGCCGCGTGGCAGCAGCGAGTGTCTGATCTCGGTCGCGACTGGATCGCGGCAGCCGAGGCCGGCATCGCGCCCGAGAGCGTCGAGGCGCAGGCCCTGGCCAAGCGACACGTGGAGTGGCTGACCGGAGTGCCCGGCACGCCCGCCGCCGTCCCGGGCGGTGACGTCAAGGGCTACGTCATCGGCCTCGGCGAGATGTACGTGGCCGACGAGCGCTTCGGCGCCCACTACGCGACGAGCGAGGGTGGCACCGCCGGTGCCGAGTTCGTGCGCGACGCGCTCCGGATCTACGCGGAGGCGAACCTGTAGTCCCCACCCGGGTGTGGAAAAGAGCGGATGCCGCGGCCGATGAGGCCGCGGCATCCGTTCATTCCGGTCTGCGGGTCGGACGTCAGGTGTTCCGGCTCCCGCTGATGACCCTGAACAGGAACGCGATGAGCGCGATCACTCCGACGATGAGCGCCACCCACAGCAGCCAGCTCAGCGCCGAGTTGAGGCCGCCGACGATCGCGAGGATGATCGCGACGACGATGATGATGATCAAGGCGAGGTTCATGGAGGTTCTCCTTCTCCGTCGTCGATGCGCGGGGTAGCGCACCGGATGCCTCATGGGCACCCTCTGAGACTGGCACCATGCCGGACCCCGGGCGTAGGGGCTTGACGTGATTCCCGCGCCGGTGATAGGCGCTCCAGCGGTCGTCGGCCGACGACGGGTAGTGCGTGCACCATGACGATGTCAACCCCTGTGAACCGGGGGGCGCGCGCACGTAGCGTCGCGGCATGACCACCTCTGAGCCGACCGACCCCACCGAGAAGCATCACAGCGACGGATTCCCGCCGCAGCAGCAGGATCAACCCGGCCTGACCGAGGAGACCCGGCCCGAGCCCGACCACGGCGAGCGGTCTTACCGAGGCTCGCTGAAGCTCAGTGGACGGCGCGCTCTGATCACGGGCGGCGACTCCGGCATCGGCCGCGCGGTGGCGATCGCGTTCGCGCGCGAAGGCGCCGACGTCGCGCTGACGTACATGCCGGAGGAGAAGGAGGACGCCGACGACACCGTGCGGTGGGTCACCGAGGCGGGGATGCGGGCGCTCGCGCTCGAGGGCGATCTGCGTGAGGAGTCGTTCTGCGGCGAGATCGTCGACCGTACCGTCGCCGAGCTCGGCGGGCTCGACATCCTCGTGCTGAACGCGGCGTATCAGAAGGATCGCGAGGGTGTCGACAAGCTCGAGACCTCGGAGTTCGATCGGGTGTTCCGCACCAACCTCTACGCTCAGCTGTTCACCGCCCGTGCCGCCATCCCGCACTTGAAGCCGGGCTCGTCGATCATCGTCACCACCTCGATCCAGGCGTTCAACCCGTCGCCGGGACTGATCGACTACGCGATGACCAAGGCCGCGCAGGTCGCGTTCGTCAAGGCGCTCGCGCAGGATCTCGGGGAGAAGGGCATCCGTGTGAACGGCGTGGCTCCTGGCCCGATCTGGACGCCGCTCATCCCCGCGACGGGCTGGGACCAGGAGCGCCTCGACAGCTTCGGCGCCGACACGCCCCTCGGGCGCGCCGGGCAGCCGGCGGAACTCGCCGGCGCCTATGTGTACCTCGCGAGTGAGGACGCGTCGTACGTCTCGGGTGCGATCCTGCCGGTCACCGGCGGCAAGGGACTCTGACGACGCCGCCAGGCATCCACGGCGCCGACGACGAAGGAAGGAACAGGGACATGCCCAAGGGACGCGGGTCGAATCTGAAGGACCGCGAACTGTACGAGGAGCTCCGTGAAGACGGAGCGTCCAAAGAGAAGGCCGCCCGCATCTCCAACGCCGCGGCCAGCCAGGGACGCAAGAAGGTCGGAAGCCGCGGCGGCAGCGCCGAGGACTACGACGACCGCACGGTGCCGGAGCTGCGCAAGCGTGCGAAGGAGCTCGGTCTCACGGGATACTCGGGCAAGAAGAAGTCCGAGCTGATCTCCATGCTGCGCAACCACTGAGTCGCGCCTCCGCTGACGCGGACGATCACTGACACGAGCTCGGCGTGCCTCGCCGGGCGGGGCTGAAGGATGAGGGGGACGGATGCCGAGACTCGCGCGCGTCCGCCCGCTCGATGACCCCGGGTTCCGCCGGGTGCGCGCAGGCTCCGGTTTCCGCTATCTCGACGCCAAGGGCGGCACCCCGGCGCAGCGCCATCTCGACCGCATCCACTCGCTCGTCATCCCGCCGGCGTGGGAGGACGTCTGGATCAGCGTGCGGCCCGACGGGCACATCCAGGCAGTCGGAACGGACGACGCCGGCAGGCGGCAGTACATCTACCACCCGGACTGGACGGCGGGCCGCGATCGCGGCAAATACGCCCGTGCGCTCGCGCTCGCCGAGGTGCTGCCCCGGGCGCGAGGCCGAGTGACCACATCCCTGCGTCGCGATGCGCTCGACCGGGAGCGCGTGCTCGCGGTGTCGTTCCGCCTGCTCGATCAGGCGGCGCCGCGCATCGGCTCGGAGCGCTACCTCACGGCCCACGGCAGCCGGGGACTCACGACGCTTCAGCGACGGGATGCCTCCGTGGACGCCCCCATCGTCTGCCTCAGCTTTCCGGGCAAGAGCGGCAAGCGGCAGCTGCTCGAGATCGACGACGCGGACCTCGCCGCAGTGATGGAGCTTCTCGCGACCGGCCGGCCGCGCTCGTCGCTGCTGGCATGGGAACGCGGCAGGCGACGAGTGCCGCTCACCCCGGCAGAGGTCAACGCCTACGTGCGGTCACTGACCGGCGGGACGTTCACCGCCAAGGACTTCCGCACGCTGCGGGGCACGATCCTCGCCGCGGAGGCCCTTGCCCGCATCGGAACGGTCGACACGAAGTCCGATCGCAAGCGCGCCGAGCAGCTCGCGGTGCGGGCCACCGCAGAGGCACTCGGCAACACGCCGGCCGTCGCCCGTGGCTCCTACATCGACCCGCGCGTGTTCGCGCGCTACCAGGACGGTCACCTCCTCGACCTGTCGATCTCGCCAGAGTCGGCGATCCGGGGACTGCTGCGCCCGGGCTCGCGCTCCGGCTCGATCCGCGACCGCGAGTAGCGTGAGGGGATGCCCCAGCCGGTCGACCAGCGCACCCTCGCGTACGTGATGGTCGGCGGAGCGATCGGCGTGCTGGGCCGTGCGGCGATCGTCGACCCGGTCGGCGATGAGATCGTGCCGTGGGTCACGCTCGCGATCAACGCGGCAGGCTCGCTGCTGCTGGGCATCGTCGTCGGGTGGCTGGACGACCGGCACCCGCGCGCGAGGGCCTTCCTCGGCACCGGCGTGCTCGGAGGGTTCACCACCTACAGCGCCTTCGCGGTGCAGACGGCGCTGTGGATCAGCACCCCGTGGCTCGCGATCGGCCTGGCCGGGGCATCCCTCGCCGCCGGAATCGCCGGCGCGATCGCCGGGCTCTTCATCGGGCGCCGGATCGCTGATCGTCCGGGAGAGATCGAGCTTCCGCAGGACGCCCGATGAGGGCGTGGCTGATGCTCGTCATCGCCGTGAGCGGGGGCCTGGGCGCCGGGCTGCGATACGTCGTCGACCGGGGCCTCACCCCGAAGGACGGCGGCCGGTTCCCCACGGGCATCCTCGTGGTGAACGTGTCGGGCTCTCTCGCGCTGGGACTGGTCACCGGGCTCGGCACCGCCGTCGCGCCCGAGCTGTCGCTCGCGCTCGGGCTGGGCCTGCTCGGCGGGTATACGACCTTCAGCACGGTGTCGGTCGAGACCGTGCTGCTTGCCGAGCGGCGGCGGTGGCGGGATGCCGCGCTCAACCTGTTCGGCACCCTCGTGCTCGCGCTGGCCGGTGCGGGGCTCGGCATCGCCGTCGGCGCCGGGATCGCGGCGGCTCTGGGCCGTTGAGCGTCATGAAATACTGAATCCGATACATCCTCGTATCGTCGCGGGCTCCCGCATCCCCACAGCACCACTTTCCCAGTGAAGGCAGCCGTGTCGAACCTCGCCGTCCTGAGTCTCAAGAACCGCGCGCTGATCGCGCTGATCACGATCGTGGCCGCCATCTTCGGCGGCCTGGCGCTGACGAACCTCAAGCAGGAGCTGATCCCCTCGATCGAGTTCCCGGCGCTCATCGTCGTTTCGACGTATCCGGGCGCGTCGCCCGAGGTCGTCAACAACGACGTGTCGACGCCGATCGAGACGGCGATCCAAGGGGTCGCGGGCCTCGAATCCACGACGGCGACCAGTACGACCAATGCCTCGGTCATCCAGGCCTCGTTCACGTACGGCACGGACCTCGCGACGGCCGAGCAGAAGATCCTGCAGGCCATCAACCGCATCGAGGGACAGCTTCCCGAAAACGTCGAACCGTCGGTGTTGTCGGCGAGCATCGACGACTTCCCGGTGATCCAGCTCGCCGTGACCGGCTACGACGACGAGGCCACGGTGCAGGCCCAGCTCGAGGCATCCGTCGTTCCCGACCTCGAAGACGTCGAAGGCGTCAACGCGGCATCCATCGTCGGCGGCGTCGGACAGCGCATCACGATCACGCCCGACCAGGCCGCGCTCGCCGAAGCCGGCTTCAGCCAGCAGGCGATCACCGACGCGATGGAGCAGAACGGCGTGCTCTTCCCCGGTGGCGACATCACGGAGAACGATCAGACCCTCACGGTGCAGACCGGCTCGAAGCTGACCAGCGCGGACGACATCGCCGGGCTCCCCCTGGTGCCGACGTCGGCCGAGCAGCTCGCGACCGGCGAGGTGACGATCGGAGAGGTGGCGACGGTCACCCAGGAGGCCGATCCGGTCACCTCGATATCGCGCGTGGACGGCGAACCGGCGCTGACGATCGCGATCACGAAGCTGCCCGCGGCCAACACGGTCGAGGTCTCGCACGGCGTGCTCGACCTGCTGCCGTCGCTCGAGGACTCTCTCGACGGCGCGAAGTTCACCGTCGTCTTCGACCAGGCGCCCTACATCGAGCAGTCCATCGAGACCCTCGCCGTCGAGGGGCTGCTCGGACTGGTGTTCGCGGTGCTCGTCATCCTCGTGTTCCTGCTCTCAGTGCGGGCCACACTGGTCACGGCGATCTCGATCCCGACCAGCGTGCTGATCACGTTCATCGGCATTCAGGCATTCGGCTACTCGCTCAACATCTTGACCCTCGGGGCGCTGACCATCGCGATCGGTCGCGTCGTGGACGACTCGATCGTCGTGATCGAGAACATCAAGCGCCATTACGTGGGCGACGCCGACAAGCTCGCCTCGATCAAGCGGGCGGTGCGTGAAGTCGCGGCGGCCATCACATCGTCGACGATCACCACGGTCGCGGTCTTCCTGCCGATCGCGTTCGTCGGAGACATCACGGGAGAGCTCTTCCGTCCGTTCGCGCTCACCGTCACGATCGCCATGCTCGCCTCGCTGCTCGTGGCGCTCACCATCGTCCCGGTGCTGGCGTACTGGTTCCTGCGCCCGGGGAAGCCGCTGCTGGACGCGAACGGCACTCAGGTCGACCCCGAGGCGCCGGACGCTCCGCCCTCGCGCCTGCAGAAGGCCTACCTGCCGGTTCTGCGATGGACGCTGAAGCACTCGTGGGTGACGTTGCTGCTGGCCGTGCTCGTGCTCGCCGGCACGGTCGCCGCCGCGCCGCTGATGAAGACCAACTTCCTGGGCGACTCGGGACAGAACACGCTCACCGTCACGCAGGACATCGGCCCCTCGCCCAGCCTCGACGCCGAAGACGCCGCCGCCGAGAAGGTGGAGGACGCCCTCATCGGCATCGAGGGCATCGAAACCGTGCAGGTGTCGATCGGTTCGAGCGGCTCGCCGCTACGGGACGCGTTCTCCGGCGGAGGCGCCGGCATCACGTACTCGATCACGACGGATCCCGACGTCGACCAGGTCGCCTTGCGTGAGGACGTGCAGCAGGCGGTGGCCGACCTCGACGACGTCGGTGAAGTCACCGTCGCCGCCTCGGGCGGCGGCTTCGGCTCCAGCGACATCGAGATCGACGTCACCGCTCCCGACTCGTCGACGCTGCAGGAGGCGACCGACGCGGTCGTCGCCGCGGTCGAGGGCTCGAAGGGCGTCGGCCAGGTCACGAGCAACCTCGCGGCATCGCTCCCCTACATCGCGGTGGTCGTCGATCGAGACGCCGCCGCCGAGCGCGGCCTCTCGGAGGTCGCCGTCGGCGCGATCGTCTCGAACACGATGCAGCCGCAGTCGATCGGCACGGTCGAGATCGACGACTCGACGCTCACCGTCTACCTCGCCGCGTCGCAGACACCGGCGACGATCGACGAGCTGCGCCGGCTGCAGATCCCGACAGCGGCCGGACCGGTCGCCCTCGAAGAGCTTGCGACCGTCGAAGAGAGCGAGGGTCCGGCCTCCATCACCACCGAAGGCGGCCAGCGCACGGCGACTGTCGCGGTGACGCCGTCGACCGACGACCTCGCTGCCGCGACCTCGACGGTGACCCTCGCGCTCGAGGACGCCGACCTGCCGGCCTCGGCAGATGCGTCGCTCGGCGGTGTCGTGTCGCAGCAGCAGGACTCGTTCTCGCAGCTCGGCCTCGCGCTGCTCGCCGCGATCCTCATCGTCTACATCGTGATGGTCGCGACGTTCAAGTCCCTGCGTCAGCCGTTGCTGCTGCTGGTGTCGGTGCCGTTCGCGGCGACCGGCGCGATCCTGCTGCAGATCGCCACCGGCGTGCCGCTGGGCGTCGCGTCGCTCATCGGTGTGCTGATGCTCATCGGCATCGTGGTGACGAATGCGATCGTGCTCGTCGACCTGGTGAACCAGTACCGCGAGAAGGGACTGTCGGCGCACGACGCGACGATCGCCGGTGGGGCACGACGCCTGCGGCCTATCCTCATGACGGCGCTCGCCACGATCTTCGCTCTCACCCCGATGGCGATGGGCATCACCGGCCACGGCGGGTTCATCTCGCAGCCGCTGGCGATCGTCGTGATCGGCGGCCTGGTGTCGTCGACCGTGCTCACCCTGCTCGTGCTGCCGACGCTGTACAACCTCGTCGAGGGCGCCAAGGAACGCCGCCGGGCACGCCGCGGCGGCGCCGGTGATGACGGTGGCGACGGCGGTCCGGCTTCTGAGGGCGACGGGCCGACGAGCGGGACGGTCCCCACGCCCCCTCCAGGCGCCGCTGGCGCGTCGCCGGGAGCCTCGGGGCGCGTGGGCCCAGCCGCGGCTGAGCCGGCTCTCGTCGGCGCCGGCGTGACGGCGGGAGCCGCCGCGGACGCCGCCTTCGAGACGCGGCGTCAGCGCCGGGCACGTGAGGCAGGTCTGGCTACCGGCGCCATGGAACTCGCGACGGTCGACGTGCCGCCCCTCGAGGAGGGGCCCGACATCGAGGTGCCCGTCGGGGGCGAGAGTGGCGGGGTGGTCCCGGCGAAGACCGATGCCGCACGCGCAGCGGTGCCTGAGGGGCACGCGCCGACGGATGAGACCCCCGTGGGCGGCGCTGCCGAATCCGCGACGGCTCCCGCGCTCGAGGACGGCGCGCCGGCGGTCATCGATGCGGTGCCTTCGTCACCCGCGGCGGACCCGTCCGAGGATGCCGCCGTCGAGCACGTGACGGCGTCCGACGACAGCGGAGAGGCCGAGTACGGCCCCGACTCTGAGCCCGGTACGGACGCCGAGCCCGAGGCCGCGCCGGAAGCCGAGCCCGAGCCGGACGCCGAGCCCGAGGCCGCGCCTGAGCCCCAGGCCGAGCCGGAGCCCGAGCCCGAGCCGGAAGCCGCGCCCGAGCCGGAAGCCGAGCCCGAACCGGGGGCGCCGGAGGCAGCCCTGACGGACGAAGCAGCTGAGCCCGACGCGGAGTCGGAAGCCGAGCCCGAGCAGGAAGCCGAGCCCGAGGCGCCGGAGGCAGCCCCGGCGGACGAACCGGCCGAGCCTGGGCCGCTCCCCGAGGCTTCAGGATCGGCTGACGAAGTCGATCCTGAGCCGGCACCCGAGCCCGACTCGGACGAACCCGGCGCCGGCGACACCCGGGACTAACGGGCGAAAACACCACTCGGTGAGGTGACACGCCGGGGTGGGGCATCCGGTGTCGGCGTGTCTTGGTGACGGACTGGTGTTTTCGCAGGTTCGCGGCGGCTCGGGTGGGCGGGGTCAGCTGCCCGGAGCCGACGACTCCGGCGGCTTGGAGCGCGGAAACACCAGTCGGTGAGGCGACACGCCGGGGTGGGCATCCGGTGTCGGCGTGTCTTGGTGACGGACTGGTGTTTTCGCAGGTTCGCGGCGGCGCGGGTGGGCGGGGTCAGCGGCCCGGCGCCGGCGACACCTGGGACTGACAGGCGAAAACACCAGTCGGGGCGGTGACACGCCGGGGTGGGGCATCCGGTGTCGGCGTGGCTTGGTGACGGGCTGGTGTTTTCGCAGGTTCGCGGCGGCTCGGGTGGGCGGGGTCAGCGGCCCGGCGCCGGCGACACCTGGGACTGACAGGCGAAAACACCAGTCGGGGAGGTGACACGCCGGGGTGGGGCATCCGGTGTCGGCGTGTCTTGGTGACGGGCTGGTGTTTTCGCAGGTTCGCGGCGGCCGACAGGACGCCGGACGGGACTCAGGCTGATCGGTGCAGCCACGGACGCAGCATCCGCGTCACCCAAGGCAGCACCGCGTACGTCATGACGGGCGTGAGCAGCACCGTGGTGACGACCACGCGTGCGATCAGCGGCCACTCGCTGAAGCCGGGCACGAATCCGAGCAGCCACGATGCGAGCAGGTTCGTCGGGAAGAAGCCCAGCCAGATCGTGACGGCCTGCTTCCAGCGGGGCGGCGCCGACGGGATGGGCTGATGGATGGGGCCGGTCGGCGTAATCGCGTCGGAGCCGCGCGGACGGCCATCGGCATCCCGCGGCTCGACGTCCGTGGCGAAGGGCGCGTCGAACCAGCCCTCGATGCCGGTGCGGCGTTCGACGCGGACCTCACGGGCGAAGGCGCGCCCGGATTCCAGCCACCACGCGCGCTGACCGGACTGCTCCCAATCCTCGAGCGTCGGGATGTCGCGGAAGCGGTAGAGCATGTACCAGAGGTCGCTGCTCTCACCCGCGCGGACCCAGCCTGAGCCGAGGAAACCGGGGAAGCCGGTGGCGAGGTCGGTGCCCGCCTGCATCCAGCTCGTGGCTTCGGCGGTGCGGGAAGGGTCGATGCGTCGTTCGATCGCGACGGTGATGGGGTGGGCCACGGGTTCTGCCATGACATCCATTCTCGGCGTGCGGCACGCCGCACCATCACCGGGGCGGATGCCGGACGACGCGATGTGGCACGGCGACCGGTCATGTGAGGGACGGCGGGATGCGGCATCCCGCCGTCATCGTCCTTCCCGGCGGGTCGGTGGGCGAGCGCGCGCGGCAGCGACAGCAGCCAGATGCCCATCGAGACGAACGCCACGAACTCGAATAACGCGAGGGTGATCAGGCCGGCTGCCAGCAGGGCCATCCCTGTTGCGAGCAGTCCCACGCAGAGCATGGTCGCGCGGCGGAACCGGCGGCTGCGCCCCGGCAGCGCCAGACCCGCGCAGACGATCGCGAGGAACGACAGGGCCAGGCCGATCGCGATCAGGTCGTGCATCTGCGCGCTGACCGGAATGGGCACGAGGCCCACTGCGGTCAGGTGCAGCCCGGCCGACACGATCGCCGCGCGGAACGCGCGGGCGGTGCGGCGGCCAGTGCCGGCCGGGAGCGCGAGCGCGACGAACACGCCGTAGACGGCGAGGACGAAGCCCGAGAACATCACGCTCGTGTTGAAGACGCGTCCCGATACGTCGGCGAACGTGCCCAGCTGTGAGAAGTGGAGCTGCCACCACAGTGCGTCTCGCGTCGTGAGGACCGAGATGATCACGCCCAACGGCAGGGAGAGGACGGCGAGACGACCGATTCGGTGGGCAGTCGCGGCATGATGGACGGTCGGCAGGGCCGAGGATGGAACGCCGACTGCCGTCGACGGAAGGCCACGCGTGCCCGCCGGACCAGGTGGCGCGGTTGCTGCGGCGGAAAGGGTCGTGGGAGACATTCGACTCACGATCGGTTCTATGGCGAACCGTCCGGTGTCGGGTCGACCCCCCAGGCGGACCCGTCACCGAGGTCCGCCGCGTACGGCAACAATCCCCAGTTCAGCGGCAAGCCGCTGGGGAAACAGTAACGCTGTATGCCGGGAGAGCGCTGGCCGAATATTTCAGAGGCGCGTACAGGATGTGCGCAGACGACCCCGGTAAGGTGGGGGAGTCGGCTCTGGACACCGCGTCACGCGGATGGGTTTGTGAGTCCAAGGGGCCGATGGTCAGGGCGATTCCGCCTCGACGACCATCAATATCGAATGGCCCCCGGCCGACGAGAGTCCGGGTTACTCCCCGCTGCGCGCGATCGTGCGCGGCGGCATGCGGAGCGCTGTTCTTGCGAGAACAACCCAGAAAGTCACCCATGCCCAAGAACAAGAAGCCCGCCGGCGGACGGCCCGCGAAGAACTTCGAGCCGCGCTACGGCGCAAAGACCAGCTATCAGGACCGCAAGCGTCGTCCCGGTGAATCCTCCGCCGGAAAGCCCGGGAGCAAGAGCGCGGGACACCGCGGCCACCGCGCCGATTCGACGGACACCTCTCCCAAGCGCCGTTGGAGCGCCCAGGAGAAGGTCGGCCGTGACGAGGCCCGCGGCATTCGCACCCACGCGCGTGATGACCGTCCGGCTCGTTCGTTCGATGATCGTCCGCGTCGTGATGACCGTCCGGCTCGTTCGTTCGATGATCGTCCGCGTCGTGATGACCGTCCGGCCCGTTCGTACGATGACCGTCCCCGTCGGGATGCCGGAGACCGTGGTGCGCGCGACGCCGGGGCGCCGCGACTTGATCGTGTGAACCGCGACGACCGTCGCTCGTTCGGCGACGCGCGTCCGTCCTACCGGGGCGACGACCGCCGCTCCTCGTCGTCGGACCGTGGCGCGCGCTCCTTTGATCGTCCGGCTCGTTCGTTCGATGACCGTCCTCGTCGTGACAGCGGTGACCGTCCGGCTCGTTCGTTCGATGACCGTCCTCGTCGTGACAGCGGTGACCGTCCGGCTCGTTCGTTCGATGACCGTCCGCGTAGCGACAGCGGTGACGGCCCGGCTCGTTCGTTCGATGACCGTCCGCGTCGCGACAACGGTGACCGTCCGGCTCGTTCGTTCGACGACCGTCCTCGTCGCGATAGCGGTGACCGCCCGGCTCGTTCGTATGACGACCGTCCCCGTCGCGACGACCGTCCCCGTCGCGACGACCGCCCGCGTCAGGAAGGGCGCCCGCGTCGCTCCGACGCGCCGAACCGCTCCGACTGGAACGCACCGACCCGCACGGCCGCGCGTGAGGCGCAGGTCGATGTCGTCCACGAGCGACTGCAGGCCGAGGCCGTCCAGGCCGGCGAGGTCGAGAACGTGACGTTCGGCGATCTGGGCTTGGGCGAGAACATCGTCCGCACGCTCGCCGACCTCGGTGCGCAGCATCCGTTCCCCATCCAGGCCGCGACGATCCCCTCGATCCTCGACGGCAAGGACGTGCTCGCCCGTGGTCGCACCGGCTCGGGCAAGACCATCGCCTTCGGGGCGCCGCTGGTGGAGAGCGTGCTGCGCTCGCAGTCGGGCGGACGCCGTGAGTTCGGTCGTGCGCCGCGAGCCCTCATCATGGCGCCCACGCGCGAGCTCGCGCTGCAGATCGACCGCACGATCCAGCCGATCGCCCGCAGCGTCGGGCTGTTCACGACGCAGATCTACGGTGGTGTGCCGCAGGGCCGCCAGGTCGGCGCTCTCAAGAAGGGCGTCGACATCATCATCGGCACGCCTGGCCGCATCGAGGACCTGCTCAACCAGGGCAAGCTCGACCTCTCGCAGATCCGCATCGCGGTGCTCGACGAGGCCGATCACATGTGCGAGCTGGGGTTCCTCGAGCCGGTGCAGCGCATCCTGCGTCACACTGCGGACGGGAGCCAGAAGCTGCTGTTCTCGGCGACGCTCGACCGCGAGGTCGCGTCGCTGGTCGACGAGTTCCTCGTCGAGCCCGCGGTGTACGAGGTCGCCGGTGAGGACCAGGAGTCCGGAACCATCGAGCACCGCGTGCTCGTGATCGACCACCGCGACAAGGCCGAGATCCTCACGTCGCTCGTCGACCGCGATGCCAAGACGCTCGTCTTCGCGCGGACGCGCGCGTACGCCGAGATGCTCGCCGAGGAGTTCGACGACGCCGGCATCCGCGCTCTCGCCCTGCACGGCGACCTCAACCAGGCCAAGCGCACGCGCAATCTGGAGCGGCTCACGTCGGGACGTGTCAACGTGCTCGTGGCGACGGATGTCGCCGCCCGCGGTATCCACGTCGACGACATCGACCTGGTCGTGCAGGCCGACCCGCCGGACGAGTACAAGACGTACCTGCACCGTTCGGGCCGCACCGGCCGCGCCGGCCGCGAGGGCACCGTCGTGACGCTCATCACGCGTCAGCGTCGTCGTCGCATGACCGAGATGCTGGAGCGCGCCGAGATCGATGCGCCCTTCGACGAGGTGCGTCCGGGCGATCACGTGATCGAGGCCCTCCGCCAGGCACGCTGACACCACGGCACCACTGCACCACCGCAGCTTCGGGGGCGGGTCTTCGGACCCG
>NZ_JBLWIH010000008.1:0-6207 GCF_051364985.1 Microbacterium sp. I2
TTCGGACCCGGCGCCGATTCGCGTCGAGGCGGCAGCGATTCCTCGGCATTCGCGACGCGAGCTGCAACACCCATTGCAGAGATCGCAATCGGCCGTTGACGGTCCGCAACGCCAGGGCCAGGCTGTGGCTCGCAGCGGCTTCGCTGCGGAACGACCCTCCCGTGACATTCCGGTTCTGACGCAAGGAGATGTGCGCACAGATCCCACCGATCTGCATCCAGGTATGACCGCCTGACCGACATCCATGGTCAGGCAGGTGAGCCGCACACGGCGCGGCACCCGGATGCCGACGTTCGGCGTGCGCGGAAGTGACGATCCATCCATCCATACGAAGGGGTATCAAGATGACGTTTCTGACCGAAACCCAACATCGGAGACGGTGGCTGCGCACTTCGCTGCTGGCAGTCCTCGCCGCCGGCGCGCTCGCTGTCGGCACCATCGCAGCCGCGCCTGCGGCGATGGGCGATGAGCAGCTCGACCTCGGCCCGACGCTGATCGAGACGGGCACCGGGCCGTCCGGCTATGCGATGACGTTCCGCTATCAGGCCCCCGCGGGGGTCGAGCAGGTGCACATCTACGGCGACTGGACATACTCCGTTCCCGAGAACGTGACGTGCGACGGTTGCGGCGACGGCCGGCCGCCTTGGGAATGGCAGCCCGGGGATGTGGCCGCGACGCAATGGCGGACGATCCCGATGGAGCTGGGCGACGACGGGGTGTGGGAGGTCACGGTTCCGCTCCCGGCGGGGACGTTCCGGTACGCGTTCACCCACGACTGCACGAGCGCCGTCGCGACGGGCTGCACGCTCAACTACGACCCCGCGAACCCGTGGGAGATCTTCCCGCAGTACCCGGGCGCTCCCGGCGCGGTGCGCAGCACGACGTGGGTACCCGAGAACCCGGACTTCCCGACGTACGACACCGACTACCAGCGACCGGTCGCCGCTGAGGATCTCGGGACTCTCGAATCCGTCCGGTACACATCGCCGTTGTCGACCAATCCGGTCGGCGTTCATGACATGGTCGTCTACACCCCCGCCGGTTACGACCCGGATCGGGAGCAGCCCTACCCCACGCTCTACCTGAGCCACGGGGGCGGAGACCACTCCACGGCGTGGACGATGCAGGGCGTCGCGCACTACATCGTGCAGAACGCCATCGACGAGCGCGCCGCCTCTGAGATGGTGATCGTCTCGACGGACTTCAACGGCCTGCCCGGAGGGAACACCGGGTACGTCAACGAACTGCGCAACAACGTGATCCCGTACATGGAGCAGCACTACAACGTCTCCGCTGCCGCGATCGACCGTGCCTTCGCCGGGTTCTCGGCCGGCGGCAGCCGCGCGTCGACCATCCTGTACGACCACACCGACCTGTTCGGCTACCACGCGGTCTGGAGCGCAGCGCCGCCCGCGCCGTCGGCCGAGCAGATCGAGCGGATGAAGAACGTCGAAGGCGAGATCATGATCGGCACGGGACTCCAGGATCGTCTGGGGAACATCGCCGTGAACCAGCTGGCGCGGATCGAGCAGCTCAAGGCCGCAGGCGTCGCGCTGACCGACCACCACGTCCCCGGTGGGCACACGTGGCACGTCTGGCGTCCCCTCCTGAACTTCTACATCCGCGATGTCATCTTCGACGAGGATGACGACGGCGTGGCCGACTCGTTCGACGTCTGCGCCGCCACTGCGCTGCCGGATGTGCCGACCGGCGACCAGAAGCCGAACCATTACGCGGCGACCACGGACGGATTCGTGGATGCTGCGGGTGAGGTCGGTTACAGCCTGCTGGAGGCAGGCGGGTGCTCCGGTTCGCAGATCATCGAGGCCGCCGGCCTCGGTGAAGGCCATGCCAAGCACGGGATCGCTCGAGGCGCGCTCGAGAGCTGGATCGCGTCGCTGACGGACTGAGCCCTCAGCCGCCGGTCGTCAGGAGCCCGGGGTTCCTGACGGCCGGCGGTGTGCCGGCTCAGACCTGGTCCTGGGAGCGCGTCACAGCAGCTTTCTCTTCGCGAGGCTCGCCATCAGGTCGCGCACGCCGAAGGTCCACGGTGCGCAGTTCTCGGAATGATCGACGACGTTGACGAGCGACCCGAGCATCGGCGTCGAAATGGTCACGACGTCCCCGACCCGATGCGTGAATCCTTCCCCCGCGATGTCGCGGTCGGCGACCGGTGCGAACATCGTGCCGAGCATCAGCACGGCGCCGTCGGGATACTGATGGTGGCTGCCGATGAGCTGACTCACCAGCACCTCCGGGTCGCGCGAGATCTCACGCATGGGGGAGGCGTCAGCGAGGTGGAAGCCATCGACCCCGCGGATGTCGAGGTGGACGGTGAGACGGCGGACATGTTCCATCGTGAACGCGTCGTCGAAGAGCCGGATGAACGGGCCGAGGGCGCACGATGCGTTGTTGTCCTTCGCTCGGCCGAGCAGCAGTGCCGAGCGGCCTTCGATGTCGCGATGGTTGACGTCGTTGGCGAGCGTCGCACCGACCGTGCGACCGCTGGACTGAACGATCAGCGCGATCTCCGGTTCCGGATTGTTCCACGATGAGGATTCGAGGATGCCGACGGCCGACGCCGTCCCCACGGCGGAGAGGATCTGACCCTTGGTGAAGATCTCGGCGTCGGGGCCGATTCCGACCTCGAGGTATTGGCTCCACAGGCCGCGGGCCGACAGGGACTCCCTGATACGCGCGGCCTCGGCGGAGCCCGGAGTGACGCGGGAGAGGTCGGTCCCCACAGAGGCTCCGAGCAATTCTGCGCGGATACGTGCCGCCTCGAGTTGGTCGCCGCGAGCACGCTCCTCGATGACCCGTTCGACCATCGAGGCCGCGAACGTGACGCCCGCAGCCTTCAACGCCTGCAGGTCGACGGGGGCGAGCATCCACGGCATCCCCGGGTCGCGGCGAGTGGAGGCAGTGTTGCGGACGACGCCGTCGACGGTGCCGAGACTGGGTCCCGTGACGCTTTGCGCCACCGTCGCCGGATGGTCGTGCTCGCAGAGATCGCGCACCGTGGCGAAGTGGGCCGTCAGGTCCAGAAGCTCGCCGTCGCGGGCGACGACGACGGATGGTCCGCCTGCCGCGGGATCCCAGACGCGGCCGATCAGCACGGCGTCGTCGACGTCGTCGGGAACGGTCGCGCCGGGTGCGCCGATCCACAGTTCGGGGTCTGGCGTGCTCTCGTGCGCCACCGTGCTCATTCTCCGTCTCTGCCCGGGAGGTTGAAGAACGACAGTTCGTCGTCTGGGCGAATGTCGTACGTCGGCTCCGAGAAGAGACGCAGCGGATGGGCGGCAAACGGACGCCGTGCGATCGCGTCGTGGTCGAGCGTGATTCCGAGGCCGATGCCCTCGGGAATCATCACATCGCCCTCCTCTGTCAGGACGAGTCGCTCCGATGAGATATCGGGTCGCCACGGCACGTCGGTCGCCATGATCTCGAGGTAGTGGAAGTTGGGAACGGACGCCCCGATCTGCAAGGTGGCCGCCGTGCTGATGGGGCCACTCGGGTTATGGGGGGCGAAGCCGATGTACGACACCGCTGCCAGGGTGGAGATGAACGCCAGCTCGCCGATGCCGCCAGCGTGGGTCACATCCGGCTGCACGAAGTCGACGGCGTGCCGTGCAAGAGCGGGCGCGATCCCTTGCCTGCCGAACCAGCGTTCCCCTGCCGCAATCGGCACCGGCGAGATGCGCCGGATCTCGCACAGAGCATCCAGGTTGTCGGGTGGGCACGGCTCTTCGAACCAGACCGGACGGAACGGCTCCAGCTCGCGGGCGATCATCGTCGCGGTGCGGACGTCGAACCGCCCGTGTCCTTCGACGAAGAGCTCGACATCCGGACCCACCTCGTCCCTGACTGCCTGGAGCTGTGCGAGGGATCGATCGAGCTGGGAGTGCGTGATCGCCAGGTCGAAGTTCTCGAATGGATCCCACTTGAGTCCGCGGAAGCCCGTCTCCACGGTTCGCCGTGCCGCGGCGGCGTAGTCCTCCGGCGATGCTGCCCCCGAGAACCAGCCGTTCGCATAGGCGCGCACGCGGTCACGGGTCTGGCCGCCGAGCAGCCTCGACACGGGAACCCCCAGCGCTCGAGCCGAGATGTCCCAGAGGGCCATCTCGATCGCGCTCAGCGCGCTACCGACGACCGGACCGCCGCGCCAGTACCCGTCGCGCACCAGCTCGTACATCGTCGACGAGATCCTGGTCGGTTCGCGGCCGATCAGGGACTCCTCGATATCGGCGAGCGCCCCGAGGACGGCCCGCTCCCGCCCTTCGAGCGTCGCCTCTCCGACGCCGGTGATTCCTTCATCGGTGTTCACCTCGATGAGCACCAGATTGGTCCGGTAGAAATCGACGGTATGAACGTCGATTGATGTGATCTTCACGCCACTATCCCTTCACTGCTCCGGCGGTCATCCCGCCGACCACATACTTCTGGGCGAAGAGGTAGAACACCACCGCGGGAAGTGTGAACATCAGGGCCACCGCCATCACAGTCTGGATCGGCGTGCCCAGCTCGCCGATGAAGTTCGCGATGCCGACGGACGCGGGCTGGATGCCTGGTGTGAAGATGAACGTCACGGCGAAGACGTACTCGTTCCACGCATGGAAGAACGCGATGACGGCGGTGGCGGCGATCGAGGGGGCGATGAGCGGCAGATTGATCCGCAGGAGGATCGCCAGGGGGAGCGCTCCGTCGACGCGCGCCGCCTCTTCGAGCTCACGCGGTATCCCGTCGATCGCCCCTTTGAGGATGAGCGCGACGATGGGGAGCACGAACGCCGAGTTGGCCAGGATCAGTCCCCCGAGCGAGTCCAGTAGTCCGAACCGGCGGAAGAGGGAGAAGAGCGGCACCACCATGAGCGCTTCCGGCAGCATCTGCGTGAACAGCAGCACGATCGTGACGATGACCTTGCCCCGGAAGCTGAAGCGCGAGAGCGCGTAACCGAGGGGGATGCCCAGCCCGATCGACACGATCATCGTCCCCGTCGCGATGATGAGGCTGTTGACGAGCCAGCCGACCGCCTTCCCGTCCGCGAGGGCGGTGCCGAAGACGCCGATCTGACCCGGATCCGGAATCAACCGGGGAGAGGAGGCGAACAGATCGGCATTGGAGGACA
This sequence comes from Microbacterium sp. I2, assembly GCF_051364985.1. Classification (NCBI taxonomy): domain Bacteria; kingdom Bacillati; phylum Actinomycetota; class Actinomycetes; order Micrococcales; family Microbacteriaceae; genus Microbacterium; species Microbacterium sp. I2. The sequence continues at coordinate 5,126 of NZ_JBLWIH010000008.1, forward strand.
GTGCTGTCACCAGCATCCAATAAAGCGGGAAGACGGCGATCCCGAGAGCGATGAGCACGCCGATGACGCGCAGGACCAGTCCGAATGTCGTGGCGCGTGTCATGCCTGACCCCGCTCGTGGAACCGGGCGACCGCACCGCTCGCGCCGATGACGACGAGAGAGATGAGCACGCCCACCATGCCGATCGCCGCGGCCGTGCCGAGCTGCTGCGACTCGAAGGCCTGCGAGTACAGGTCGATCACGATGGTCTCGGTCGTCCCGACCGGTCCGCCTCTCGTCATCAGCCAGATCAGCTCGAAACGCCGGATCGACCAGATCGTCATCAGAAGCGCCAGCAGGCCGACGGTGGGCTTGATCACCTGCCAGGTGACAGCGCGGAACGACCACCATCGGCCGGCGCCGTCCATCGTCGCAGCCTCGGCGAGATCCTGGGGTACCGCCTGCAAGGCTGACAGCAGCACCACCGCGGTGAACGGGAACAGCTGCCAGACCGTCGTGACGAGAATCGCCGGCAGCGCGTATTGCGGGCTGTCGAGGATCGCCCCGCCGGGAACGCCGAGCCCGATGGCGTTGAGGAATCGGTTGACGATGCCGTACTGGGCATTGAGCATCCAGGTGGCGATGAGAGCGACCGCGATACCGGGAGCAGCCCACGGCACCGTGATCAGCGCCCGCGCGAAGCCTCGGCCCCGGAACGAGCGGTTGAGGAGAAGGGCCAGGCCGAGCCCGACGCCGACAGAGCCAACGACGCACACGACGGTATAGACGAGGGTGGTGATCAGCGTGCGGTGGAACTCCGGGTCGCCGAAGATCTGCTCGTAGTTGGACAGGCCGACCCACTCGCTGCGTGTCGGGTTCAGCAACGTGGTGCGGGTGAAGCTCATATAGATCTGCTGAAGCAGGGGGACTGCCTGGAACAGCAGGATGAAGACCGCCGCAGGACCGAGGAAGACATACGGCGTCCAGCGGCTGCCGAGGGGACTCTTGCGACGGCTGACGGTGCGGTCGGCGGTCGGTGGAGCGTGTACTGCCATGGGTCTCCTTAGTGCAGCGGGGGGGGGGGGGGGGGGGGGGGGGGGGG
>NZ_JBLWIH010000009.1:0-450274 GCF_051364985.1 Microbacterium sp. I2
ATACGGCGTCCAGCGGCTGCCGAGGGGACTCTTGCGACGGCTGACGGTGCGGTCGGCGGTCGGTGGAGCGTGTACTGCCATGGGTCTCCTTAGTGCAGCGTCGCCGGTGCCCACGGGGCACCGGCGACGCCGCAGGGCTCAGCCGACGAGTTCGACAGCCTGTTCTTGTGCCTTGTCCAGGGCCTCCTGCATCGTCTGCTCGCCTTGGAGAGCCGCGATCACGTTCTGCACGACCACCTTGCGGATGTCAGGGGTCCGGGACTCGAATCCGAGGACGACGTGGGGAAGGCTCGAATCGGTCAACTCGTCGAAGACCGGAAGGAACGGTGTCTCCTCCAGCGACGCGGCACTTCGCTCCGTCACCGTCGCGACACTGCTCGCCCCGAGGATCTCCTGGAGCTTGACCTGGTTCTCCTCTTCGAGCACCCATTCGATGAACGTCGCCGCCGCTTCCTTGGCTGGGCTGGCCTCGTTGATCACGATCGGTGCGAGGATGGCGCCCTGCACGCGCTCCGGGAACGGGATCGGGGCGACGCTGAAGTTGAGGTCCGGCCCCTGCCCCTTCGTCGCGGAGACGTATCCGCCGTTGTTGAGTTCCATGCCGACCTTCCCCTCGGCGAACATGCGGCGGAAGGTTGCGGCGTCGGCTCCCTTGGGAATCACATTGGCGTCGTAGAGCTCCTGGTATGCCTCGAGGCCCTCGAGGTTGTCAGGGCTGTTGATCGTCAGTTCTTCGCCGTCGGACCAGGCACCGCCGAATCCGTAGACGTAGTTGAAGATGTCCTGCCATACTCCGGCCTCTTCAGCCTCGGTCTGCCGGAACGCCAGCCCGTAGGTGTCGCCACCCGTGACCTCGACAGCGGTCTGGAAGAATTCCTCGTACGTCGTGGGTGGCTCGGGGATCAGGTCCGTGTTGTAGAACATGCCGTAGTTCGAGGCCTCGAAGATGATGCCGTGCCGCACGCCGTCATGCACCATGAACTGGTCGGGCTGCTCGAGCAGGTCGTATCCGTCGACGTCGATGAGGTCATCCAGTGGTGCGATGAGCCCCGCCTCCGATGCCGAGGCGAACTCCGGCATGTCGAAGCGGATGAGATCGGGACCGAGGCCGCTGCCCATCTGCGTCAGAATCGTCTGCCCGAAGGTCGGGTAGGGCACCGCGGCAGCGGCCACCCGCACTTCGTCCTGGCTTGCGTTGAACTCGTCCACGAGTTCGAGAAGCAGCGGACCCCGGCCCGGGTCTCCGAAGGTCGACGCCGCGAAGGTGACCGTCGTGACGCCTCCGGTCTCGGTCGGCGTCTCGGTGGCGCTGCACGCGGTGAGCGCGAGGACGAGTGCCGTGCCCGAAGCGGCGGCGATCATCCCCGTCCTGCCGTGCCTGGCAACTCTCATCTTTACTCCTTCGTAGTGAAAGCGAATTCCGGTGCACGTCGCAACGAGCGTCGCAACCCGTGCAACGTTAGGTAGCCATTTCGCTGAGCGCTACACTCCATTGCAGATAACGCAATGGAGGCATCATGTCGCAGGCCGTGCAACGGGCCATCGAATTGATCCAGCGATCAGCGGAGGGCCCGATGTCCCTTTCCGACGCGGCCGATCTGCTCGATGTCCACAAGTCGACCGCGTTGAGGATCCTGCAGACCCTGGAAGCCGCACGCTTCGTGCGGAAGACGGGCGCTGGAACCTACGTCTTCGGCAGTGGCCTGATCGAACTGTCCGAGCTCACCCTCGGTTCAATGGATCTTCGGCAGCACGCGGGTGGCCTTCTGCGAGACCTGCAGCGACGCACCGGGCACACCGTGCACCTCGCACAGCTGATCGGCGACGAGATCATCTACGTCGACAAGGTCGACAGTCCGGCTTTTCAGGCCGTGCAGTTGCCGTCTCGGGTGGGACACGCTGTGTCGATCTACGCCAGCGCCGTCGGCAAAGTCATCTTGGCCTACCTCCCCCGCCAGGAGCGCGACCGGCTGCTCTCGCATGTCGTGTTCGAGCGCTACACGCCCACGACATTCGCCGACCGCGATTCGCTCGAGGTCGAGCTGGCAGGCATTCGCCAGCGGGGCTGGGCCGTCGACAATGGCGAGCACGATTCGTACGTCATGTGCGTCGCGGTCCCGGTGCGGGATTCACGCGGTCAGACCGTCGCCGCAATCTCTGTGACGGCGATCGAAGTCGTCGCCACGCTCGCCAAGCTCGAAGAGAACCTGCCTCTCCTGTTCGCCACGGCCCGCGACGTCTCTGCCGAGATGGGCCACAGCGCCTGAGGGGCCGATGGCCGGCATCTTGCGTGCGGGCGAGCGTCCTTCGTCAGGCCGACGCGGGCGGCACCACGCTCGCGATGAGGTCGGGATCGCCGCCGAGGCTCGTCAGGCGCGCCCGCAGGGCCGTCGCTGCCCGGGCGTAAGGCTCGGCGCTCGCGTACAAGAGGGATCGGGTGTTCGCCGCCTCCAGGAAGGACACCATCTCGAACGTGAGCTGGCGCGCATCGTCGAGGAGGGGCAGCTCGCCCGCCTTCATCGCGTACTCGATGCTGACCGTGAGGTAGTCCTCCCAGTCCGAGCTTGCCGCGACGACGGCGTCGCGCACCGCACCGGGCTTGGAATCGTACTCGACCGACGTCGCGGCGAAGAAGCAGCCGCCGCGGAAGACGCGTGTCTCGGAGTACGCGAGCCACTGCGACAGCAATGCGCACACGCGCGACAGCCCTCGCTCGGAGGTCGCTCGGGCGGGAGTGACGACGCTGTCGACGAAGACCTCTCGTGCTGCCGCCACGACGGCCAGCTGCAACTGCTCCTTCGACCCGAACAGCGTCGCGACGCCGCTCTTGCTATGGCCTGAGGCATCCGCCAATCGCCCGATGGTGATGCCGTCGAGGCCGTCGACCGAGGCGGTGTCAACGGCGTGCGCGAGGATCCCCCGGCGGGATTCATCGCCCCGGAGTCGGCGTCCGTCGATCTGTCCTTGTGCCACGGGATCAGAATACCGTACGATCGTTCGTATTACTAAGTACGACCGTTCGTATACCCGGATTGGAGCATGATGAACACCGTCCTCTCGCTTGCCGGCGCCGGCGTGCGCGCCGCAGGATCCGTCTCGCCTCGGTGGGGTGCGGCAGCGGCCATGCCGCTGTTCGCCCATGTCGACCGGCCTCGACCGGTGCGCACGGTCGATCTCCCTACAATGTCGCGCTCACGGCGGTCAGTGGTGCGCATCCCCGGCGTCGCCGGCACCGGCGTCGATGTCGTGGCCTACGAGTGGGGCGCCGGCAACCGCACGGTCGTGCTCGCCCATGGCTGGAACGGGCGCGCCAGCCAGTTCGCGACGCTGGTGCGCGAACTCATCGCCGAGCGGTATCGAGTGGTGGCCTTCGACGCGCCCGCCCACGGCGACTCGGCGGGCCGCAGGACCTACCTCGTCGACTGGCGCGATGTGCTCGGCGCTCTGCAAGAGCGGTACGGGCGCTTCGAGGCGATCGTCGGCCACTCATTCGGGGGCCTTGCCACACTCGTCTCGACGGCAGGAGGGATCGAGACGGAGCGAGTGGTCACGGTCGCGGCGCCGGCTGCTGCCGAAACCCTGCTGACGCGATTCCAATCGACGCTCCGTTACCCCGACCGCACCTCGGACGCGCTCGCGCAGGTTTTCGCGCGTAAGTACTTCCCCGGCGATGCCGACCCGTTCACGTGGCTCTCCGCGGTCCGGCGGCCGTTGCCGGGGACGCCGCTGCTCGTCATCCACGACGACGCCGATCGTCGCGTTCCGTTCGCCGAGGCGTCGCGCATCACGGACGCGAACCCGGGATCGCGTCTGCTGTCGACGAGCGGCTACGGACACAACCGGATCCTCACGGCCGATCCGTTCCTCGACGCCGTCGTCGACTTCGTCACGCGGCCGGTTCCTACGTCGTCCCGAGCGGGAGAGGCGTCCGCCGCGGCGCTCCGCGAAACCGCCGAGGCAGTAGCGGTGTGAGTGTCAGAAGAGCCGGGCGGATGCTTCGCGCCCGTCACCCACGCCGGCAGGGCGCGGCTGCGCCGCCCGGCCGCGCGAGGTGACGATGATCGGCGCCGAGCGGGCGGCCAGGCCCGAGACGGGTGCGCCCCGCGGAGCGTCGTCTTCGGCGCGGCCGTCCAGGCCGTGGACGCGAAGCAGAGGCCGCACGCGCTTGGCAAGCCACGACCGGTAGGCCTTGGGCGCGTTGGCAGTCATCCCGGGATACAGGCCTCGATACGACGAGACGAGCTCCGGATGCCGCTGCTCGAGCCATTGCATGAACCACTGCTTGGCGCCGGGCCGCAGATGCAGTGCGCCGTACACGACGCGTGACGCACCCGCATCCTTGATGCGGGTCAGCGCGTGGTCGATCGCCGCGATGGAGTCGGTCAGATGCGGGATGATCGGCATGAGGAAGACGGTCACGCGGAAGCCTGCCTCGGTCGCCGCGCGCACCGTCTCCAGCCGCGCCGTCGCGGTGGGGGTTCCGGGCTCGATGATGTGCTGAAGCTCGTCGTCGAACACCGCGATGGAGGTGGCGATCGTCACGTCGACGTGACGTGCGGCATCTTTCAGCAACGGCAGATCTCGGCGGATCATCGTGCCCTTGGTGAGGATCGAGAACGGAGTACCCGATTCGGCGAGCGCCGAGGCGATGCCGGGCATCAGCTTGTAGCGGCCTTCCGCTCGCTGGTACGGGTCGGTGTTGGTGCCGAGCGCGACCGGCTCGCGCATCCACGTACCTCGTCGCAGCTCCTTCTGCAGCACGTCGACGACGTTCACCTTCACGACGATCTGCGAGTCGAAGTCCTTCCCCGCATCGAGTTCGAGGTACTCGTGGGTCCCGCGGGCGAAGCAGTTGTGGCTGATCACGCCGTTCGCGATGAAGTCGCCGGTCGAGGTCGTGATGTCGACCATGTCGATGGTCTCTCCGAGGTCTTCGATCGCGACGACACGCAGTGGCGCATCCGACTTCACCGCATCCCCGATGATGTTCAGCTTGCGAGTGATGGCGGGGTTCGTCAGATCGAAGAAGCGACGCCGCGTCGGCAGACCGCCGAGGAGACGAATGGAACTGACCCCGTTCGGACGCGGCGGTTCCTGCACATAGCGGAAGCCGTGCGCGTCGAAGGCCGCGGCAATGGCGGACAGGATCCTCGGATCCGAATTCGTGATCCGGAGTATGCCGCGGCTGCAGCTGCCTTCGGCATCGAAGATTCCGGCAAGGAACCCTCGAGACCACTCCAGCGACGGCTCCTCCGGCCATCCGATGAGCGCAGCGATCGCAGCGAAGTCGTCCGCTCGCGACGTGAAGATTCCGGTCATCTCCCGTCGAGTCGCAGTCGCCGGGGTGAACTGCCTGAGGGAAGTCTCCACGCCGCCGATCTGCAGGAAGTCCCTCGAACGAGATAGGGCCTCATCATCGGCGAGCGCGAGGCGAAAACGATGCGCCATGTAGCGACCACGTCCGTTGGACCGGTCGTACTCGCGCTTGAGCATCATCCCGTCGCCGCGGATCATCCCGCACAAGTAACCCCGCCGATAGTCATCGGTCTCGGTGTTGGAGGCGGGGACGCCGCCTGACCCGAAGCCGACGAGCTTGTTATTGGTTGTGAGATGCGGTCGCTGAGAACCGGCCTGGCCGGGCTGCACGTACTTCCAACCGCGTTCCGTCAAGAAGCGGTGGTCGCCGCTCGCCACGAGTTCCGTGCCGTCGGCGAGCGTCACGCGGTAGGCGTGCTTGCGGGTCGTCCATTGCGCCGACACCGTTGCCGCGACATAGCGACGGTACGAGCCCTCTCGCCGAGTGCCGATCACCTCGTCGCCCGCGCGCACATCGCCGATGCGCTTGCTGCGGCCATCGGACATCAGCACCAGTGTGTCCGGATCCAGACAGTACACGCATGCATGACTGCAGCCGCGGTACGGGTTCACCGTCCAGTCGAAGGGCATGGCCGAAGAGCTCGGAACATGGTTGAGAGCGGACTTGCAGAGCACCTCGTGGAAGGTCATGCCGGCGAATTCCGGCGTCGTCACCGACTGGACGAGACCGTTCAGCTGCTCGAGGCCGGGCAGGGCCGCGGCATCCGCCACGCCCAATTCCTGTCCCTGCCACCGCATGCTTCCATGAGAACATATCTTCGAGCATCGGTCAAGCAGACCTCGCATTACATCGAACATCGACCGAGGGACAGTTCGGCCCGGGTTCGCGTCGATCGGGCCCGAGGGCCACAATGGCTAACGTGACGGCGCCTGGCAAGCCCGAACCCTCCCGGCCGGCCCCCGGTACTCGTCGTGCCGCGCGAGCGATGCGCGACGAGGCGGAGCGACGCGCCCGCGCCGAGAAGAGCGCCCGCGCTGAGAACCGCACGCGTGCCGAGCACAGTACTCGCTCCGGGAGCGCTGCCCCGCCCGTGGGCAGTCGCCGCGCGGCACGCGCGGCCGAACTGTTCGATCCCGATGGGGTTCATGCCCACCATGCCCGCACGCGTCGCTGGAAGCGTGCGGGCGTCGTGGCCGGCCTCGCGGTCGGCGCCGCACTCCTGGTCGGCTCCTCGGCCGCGCTCACCGCGATCGTCGCACCACCCGCCGACACCGTCGAGGCGACGATGTCGCTGGCGGGCGATCCGCCCGAGATCGAGCAGCTGCCCGTGCCCGATGTGAGACAGTCCCCTGTCGTCACGGACCTGTGCGCGGTCCCCGAGTTCGTCGCTGCGCTCCAGTCGGGCGATGACGAGGCCGCCGTGCTGGCCGCCGGAGGCGGCGAGGCGTTCCGCTCCGCGGTCGCGGGGGGATCGGCGAGCTGTGTCGACCTCGGAGATTCCGCGCGAGTGTGGGCGGTCGTCGACAAGCTGCGCCCGGCGTCGCCGATCGACTACCGGCCGTCGGCGCTGGTGATGCCGGAGGGCGTGCGCAACATCGAAGGCGGCGCGTTGCGGGCGGAGGCGGCATCCGGGCTCACCTCCCTCGTCGCGGCGGCGCGCGATGCCGGCGTCGGCGAGGTCGCCCTCGAGAGCGCCTTCCGGTCGTACCAGACGCAGCAGGAGACCTACGGGCGCCATTTCGCGCAACGGGGCGAGCAGGCCGATCAGGTCAGCGCCCGGCCCGGCTACTCCGAGCACCAGCTGGGGCTCGGCGCGGACGTCGTCGCGTGCGCCGGCGCGTGCGGAAGCCTCGATGACCTCGCCGGCACGGCGCAGGGCCGATGGATCGCCGAGCACGCGTGGGAGCACGGCTGGATCGTGCGGTACGTGGACGGCGCGACCGCCGTCACGGGCTACCTGCCGGAGCCCTGGCACCTGCGCTACGTCGGCCGAGAGCTGGCGCGTGCCTATCACGAAGGCGGGTGGACGTCCCTGGAGGAGTTCTTCGCCCTGCCGCCCGCGCCCGACTACGCGGAGTGACGCCGGAACTCGATTCCATCTTTCGTGAGACTGAATGTCGCGGTTCGGCGTAGGATCGACGTGCCGCGGCCGAGAGCAGCGCCGCGGGCTCGACGAGGAGAGAGGTTTCGCCTGCCATGGAGCGGGATATCTACGACGAGGACCACGAGGCGTTCCGCGACGTCGTCAAAGAGTTCATCAAGCGCTACGCGTCCGACGAGAAGCGCAGGCAGTGGGACGCAGCCGGCGAGATCGACCGGGCCACCATGCTCGCCGCCGGCGAAGCCGGCATCATCGGCCTGTCCGTGCCCGAGGAGTTCGGCGGCGCCGGAATGCTGCAGGACTACCGCTTCCGATCGGTCGTGCTCGAAGAGACCATCGGCGCGGGCCTCGGCTCGCTCGCCGGTGCACTCGGCATCCAGGACGACCTGGCCGTGCCGTACATCGTGCACATGGGCACCCAGGCGCAGAAGGAGAAGTGGCTGCCGGGAATGGCGACCGGCGAGATCCTCGGCGCCCTCGCGATGACCGAGCCCGGCGCCGGCTCCGACCTGCGCGGCATCAAGACGACGGCGAAGAAGGTCGACGGCGGCTACCTCGTCAACGGGGCCAAGACGTTCATCTCGTCGGGCAAGACGGCCGACATGGTCGTGACCTTCGTCAAGACCGGTGAAGGCAACCGTCCGGATGCCTTCAGCCTGCTGATCCTCGAGAACGGCATGGAGGGCTTCGACCACGGCAAGAAGCTCGAGAAGATGGGCTTCCACGGGTGGGACACCGCCGAGCTCTCGTTCACCGATGTGTTCGTGCCCGAAGAGAACCTGATCAGTGGCAGGGAGGGTCAGGGCTTCATCCAGCTCATGATGAACCTGCCGCTCGAGCGCCTCTCGATCGGCGTCGCCGCGGCCGCCGCCGGCGAGGCTGCGTTCGTCTGGACGCGCGACTACACCCTCAGCCGGGAGGCGTTCGGCGAGCGCATCGCCGACTTCCAGAACACGCGCTTCAAGCTCGCCGACATGGCCACCACCGTCGACGTGATGTGGACCTATGTCGACCGCGCAATGATGCTCTACAAGGACCAGAAGCTCACGGCCGAAGAGGCCGCGAAGGTCAAGTTCTGGACGACCGACCGCGAGGCCGAGCTGCTCGACATCGGCGTGCAGCTGCACGGCGGCTACGGCTACATCACCGAATACCCGATCGCCCGCGCCTACCTCGACGCGCGCGTGCACCGCATCTACGGCGGCACGAACGAGATCATGCGCGACATCGTGAGCCGCCAGATCGTCGGCAAGCGCTGAGCATCCTCCACGGACGAACACGGCCATCCCCGGGATCGGGGATGGCCGTGTCGTCTGTATCAGGCTGCTTGGATGTCCGAGAACAGACCGGTGAACGCGGTCCCCGTCCCGATGACGCGCTGGAAGAACTCTCCTCCGATCGATGTCGTCACTGCGCGCGAGGCCTCGTCGTAGTCGCCGAAGTACAGGTCGAGTGTGCGGTGCGCGGGGGTCGGGGTGCCGTCTTCCTTCGGCCAGACCTTGGCGTCCTCCAGGCGCTGCAGACCTGGGAGCTGACGGGCCAGGTCGATGACGCGGGTGTACTCCGCTTCGAACGCGATGACGTCGTCGGGGTTGTCGAAGATGAGGGTGATCTTCGTCGGCATTGGCTTGCTCCTTCGATGTTGTGGTGAGGTCGGATCGTTCGTCATGCCCCGACGCGGTCAGTCGCCTCCACCCGCGGGGCGGCGGGGGACTGATGGCTGCCGTCCGGGCGTCCGTAGGCTTCGAGAAGTCGAAGCCAGATCTCGCTGATCGTCGGGTACGACGGCACCGCATGCCAGAGGCGATCGATCGGCACTTCGCCGACGACGGCGATCGTCGCGGAATGGAGGAGCTCGGCCACGTCCTGACCGACGAAGGTCGCCCCCACGACGACCTGGCGATCCTCGTCGACGACGAGCTTGGCGCGCCCGGTGTATCCGTCGGCGTGAAGCTTCGCGCCGCTCACCCAGCCGAGGTCGTACTCGACGGCTCGAACCGCGATGCCCGCGCGCCGCGCGCGCTCTTCGGTCAGACCGATGCTCGCCACCTCGGGGTCGGTGAACACCACATGCGGCACCGACCGGTGGTCAGCGGTCGCGACGTGCGCGCCCCAAGGCGCGTCGTCCACGGGTCTGCCCTGCAGACGCGCCGCGATCGCTTCACCGGCGGCGCGAGCCTGGTACTTGCCTTGGTGGGTCAGGAGCACGCGACCGTTCACGTCGCCCACCGCGTACAGCCAGTCGTTCCCGTCGACGAGCATGGTGTCGTCGACGGGGACCGCTTCGCCCGGAGTGAGCCCGACGGTCTCCAGACCCAGATCGCCGGTGTTCGGGCGTCGACCGGTGGAGACGAGGATCTCGTCGGCGTGCAGATTCGTCCCATCGGGAAGGAGCACGCGAACGGTGCCGTCGGGATCACGGACCACACGCTCAGGGGTCACGCCGAGGCGCACGTCCACGCCTTCGCGCTCGAGCGCGTCGGCGATGTACTCGCCGACGAACGGCTCCTCCTGGTCCAGCAGCGGCGTCCGCGAGATCACCGTCACCTGCGAGCCGAGCGACGCGAAGGCGAAGGCCAGCTCCGTCCCAGCGACGCCTCCTCCGATGACGATCAGGCGCACCGGAACATGGTCGGCGGCAGTGGCCTCCCGAGTGCCCCAAGCCGCGACGGTCTCGAGACCCGGGATCGGCGGCACGAAGGGAACCGATCCGGTCGCCAATGCCACTGCCTTCGCCCTGAACACGCGCTCGCCGACCTGTACCTGCTGTGGTCCGACGAGGCGCCCGTGGCCGCGGATGAGCTCGATTCCGGCAGAATCGAGCCACGCGACCTGCCCGTCGTCGTTCCAATGGTCGGTGAACTCCGAGCGCCTCGCGAGCACGGCCGCGACGTCGATCCGGCCGGTGACGGCCTCGCGTGCTCCCGCCAGGCGCTGAGCGGCACGGATCGCGTGACCGCTGCGCAGAAGCGCCTTCGAAGGCATGCATGCCCAGTACGAGCATTCACCTCCCACGAGCTCGGATTCGACGACGGCGACGCGAACACCCTGCTTGGCGGCATAGTCTGCGACGTTCTCGCCGACGGGGCCGGCGCCTACGACGATGAGGTCGTAGTCGAACGCCGTCATGCTGAGACCTTCTTCAGTGCGATGCTCAAGCGGATGGCGGCGATGAGGAAGAAGATCCCGCCGAGAACGGCGTAACCGCCGACGCCGGAGACGGTGCCGCACCCTTGCAGGCCCTGAGCCGCGAACGCCGCGCCGGCGAGAACCGAAATGCCGCCGCTGATGATGAGGGGCACCTGACCGCCTGACGTGCGGCGGAGAATCGCAGCGAACAGCTGTGTCAGGCCGGACACGATCGCCCACGTCCCCCACGCGAGCAGGACCGCAGGGGTTGAAACCGTCGACGCCCATCCGAGGGCGATCGCGGCGATCGCGCTCAGGATGACGTTGATCAGCTCCGCCGGACGCGGTCCGCGCGAATCGCCTTCGGAGCGAATCTGTGCCAGGACGGCGCCTGCGTCGACGAGCGGGTAGAGAACCAGGAGCACGGTCTGGAGCGGGCCTGCCGCGCTCCCGACGGTGAACACGAGCGCCGCCCAGAGGAGAGCGAACGCGAACCGGATGAAGTAGATGCGGCGCAGAGTTGCGCCGAGGGCGACGGATGAAACGGCAGAGCTCATGATCTTCTTTCGAGGGATGGATGTAGAGTTACTAGTACGTCTACATCACAGACTCTAGGATAGAAACGTCGCTGGGGCAACCAGCACAACCCGGATCGGAGCAGCAGGTGCATGCAGAGCTTGGCGAGCACACGCGTCGCACGACCTCCGGGCCCAGCACACGCGCGCGTATCCTCGCGGCGGCCAGCGAGCTCTTCTACGCGCAGGGAATCCGCGCCACCAGCGCCGACCGCATCATCGAGCAGGTCGGCGTCACGAAGGTGACTTTCTACCGGCACTTCCGCAGCAAGGGCGAGTTGGTGATCCACTATCTCGAGCAGCAAGCCGAAGCGGAGCGGAATTGGATGCAGAGCGTGCATCGACCGGGCGATCCGGTGGGAACGCTGCGCGCTCTCGCCGTGGGCATCGGCGAGGCCAGCTGCCGGCCCGGGTTCCGCGGATGCGCGTTCATCAACGCGGCTGCCGAATTCTCCGACGCTCAGGATCCGGTCCGGCAAGCGGTCGACGCCCATCGTCGATGGATGTTCGACTTCTTCACCGAGGTCGCGGGTGAGACCGAGCCGGGTCGTGCTGCGGCGGTCGCCCGGCAGCTCATGCTGTTGCGAGATGGCGGGATGGTGAGCGGGTATCTGGGCACGCCGGAGGAGGTCGCGAACTCGCTCGCCGCGGCGTTCGCGTCGGTCGTCGCCGCCCCGCGCCCGACATAGTCCGAACTCGGGCCGACATCCGTGGCGTCTGAGCCCCGTGCGGCATCCATTTCGTGTCGGCGTGAAGTCTCAGCGCGGCAGGGGTTCTCCGTCGAACGGCTTCGGGACGTCGCCGGGATCGGTGTTGCGCGGCCGGCGCCGGCTCGAAGCCCACGCTCGGATGCGGGCCTGGATCTCGGGCCGCTGGAGGGGCTCGGCCGAGAAGTAGTGGCTGACGTATCGCGCGGCGACGGCGACCTTCCAGTCCTCGGTCGCCAGCGTGCCGAGCACACGGGTCTTCGGCGGCGGCGGGGCCTCGACACCGTGAAGAGCGGTCGCCGCGAAGCGCGCATCGCTGCGGAGACCTAGTCGAACACGAAGTCCAGGGTCGAGCGGAACGACTCCTGGATTCGCCTCGCGAGGCTCGTCGGATCTCCGGCATCCGCGCTGGCGACGAGGTCGCGCATCCGCAGGGCTTCGACCGCTGCGACGGACATGCCCTGCCCGTAGATCGGGTTCAGAGCGAGCACCGAGTCGCCGACCGCGACGAAGCCGTCCGGTCGTGAGGCCATGTCCTCCCACCGGGTCCGGCGCGTTCCGCGGATCTTGAAGGGCTTCGGATCGTCGACGAACTCGGCCCGGCGGGCCGCGTCGGCGACGACCGGCGTGGGGGCTCGGTCCAGCTCCGCGAGGAACTCGTCTCGGTCCGCGGGCGCCCGAGACGCGTTCTGCGCGACCGTCACGATCTGGTGCAGCCCGTCGCCGCACGGGAGGAGAACGGCACCACGAGGGTTGATCGGTGTCGGCGGTGCGAGCACGCCGCGGATGTCGGGCCGCAGCGCGTCGGCGCTGAGTCGCACCACGGCAGTCGAGTAGACGATGTCGCTGACGATCTCATGTTCGGCCGGTGGCTCGAACCCGAGCGCGGTGATCCATTCCGCCGCGTGCGACGTGCGGCCCGACGCGTCGACGACGAGGTCCGCTTCGATGGCCTCCTCGCCCCGCAGTTCGACCCCGGTCACCCGGCTGCCGTCGCGCGACGCCCGCAGGCCCGTCACGGTTCCCTGGGCGATCGTGACGGTCGGGATCGCGCGGATCCGGTCACGCACGATCCGTTCGAGGACGAGACGACGGATGCCGTAGGTCCAGGCCTCGCTCGGGCCGCGAGCCGTCCATCCCTGGGAGCTGAAGCTCGCGACATCGCGCGTCGAGTCGAACCATGCCGCCCCGGCATCCGCCCAGGCTGCACCGATCCCCGGCAGCAGCTCTTCGAAGGCATCCTGGCCGATCGCGAGGAGCACGTGCATCTGCTCTCCTTGCGGAACGCCGCGGCGGTGCGTCGCATCGACGGGGAGCGCATCCCGCTCGAGGATCGTCACGCGCTCGAAGCGCGGGGCGAGCGCCGCGGCCGAGAGCAGTCCGCCGATGCCTGCACCGACGACCACCGCGTGATCGAATGCCATCGCGCACCTCCGCCGCCCGCACAGCGGCGCCTGTCGGCCCCGCTCGCCGCGAGCATAGCGGCGCCGACGCGACAACCCTCGGCGAAGGCCGTGTCAGGCGGCGGGTTCCGCTGCTGCCACCGGTGTGCGGCGCCGCGCGAGCTTCGCGACGCCCGCGGAGCGCAGGCGATCTGCGACGACGATGCCGAGCCACGTGCCGGCGAAGCAGCTGGCGAGCGTGACGCCGAAATAGGCGATCTGCATGCCGAGCGGGATCGTCCAGAGGTCGAAGGAGGCAGCCGCCATGACCGGGTAGACGATGCTGACGATGAGCGCGCTCGCGTAGTGCTGCCACGTGCGCCAGAACCGGTACAGCACCAGCAGGAAGCCGAGCTCGGCGAACAGCGCCCACCACAGCGTCGTGCCGATGGCGCCGACGGTGAACAACGGCGCGAGCACGAGCCCCGAGATGAGCCCGACCAGCAGGCCGGCGAACGGGCGCTGGATGAGGCGCAGCGCGATGACGGCGGGCATGAGCCACAGTCCCGCGATCGCGACCGAGATGAGGGGCATGGTGATGAACAGCATCGACGAGATCCACCAGCCGGCGGCCAGCACGATGCCGCCCGCGACGCCGATCGCGGCGCACGTCAACAAGTAGGCGGTCGAGACCTGGGCGCGGTTGGAGCGGCTCATGCCGTCATCTCCGCAGGAGCGGCCTGCGACTTC
This sequence comes from Microbacterium sp. I2, assembly GCF_051364985.1. Lineage (NCBI taxonomy): Bacteria > Bacillati > Actinomycetota > Actinomycetes > Micrococcales > Microbacteriaceae > Microbacterium > Microbacterium sp. I2. The sequence goes on from NZ_JBLWIH010000009.1 coordinate 13,962, forward strand.
GGGGTGGGTGACGACGCACCGACACGCCAGTATCCGCAGAAGCTCACGAGGTCCTTCGAGACCCCGCGCTCACCGACCAGATGCCGTCGCGCTTCGGTCGGAAGCGCCTGCTCGCCCACGATGTAGGCGTGGAACGGAGCATCCGGAAGCGCTGCTTCGGTCAGTGCGTGCAGCGCGAGCGATCCCGGTTTGATGCCGTGCTCGCGCACGATCCAGCGCACCGTGATCCCGGCCGGATGCGGGAACTCGAGGGCGTCCTCGGCCGACGGCACCTCGATGATTGCCACGCCCGAAGAATCGGCGGGCAGTGTCGCGCAGATGCTCGCGATCGCGGGAAGCCCGGTCTCGTCGGCGACGAGCACCACTCGGTCGACCCCGCGCGCGGGATTGAACGCCAGGCCCTCGTCGATGATGACGACGCTCTCACGCGGCTCGCAGGTCTCGGCCCACCGCGAAGCGGGGCCGGCCGTGCCGTCGGCGGCCGAACCGTGCAGCACGAAGTCCACGTCGATCTCGGCGCCTGCCGACTCGGTCGCCGGACGGTACGCGCGCACAGAGTAGTTGCGCATCACCGGCCGCACGCCGTCGGGGATGCGCAGGTACCGCAGGTAGCCGAACATCTTGTTCGCCTTCGCGGGAAGGCGGTCGAGGCCCTCGTCGCCGCCGAGCGGCAGGAAGATGCGGAACCACTGGTCATAGCCCATGTGGCGGAATTGCGAGATCTCGCCGCCGCCGAGCGTGACGCGCATCCAGTGCGGCGACAGGCGCTCGGTGCGCAGCACGGTCAGATGCACGAGTCCCTGGGTCTCGGGCTTGACGAGTCGACTGGCCTGGGCCATGTGTCCTCCGATGATCGGTATGCGGTGAAGGGGTGTGGGATCGCGAAGCGTTCGGGCTAGCCGAGGCCCCACGGGAAGAAGAACCAGAGCACGGCGGCCGAGGCAGCCCAGAACAGCACGATGAAGACGGTGTCGCGCACCCGGTACGGAACCAGATGCCGTTCGGTCCGGTCGGGATAGGCGCCGAACGCGCGTGAGTCCATCGCCAGCGCGACGCGCTCGGCGTGGCGGATCGCGCCCGCCATCAACGGCACGACATAGCCGAACCAGCGCGCGACGGCGGTGAACGGGCCACGTCCGCCGTGGGATCCGCGCACCCGGTGCGCCTGCCGGATCACATCGAGCTCGTGGCCGAACCGGGGCACGAACCGGAAGGCGGCCAGTGCCGTGTAGCCGATGCGGTAGGGCACTCGCAGGTGCTGCACGCTGGCGCGCACGAGGTCGGGGCCCGTGGTCGACAGGCCGGCGATGAGGGTGAGGGCGACGATCGCCGCGAGGCGCAGACCGGTCGCGAATCCGATCGCGAGCGCACCCTGGTACAGGGTCCACCCGCCGATCTGCCAGAAAACCGGGGTGTCGTCGACCTGTGACGCATCCGTCCACAGCGAGAAGCCGAAGCCGATGGCCATCGCCCCCAGCGGCAGCGCCAGCAGCAGCACACCGGCGAGCACGCGCGTGAACTGCGCGCCCACCAGCAGCACGGCGTAGGCCAGCACGAGGAACGCCGCCGGCGTCGCGGCATCCCGTACGAAGATCAGCACGATCATTGCGGGCAAGGGAGCGGCGAGTTTCGCGAGCGGGTTGAGGGCGTAGAGGAACCGGACCGGGGATGCCTCGACGCGCTGCGCGTACGGATCGAACTGTGCGTCGGGCGCCTGCACGGCCAGCAGCGGGGCGGAGTCGGTCATGCCGCACCTCCCGTGTGGTGCGCGGCCGTCGCCGGCGTGGACGCCCGCGCGCCGGGAAGGTCCGTGAGTCGCGCGATGCGCGAGAGTTCCGGATGCCGCTGCAGGCCGTGCAGCGCGCGCCGCAGCGGCGGCAGCCGAAGGCCGGCACGCTCGATCAGCGCGGCGTCCGCGAAGACCTCCGGAGTGGCGCCGGATGCGAGCACGCGGCCGTCCGTCATCACCACGGTGCGGTCGGCGTACTCGGTGACCAGCTGCATGTCGTGCGTGACGACGATGATCGTCGTGCCGTCGGCGTTCAGCTCGGACAGCAAGCCGAGCAGTTCGTCGGCGCGAGCGCGGTCCTGGCCGAACGTCGGCTCGTCGAGCACCAGAACCGGGGCGCCGGCGACGAGAGCGGTGCCCACCGAGAGCCGGCGCTTCTGGCCGCCCGACAGCAGGAACGGGTGGCTCTCGGCCCTGCCGGCGAGGCCGAAACGGTCGAGCAGCGCCTCCGCGCGCGTGCGCACCTCATCGTCGGGCAGGTGCTGCAGTCGCAGGCCGTGCGCGATCTCGTCGAACACCGTGTGGGCGATGAACTGGTGCTCGGGGTTCTGGAACACGAAGCCGATGCGCGAGCTGAGGGTGCGCGCGTCGGCGCGGCCGATATCGATGCCATCCACCGTCACGGTGCCGCGAGGCGGCGGCACGACCCCTGCCATCGCCTGGATGAGGCTGGTCTTTCCGGCGCCGTTGGCTCCGACGATCGCGACGAACTCTCCGCGGGCGATGTCCAGATCGATGCCGTGCAGCACCTCGCTCCGCCCCCGGCGGAGGCTCAGGCCGCGGACCGTGATGAGTACGTCGCCCGTCGGTTCGGGTCGTTTCGTCTCGCTCGTTCCTCGCTCGCTCGACGACCGGGTGTCAGGAGGTGTCTGGCCTTCCTCGGCCTCGAGGGCGGAGTGCAGCTCCGCCGGCGTCAAGGGCAGGGGGTCGAGAACGAAGCCGGCGCGCCGCAGGCGCAGCGCGGCGATCGACGACACCGGCAGCCACACGCCCATCTCGTGCAGTTCTTCGGCGCGGCCGCGCAGCACGTCGTGGACGGTGCCGTCGGCGGCGAGGCGGCCGTCGTGGTCGAGCACGACGACCCGGTCGACGAAGCCGACGGCGGCGTCGAGGTTGTGCTCGACCAGCAGGATGGCGCGATCGCCCGCCGCGACCAGTTCGGCCAGGGCGTCGTACACCTCCTCGATTCCGCGCGGATCGAGGTTCGCGGTCGGTTCGTCGAGCACGAGCAGCGGCGACCCCATCGCGAGGGCGCACGCGATCGCCAGCCGCTGGCGGCCACCGCCCGACAGGCGGTCGGGGTTCTCGCCGCGTCGCTCCCACAGACCCACTCGGCGCAGCGCCGCCTCGGCGCGTGCGAGCACCTCTGCCACCGGCATCCGGAGGTTCTCAGGACCGAAGGCCACCTCATCCAGAAGTGTGCCGGTGACCAGCTGGGCGTCGGGATCCTGGAAGACCATGCCGACGCGGGTGCTGAGCTCGGCCACCGGTGTGGTGTTCGTGTCCAGGCCGTCCACGACCACCGAGCCGGTGACGGTCGCGGGCACGGCATGGGGGATCAGGCCGTTCAGCGCGAGGCTCAGGGTCGACTTGCCCGAGCCGCTCGGGCCGAGAAGGAGCACGACCTCGCCGGGCGCGACGTCGAACGAGACGGATGCGGGAGCCGGTGTGGTCTCGCCGTCGTGGGTGATGCCGAGGTCGCGCACCCGCAGCAGCGGCACGGCAGAGGACACGGGCATCCGATCGTCGGGGTAACTAAGCCTCCCCTAACTTAGCGTGACCTAACCCGCAAGGCCACTCCGGTTTGCGGGGACAGGATGCCTCAGGGCCGGCTGCGACGCGCGACTCCTGCTCGTCGCAGCGCGCTGCCGACGCCGAGGCCGACGGCGGTCCAGCCGACGGGACCGAGCACGAACAGTGCGACATAGACGATCTGCCCCCACACCGGGAAGCGCGAGACGTCGGCGGTGAACCAGATCGCAATCGCGATCACTGCACCCACGATGACCGCGGAGAGGAAGAAGCGCCAGGACTCCCAGCGGCGGTAGCGCGACATCGCCGCGATCAGCTCCTGCAGCCCGCCGATCAGCAGGGCGGTGCCGATGTACCGGCCGATCCACAGCGGGACGACGGCGCTCGCGACGAGAGCGGCGATCAGGTGGGTGATGAGCGCGACCCACGGGCGTCGGAGCACGTCCTGTGCGATCACACCCGGCAGGACGTGGACCCCGAGCACGAGCCCGTACAAGAGGGGGACCCCGGCCGAGACGAACCCGCTGATCGCTCCGGCGCCCGCCTGCAGCGCACCGGTCGCCACCCCGATCGCCGCGCAAGTGAGCAGAACGCTCGTCGACAGTCGGGAAACTCGGGCCACCTGCCCAGCGTACCGGCGGGCGGGAGGGCGGTTCTCATGGAGCTCTCATTTACTGAGAGTCGCCTGGGAGTTACGTTGGAGCGTGCTGCGCCCCAACGATGTGGCGCGGCAACTTCCTCATATCCACGATGGAGGCCAACATGGGTCGATCCTCCGTGCGGGCAGCAGCGGTCGTCACACTCGCCGCACTGTTCACCGGTACCGCCACCGCCAGTTTCGGTGCCGAACCGGAGGAGGTGAACACCCCCATCCCCATCGACCTCTCGGCCGGACGCTACATCGTCCTGCTCGACGAGGCCCCGGCGGCCACCTACGAAGGCGGCGAGGCCGGCCTGGCTCCCACCAAGCCCGAGGCGGGCGAGAAGCTCGACGCGTCGAAACGAGACGTCCAGCGGTACTCGGACTTCCTCGAGGAGCGGCAGCGCGACGTCGCCACCGAGGCAGGCGTGACGCCTGACGGCACGCTGACCATCACGCTCAACGCGTTCACCGCCAACCTCACCGCAGCGCAGGCGGCGAAGCTCGCCGGCGCCGACGGCGTCAAGTCCGTCGTTCCCGACGAGATCCTGCACCCGGATGCCGTCCCGTCGACCGAGTTCCTCGGACTCGAAGGCGACGCGGGCGTGTGGAACGCCGTCGGCGGCGTCGACCAGGCCGGCGCCGGCACGGTCGTCGGCGTCATCGACACCGGCATCGCCCCCGAGAACCCGTCGTTCGCGGGTGCGCCGCTGGGTACCGCCGCGGGTGCGGAGCCGTACCTCGACGGCAACACCGTCGTCTACGCCAAGGCCGACGGCAACACGTTCCGCAGCGACAGAGTCACCGGCGAAGAGTGGGACGTCGACGACTACTCCACCAAACTCGTCGGCGCGAAGTACTTCAGCGCCGGCGCCGCCGCGGCGGGCTTCGACTTCGCCCCCGATTACCTCTCTCCCCGGGACGCCGACGGCCATGGGTCGCACACGGCAGGCACGGCAGCGGGCAACCACGACGTCGCGGCATCCGTCGAAGGAATCGACTTCGGCGCCATCTCCGGTGTGGCACCGGCGGCCAGGGTGGCCGCGTACAAGGCCTGCTACGTCGGGCCCGACCCGCTCATCACCGACGACGACATCTGCGCGCTGAGCGACCTGATGGCAGCGATCAACGCCGCCGCCGCTGACGGCGTGGACGTCATCAACTACTCGATCGGCGGCGGCGCCGCGACGACGACGTTCGCCACCGAGGACGCGGCGTTCTTCAACGCCGCGGCCGCCGGCATCTTCGTCGCGGTCAGCGCCGGCAACGACGGCCCTGGCGCCTCGACCGCCGACCACGCGTCGCCGTGGTACACGACGGTCGCGGCATCCACCATCCCGACGTACGAGGGCACGGTCGAGGCCGGACCCGTCCTCGCCGCCGGCGCTTCGGTGAGCGTCCCGTTCGGTGAGACCGTGACCGCACCGGTCGTCTATGCCGGCGACGCCGCAGCAGCGGGTGCGGCGGTCGCGGAGGCTCAGCTGTGCTTCCTCGACACGCTCGACCCGGCCGTCGTGACCGGCAAGATCGTCGTCTGCGACCGCGGCACCAATGCCCGCGTCGAGAAGTCGCAGGCGGTGGCCGAGGCCGGCGGCGTCGGCATGATCCTGGTGAACGTCACGCCGGGGTCGCTCGACAACGACTTCCACTCGGTGCCCACGGTGCACATCTCCGACACGTATCGCGCGGCCCTGCTGGCGTACGTGCAGGGTACGCCGGATGCGACCGCCACGCTGCACGGCGCGAACATCACCGGAGTCGAGACCCCGACCCCCGTGGTCGCCGGGTTCTCGAGCCGTGGCCCGATGCTGGCCGACGGCAGCGACATCCTCAAGCCCGACATCTCGGCTCCGGGCGTCGCGATCCTCGCGGCGACCCACAATGCCGCGGCGGAGGACGCGACGTTCGGCTTCAAGTCGGGCACCTCGATGTCGTCGCCGCACATCGCCGGTCTCGCCGCGCTGTACCTGGGCGAGCGACCGAACGCGACCCCGGGCGAGATCAAGTCCGCGATGATGACGACGGCGTACGACACCGTGAACGACGACGGCTCGACCAGCACCGATCCGTTCGCGCAGGGCGCGGGACACGTCGACCCGACCCGGTACTTCGAACCGGGCCTGGTCTACGACAACGGACCCGCGGACTGGGCGGCGTACCTCCAGGGCAAGGACCTGTACGACTTCGGCGTCGAGCCGATCGACGGCAGCGACCTGAACCTGGCCTCGATCGCGATCGGCTCGCTGTCGGGCCCGCAGACGGTGACGCGCACGGTGCGCGCCACTACCGCGGGCACCTACACGGCGGCCGCCTCGGTCGCCGGCGTGGACGCCGTCGTCGAACCGGCCTCGCTCACCCTCGCCGAGGGTGAGACGGGCACGTTCACCGTGACCTTCACCAAGACGACGGCCGACCCCGAGACGTGGGCCACCGGCTTCCTCACGTGGAGCGGCCCGACCACGGTGCGCTCGCCGATCGCGATCTATCCGGTCACCGCGGACGCCCCGGCGGACGTGTCGGGCGAGGGGATCAACGGCAGCACGACCGTCGAGATCACGCCGGGCATCACCGGCGAGCTTCCGCTGAACCTCAGCGGTCTCGCGCCGGCGACACTCCAGACCGAGGAGATCTTCGCCAACGGTGTCGAGGTTCCGGGTCACTCCGGAAACGAGACGTCCGGTGACGAGGACGGGTACTCGTACTACCTCGTCGACGTGCCGGAGGGCTCTACTCTCGCGAGGTTCGACCTCGACTCGTCGGACGACGAGGGCTCCGACCTCGACCTGTTCGTGTACCGCGTGGTCAGCCCGGACGACCTGCGGTTCTACGAGCAGTGGCAGTCGGCGAGCGGCGCGGCCGACGAGTCGGTCGTACTGACCGAACCGACCGCCGGCACCTATCTCGTCGAGGCGCACGTGTACTCGCACACGGCTCCGTTCACGTGGGACCTTACGACAGCCGTCGTCGGGGTCGAGGGCGAGGGGTCGCTCACCGCGGCGCCGAACCCGCTGCCGGTCACCGAGAGCACGCCCACGAGCTACACCCTGTCGTGGTCGGGCCTGGCCCCTGAGACGCGCTACTACGGCGTGGTGCAGTACGGCGACTCGGACGTGCGCACGGTGCTGACGGTCGACTCAGGTGCCGCGGCACCGGCGGCCGTCGTCGCCCCGAAGATCCACGGTTCCGCGAAGGTCGGCAAGACCCTCAAGGCCAACCCGGGTCAGTGGGAGCCGGCCGACGTCACGTTCGCCTATCAGTGGCTGCGCGACGGCGCTCCGATCGAGGGTGCGACCGCTCAGAAGTACACGGTGACGGATGCCGATGCCGCAACGGCGCTCTCGGTGCAGGTGACCGCCACCCAGGCGGGCAACATCAACGCCGGGACGGCGGTGAGCGAGTCCGTCTTCGTGAAGTTCACGTCGAAGACCTCGGTGACGGTCAGCCCTTACATCGGGCGGACCTCGACCGACTTCGCTGTGACCGTCACGGTCACGCCGTCGGGCGGGGAGGCTGCTTCTGGGCCTGTAGCGGTGTGGGTCAACGCCCAGAAGTTCACCGGCGAGCTGGTGGACGGAACGGTCACGATCGCGCTGCCGAAGCAGAAGCGCGGCCTGTACGTCGTGACGGCGAGCTACCCGGGCAGTGACCATGTGCAGTCATCGGCGGGCCTGTCGGGATTCATCGTCACCCGCTGATGTCCTGATGCACGAAGGCGCCCGGGCTTCGGCTCGGGCGCCTTCGTATGCCCGGACGGCATCTTTTCTGCCGAGAAGGTGCCCACCTTCTCGCGGCGCAAAGCACCTTCTCGGGGCGCAAGGCACCTTTTCGCGGCGGCGGGCCTGCTACAGGCGCCGCCTGCGGCGGGTCAGCCGCACCGCGGGGAGCGGGGGCGCCGGGATGCGCTCGTCGCCGTGGTCGACGACCGGGCCGAACCGAGCCGGCGCAGCAGCGTCGCCGGCACCCTCGGCCTCCCAGGCCTCCCGTGCGTCGGCGATCTCCTCGTGCGAACGGGCGACGAAATTCCACCACATGACGATGTCGTCCTCGAACGGCTCGCCGCCGAGCAGGAACAGGGTCGCGCCTGAGGCGCTCTCGATGACCACGTCGTCGCGCTGCAGCCCGAGATAGAGCAGGTGGGCGGTGTCGAGTGCGGTGGATGCCACGGCCGCCTCGCCGTCGACCGCGATGAGCGCGTGCTCCCACGCCGGGTTCAAGGGCACGCGCACGCTCGAGCCCGCGGGGATGCGCAGTTCGGCGCCGACGATCGGCGTGTACGTGCTGGCCGGCGAGCTCACGCCCGCGAGCTCCCCCATCACGACGGTCGCGCCTCCCGGCTCACCCGCGATCGCCTCGAGCTCCACGTCGGGCAGCACCGCGTGCTGCTCGAAAGCGGGCGGACCGTGTCGCCGCGACTCGGGCAGCGCGACCCACAGTTGCAAGGCGTCGAGGGGCGTGGCATCCTGCCCGACCGAGTACTCGGAGTGGGCGATGCCCGCACCGCTCGTCATGAGGTTGAGCGCACCGCGGCGCACGACCACGTCGCTGCCGACGGTGTCGCGGTGTCGCACCTCGCCGACGTACGGCCAGGTCACGGTCTGCAAGCCGATGTGCGGGTGCGGTTCGACGCGCATGCGCGCCTCCTGCGGGCCGAAGCGGTCCAGGAAGCACCACGCGCCCACGAGCGGCAGCTCCCGCTGCGGCAGCGAGCGGCGCACCGACATCGCCCGCACGCCGCCGAGCGGCACGTCGCGGCTCTCGAGCAGAAGCGTGCGCGGCCCCGAGCACTCGGCGGGACCGGCGATCTCGGCCGCGTCGGGGTTCAGCCCGCCGGCCGTCGAGTCGACGTCGAGCCGCGTCATGTCAGGGTGCGCTGACCCGCGACGGCCAGTGGATGTCGAGTCCCGGCACCTCGTTGTCCTGCAGGTAGCGCACCACCACGGGGCACAGCGGCACCACGGTCTCGCCGCGGCGTGCGGAGTCGGCCATCGCCTCGGCCACCACGATCTGCGCGAGGCCACGGCCGCGGAACGCGGGATCGACCTCGGTGTGCGGGTAGCGGTAGCGGCCGCGGGCATCGACCGAGAACTCGGTGAACCCGGCGAGCGTGTCGCCCACCCACACCTCGTAGCGGCCCTCGTCGTCGTTGCGGCGGACAGTCGTCTGGTCTTCGGCGGCTGGCATCGGCATCCCTTCGTCCTCCGTCCCAACGTAGGCGCGCCACCGGGTGTTCCGCCAGCGTCGCGCTCGGGCCGGACGTCACGCCGGCACCTGGCAGACTCGGACGATGCCGCTCTCGCTCCTGGACGCCGTGCCGCGCGACGCGGACGCCGACGCGGTGTACACCGGGTTCGTGGAATGGGCCGCCGATCGCGGCCTGTCGCTGTACCCCGCGCAGGACGAGGCGATCATCGAGATCGTCTCGGGGTCGCACGTGATCCTGTCGACGCCGACGGGCACCGGCAAGTCCCTCGTGGCGGTCGCGGCGCACGCCGCGGCGCTGTCGCAGGGCGGTCGCACCTACTACACGGCACCGATCAAAGCGCTGGTGAGCGAGAAGTTCTTCGCGCTCGTCGAGATCTTCGGCGCGGCCAACGTGGGCATGGTGACGGGGGATTCCGCGGTGAATCCGGATGCCCCGATCGTGTGCTGCACGGCAGAGATCCTGGCCAATCTCGCCCTGCGCCAGGGCGCCGACGCGATCGTCGACCAGGTCGTGATGGACGAGTTCCACTACTACGGCGACCCGGAACGGGGCTGGGCGTGGCAGGTGCCGCTGCTGCTCCTGCCGCGCGCGCAGTTCGTGCTGATGTCGGCGACTCTCGGCGATGTGACCGCGATCGCCGAGGATCTCGAACGCCGTACCGGCCGCCCGGTGGCGCGCGTGACCGGTGTGGAACGCCCCGTGCCATTGCACTTCTCGTACGCCCGCACGCCGATCCACGAGACGGTCGAGGAGCTGCTGCAGACCGGGCAGTCGCCGATCTACGTCGTGCACTTCTCGCAGGCCGCGGCGATGGAGCGTGCGCAGGCGCTGTCGTCCATCCGCGTCGTGTCGCGCGAGCAGCGCGACGAGATCGCCGACGCGATCGGCGGCTTCCGCTTCACCACGGCGTTCGGGCGAACGCTCTCGCGTTACGTCCGCTCCGGGATCGGCGTGCATCACGCGGGCATGCTGCCGCGATACCGGCGCCTGGTCGAGACGCTCGCGCAGCGCGGGCTCCTCCGCGTGATCTGCGGCACCGACACGCTCGGCGTCGGCATCAACGTGCCGATCCGCACGGTGCTCATCACGGCGCTGTCGAAGTTCGACGGCACCCGGATGCGTCAGCTGAGCGCCCGCGAGTTCCACCAGATCGCCGGTCGCGCGGGGCGAGCAGGGTTCGACACCGCCGGAACCGTCGTCGTGATGGCGCCGGAGTGGGAGATCGAGAACGAGTCCGCGCTGCGCAAGGCAGGCGACGACGCGGCCAAGCGCAAGAAGATCGTGCGCAAGAAAGCCCCCACCGGCGTCGTCAACTGGGGCATCGGCTCGTTCGAGCGCCTCGTCGAGGCCGAGCCCGAGCCGCTCGTGCCGCAACTGCAGCTGACCGCGGCGATGCTCATCAACGTCATCGCGCGCGGTGGCGACGTGTTCGGGAACGTCCGCTCGCTCGTCTTCGACAACCACGAGCCTCGCGCGCGCAAGTACGAGCTCGCCCGGCGCGCGATCGCGATCTTCCGCACTCTGGTGACCGCCGGCGTGGTCGAGGTCGACCGCGCCGCGGCGTCTGACGCCGAGCCGTCGCAGATGGCCGGGTCTGCGGTCGACCAGGCGGCCGTTCGCGACGACTCGGTGCAGATTCCGGATGCCGCAGGCCCCGGCATCCGGAACACCATCCGTCTCACGGTCGATCTGCAGCCGAACTTCGCCCTCAACCAGCCGTTGTCGCCGTTCGCGCTCGCCGCGATCGGGCTGCTCGACCCGGAGGGCTCCGAGGGAGGAGCCGGGACCGGGCATTACGCGCTCGATGTCGTGAGCGTCATCGAGGCGACCCTCAACGATCCGCGGCCGGTGCTGTCGCAGCAGCAGTTCCGCGCGCGCGGTGAGGCGGTGGCGGCGATGAAGCAGGATGGCCTCGATTACGACGAGCGGATGGCGCTGCTCGAAGAGGTCACGTATCCGAAGCCTCTCGAGGAGCTGCTCGCCCAGTCGTTCGAGGTTTTCGCGTCGAGCCAGCCGTGGATCCGCGACTTCGAGCTGTCGCCCAAATCGGTCGTGCGCGACATGTTCGAGCGGGCGCTGTCGTTCTCGGAGCTCATCTCGCTCTACCAGCTCGCCCGCAGCGAGGGCCTGGTGCTGCGCTACCTCTCGGACGCCTACCGCGCGATCCGGCAGACCGTGCCGGCTGAGGCGCAGACCGAGGACCTGCACGATCTCGTCGCGTGGCTCGGCGAAGTGGTGCGACAGGTCGACTCGAGCCTCGTCGACGAGTGGGAGTCGCTCATCAATCCCGTCGACGACCCGTCGGCCCCGGTGGTGCCGCCCGCGCCGCCGTCGGTGCTCACGAACCGGCGCGCCTTCGGTGTGCTGGTGCGCAACGAGCTGTTCCGGCGCGTGCAGCTGGCCGCCCGGCAGCGTGACGACGAGCTCGTCGAACTCGATCCCGACGCCGGCTGGCCGGACGCCCTCGACGCGTACTTCGACGAGCACGACGAGATCCTCACCGGCGGACCGGCGCGCTCGCCGCGGCTCGTGACGGTGGATGAACATCCCGCCACGGCATCCGGTGTCTGGCGGGTCGAGCAGACGATCGACGACCCCGAGGGCCACCACGACTGGCGGATCCGCGGGGTCGTCGACCTCGCCGCATCGGAGGAGTCCGGCACGGCGGTCGTGCGGGTCACCGAGGTCGTGCGGCTGTAGCCCTTCGCCATTGCCCGAACAGGTGATCTGCCGGGGTCAGCCGAGCCCGAGACCTCCGTCGGTCGAGAGCACCTGCCCCACCACCCACGCCCCGGCGGGGGTCGCGAGCCACGCGATCAGCCGGGCGGGGTCGTCCGGCTGCCCGTAGCGGCCGAACGGCGTCGCCCGCATCCACGCTTCGATCTCATCAAGCGGACGGTCCGTCGTCTCGGGGTCGAGGTACCCCGTGTTCACGGGCCCCGGGTCGATCGTGTTGAGGATGATGCCGAGGTCGAGCACCTCCGCGGCCACCGTCTTCGTCAGTCCTGCGAGCACCGACTTGCTGGCGGCATAGGCGACCTCGCCGCGCATCGGCCCGTGGATCTGCCCCGACGTCATCCAGAACACCCGGCCGGTCGGCTCGGCGAACGGCTCGCTGCGCCCGATCCGCTCGCCGGGTCGCGATTCGGTGCGCTCGCCGCTGTGGAGCGCGGCGAATTCGCGTGTGAGCAGCAGCGTCGAGCGGGCGTTGGCCTGCCAGAACGCGTCGAGCCGATCAGCGGTCATGTCGAGGATCGAGCCGTCGTCACCCGACTTCGCGTGGTTGCACACGAGGATGTCGAGCCTGCCGGTGAGAGCTCTCGCGGCCTCGATGACGAGGGGAACGGATGCCGCGTCCCGCAGGTCCGCGCCGATGTCGCCGAGCGACGCACCGGGCGTGAGCTCTTCGCGGAGCCCGTCGCGCACGGCGTCGAGGTCGTCACCGCCCCACGGCAGGTCGGTGTCATGCGGGCGGTAGTGGTGGATGAACACGTCGGCGCCGAGCCGCGCGAACTGCGTGGCGACGGCGAAGCCGATGCCGCGGCGGCGAGAGACGCCGGTGACGAGAGCGGTCTTGCCGCGCAGCGGCAGGGAGGTTGAGGGGAACATGCGATGCCTTTCGAGGTGCCCGGGTTGTGGGCCCACGCGCCCCGAGGCTCCGCGCAGCGCGCCAGCGATGCGTGGAGAGGGCGTGGGGAGCATCCGGAATCTGTGCGCAGAACGCGCGATGGTGACGGGGGGCGAGGTCACAGGCATTGCATGCAGACGACGATAACGGATGCTTCGGCCCCGTCGCATCCGCCATGATGGCGGGATGCCGACCTATGTGGCTTTCCTTCGTGCGATCAACCTCGGGGCGAAGCGGGTGTTTCCGAAGGGCGACATCAAACGGGTGGTCGAGGAAGCCGGGTTCACCGACGTGGAGACGCACATCAACACCGGCAACGTGCGACTGACCACGCCGATGCGCTCGCGCGCCAAGATCGAGGCCGCGCTCGAGAAGGCATTCGCCGCGGACCGGGGGTTCGAGGTCCCCACGATGGTGTTCACGACCGCGGAGCTCGCCGCGATCGCCCGCGAGGCCCGTGAACTGAGCGACGCCCGGCCCGGGCTCGCGCGGCACTACGTGTATCTGATGAAGGACGAGATTCCCGACGAGACCCTGGTGCGCATCGCGTCGCTTGCGAGCGACGCCGGAGAGATCGTCGTGCGTGGCCGCGCGGCCCACGCGCTGCTTGGGCCCGGCTACCAGACCGGGTCGGTCGATCCGCTCAACGCGACCAAGCTGCTCGGGGTCGCGACCAACCGCAACCTCAACGTCATCACGGCGATCGCCGAGAAGTGGTGCTGACGTCGCTTCCTCCCCAGACAACGGGCCAGGTCACGTCTCCACCGGCCGGTCGACGGGGGACTGATCGTCGGATGCCGCGGTTACCCTGGATCGGGTGACCATCCCCTCCGGCGACCCGTACGCCGACCTCGCGTGGAGCGACGCGGACGCGCCCCCGCTCGACGAGGCATGGGTGCCGCCCGAGGACGGGTGGTCCCCGCCTCCCGACCCGCGGGCGCCCTCGTCGGCGTTCCTCGACTCGCCGTTCGACACGACCGCGCCGCGCCGCGACTTCTCGGGAGCCGACCCGCGCGCCGTGCTCCACGAGGTGTACGGCTACGACACGTTCCGCGGTGAGCAGGGCTCCATCGTCGAGCACGTGATCGGCGGCGGGGATGCCGTCGTGCTGATGCCGACCGGCGGGGGCAAGAGCGTGTGCTACCAGGTGCCTGCCCTCGTGCGGCCGGGCACCGGTCTCGTGGTCAGCCCGCTCATCGCGCTGATGCACGACCAGGTGGACGCGCTCGTCGCCAACGGCGTGCGTGCCGCCTACCTCAACTCGACTCAGGCTCCGCCCGAACGTGCGGCCGTCGAGCGGGCCTACCTCGCGGGCGAGCTCGACCTGCTCTACGTGGCGCCCGAGCGGCTGAACACCGAGACCACGCTGCGGTTCCTGGCGCGCGGCCGCCTCAGCGTCATCGCGATCGACGAGGCCCACTGCGTCTCGCAGTGGGGCCACGACTTCCGTCCCGACTACCTCGCCCTCGGCGCGCTCGCCGAGCGCTTCCCCGGCGTTCCGCGCCTGGCGCTGACCGCGACCGCGACGCCGGCCACGCACCGCGAGATGACGGAGCGACTGCAGCTGCCCCAGGCGCGGCACTTCGTCTCGAGCTTCGACCGGCCCAACATCCAGTACCGCATCGAGACGAAGACCGATCCTCGACGCCAGCTCGTGGCGTTCATCCGCTCGCAGGGCGCCGGCGCGGCGGGCATCGTCTACGCGCTCAGCCGCAAGTCGGTGGAGCAGACGGCGGAATTCCTCGCCGGTCAGGGCATCGACGCGCTGCCGTACCACGCGGGCCTGCCGGCAGAGACGCGTGCCGCCAACCAGTCGAGGTTCCTCCGCGAAGACGGCGTGGTGATGGTCGCCACGATCGCGTTCGGCATGGGCATCGACAAGCCCGACGTGCGGTTCGTCGCCCACATCGACCTGCCGAAGTCGGTCGAGGGCTACTACCAGGAGACCGGACGCGCGGGCCGCGACGGTGAGCCGTCGGTCGCATGGATGGCGTACGGCCTCGGCGACGTGGTGCAGCAGCGTCGCATGATCGACCAGTCGCCGGGAGACCGCTCGTTCAAGACCCGTCTCGGACAGCACCTCGACGCGATGCTCGCGCTGTGCGAGACGATCGGATGCCGCCGACAGAACCTCCTGTCCTACTTCGGCGAGGACTCCGGCCCGTGCGGCAACTGCGACACGTGCCTCGAAGCGCCCGAGACGTGGGACGGCCTGGTTCCCGCGCAGAAGCTGCTGTCGACGATCGTGCGGCTTCAGCGGGAGCGCGGGCAGGCGTTCGGCGCCGGTCACCTCATCGACATCCTGCGCGGCGCCTCGACGGAGCGCGTGCGCCAGCAGGGGCACGACTCGCTGTCGACCTACGGGCTCGGCGGCGACCTCAGCGAGCAGGACTGGCGCAGTGTGATCCGGCAGCTGCTGGCCCGCGGCATCCTGGTCGCCCGCGGCGAGTACGGCACCCTCGCCCTCGGCGAGCCGGCCGGGGGAGTCTTGAAGGGCGAGACCGCGGTGCCGCTGCGACGCGACGTCATGGGCAGGTCGGCTGGCGCCGGGCGCGTGCGCAAGACGACGGCGCCCGAGTCGCTGGCCGCTGGCGATGTCGGCCTGTTCGAGGCGCTGCGCGCATGGCGCGCGGGGGTCGCGAAAGAGCTCGGCGTTCCGGCCTACATCATCTTCGGCGACTCGACCCTGCGTGCGCTGGCCGAGCGGCGTCCGGCCAGCCTCGCCGACCTCGACGGTGTCACCGGCATCGGCGCCAAGAAGCGCGAGGCCTACGGCGATGCGGTGCTGGAAGTGGTCGCAGCGGCGGCATAGCGCCGAGCAGACGCGCCCGAAGAGCGACGAGGGTCAGTCGAGCTCCTGGGCGTAGTAGTAGGCACGCTCGCCGGTGTCGGGGTCGGCACCGTGGAAGCCGTGGCGCTCGTAGAAGCGCTGCGCGTCGACGTCGGCCTCGTCGACGTTGATCTCGATCGCCGAGACCCCGGCCACGCGGCAGTCCTCGATTAGCCGCCGGATGATCGCGCTGCCGATCCCGGCACCGCGCGCGGAAGGGACGACGTACATCTCGTCGAGCAGCGCGACGGGTCCGGGGTACCAGACGTTCGGACGCAGGGTCACGAGCGCAAGGCCGGCCGGAGGCTCGCCGCCGAGCAGTGCGAAGGTGTCGGCGCCGGCCAGCAGCGACCGCAGCCGGGAGGCCAGGACGATCGGGCCCGGGGAGTCGGTGTCGAACTCGGTGTTGAAGTCGTGCAGCATGCTCGCCACGATCCCGGCATCGCCGATGCCGGCACGCCGGACGCGCACCCCGTTCATGCGTCCACCGTAGAGCCGCGGAGGCGCGGTGGACAGGGTGCGGGCTCACCGAGCGACTCCAGACTGATCGAAATTGGGGGTTGTATCGATTAAATCCCCTCTGATTTAATCGATTGAATTCACGACGAGGAGGTCGAATCCCGGATGAGCGCCACTATCACCGCCGCACCGCGCGCAACGTCGCCACGCACGCCGGGCCCGAGTCGGGCGGGTGGAGGCCTCCGCCGCGGCACCTCGAGGTTGTGGCTGTTCCTCGTTCCCGCGGCCGCCTTCTACCTCTTCGTCGTCCTGTGGCCGAGTGTCCAAGGTGCCGGCCTGGCCTTCACGGACTGGGATGGGCTCTCCTCCGATCGGGCCTTCGTCGGATTCGAGAATTTCGTCCGGCTCGCACAGGACCCGAAGGCGGCGGGCGCCATCGGACGCACACTCGTCATCGCGTTCACCATCACCATCGTGCAGAACGCGATCGGCCTCCTCCTGGCCCTCGGCGTCAACAGCAGGATCAAGAGCCGCAACATCCTGCGTGTGCTGCTGTTCGCGCCGGCGATCATCACCCCTGTCGCGACGGCGTACCTGTGGCAGAACCTCTACTCCCCGGACGGCGCCGTCAACTCACTTCTCAACGCGGTCGGCCTCGGAGCGTTGGCGCAGAACTGGCTCGGCGACTCGGACGTCGCGATCTGGTCGATCTGCATCGTCGTGGTGTGGCAGTTCGCGGGCTATTCGATGGTGATCTTCCTCGCGAACATGCAGGGCATCTCGACAGAGGTCATCGAGGCGTCGTACGTCGACGGCGCGGGCCCCTTCCGGCGCTTCTGGAGCATCATCCGCCCCGAGCTGGCGCCGTCGATCACGATCAACCTGATGCTGTCGATCATCGGCGGCCTTCGACTGTTCGATCAGGTGTGGGTGATGACCGGCGGCGGCCCTGGAGGGTCGACCGAGACCATGACCACGCTCCTTTACAAGAACGCATTCCAGTTCGGCGACTTCGCCTACGGCATCGCGATCGCCGTCGTCCTGACCGTCCTCGTGGCCGTTCTCTCCAGCGGACAGTACTTCGTGCTGAGCCGCCAGAACCGGAGGTAGTCGTGTACCTGCGCTACACCTGGAGAACCGGCATCCTCGAAGCCGTCATGATCGTCGTCGCGGCGCTGTTCTTCGTGCCCGCATACGTCCTGATCAATCTGTCGTTCCGCGAGCCGAACGACCAAGCGGGGCCGCTCGAGCTGCCCACCACGTTCACACTGCAGAATTACGCGGATGCCTGGGTTCAGGGCAACCTCGGCAACGCGCTCATCAACAGCACCGTCGTGGCGGTCGTGAGCGTCACGGCACTGGTCGTCTTCGCGTCGCTGGCCTCCTACCCTCTGGCCCGCGTGGGTCGGGGCTGGTCCACCGCCGCCTACTTCGGGTTCCTCATCGGGCTGCTGCTGCCCATGCAACTCGCGCTCATCCCCCTCTACACCACGATGCGGGACCTCGATCTGCTGGGATCCGTGTGGGGTCTGGTGATCTACTACATCGGCTTGCAGATGCCGTTCTCGATCTTTCTCTATACCGGCTTCCTCCGGGCCCTGCCGCATGAGTACGAAGAAGCGGCGGCGATCGACGGGGCTGGCGCGTTCGGCACCTTCTGGCGCGTGGTCTTCCCGCTGCTGAGGCCCATCACCGGCACGGTGATCATCCTCAACGTGATCGCCGTGTGGAACGACTTCCTCACCCCGTTGCTGTATCTCAGTGGGAGCGGACAGCAGACCGTCCCGGTCACTCTGTACAGCTTCGTCGGCCAGTACGTGTCGCAGTGGAACCTCGTGTTCGCGGGACTCGTGATCAGCATCGCGCCGATCCTCATCGTGTACTTCCTGCTGCAACGGACGGTCATCAAGGGTTTCGCCAGCGGCCTCAAGGGATAGCCGTCGCGAAATGCGATCCGCGGGCAGCCGCGCGCGGACCGACGCCACACAACGAAGGAGCACTCATGCACTACAGAGCGGTAGTCACGCTCGTCGCCGGTGCTGCGCTGGTCGCAGCGCTCGCCGGCTGCTCGAACACCCCGCCCGGCGGTTCCGGCGAAGGCGGAGAAGGTCTCACGTGGGCCACGGTGACCAGCGACAAAGCCGGCGCAGAGGCGGCAGCGGAGGCGTTCGAGGAAGAGACCGGCATTCCGGTCGAGGTCATCGCGTCGGGTGTCGACGAGTATCAGACGACCCTGCGCACTCAGCTGTCCAGCGGTACCGCCCCCGACGTCTTCTTCGTGTGGGCCGGCGACGGCAACCCGATGGCGATGCAGGTGGTCTCCGACGCCGGCCTCGTCGCGGATCTGTCCGACATGGACTTCGTGGAGAAGATCCCCGAGGGGTTCGTCTCGGTGAGTCAGAACGGCGGCAAGACGTACACGGCACCGATCAGTTCGGCCGGTATCGGCTCCGCCTTCAACATGACGGCGATGGAGGAGAACGGCTGGACCATCCCCACCACGTGGACCGACACGCTTGCCTTCTGCCAGGAGGTGAAGGCCGCGGGCAAGACGGCATTCGCGCTGGCAGCCGGGACTCCGTGGAACACGCAGCTGATCTCGTACGCGCTGGCGCCGACGCTGGTCTATGGCCCGCAGCCCGACTTCGCGCAGGCGATGGCGGAGGGCGAGGTCACTTTCGCGGACTCGGCGTGGGTCGAGGTCTTCGACAAGTATCTCGAGATGCAGGACGCGGGATGCTTCCAGGAGAACGCGCTGGGCACGGTCTACGAGGACGCTCTGGCGATGGTCTCCAGCGGAGACGCGATGGCCTCCGTGCAGGTCAACGCATCTCTCGCTGCCATCCGCCAGGGCGCGCCGGACGGGACCGAGTTCACGCTCGCGCCGCTGCCGGCGACGGACGACGAGACCGAGACGCGCATGGCTGCTGCCATGGGCGCGGCGTACGGCATCAACGCCGATGCGTCGAACCCGGAGGGAGCGCGCCAGCTCGTCGAGTTCCTCACCTCGGACGAGGGGCAGAACGTCTACAACACTCCGATCGCCGCCATTCCCGCTCTGGGCTCGTCCAGCTACGAGCCCGACCCGGCGCTGGAGACGCTCACGCAGTACCTCGCCGACGGGCTCACCGACCCCTTCATGGATCAGCTGTGGCCGAACGCCAAGGTGCAGCAGGTGCACTTCGAGGTGCTCCAGCAGCTGCTCGCGGGTGACACCGACGCGGTCGGCGCCCTCACGCAGATGGACGCCGCATACGCCGAAGGATGAGATTCCCGGGGTGGCGGTCCCGCGCCGCCACCCCGACTCTCGACCGCACCCGCCTCCACCGCACCCCGCCCCGATCAAGGATCTTGATGTCGACCGAACTCGTGGACCGCTTCGAACGGCCCTCCGTGCGTTACGGCCCGCTGCCGTTGTGGTGGTGGAGCGGTGAGCGCCTCGATCGCGAGCGTCTGCGGTGGCAGATGGGCAAGCTGATCGAGCAGGGCGTGTGGCAGGCCGTCGTCATGAATCTCGCGCCGACCGGTCCGCTCTACGGCGCGCTCGCCGACGATCCGCCCTTCATGTCGGAGGAGTGGTGGGACATCTTCACGTCGGTCGCCGCCGACGCGGAGCAGCTCGGGTTCCAGATCTGGCTGTACGACCAGATCGGATTCTCGGGTGCAAATCTCCAGGGGAGGATCGTCGCGGATGAGCCTCGTCATGCCGGCCGTTCGATCGCCCACCTTCGCGTCGACGCCCGTCCGGGAGCCGAGCTCACCGCTCCCCCTGGCGCTGAGCCCATCAGCGCGTGGATCGCGATCAACGGCGAGGCGGCCGTGCCGGTGCCGCTCGACCGGGGGATCGCGCGCTGCGGCGCGGCGGAGGGCGACCTCGTGCTGTGTTACGCCGTCGCCCGGGGATTCGATTACTTCTCGGCGTCGGCCTGCGCCGCGCTGATCGACACCGTCTACGGCGAGTACGAGCGGCGGGTGGGAGGCCAGTTCGGACGAGGCATCGGCGGTGTCTTCCAGGACGAGCTGCCCGACGTTCCGACCTGGTCCGTCGACTTCGCGCCGCGCTTCCGCGCCGCATTCGGCTACGACCTCGAGTCCGTTCTCCCCGCGCTGTGGGGCGACGGCCTTCCAGCCGATGCACCCGTGGACGCGGATCTTGCGCGCCTGCACTACCACCGGGCCCGTGCGCGGTTCGCGCGGGAGGCGTTCTTCGATCCCCTGAGCGCGTGGCTACGACGCGCCGGTCTGCCGTGTGGGTTCGACCAGCAGAGCCCCGCGCGGGAGGGCATGCCGATCGGCGCCGTCGAACACTACGCGGACTATCTCGACACGCACTCCGGCTACGCCATCCCCGGCAACGATCACTGGGGCGATGCGAAGGTCCACTCCTCGCTCGCTCACGCGCACGGCCACGAGAGGGTCTGGATCGAAGCCTTCCACTCGTCGGGCTGGGGCGGGACTCTCGAGGAGACCTACGACTGGCTGGCGCCGTTCCTCCGTCGTGGTGCCAATCTGTATGACCCGCACGCGGTCTACTATTCGACGCGCGCGGGCTGGTTCGAGTGGGCACCGCCCTCGACCTGCTGGCGTCAGCCATACTGGCCCGACTACCACGGCTTCGCCGAAGCGGTGATGCGGCTGTGCTCGGTGCTGACGGCGGGCGACCACGTCGCGTCGACGGTGCTCCTGTACCCCACTGAGACAGTCCAGATGAAGCTGACGGCCGACGGACGCGACCTCGGCGCCGAGCATGCGCAGACGACCTACCTCCGGCTGAACGGACTCACTCCCTGGTTCGCTGAGCGGCGAGGTGCACTCGAACGTGCCGGAATCGACTACGACATCCTCGGGTCCGCGTCTCTTCAGGAAGCCGAGGTCCGCGACGGTGAGCTCGTGGTCGCCGGTGAGAGCTACCGCAACGTGGTGCTTCCCGCGATCGATGTCCTTCCCGCCCGCGTGGCCGGTCTCCTCGCCGATCTGGCCGAAGCCGGCGGGACGATCGTCTGCGTCGGCAGGACGCCGGGCCGGGTGGTGGACGCGGACGGATCCGACGGCGATGCCGCAGCCCGCTTCGCGGCTGCCGTGGCCGGCGGCCGGGTCGCCCTCGTCGCCGAGCCGGAGCACGTCGCGGACCACCTCGAACCGTCGGCGGTCGCGGCCACCGCCGACGCGCCCGTGGTCCACCGTCGCGTCGGCTCCACGCACCTGATCGCCGCCTTCGCCCATGACGAGCTCACCGGGACGGTTCAGCCGATGCTCGACGGGTTCGACGACCCGTGGTCGTCGGGCGACTTCGACTGGCCCACCTACTGGGAGCGGCTCGGCAACGAGGGGTATCGCTTCGTTCCCCCGACGGGTCGGCGACTGACCGTGCAGCTGCGGGGAGCCGGTGTAGAGGCGCTGCAGGCCCAGCTGTGGGATCCGCGCACGGGCGACCGGTGCGAGCTAGCTGTCCATTCGCACACTGCCGGGGTCGCCGAGGTCTCGTGCGACTTCCCCGGGACGGCGTCCATCATCGTCTTCGGCGCCGACCTCCCCGCCGCGACCGCTGCGGCGCTGGGCGGGATCGTCTCACGCGAGACGCTCGAGGGCCCGTGGTCGCTTCGCCCCGAGTCGACTCTGGACAATCGCTGGGGCGATCTGGATGCCCCGGACAAGACCGGCATCGTGCCGGTGCAGGTGTGGCAGCTCCATCACGGCAGCGCGGATGCGCGCCCCGATGAGCTGCGCCCGGCGATCGCGACGTTCGGCGACTTCGCCGAGGTCGCGGCGGATGACGATGACTGGAGGCCGGTCGAGTGGTCGCTGTCACGAGGCATCCGGAACGATCCGATCCACGACGCCAGTCTCGGACCCAACGGGTACGTGCCCGAGGAGTTCGTGCTCGTCCGCGGAGTCGTCGCCGGAGCGCGCCGTCGCCTGAGGACGACGATCGCCGTTCCAGACGATGATCGGGTCAGGCTCGCCGTCGGCGCCAACGCCGCGCGCTCCGTCCGGTTCGACGGCGAGCTGCTGGAGACCGGAGAACCGGGCTACCTCACGCTGAGTCCATTGGCGACAGGCAGGACGGGCCTTCTGGAGATCGACTTCCTCGCGGCCGAGGACGGCGATCTGCGTGCGTTCTTCGCTCTCACCACCGAGCCGGAGAGATTCGCCCGCCCCGAGTGGATCGAAGCAGCCGATCGGCCGGCTCGCGCCACCACCGTTGTCTTCGCGACCGAGGTAGACGTGCCCGCCGACGTCCGCGACGCTCGCGTGCAGCTGAGCACAGAGGCGCCCTCCGTGCTCGTGGTCAACGGTGTCGAGATCGGCAGGCAGAGCGACTTCGATCCTTACGCCGCGCGACGGTTCACGCGAGTGCACCCGTACGACCTGCGCGACGTGCTTCGCCCGGGCGCGAACCTGATCGAGGTGCGCTGCACGGACGTCGGCCGGGAAGTGGCCGTACGGCTCGACTCGGTCCCCCGCGCGGAGGGCGGGCTCGGGGTGCGCACCGACCGGGGCTGGAGTGTCGCGCGCGACGGGGCCCCGGTGGCGGCCCGACAGCGACTGCAGCAGTTCGAGGATCCCCGCTACGGATGCCTCGTCGCGCGGCCGCATCCGCTTCAGCGTGCGACGTGGCTCGAGCCGGAGGGTGCGCACGCCAGTGTCGTGGCGCTCGTGCCCGACCTCGCGCCCGACGAAGGGCGCACCGAACTCCTCGCCGTCGACGTGCCGCTCGGCGCCGTCTCGATCGACGTGCCCACGGATGTTCCGTTCGAGCTCGTGGAGGGTGGTGTGTCGGTGACCGGCACACGCGTCGAGCTGGCGTCGCCCGCAACGGCGGGCACCCGGCTGACCCTGCTCTTCCATCCGACCGACGGTCGACGAGGAGGAGCGCTGCTCGACGGGCCCCTGACCGTGGAATGCGATGCGGCGGACGCGGAGCTCGTCGAGTGGTCGGCGCTCGGGCTGGGAAACCTCGGGGGCGCGGTGCACTACGAAAGGCCGATCCGAGCCGACGTGCCGGCAGGCGGCCGAGCCATCCTCGACCTCGGAGCGCTGCGCGGCACTGCCGAGATCGCGATCGACGGCGTCCGCGTGGCGAGCCTGTTCGCCGGCCCGTGGCGAGTGGACATCACCGATGCGGTCGCGGACGGGCGTGAGCATGCGCTCAGGGTCACCGTGCGGGGCACGCTCGCTCCCTACCTCGACGCGGCTTCGCCGACGTCCGCCGTGATGGCGGGCCAGACCGTCCAGGGCCTGTTCGGTCCGGTGTGTATCGAGGTGAGGGACGGGAAGATCATGAGCGACACCACCGTCGCCCAGGGAGGAACCAGATGAGCAATCGTGCAGCCGTCATGCCCGGCCTCGGCCGGATCGAGATCCGCGATGCGCCCGAGCCGCTCCCGGGACCGCGCGATGCCGTCGTGGCCATCGAAGCCGTCGGAGTCTGCGGGTCCGACACGGCGTACTTCACACACGGCAGGATCGGCGACTGGGTCGTCGACGGGCCTCTGATCCTCGGGCACGAGGTGTCGGGACGAGTGGTCTCGGTCGGAGAAGCCGTCACACGAGTCGGCGTGGGGGATCGAGTGGCGATAGAGCCCGGGAGACCGTGCCGGGACTGCGAGGACTGCTCCGCTGGCCGGTATCACCTCTGCGCTCGTCTGGAGTTCCTCGCGACGCCGCCCTACGACGGCGCGCTCGTGCAGCGTGTGGCCTTCGACGAGCGGAATCTGTTCGTCATTCCCGAGGGCATGTCCTTCGAGGAGGCGGCGCTGTGCGAGCCGCTCTCGGTCGGAATCTGGGCATGCCGGCGAGCGGGTCTGCAGGCCGGTGACCGGGTGCTCGTCTCCGGCGCAGGACCCGTCGGCATCCTCGCCGCTCAGGTCGCGCGCGCCGAAGGTGCGTCCTCGGTGGTGGTCAGCGATGTGTCGGATTTCCGGCTCGACAAGGCACGCGGGCTCGGCTTCGAGGTCGAGCGCAGCGGGTCGGTGGACGAAGGGCCGGGGCACGAGGACGTCGACGTCCTGCTGGAGTGCTCGGGCGCACCCGGAGTGCTCGCGCAGGGGCTCTGGCGCCTACGCAACGCCGGGCGAGCCGCGATGGTCGGGATGCCGAAGCAGGATGTCTCACTGCCGCTGTCGCGGTTGAATGTCAAAGAGATCTCGCTCGCCCTGGTCAATCGATACGCGCACACGTGGCCGACCGCGATCGCGCTGGTCTCGTCGGGTCGTGTGGATGTGTCGGCGATCGTCACGCATCGGTTCTCCCTCGACGACACGGAGCAGGCACTGACTCTCGCATCGCAGGTCCCCGACTCGCTGAAGGCGGTCGTCTACCCACAAGGGCTGCCCTCCCACGGAGCAGTGTCGGCATGAACGGACAGGATCTCGGTCTCGCTGCGGTCGCTCGGCTCGCCGGCGTCTCGACCGCGACGGTCTCGAATGTGCTGAATCGACCGCATCTGGTCGCCCCTGCCACGCAGGAGCGTGTGCTGGCGGCGATCGACGAGCTCGACTTCGTGCCCAACCGTGCGGCCGCGGCCCTGCGCAAGGGCACCAATCGCATGCTCGGGCTCGTCATCCCCGACATCGTCAACCCGTTCTACGCGGCGATCGTCGATGCGGTGGTGGAGGCGGCCGATCGAGAGCGCTATGCCGTCGCCCTGTGCGTCAGTCACGAGGATCCGGCCCGTGAGCAGCGCCATTTCGACATGCTCGCCGAGCAGCGGGCGGCGGGAGCGCTGGTCGTGCCGATCACCGCGGACTGGTCTCGCCTCTCCCAGTTGCGGATGGTCGGCGCCCACCTGATCGCCGTCGACCGTCGGGTGGACGAGGCCGAGGCGTGCTCCGTCGCGATTGATG
The DNA here is from genome assembly GCF_051364985.1 of Microbacterium sp. I2. Classification (NCBI taxonomy): domain Bacteria; kingdom Bacillati; phylum Actinomycetota; class Actinomycetes; order Micrococcales; family Microbacteriaceae; genus Microbacterium; species Microbacterium sp. I2. The sequence continues at coordinate 39,109 of NZ_JBLWIH010000009.1, forward strand.
ACGTCCACGGTGGCGATATCGCCGTCACCCACCTGCTGGCCATCGCGGGAGAGGGAGTCGTCATCGTGAACGGCAGTCGCACGATCGTTCAATGCGAGGACCGGCGCGCCGGTGCGCGGCTCGCCCTCTCGCGCGCCGGAATCGAACCTGACTCGCTCGTCGAGCTCGAGGTGGCGGAGATGACCGTCGAGACGGGGATCGCCGCAGGACGGCGGATCGCAGAGACCGGCGCGCCTCGGCGGATCTTCTGCACGAACGACCAGCTCGCCATCGGCGTCATGCGCGGGCTCGCCGACTCCGGGCTCATCGTCCCCGACGACGCCGCTGTCGTCGGCTACGGCGACCTCGCGTTCGGAAACGACGAGGCGCGCCGCCTGACCACCGTCGGCCAGCCCAAGCACGAGATGGGTGAGGTGGCGGTGGCCAAACTGCTCGCCGAGCTTCGCGAGGGCGCCGCCCACCAGCATTCCGCCACCACGTTCCAGCCGCACCTCGTCATCCGCGAGTCCACCTCGCGCTGACCCCGCACCAACAGGAGCCTCATGTCCCCGGATTCCTCTGCTCACCCGCTCCTGGCACCGAAGGTGCGGCGCAAGACCAGAATCGGCCTCGTCGCCGGCGGTCTCGGCACATACTGGCCGCAGTTTCCCGGTCTGCTCCCGCAGCTTCAGGAATCGGCCCGCTACGTGTCCGATCGTTTTCAGAGCATGGATGCCGAGGTGGTCGACGCAGGATTCGTCTCCGACGCACAGGAGGGCGCGCGGGCCGCCGAGCTGCTCCGGCAGGCCGATTGCGACCTGATCGTGCTGTTTCTGACGACGTACCTGACCTCGTCGATGGTGCTTCCGATCGCGCAGCGTTCAGGAACTCCAGTGCTCGTCATCGACCTCCAGCCGAGCGAGCGCATGGATCATGCCTCGTTCGATACCGGCGCGTGGCTCGCGTATTGCGGGCAGTGTCCGGTTCCCGAAGTCGGGAATGTCTTCCGCCGTGCCGGCATCCCGTTCCGTTCGGTGACGGGATACCTGCGCCAGGATGCGGCGTGGCGACGTATCGAGCGGTGGATCCAGGCTGCGCATGTCCGTGCGGCGCTGCGCCATGCACGACATGGCCTCATGGGCCACCTGTACCCCGGAATGCTCGACGTCTCCACGGACCTGACGCTCCTGCCGGTGACCTTCGGATCGCACGTCGAGGTGCTGGAGTTCGACGACCTTCGGGTCCGCGTCGAGAAGGTGACCGACCAGGAGGCGCGGGAGCGCGTCGATTCGGCTCGGGAGCTGTTCACAGTGGACGACTCGGTGGTGGACGAGGACTTCGAGTGGGGTGCGCGGGTGTCCGTCGGGCTCGACCGGCTGGTCGAGGACTTCGACCTCGACACGCTCGCGTATTACCACCGCGGCCTCGACGGGGAGCAGCACGAGCGCCTGGGCGCCGGCATGATCCTCGGCGCCTCACTCCTCACCGGCCGGGGGATTCCCGCGACCGGTGAGTACGAGCTGAGGACGACGGTTGCCCAGCTCGTGACCCAGGTCGTCGGTGCCGGCGGCTCGTTCTGCGAGATCCAGGCGCTGAACTTCGAAGACGACGTCGTCGAGATGGGTCACGACGGTCCCGCGCATCTGGCGGTCTCGAGCCGGGACCCGCTGCTACGCGGGCTCGGTGTCTATCACGGCAAACGCGGGTGGGGTGTCTCGGTCGAGTTCGACGTCCGCCACGGACCCGTCACGCTGCTCGGACTCGCCCAGGACGCCGACGGTGCGCTGGCGTTCGTCGCCTCCGAGGGAACGGTGGTACCCGGACCGCTGCTCGAGATCGGCAACACCACCAGCCGCGTGCAGTTCGGACGCGATCCTGGCGAGTGGGTCGATGACTGGTCGGGCACGGGTGTGGGCCACCATTGGTCCCTGTCGATCGGGCATCGCGCCGCCGACTATCGCGCGGCTGCGAGCCTCTTGGGGATCGAGTACCGCGAGGTCTGACGGCCCGGCGGTGCAGGTCAGCGCGTGCGGTAGCTGCGGACGTGAGCCACTCGCAGCACGTGAGGCAGTGCCGCGGTGTCGCGGGTGCCGTCGGCACGCGGGAACTCGTACACGTCGAGCATGAGCTGCACGGGGCAGTCGATGCGCTGCGCCACGGTCTTGACCCAGCGCCCGTCGACGAAGAAGCGCACCCGGTCCCGCGTCCACTCCACCGCGTAATCGTGGAAGTCGGTGAGGTCGCCCTCGACCCGGATCTTCTCGAAGTCGGTGCGCAGGCGAGGGTCGTTCTGGGCCTTGACGCCGACGCCGACGAGTCCGCCGTGCTCGCCGATCTCATGACCGAAGATCTCGGCGACGCAGAGCTCGCCGCAGTCGGCGGGCTGTTCTTCGAACCCGATCGGCCAGAACGCCACCATGACGTCGGGATGCCGCACCGCGGCCATCCTCACCTCGATGACGCCGTGGTGCACCAGCCAGCCCCGGTGCTCGGGCTGCTCCTCGCGCACGCGCAGACCGGTCCGGAATCGATGCTGTCCGAGTTCGCTGCCGACAGGGCCGGAGTGCTGTCCCGTCTGCAGGTGCGAGACGCGCACCTGTCCGTCAAGGTCCGGCGCCCACGGTTCGGTGTCGGCGTCGATCCGCAGCTCGAGGCCACCCGGGCCGATCGACCAACGCGCGGCCGAGGCATCCCGCGCCGACCAATGCGGCGTGTAGAACGGCCACCAGCGCGCCTCGTCGAGCCGGTCGCCCTCGAACTGCTCGTCGACGTCCGGCTGCCGACCGGCGAGATCGAGCGGCGACATGTCGAGCACCCAGATGTTGAAGGTGAGCTCGGCCCCACGCCACGGCTCGGTCAGCGACCCGCCATGCTCGAAGCCCGCACCACGGCACAGCGCGTTGGACGCCGGGTTGTCGACCCCGGGGTAAGCGACCAGGAGTGAACGGTCGCCCCGGGCGGCCACCTCCCCGATCAGGAGGCGCAGCGCCTTCCGCGCGATCCCGCGCCCCTGCCACCCCGGCAGCACGTTCCACCCGGTCTCCCACGCCGGTGTGCCGTCGTGCTCGGCCTTCCAATAGCCGATTCCGCCCACCGGATCGCCGTCAGCCTCGATGCGATACATGACCGCGTCGCCGGACTCGCGCCACCGGAGGTACTTCTCATGGCGTGCGCTCAGCTGCTCCGGCGTCTCGGGGCCGCCGAGGTGCGCGGTCATCTCGGGAGTGTTCGCGGCCTCGAGGAGGAACAGATCGTCGACGCCCCACGGCTCCAGCTTCACGTGAGGGATGGCGCTCATCGCTCCAGTGTGCTCGCCCGCGCCGACACGCGTGGTCGCAATCGGCGATCGCGGCCGATCGAATCGGGCGCGCGTGCCGCTTTCCGCAGCGCGAGCACGCCGTTGCCTAGGCTGGGTCGCGGCGGGCGACGATGCCCGGAAGCGAGGAGCGAGCGTGGCCACGAGCAACATCGAGATCGCACAGCAGGCCGAACTCTGGCCGATCACCCGGATCGCCGAAGAACTCGGCATCCCCGAGGAGGCTCTCGAGCCGTACGGGCGTCACAAGGCCAAGGTCGCCCTCTCGCACCTGGCCGCATTGCGCGATCGGCCGCGGGGCCGGCTCGTGCTCATGACGGCGATCTCGCCCACGCCCGCCGGCGAGGGCAAGACGACCACGACCGTCGGACTCGGCGACGCGCTCAACCGCATCGGCGAGCGCGCCATGATCTGCCTGCGGGAGCCTGCGCTCGGCCCGGTGTTCGGCATGAAGGGCGGCGCCGCCGGCGGCGGCTACGCCCAGGTCGTGCCGATGGAAGACATCAACCTGCACTTCACCGGGGACTTCGCGGCGATCGCGGTGGCGACGAACCTGCTGGCCGCGCTCATCGACAACCACATCCACCACGGCAACGACCTCGGCATCGACGTGCGCCGCGTGACGTGGCGGCGTGTGCTCGACGTCAACGACCGGGCACTGCGCGACACCGTGATCGGCCTCGGCGGGCCGGGCAACGGCTACCCGCGCGAGGGCGGCTTCGACATCGTGGTCGCCAGCGAGGTCATGGCGATCTTCTGCCTCGCTTCGAGCCTCGAAGACCTCAAGAACCGTCTCGGCGAGATCGTCGTCGCCTACACGCGCGACCGTGCCCCGGTGCGGGCGCGTGATCTGCACGCGCACGGTGCGATGGCCGCGATCCTGCGCGACGCGCTCGCGCCCAACCTCGTCCAGACGCTCGAGCACACGCCGGCGTTCGTGCACGGCGGCCCGTTCGCCAACATCGCTCACGGCTGCAACTCCTTCATCGCGACCGACTCGGCGCTGCGGCTGGCCGACTATGTCGTGACGGAAGCGGGGTTCGGTGCGGACCTCGGCGCCGAGAAGTTCGTCGACATCCTGTGCCGCTCGACCGGCCTGCGCCCCGACGTCGCGGTCATCGTGGCGACCGTGCGCGCGGTGAAGTATCACGGCGGCGTCGAGGTCGCCGACCTCGCGAGCGAAGATGTCGGCGCCGTCACCCGAGGCATCGTCAACCTCGAGCGGCACCTCGCGACCGTCCGCGAGACGTGGGGCATCCCCGCGGTGGTCGCGATCAATCATCGAGCCGAAGACACGGATGCCGAGATCGCGGCCCTCATCGGAGCGGTCGAGGCCGCGGGGGCCCGCGCCGTGGTGGCGAAGCACTTCGCGGACGGCGGTGCCGGCGCCGAAGACCTCGCCCGTGAGGTCGTGCGGCTGTGCGCCGAGCCGGTGGAGCGCGAGCTGCGATTCACCTACCCCGACGAAGCGGGCCTGTGGCAGAAGATGAGCGCGATCGCGACGCGTGTCTACGGGGCATCCGCAATCACCGCCTCGACGGCGGTGCGCGCGCAGATCCGCCGCCTGCAGGAGGACGGCTACGGCGCGTATCCGGTCTGCGTCGCGAAGACGCAGTACTCGTTCTCGACCGATGCGAAGTTGCGCGGGGCGCCCACCGGGCATTCCGTCGACATCCGCGAGGTGCGTCTGGCGGCGGGAGCGCGCTTCATCGTGATGGTCTGCGGCGACATCATGACGATGCCCGGGCTGCCCGCGGTCCCCGCGGCGAACACGATCGACGTCACCGAGGACGGGCGGATCGTCGGGCTCTTCTGAGTCCGCGATGCGAATGCTCCGCCCGTCCGAGGCTGGGCGGGATGCTCGTCATGCGGGCGCCCGGGTACGGTGGAACGTCGGCTTCGTCTGAAGCGCCATCTGCTCGCGCCATGCAGGCGCCCTCGCTGCGACGACATCCGCCCCCATCGACATCAGCCAAGGAGCCCGTGTGGACGAACACGCCCCCATCCCCGATCGACCGCGCATCTCGGTCGTGACCAACGACGACGGCACCGGATCGGTCACCGTCGACGGCAGCATGCGCACCGTGAACGCCCGCGATGCGGCCGGAGCCCGGGAGGCGGTTCTCGCGCTGGTCGTCGAGGTGGCTCAGCAGCACGGACGCCCCGTGCGGGTCGCGGCCAGCGGCAGCGAAGGCGTCAGTGCGCTGATCGTCGCGCCGGACGGATCGGTCGAGGAGGGCATCGAGGCGGACGACCTCGGCGCCACCGCGCCCCAGCCGGCCGCGCCGTCGGTGACCGCGCCGCCGGTGACCACGCAGCCCGCGACGGCGGCACCCGCCACGACGACTTCGATACCGGTGGTACCGACGACCGCGGTGCCCACCGCAGCGCCCACGGCAGCGCCGGCAGCGGCGTTGCCGAGCGAACCCGCGACTTCGCCAGCGGCGCCGGCCGCGGCATCCGATGAGCAGTCCTTCACACGGCGCGACGCGCGGCTGCTGACCGCGCGCGACTTCGCCGAGTCGGCCCAGACGCCCACGCGGATTCTTGCCACCGAGGGCGTGCGCGGCGGATTCAACAAGATCGGCTTCCGCCTGGCGCCGGGCAAGAAGGAGCAGGCCAAGCGCGATCGTCACGACACCATCCAGCGGGCGTTCACCGGTCGCAAGACCATCGCGGTGATCGGCGAGAAGGGCGGCGTCGGCAAGACCACGACCACGTATCTGCTCGGCGCGACGCTCGGGCGGGTGCGTGGCGGCAGCGTGCTCGCGTGGGACAACAACGAGTACAAGGGCACTCTCGGCATCCGTTCACTGACCGCGCCGTCGCACGACCGCACCGCGATCGACCTGTTGCGCCATGTGAACGAAGGCTCCGGCCAGCTCAGCTCGGCCGACCTCATCGACTTCGTGCGCGGCCAGCGCGACAACAAGTTCGACGTGCTCGCCTCGCAGAATCTCGACGGTGACAGCGATGTGATCGACGAAGAGGCCTTCGGGCTTCTGCACGACACGCTGAGCGGCTCGTACCGCGTGATCATCGTCGACACCGGCAACAACTCCAAGGCGGGCACGTGGCAGTCGGCGGTCGCCGCGGCGGACGTGCTCGTGCTCACGACGATCGTGAAGGAAGACAGTGCCCGCACGCTGGCGTCGATGGCCGACACGCTCGTCGCCCACGGCCACGAGGCCAAGCTGCGCAACGCCGTCACCGTCATGAGCCACCCCTCGCCCACGAGCCATCCTGACCTCGAGCAGCGACTGACGCGCCACATGGGCGAGCTGACGCGACAGGTCGTCGCGGTGCCGTTCGACGTCTCGCTGGATCGCGGCGACGTGATCGACTACGACGCCTTGACCGACGCGAGCCGCGAGGCCTGGATGGAGGTCACCGCGGCCGTCGCCGCGGGCCTGCGCTAGCGCGACGGGCGGCGATGGCGCTGTCGGGTCCGCACAACGAGCCCGTCCGATGCCGTCGCCGGGCTTTGTGCATACTCGCCAACCGGCTTGCCTCTGTGTTGTAGGAAGTCCTACCGTCTCAGTGACTCTTCCTCTCGCGACCCGAAGGTGATGCACATGGCTGACGCCGCCGTCCGCACCAAGAAGCCCGCCGTCCACAAGCGCACGCCCGCCGGCGGCGCCCCGACCGCCGCGCACACCGCGGAGGAGGCATCCGAGCCCCGCATCGATGTCGCCGCCGTCACGAACCTGCTGCTCGGCACATGGGGCGAGACCCGCCGCACCGCGCGCGAGATGATCAAGGACCCCGCCTTCTGGCGGATCGACGGCCAGCCCATGCCCGATCACCGCGAGCGGGTGCTGACACAGCTGCACCTGCTCGTGGAGCACGGCGGCTCGCGCCGCGCGTTCCCCGAGGAGTACGGCGGCCAGAACGACAACGGCGCCAACCTCGCCGGCTTCGAAGAGCTCGTGCTCGCCGACCCGAGCCTGCAGATCAAGTCGGGCGTCCAGTGGGGCCTCTTCGGCTCGGCGATCTTCCAGCTCGGCACCAGGACGCACCACGAGAAGTGGCTTCCCGGCGTCATGGACATGAGTCTTCCCGGCGCATTCGCGATGACCGAGACGGGGCATGGATCAGATGTCGCGGCCATCGGCACGACGGCCACCTACGACCCCGACACCGAGGAGTTCGTCATTCACACGCCGTTCCGCGGCGCGTGGAAGGACTACCTCGGCAACGCGGCGCTGCACGGCAAGGCGGCGACCGTGTTCGCGCAGCTGATCACCGGTGGCGTCAACTACGGCGTGCACTGCTTCTTCGTGCCGCTGCGCGACGAGAACGGCGACTTCCTGCCCGGCATCGGCGGAGAGGACGACGGGGTCAAGGGCGGCCTCAACGGCATCGACAACGGGCGCCTGCACTTCGACCACGTCCGCGTGCCCCGTGAGAACCTGCTCAACCGCTACGGCGACGTCGCCCCCGACGGCAGCTACAGCTCAGAGATCGCCAGCCCCGGCCGTCGCTTCTTCACGATGCTCGGCGCCCTCGTGCAGGGGCGCGTGTCTCTTGACGGCGCCGCCACCACCGGCACCGCGCTGGCGCTGTACATCGCGCTGACCTACGCCAACCAGCGCCGTCAGTTCGACTCGGGCGCGGGCAGTGAAGAGGTGGTGCTGCTCGACTACGGCAAGCACCAGCGGCGCCTGCTGCCCCTGCTGGCCCAGAACTACGCTCAGTTCTTCAGCCATGACGAGCTGCTGCGCAAGTTCGACGGCGTCTTCTCGGGTCGCACCGACACCGCCGAGGAGCGCGAGGACCTCGAGACGCTCGCGGCGGCCCTCAAGCCGCTGTCGACGTGGAACGCGCTGGCCACGATCCAGGAGGCCCGCGAGGCCTGCGGCGGGGCCGGCTTCCTCGCCGAGAACCGCATGGTCGGGCTGCGCCAGGACCTCGACGTCTATGTCACTTTCGAAGGCGACAACAACGTGCTGCTGCAGCTGGTCGGCAAGCGGCTGCTGGCCGACTACGCCAAGCAGTTCAAGGGGAAGGATGCCGCGGCCCTGGCACGCTTCGCGGTCGCGCAGACCGCGGGCAAGCTCTTCCACGGTGCGGGCCTGCGCCAGCTCGGGCAGGCGGTGGCCGACTTCGGCTCGACGGCCCGCTCGGTGGAGCTCGGACTGCGCGAGGACCAGCAGCACGAACTGCTCGCCGGCCGTGTGCAGCAGATGGTCGCCGACGTCGCGGGCGCCCTGCGCCCGGCATCCTCGCTCTCGCCGGCCGAGGCCGCTGCGCTGTTCAACAGTCACCAGGCCGAGCTCATCGAGGCGGCCCGTGCCCACGGCGAGCTGCTGCAGTGGGAGGCGTTCACCGACGGCGTGCACCGCATCTCGGACGAGGGCACGAAGCGTGTGCTGACGTGGTTGCGCGATCTGTTCGGCATGCAGCTGATCGAGAAGCACCTCGCCTGGTATCTCGTCCACGGGCGGCTGTCGACCCACCGCGCGGCATCCGTCTCGCGGTACATCGACCGGCTGTCGTCCCGGCTGCGGCCGCACGCGCAGGACCTGGTGGACGCGTACGGCTTCGAGCCGGAGCACGTGCGCGCGCCGATCGCGTCGGGCGCCGAGCGCGAACGCCAGGACGAGGCACGCGAGTACTACCGTGCTCTCGCGGCCTCGGGCGAGGCGCCGGTCTCGGAGAAGTCGCTCAAGAAGAAGGACCGCGCGAGCCGATAGTCACGGAACGGTAACGATGGCCGGAGACCGTGTCAGGGTCCAGATCTCGCGAACATTTCGCTGATGAAGGCACCTCGCTGGGCACCGCGGCTCGGGCTTCGCGCGGATGGAGGGTTTTCAGGAGGGGATCGCGTCGGGAAACGCGCTCCCCTCCGACACCCTCCCGCTCGTGCGGCGGTGAGTCAGCGTCGTCAGCTGTCCGACCAGCCGCACATGCCGCATTCGCCGGTCGCCGAGACCTCGACGAAGCAGTTCGGGCACGTCGCGCGCAGGCGCTCGGGGATGGTCGGCTTCGCGGGCCGGCGCTCAGCAGCCGCACGCGAGGATCGCGCGGAACGGCCCGGGGCGACGTATGCCGCGACGACGGGCCGCTGGAGCACCGGACGATGCTCGGCGCAGTAGAAGCGGACATAGCCGTCGTGATTCTTGGGGTGACGGTGCTTGTACGCCCACAGCTCGGTGCGCGGACGCGGCTCGGAGTCCGTCCCGCACGTGAAGCAGCGTGTCGGCTCGCCGGGGACGATGTCGGCCACCACCACGAGCGTGTCGAACGGGATGGCGTCCCGCCAGTCCGATGATGCGACGATCTTCATGGGGAGCCTCCTGCGCGCAAGCCCGAATGGGCTCAACACTCAACGGTAAGCGACCGGAGCGCCCTGCGGATACCGGGTCTCGGGTCCGTTCGTCGCTCGTTGCCGGTTCGTTCGCCGTATGTGTACGCGGATCCGGCCTGTCCGTACGACGGCCGAGGCCCTGTCCCGGGCCGGCCGTAGGCTGGCGCGGTGAACGTACGAACCGGAACTGATGGCCTCGCGCGCTGCGCGTGGGTGGGCGACGACCCGGAGTACGCGCGCTATCACGACGAGGAATGGGGTCGGCCACTGCACGGCGACCGGCCGCTCTTCGAGAAGATGAGCCTCGAGGGGTTCCAGGCGGGGCTGTCGTGGATCACGATCTTGCGCAAGCGACCGCGGTTCCGTGAGGTCTTCGCGGGCTTCGACCCCGAGGTCGTCGCTCGGTTCGGCGAGGCCGACATCGAGCGGCTGATGACGGATGCCGGCATCATCCGCAATCGCGCCAAGATCCTCGCCACGATCTCCAACGCCCGGCTCGTGCTCGAGCTCGAGCCCGGGGAGCTGGACGCGTTCATGTGGTCGTTCGCCCCCGACCCGGCCGGGCGTCGGCGGCCGCGATCCTTCGCCGAGGTCCCGGCGACCACGGCGGAGTCGGACGCGATGAGCAAGGCACTCCGCAAGCGCGGCTTCCGATTCGTGGGCTCGACCACGATGTACGCCCTGATGCAGTCGGCCGGCATGGTCGACGACCACGTCCAGGGTTGCTGGCGCGCGGAGTGAAGCCATCCGCCTCGGTCCATGCTGAGGAATGAATACCGGGCTCCGGCGGTTCCATGAGCCGGAGGAACCACATGGATTACGGACACGCCCTCGAGTTCGGTGCGTTCATCACGCCGGCAGCCGCCGACCCGCAGGCCCCGGTCGAACTGGCGCAGCTGGCCGAGGCATCCGGTCTCGATCTCGTCACCTTCCAGGACCACCCTTACCAGCCGGCTTTCCTCGACACGTGGACGCTGATGTCGTTCGTCGCGGCCCGGACCGAGCGCGTCCGCATCTCGCCGAACGTGCTCAACGTGCCGCTGCGCCCGCCGGCCGTCGTGGCGCGAGCCGCGGCCAGCCTCGACCTTCTCTCGGGCGGCCGATTCGATCTCGGCCTCGGCGCCGGCGGCTTCTGGGACGCGATCGAGGCGATGGGCGGAACCCGTCTGACCCCGGGTCAGGCGGTGAACGCGCTGGAGGAGGCCATCGACCTCATCCGCGAGCTGTGGCGCACCGACCAGCGCGGCGGCGTCTTCACCGACGGCCCTCACCACCGGGTGCACGGCGCCAAGCGCGGCCCGCGCCCGGCCCACGACATCCCGCTCCTCATCGGCGCCTACAAGCCCCGCATGCTCGCCCTGACGGGGCGCAAGGGCGACGGATGGCTGCCGTCGCTCGGTTACATGCAGCCCGGCGACCTGCAGAAGGGCAATGCGGCGATCGACGAGGCCGCGGCGTCCGTCGGCCGCGACCCGCGTGAGATCCGCCGGCTGCTCAACATCGGTCAGCTCGCCGCCGATCCGGCGGAGTTCGCCGAGCGCCTCGCGCGGCTGGCCAGCGAAGACGGCATCGGCACGTTCATCATCGCCGCCGACGATCCGCGGCTGCTGCGGTTCTTCGGCGAGGAGGTGGCGCCCGCCACACGCGAGCTCGTCGCGAAGGAGCGCGGGGCCCGCGGCACGGAGCAGGCGCCGCGGCGCTCGTCGGCGGCCCTGTCGGCACGGCGCCCCGGCATCGCGTACGACGAGGTGCCGGCGGGCCTGCGCGCGATCGAGCCGGGCGACTTCGAGTACGGCGACGTCCGCGCGACGTACATGCGCGGCGGAGCGCCGGGGATCGTGCTGCAGCCCGAGACGGCGGCCCAGGTGGCCGAGGCGCTCGCATTCGCACGGCGGCATCCGGGCCTCCCGCTCGCGGTGCGCAGCGGCGGGCACGGCATCAGCGGCCGCAGCACCAACGACGGCGGCATCGTGATCGACCTGCGGCGCCTCAACGCGATCGAGGTGCTCGACGAGGAGCGACGGCTGGTGCGCATCGGTCCGGGCGCGCGATGGGCCGAGGTCGCCGCGGCGCTGGGTGAGCATGGCTGGGCGCTCACGTCGGGCGACTACGGCGGCGTGGGCGTCGGCGGGCTCGCGACCGCGGGCGGCATCGGGTTCCTCGCGCGCGAGCACGGCCTGACGATCGACCACCTGCGCGCGGCCGAGGTCGTGCTCGCCGACGGATCGATCGTGAGGACGGATGCCACGACCCATGCCGACCTGTTCTGGGCGATCCGCGGAGCCGGCGCCAACGTCGGCATCGTGACGTCGTTCGAGTTCGAGGTGGACGAGGTCGGTCAGGTCGGCTGGGCGCAGCTCGCGTTCCAGGCCGACGACATGGCGGCCTTCCTCGAGGGGTACGGCACGATCGTCGAGTCCGCGCCCCGCGACCTCACGGTGTTCCTCCTCGCGGGCGGTCCACGGCCCGGTCAGCCGCAAGTCGTCCAGCTCTACGGCCTCGTCGACTCCGACGATCCCGACACGATCATCGCGCGTCTTCAGCCGTTCGCCGAGCTCGCGCCGCTCGTCCAGCAGTCGGTGCAGCTCACCCCGTACGCGCAGGTCATGGCGAACGCCGATCTCGGTCCGCAGCACGGCTCGGGAGAGCCGCACTCGCGGTCGGGGCTCATCGAGCACGTCACGCCGGCGTTCGCCGAGACGGCGGCGGCGATGCTGGCATCCGGCGCGATCCCGTTCTTCCAGTTGCGCGCCGTCGGCGGCGCCGTGTCGGATGTCGCCGAGGATGCCACCGCCTACGCCCACCGGTCGGCGAACTTCTCCGTCGTGGCCCTCGGCTCGGACCCGGCACGGCTCGACGCGCAGTGGCGTGCCCTGGCCGAGCACACGGCGGGTATGTACCTGAGCTTCGACTCCTCGCTGCGGCCCGAACGCATCGCCGAGGCGTTCCCGCCGGCGACGCTGGAGCGGCTGCGCGCGATCAAGGCGGCGTACGACCCGACGTGCGTCTTCCGCGACAACTTCGCGATCGAGCCGGCCGAGTCCGCCGACGCCGCCTGAGCCGAGACGGCATCGAGCAGGATTCAGGAAGCGGGATGTCCTCATCGGTGGGCAGAATGTAGGTCGCACCGTCGAGAGGACTCCATGGCCGAGGCATCCGTCCCCCATATCGCCGACACCCACTCCGTCATCCGGGTGGTCGGAGCGCGAGAGAACAACCTGAAGAACGTCTCGGTCGAGATCCCGAAGCGGCGGCTCAGCGTCTTCACCGGCGTCAGCGGCTCGGGCAAGTCCTCGCTGGTCTTCGCCACGATCGCCAACGAGTCGCAGCGGCTCATCAACGAGACGTATCCGACGTTCGTGCAGCAGTTCATGGGGCAGCTCAATCGTCCCGAGGTCGACGGTCTCGAGAACGTCAGCCCGGCGATCATCGTCGACCAGGAGCGCATGGGCTCCAACTCGCGCTCGACCGTCGGCACGGCGACGGACGCGCACGCGATGCTGCGGATCCTGTTCAGCCGCATCGGCGCGCCGCACGTCGGGTCGCCCCAGGCGTTCTCGTTCAACATCCCGTCGGTCAAGGGCAGCGGCGCGATGACGGTCGAGCGCGACAGCGCGAAGGGCAGGCCCGAGCACCGGACGTTCGAGATCACCGGCGGCATGTGCCCGCACTGCGAGGGTCTCGGCGAGGTCAGCGACATCGACCTGGACGAGCTCTACGACAAGACCAAGTCGCTGGCGGAGGGCGCGCTCACCATCCCCGGGTACAACGTGGACGGGTGGATGGTGAAGGGATTCACCGAGTCGGGCTTCGTCGACCCGCACAAGCCCATTCAGGACTACACCGAGCAGGAGCGCGCGGACTTCCTCTACAAGGAGCCGACGAAGGTCAAGATGGCGGGCATCAACATGACCTACGAAGGTCTCGTGCCCAAGATCACCAAGGCGATGCTGCAGAAGGACCGCGACTCGCTGCAACCGCACATCCGGGCCTTCGTCGAGCGGGCCGTCAAGTTCATGCCATGCCCCGACTGCGGCGGCACGCGCCTGAACGAAGGCGCGCGTTCATCGAAGATCGACGGCGTGAGCATCGCGGATGCCGCGGCCATGCAGATCACCGACCTCGCCGAGTGGCTCGCCACGATCGGCGACCCCGCCGTCGCCCCACTGATGGCCGGCTTGCGCAAGACGATCGGCTCGTTCATCGACATCGGGCTCGGATACCTCTCGCTCGACCGCGGGGCCGGCACGCTGTCGGGCGGCGAGGCGCAGCGCACCAAGATGATCCGGCACCTGGGGTCGGCGCTCACCGACGTCACGTATGTGTTCGACGAGCCGACGGCGGGTCTGCACCCCCACGACATCCAGCGTATGAACGACCTGCTGCAGCAGCTGCGCGACAAGGGCAACACGGTGCTGGTCGTCGAGCACAAGCCCGAGGTCATCGAGATCGCCGACTACATCGTCGATCTCGGACCCGGGGCGGGGCGTGCGGGTGGCGAGATCCAGTACACCGGCGACGTGGCGGGACTGCGGACCTCGGGCACGATCACGGGCCGGCATCTCGACGACCGTGCACGCATCAAGCCCTCGACGCGGGCGCCCAAGGGGGCGCTCGAGATCCGCGGTGCGACGCAGCACAACCTGCGCGAGGTCGACGTCGACATCCCCCTGGGCATCCTCACCGTCGTCACGGGCGTCGCCGGCTCGGGCAAGTCGTCGCTGATCCATGGCAATGTGCCGGCCTTCGACGACGTGGTCGTGGTCGACCAGTCACCGATCAAGGGCTCGCGCCGGTCGAGTCCGGCGACCTACACCGGCCTGCTCGACACCATCCGCTCGGCGTTCGCGAAGGCGAACGGGGTCAAGCCCGGCCTGTTCAGCGCGAATTCCGACGGCGCGTGCATCGCCTGCAAGGGGCTCGGCGTGATCATCACGAACCTGGGCTTCACGCAGAGCGTCGAGACGCTGTGCGAGGTGTGCGACGGCACCGGCTTCAGCGACGAGGTGCTCGAGTACCGCCTCGACGGCAAGAACATCGCCGAGGTCCTGGCGATGTCGGCGGATGAGGCATCCGTGTTCTTCACGAAAGGTCCCGCGCACACGACTCTCGCGCGCATGATCGACGTGGGCATCGGCTACATCACGCTCGGCCAGGCGCTGAACACCCTCTCGGGCGGCGAACGGCAGCGGCTCAAGCTCGCGATCTCGATGGCGAAGAAGGGCGCGATCTACGTGCTCGACGAGCCGACGACCGGGCTGCACCTCGCGGACGTGCAGAACATGCTCGGGATGCTGGACCGCCTGGTCGAAGCCGGCAACAGCGTCATCGTGATCGAGCACCATCAGGCGGTCATGGCGCACGCCGACTGGATCATCGACCTCGGGCCCGGAGCCGGGCACGATGGCGGCGAGATCGTCTTCGAGGGGACCCCGGCCGACCTCATCGCGAACGGCGAGACGCTGACCGCCCAGCACCTGCGCGAGTACGTCGCGGGCTGAGCCCGCCGGCGCTGCGGTCACATGGGTGATTGTCCCCATGGAGTGCCTCTGATCAGGCAGATTACGCTCGTCGGTGTGGACGCATGCCGTCCGTTCGCACACCACGCGACGGGTTAGGCTGAGGCGTTCCCCTGGGCTCTTGGGGTAGTCGGGGACGCCTCACGTCGGTCCTGCGCGACGGCGCACGATGCCCCAGAGGAGGCGGCGTTTCTTCATGAGGTTGTTCGCTGGGCTTCGTGCCCGACCTCGCGCGCTCGCGTCCGCAGGTGCGGTCACGGCCGCGGCGGTCGTGGTCACGACGCTCGCGTTCATCTACGAGGGGCTTCCCACCACCGAAGTCGACCTGCACGACGGCGGGGTCTGGGTGACGAAGGAGTCGGCTCTGCTCGTGGGCCACTTCAACCACGAGTCCCAGGTCCTGGACGCCGGGCTCCGCACCGTCAGCGACGACTACGACATCCTGCAGTCCGGGTCGACGGTGCTCGTCGTGGACGAGGCGGATTCGACGCTCGCGGTCGTGGATCCGGCGAACGTCGCGCTCGGCGAGCCGGTCGACCTGCCGGGCGCGGCCAAGACGGTCCTCGGCGGGCAGACCGTGGCGGTGCTCGACACGGCCTCGGGTGACCTGTGGGTCGCGCCCGCGCAGAGCGCGGGCTCGCTGAAGGTGCAGGGAAACGATCCCCTCGTGAACCTCGGCAAGGGGGCGGATGCCGCAGTCGGCGTCGACGGGACGGTGTACGCCGTCGCCCCCGCCAGCGGTGAGATCATCGTCGCGCGCACCGACGCCGAGGGCGAGCCGGCCGAGCCGGAGCGCCGCAGCGTCGAGGGCCTGCCCGAAGACGCGGCGGCGTCGATCACGGTGGTGGGCGACCAGCCGGTCGTGCTCGACGCCGACACCGGCACCGTGTACCTGAACGGCAGCCAAGTCCCCGTGAAGGGTGCGACGGCGCTTCAGCAGCCGTCCGCGGCCGCCGATGTCGTCGCCGTCTCCACGTCCTCGCAGCTCGTCGCCGTGCCCTTCGATGGCTCGAAGCCGAACGCGGTGGACGCCGGAGGCGAGGGATCCGCGGCCCCGCCGGTGCTCCTCGACGGCTGCACGTATGCGGTGTGGAGCGGCTCCGGCAGGTTCCTCCGCGATTGCGCGGGCGACGCCGACGACCTCGAGACCGACGTCGCGGGCATCGAGCCCACGTCTGTCCTGCGCTTCCGCGTGAACCGCGACGTCATCGTGCTCAACGACGTCATCGGCGGAGCGACGTGGATGGCGGCCGAGGATCTGCGACGCGTCGACAACTGGGAGGAGATCACCCCTCCGGAGGGTGAATCCGAAGAAGACGAGCGCACGTCGGAGGACACCACCGAGACGACGCTGCCCGAGCGCTCCGACGTGAACACGCCGCCGACGGCGACCGACGACGACTTCGGCGTGCGTCCCGGGCGGACCACGATGCTGGCGGTGCTCGACAACGACAGCGACCCCGACGGCGACATCCTGACCGCGCGCGTGACCGGCGACGGGCCGTCGTTCGGCGAGATCCAGGCCGTCGAGAACGGGCGCGCACTGCAGATCGCGGTGCCCGAGGATGCCACCGGCTCCGCGAGCTTCACGTACGAGATCACGGATGGCCGGGGCGGCTCCGACACCGCGACGGTCGATCTGACGGTCCACGGGTGGGACGTCAACGAGGCCCCGAAGCCCAAGCGCGTGACGACCGTGGCCGTGGAGGCCGGCGGTGTCGTGACGTACAACCTGTTGCCGGACTGGTACGACCCGGACGGCGACGACGTCTTCCTCAAGTCGGCCGTCGCGGCGGACGGCGACGAGTCCGACTTCACCTCGGACGGGCGCGTGACGTTCCGTGCGGTCGGAGGGACGCAGGGGCGCAAGGACGTGCCCGTCGTCGTGTCGGACGGCACGGACGACGCCATCGGCGATGTGCGGTTCGACGTCAAGCCGATCGGGACGACGGTTCCGGTGACCAACGCCGACTACGTCGTCGTGCGCGCAGGGCAGACCGCGACGGTCTCGCCGCTGCTCAACGACGTCAGCTCGACCCGCGAGCCGCTGCGGCTGGCGCGCGTGGACGAGGTGGACGGCGCGACCATCGCACCGGACTACCCCAACAAGACGTTCTCGTTCCGCGCCGACACGGCGGGGACGTACTACGTGCAGTACCTCGTCGCGGCCGGTGTCCAGCCGGTCCCGGGCCTGGTCCGCGTCGACGTGGTCGAACAGGGCGAGACCGACCTCCCCCCGGTCGCGGTGCGCGACGTCGCACTGCTGCCGAGCGGCGGCGAGGTGCTGGTCGACGTGCTGCAGAACGACAGCGACCCGAACGGCGGCATCCTCGTCGTCCAGTCGGTGACAGTCGAGCCGGGCGCGGGGATCGCGGTCGCCGTCCTCAACCACGAGACGCTGCGGATCACCGATCAGGCCGCGCTGGCGCAGCAGGTGCGGGTGTCTTACCGCATCTCGAACGGGTCGCAGCAGGCCGAGGCCGATGTGATCGTCATCCCGGTGCCGGCACCCGCCCAGCTGCGCCCGCCCGTGGCGAACGATGACACGGCGGTGGTGCGCGCGGGGGATGTCGTGACGATCCCGGTGCTCGACAACGACTACCACCCGAACAACGATGCGATGCATGTCGCGCCGCAGCTCGTCGAGCCGCTCCCCGAGCCGGAGTCGGGTGAGATCTTCGTCTCGCAGGACACCGTCCGCTTCCGCGCGTCGGACGAGCCGGGCACGGTGTACGCCACGTACGAGGTCGTCGACAGCACGGGCCAGAAGGACGCGGGCTACATCACGATCCAGGTCGTGCCGGTCAATGCCGAGACCAACGCGGTTCCGCGCCCGCGCGACATCACGTCGCGCGTGCTGAGTGGCAGCCGTGTGCGCATCGGGGTGCCGCTGGACGGCATCGACGGCGATGGCGACTCCGTCGAACTGGTGGGTGTGGAAACGCCGCCGAGGAAGGGCCGGATCGTCGAGACCGGCTCGGACTACCTGGTGTACGAAGCGTTCGGAGACACCGCGGGCGTCGACGGTTTCACCTATCGGGTGCGCGACCGCCTCGGCGCAGAGGCGACCGCCACGATCCGAGTCGGCATCGCGCCGCCCGAGTCGGCGAACCAGTCGCCCTACGCCGTGAAGGACTCCGTCGTCATGCGCCCGGGTCGCAGCGTCGCCGTGCCGGTCATGGCCAACGACTCCGACCCCGACGGCGACCGCATCGACCTGGTCTCGAACGCACTTGTGCTGTCCGACGAGGACGGCCTGGAGGCCGAGGTCAAGGGGGGCCGCGTCGTCGTGACCTCACCCGATCAGCCGGTCGAGACGTCACTGCAGTACTCCATCAAGGACGAGCGCGGCGCGCGAGCCACCGCTGTGCTGCAGATCACCGTCGCCGAGGACGTGCCGCTGCTCCCGCCGATCGCGCGCGATGACTACGTCCGCGCCGCCGACGTCGAGGACGGCCTGGCCGACGTGGACGTGCTGGGCAACGACGAGGACCCGGACGGCACGATCGACGCGCTGAGCGTGACCATCACGGATGCTGCGACCCGCGTCCGCTCCGACGGCACGGTGCAGGTCACCCTGCGCGACGACTCGCAGCTGATCCACTACACGCTCACCGACGAGGACGGGAACGAGGCATCCGCCTTCATCCACGTTCCGGGACTCCTGAAGCTGCCGCCGACGCTGACGACCACGGCGCCGATCGAGGTGCGCAGCGGCGAGACCGTCGAGATCCCGCTGTCGAAGCACGTGCGAGCCGTCGACGGCGGCCGCGTGATCGTCACCGAGGCGGCGAAGGTGGCTGCGGCGCACAGCAACGGGGCCTCGCTCATCAAGGACGAGGCGACGCTCGTCTACACCTCCGCCTCGGGTTACTTCGGAGACGACGCGATCACGTTCGAGGTGACGGACGGAACGGGCCCCGACGACCCCGCGGGGCGCACGGCGACGCTGACCCTGCCGATCACCGTCCTGCCGCCCGAGAACCAGCAGCCCACGTTCGCGAACGGGCAGATGGATGTCGCGCCCGGCGAAGCGGCGAGCAGTCTCGACCTGGCAGCTCTGACGGACGATCCCGACCCCGACGACCTCGACGGCATGCAGTACGAGATCGTGGGTGGATCTCCGGACGGCATGACGGCGGCGGTCGAGAGCGGCGAACTGCGCGTGAGCGCCGCGGCCGACACGCCGAAGGGCAGCGCGGCGACGATCGCACTGCGCATCTCGGACGGCGTCACCGACCCGGTCGACGGTTCCGTGAACGTGCGCGTCACCGCGTCGACACGGCCCCTGCCCACCGCGAACGACGACGTCGTCGACGAGGCGCACCAGGGCAAGACGCAGAACGTCGCCGTGCTCGCGAACGACTTCAATCCGTTCGAGGGTGACGGCAAGCCGCTCAAGATCACGACGGCATCCGTCGATACCGGTGACGGCACCGCGAAGGTGACGGGCGAGAGCATCGAGGTGACGCCGGACGACTCCTTCTTCGGCACGATGGTGGTGCGCTATCGCGTGCAGGACGCCACGGCCGACGTCGATCGCGAGGTCGAAGGCCGGATCCGGCTCACCGTGCAGGGGCGGCCGGACGCCCCCGGAACGCCGACGGTGTCGAGCGTGCAGGATCGCACAGTCGTGATGTCGTGGACGCCCCCGGCCGACAACGGGGCAGAGATCACGGGGTACACCGTCTCGTCGACCTCCGGTGCGTATTCCAAGAAGTGTCCGGCGACGACGTGCACGCTCGATGGGCTGACCAACAACGTCGAGTACAACTTCACGGTGATCGCGACCAACCGCGTCGGCGATTCCGACCCGTCGGCGCCGTCCGCGACGGCACGCCCCGACGCGCGGCCCGACACTCCGCAGGCGCCCACGCTCGGGTTCGGCGACCGCAGCCTGAAGGTGGCGTGGGCGACCCCGCCGACCCCCGGCTCTCCGGTGGAGTCCTTCAACCTGCAGATCTCGCCGGCACCGCCGTCGGGCGTGTCGCTGAAGACCCAGGTCACCGGCAACAGCCTCGTGTGGGAAGGGCTCGAGAACGGCGTCTCGTACCAGGTGCAGGTGCAGGCGGTGAACCGGGCGCCCGAGCCGTCGAGCTGGAGTGCGTGGTCGCTCGGCCAGATCCCTGCGAAGGCGCCCGATGCGCCGGCCGCCCCCACGATGAACCGTCTCGACCCTGTCGGCGACCAGTCGCAGCTCGAGGTCGTGTGGAGCCCGCCCGCGAGCAACGGCGATCCTATTTCGGCGTACCAGGTTCAGGTGCTGCACGGCGGAGCGGTCACGAACACGATCGACGTGAGTGGCAGCGCCACCCGTCAGGTGATCAACGTGCCGAACTCGACGACGAACTACGCGTTTAAGGTCCGGGCGAACAACAAGGCGGGCTGGGGCGATTGGGGTGCGGCATCCGCGCCGATCCGCGCCGTGGGAGTTCCGGGCTCGCCGACGAACGTCACGCTCAGCACGCCTGACCCCGACAACTCGGTGGTCGTGACCTACACGAACGCTCCCGGCAACGGCACGGACCAGTCCGAGATGACCTACGAGTACTCGCTGAACGGCGGAACCTGGACCGGCTTGCAGGCCGGTGGGAAGATCACCGGCCTGTCGACGTCGACCGACTACACCGTGCGGCTGCGGGCGAGCGTCAGGTCCGCGAGCACGTCGTTCGACGACGGGTACAACTACTCCGGCGAGCCGTCGGCGGCATCCAACAGCGTGCGGCCATACGGCCCCGTCAACACGCCGGGGGCGAGCGCGACGGCCAACGGCACGACGGTCACGTACTCGTGGTCCGCACCCGCCGACAACGGACGCACGATCCAGGTGATGCAGGTAAACATCAACGGCGAAGGCTGGAAGAACGTCGGCCGGACCGGCAGCGAATCACGGAGCCTCGGCTACAGCACGACCAGCAGCATCCAGGTCAAGGCGATGGACACCGAGAGCCAATGGTCCGCGGTTGCCACCGCCTCGGCCACGACGATGCCGCGGCCGCAGCCGACCGCGACGACGGTGAAGGGCGTGTCCGGCTACTGGCCTGGTCAGTGCGAGCACTCGTCATGCGCAAGGATCTCGGTGGATGTCACGAACTTCGCTGCGGGCGACTATCAGGTCCGATGCAACGACAACGAGCCCCAGGACGGCCCTGGGACCTGGCGGAACGCCTACATCCCCGCCGACGGGCGGGTCGACCTGACCTGCTTCTTCGGAAATCCGGGGTACCAGGTCTGGATCGACATCCAAGGCGGGACGCCCGGCAGTTCGGCGCCCCTCACCTGGTACTAGCGCGGCGCGGGGTGCGGACGTGACCATGGGTGTTTGTCCCCATCGATGCCGCTGACCAGGCAGAATATGCTCGCCTGAGCCGAACGGCCTGCGGCGGGCGACTCTCAGACGTCCGGGTTAGGCTGAATCGTTCCCCTTTGTCTTCAGTGAGCGCCTGACCCGTTCAGGTGCGACTCCACCAGTAGACGCACACGCCCCGGAGGAGGCCGAGGTCCATGAGGTCTTCCGCGTGGCTCCGTGCCCGGCCCCGCACCCTCGCGTCGGCCGGAGCGGTCACGGCTGCGGCGGTCACCCTCACGACCCTGGCCTTCGTGTATCAGGGCCTTCCGACCACCGAAGTCGACCTCCACGACGGCGGCGTGTGGGTCACGAAGCAATCGGCCCTCCTCGTGGGGCACTTCAACCACGAGTCGCAGGTGCTCGACGGCGGCCTTCGTGCCGGCAGCGACGAGTACGACATCCTCCAGTCGGGTGAGAACGTGCTCGTCGTCGATGAGGCCGGCTCGAGCGTTGCGGTCGTGGACCCGGCGATGGTCTCGATGGCCGAAGCCGCGAACATCCCGGGCGGCGCGAAGGTCGAGCTCGGCGGATCGACGGTGGCCATCCTCGATCAGAGCTCCGGCGACCTGTGGGTCGTCGCGGCAGCCGGCGTCGGCTCGTTCCAGATCGAGGGCACCGATCCGGCCGCGAACGTCGGCGAGGGGGCGGATGTCACGGTGGGCGTCGACGGCGTCGTCCACGCCGTCTCGGCCGAGACGAGCGAGGTTGTCACCGTGCGCCTGCAGCAGGACGGCACGCCGTCGGATCCGGTGCGGACAGGGCTCGGAGACCTTCCGGGCGACGCGGAGCTGTCGATCTCGGCCGTCGGCGAACGCCCCGTCGTGCTGGACGCATCGACGGGCACCGCCTACGCCGACGGTCGTTCCTTCGCCGTGGAGGGTGCGCGCGACGGAGTGCTGCAGCAGCCCTCGGCAGCGGCGGAGGGCTTCACCATCGCAACCGACGGCGCGCTCGCTCGCGTCCCGTTCGACGGTGCCGAGCCCAAGGTCGTCGATGCCGGGTCCAGCGGGTCTCCGGCCGCACCCGTATGGCTCGAGGGGTGCGCCTACGGCGCCTGGAGCGGATCGGCGCGCTTCGTGCGTGACTGCCTGGGCGACGACGACGACCTCACGAGCGACATCGACGGCGTTGACGCCTCCTCGGTGCTGAAGTTCCGCGTCAACCGCGACGTCATCGTGCTCAACGACATCGTCGGCGGAGCGACGTGGCTGGCATCCGAGAGCCTGCAGCGCGTGGACAACTGGGAGGAGATCACTCCCCCCGAAGAGGCGACCGAGGAGAACGAGGAGACCACCGAGGAGACGGTCGAGACGACCACTCCCGAGCGCTCCGAGATCAACACGCCGCCGGTCGCGACCGACGACGATCTCGGAGTGCGTCCTGGGCGGACCACGATCCTGCCCCTGCTCGACAACGACAGCGACCCCGACGGCGATGTGCTCACGGCCCAGGTCGTCGATGGCGGCCCCTCGATCGGCGACGTGCAGTCGATCGACAACGGGCGCGCGCTGCAGATCGCGATCCCGGAGGACGCCTCGGGCTCGACGTCCTTCACCTATGAGATCTCGGACGGACGCGGCGGCACCGACACCGCGACCGCGTCGCTGACCGTCCGTGGCTGGGACGTGAACGCGGCCCCGACGCAGAAGCGCGTCACGACCGTGACGGTGGAGTCCGGCGGGACGGTCACGTACAGCGTGCTGCCCGACTGGATCGACCCCGACGGCGACGACGTCTTCCTGAGTGGGGTGGTGCCCGCCGAGGGCGACGAGGCCGACTTCACGTCGGACGGACGCATCACCTACCGTGCGGTGGGCGGCGTGCAGGGGCGCAAGGACGTCGAGATCGTCGTGTCGGACGGCATGGAGGCGGCCACGGGCACCGTGCGCTTCGACGTGCGCCCCGTGGGTTCGACGGTTCCGATCACGAACGCCGACTACGTGGCGGTGCGTGTCGGGCAGACCGCGACCGTCTCGCCGCTCGCCAACGACACCAGCTCCGGCCGCGAGCCGCTGCGCCTGACCCGCGTCGATCCCGTAGCCGGTGCCGAGCTGGCCCCCGACTATGCCAACAAGACCTTCACATTCACGTCGGCGACCCCGGCGACGTACTACGTCCAGTACCTGGTGGCCGCGGGCGCCAACGCCGTCCCCGGGATCGTCCGCGTGGACGTCCTCCCAGAGGGTGAGACGAACGCCCCGCCCGTGGCGGTGCGGGACGTCGCGCTCCTGCCCAGCGGCGGCGAAGTCCTCGTCAACGCCCTGACGAACGACTCCGACCCCTCGGGCGGCATCCTCGTCATCCAATCGGTGACGGTCGAGCCCAACTCGGGCATCGCCGTGGCCGTGCTCAACCACGAGACGCTCCGCATCAGCGACCAAGCGGCGCTGTCGGAGCAGGTGCGGATCTCGTACCGCATCTCGAACGGCTCGCAGTCCGCCGAGGGCGACGTGATCGTCATCCCGATCCCCGCGCCGGCACAGCTCCGCCCGCCGGTGGCCAACGACGATCAGGTCGTGGTGCGCGCGGGCGATGTCGTGAACATCCCCGTGCTCGACAACGACTATCACCCGAACAACGACGCGATCCATGTCGCTCCCGAGCTCGTGGCGCCGCTGCCCGAGCCCGAGAAGGGCGAGATCTTCGTCTCGCAGGACACGGTGCGCTTCCGCGCCTCGGATGAACCGGGGACCGTGTACGCGACCTATGAGGTCGTCGACAGCACGGGGCAGAAGGACGCGGGCTACATCACGATCCAGGTGCTGCCCGTCAACGCCGAGACGAACGCGGCGCCGCGCCCGCGCGACCTGACCTCGCGCGTCCTCGGCGGCAGCCGCGTGCGCATCACGGTGCCGCTGGACGGGATCGACGCCGACGGCGACTCGGTGAGACTCGTGGGCATCGCCTCATCGCCCGAGAAGGGCCGGATCATCGAGACCGGCTCGGACTACATGATCTACGAGGCCTTCGACGACACCGCCGGGGTGGATGCCTTCACGTATCGCGTGCGCGATCGCCTGGGCGCCGAGGCGACCGCGTCGATCCGCGTGGGCATCGCGCCGGCCGAAGGCGTCAACCAGGCGCCGTACGCCGTGAAGGACGCGGTCGTGATGCGACCGGACCGGCGCGTGGCGGTGCCGGTGCTCGAAAACGACTCCGATCCCGACGGCGACGAGTACTGGGTGCTCAAGAACGGCCTCATCCTGCCCGACGTCGACGGACTCGCGGCCAAGGTCGACGGCAACCGGGTCACCGTGACCTCGCCGTCCGAGCCCACCGAGACGTCGCTGCAGTACACGATCCGCGATGCGCGGGGCGCTCAGGCGAAGGCCGTCGTGCAGATCACCGTCTCGGAGGACGTGCCGCTGCTGGCCCCGATCGCGCGCGACGACTACGTGCGCGCCCAGGATGTCGAAGAAGACACCGTCGAGCTCGAGGTCCTCGCCAACGACGAGGATCCCGACGGCACGCTCGACGACCTCGACGTGACGGTGTCCGACCCCGGCGCGCGCGTGCGCGCCGACGGCACCGTCAGCATCACCCTGGGCGACGAGGACCGGCTGATCACGTACACGATCACGGATCAGGACGGGAACGCGGCATCCGCCTTCATCCACGTCCCCGCGCTGTCGTCGCTGCCGCCGAGCCTCATCTCCACCGACCCGGTCGAGGTCGCCAGCGGCGAGACCGTCGAGATCGCACTGGCAGACCACGTGCGCGCCGTCGGCGATGCCAAGGTGGTCGTCACCGAGGCGGCGAAGGTCACCGCGGCCCACAGCGACGGCTCTTCGCTTGTGAAGGACCAGACCACGCTCGTCTACACGTCGGCGCAGGGGTACTTCGGCCCCGACGCGATCACGTTCGAGGTCACCGACGGCACCGGTCCCGACGACCCCGAGGGACGCAAGGCGACCCTCACGCTGCCGGTCACGGTGCTGCCACCCGAGAACCAGCAGCCGACGTTCATCAACGGGCAGATGGACGTCGCTCCCGGCGAGGACCCCGCCGTGCTGGATCTGCTCGGCCTCACGACCGATCCTGATCCCGAGGATCTCGAAGACATGCGGTACGAGATCGTCGGCGGTTCGCCCGACGGCATGTCGGCGTCCGTCGACGACCAGGAGCTGCGCGTGAGCGCGGACGCCGGCACGCCGAAGGGCTCGGCCGCGACCATCCGTCTGCGCGTCGACGACGGCACGACCGAGCCGGTCGAGGGCGTGGTCAACGTCCGTGTCACCGCCTCCACACGGGAGCTTCCGACGGCCAACGACGACATCGTCGACGAGGCGCATCAGGGCAAGACCGTGACGGTCCCGGTGCTCGCCAACGACGTCAACCCGTTCCCCGACACCCCGCTCGAGATCACGACCGCCCTGGTCGAAACCGGTCAGGGCCAGGTCGAAGTCGCGGGCGACGAGGTGCGGGTCACTCCCGACGAGACGTTCTTCGGCACGATGGTAGTGCGCTATCGCGTCCAGGATGCCACGAACGACCCCGACCGCGAGGTCGAAGGCCGCATCCGCCTGACGGTGCAGGGCAAGCCGGACGCGCCGGGAACTCCGACCGTTTCGAGCGTGCAGGATCGCACCGTCGTGCTGGCGTGGACGCCCCCGGCCAACAACGGCGCCGAGATCGAGCGCTACGTCGTGACGTCGACGGCCGGGAACTACGAGAAGGTCTGTCTCGCGACGACCTGCACGCTCGACGGCCTGACGAACAACGTCGAGTACAACTTCACGGTCGTCGCCGAGAACCGTGTCGGTCCGTCCGACCCGTCCGCGCCGTCCGAGACGGCGCGCCCAGACGCGCGCCCCGATACGCCCAACCCGCCGACGCTCGTCTACGGTGACCGCAGCCTGCAGGTCGCCTGGGTCACTCCGACGACCCCCGGCTCGCCCGTCGAGACGTTCACTCTCGAGATCTCGCCAGCACCGCCGTCGGGTATCGCGCAGAAGACCGCGGTCACCGGCAACGCGCTCGTGTGGGACGGGCTGGAGAACGGCACGGCCTATCAGGTGCGGGTACAGGCGCACAACCGCGCGCCCGAGCCGTCGAGCTGGAGCGGCTGGTCGGCGAGCGAGATCCCGGCGCGGGCGCCGGATGCTGCCGGAGCCCCGTCGGTCGAGCGTCTCGACCCGGTCGGATCGCAGGCCCAGATGCGGGTGTCGTGGACGGCTCCCGCCAACAACGGCGACGCGATCGCCGAGTACCGCCTCAACGTCATCCGCGGTGGCGCGGTGGTGCGCACGATCGATGCGATCCCGGGCGGCCAGACTTCGCAGGCGCTCGCCATCGACGCCTCGACCACCGACTACACGTTCACCGTGGCCGCCCGCAACAAGGCCGGCTGGGGGGCGGACAGCGCGCCGTCGGCGCCGCGCCGCGCCTTCGTCGCGCCGGGAGCGCCGACCGACGTGTCGGCGCGCGAGGGAGACCGCTCGCTCACGGTGAGCTACAACGACGCGCCCGGCAACGGTGCGAACACGAACGAGATGGCGTACGAGTACTCGCTCAACGGCGCCGGATGGCAGGCACTCCCCGGCAATAACACGATCGGCGGCCTGAATAACGGCACGACCTACACGGTGCGCCTGCGGGCTTACACCGCGATGGACGGTGTGCGGTACAACGGCGCCGAGTCCGCGCCGTCGAACCAGGTGATCCCGTATGGGCCGGTGCGCACCCCCGGTGCCACGGCTCGCGCGAGCGGCACGTCGATCGTGTACTCGTGGTCCGCGCCAGCCGACAACGGTCGCGGCATCCAGGTCATGCAGATCAACATCAACGGCAACGGCTGGCAGAACGTCGGGCGTGAAGGCAGCCGCACCATCGATCACGGCTACAACTTCACCGGGACGATACAGGTACGTGCGTACGACACCGAGGGCCAGGTCTCCCAGGTCGCGTCGGCGTCCGACCGCACGGTCGCGCCGCCACAGCCGAAGGTCTGGGTCAGTCGGGGACAGTCTGCGCAGGGCCAGCCGAACTGCAGTTCCGATGCCTGTGCCTTCTTCGTCGTGAACACGCAGAACTTCCCTGCCGGCGACTATCGGGTCCATTGCAACGCGACAGGCCCATACGGCGGCACTCCCTTCGCGGGCGGGTCGGTCCGTTCACTCAAGGCCAACGGCCAGACGCAGATCGGCTGCTACTTCGGTGACGCCGGCGCAGAGGTCTGGGTCACCATCGACGGCTGGGGCACGTCCGAGCGGCGTACCTGGTAACGACGAGATGCACATCGAAAGAGAGACACGCGCATGACGATGACCCCCGAACAGGCGGCCTGGTTCCAGGGCACCTTCACGCGACTGGTCGACAACGTCGACCACGCGCTCATGGGCAAGCGCGAGGTCGTCGCGCTCGTGCTGTCGGCGATGCTCGCCGAGGGGCACGTCCTCCTCGAGGACGCTCCGGGCACGGGCAAGACCAGCCTCGCGAAGGCGCTCGCCGCCACCGTGCAGGGCACGAGCAGCCGCATCCAGTTCACGCCCGACCTGCTGCCCTCGGACGTGACGGGCGTCACGATCTACGACCAGGCCTCGCACAAGTTCGAGTTCCACCGCGGACCCGTGTTCGCCTCGATCGTGCTCGCCGACGAGATCAATCGTGCGTCGCCCAAGACCCAGTCCGCGCTGCTCGAGGTCATGGAGGAGTCCCGCGTGACGGTCGACGGCGTGCCGCACGAGGTCGGTCGCCCGTTCCTCGTGATCGCCACGCAGAACCCGATCGAGCAGGCGGGGACCTACAAGCTGCCCGAGGCGCAACTCGACCGCTTCCTCATCAAGACCTCGATCGGCTACCCCGATCTCGCGGTGGCCGAGCGCATCCTGGCCGGTGCCGCGGACCGCAACCCGTCGGCCCATCTGTCCGCGATCATCACGACGGGCGCCGTCGCCGACATGGCCGATCTCGCCGCCACGGTGCACGTCGATCCCGCCGTCCTGCGATACACCGCGCAGCTCTCCGAGGCGACCCGCCAGGATGCCGCGACCCGTGTGGGCGTCTCGGTCCGCGGTTCGCTCTCGATGATCCGCATGGCCAAGGTCTTCGCCGCGGCGCAGGGCCGCCACTTCGTACTGCCCGACGACGTCAAGACCCTCGCCGGCCCGGTGTGGACCCACCGTCTCGTCCTCGATCCCGAGGCCGAGTTCGCCGGCACCAGCGCCGAGACCGTGGTCGCACGTGTGCTCGAGGCGGTGGCTGCACCGCAGGCGAGGTCCGCCGCCTGATGACTTCTCACGCACTCGGGACTGCGGGCGCCGCGCAGGAGCGCGGCGTCGCCGTCGGCGCGGCGGCGCACCTCGCGTCGATCGCGCTGCGCTGGCTGCGCGGCGTGTTCGCCGTCGTGCGCCCGGTCGCCTGGGTGCTGATCGCCGCGGCCGTCGTGCTGTGGATCTTCGGCCAGATCCTCGGCTGGTGGGAGCTCACCGTCGCGGCCGTCGTCGTGACGGCCGTGCTCGTGCTGTGCCTGCTGTTCCTCATCGGGCGCACCGCGTACGAGGTGTCGCTCGATCTCAACCGCACGCGCGTGGTGGTGGGCGAGCGGGCCGTCGGTGCGCTGACGCTCGCCAACAGCAGCACACGTGCGATCCTGCCTTCCCGCGTGCTGCTGCCGGTCGGGTCCGGCCGCGGCGTCTTCGAGGTCGGTCGCCTCGCTCCCGGCGAAACCGCCGAGGAGCTGTTCGCGATCCCGACGACCCGCCGTGCCGTGGTGAAGGTGGGTCCCGTGAGCGTCGTGCGGGGCGATCCGCTCGGCCTGTTCGAGCGCGTGCACCGTCGCGACGAGCCGGTGGACCTCTTCGTCCACCCGCGGACGGTGCTGTTCGACGGGCAGTCGCTGGGGTTCCTCCGCGACCTCGAGGGGCTCCCCGCGACGGACCTGTCGCGCGACGACGTGTCGTTCCACGCGCTGCGCGAATACCAGCCCGGCGACGATCTGCGTCACGTGCACTGGAAGTCCACCGCGCGCACCGGCGACCTCATGGTCCGCCAGTACGAGGAGACGCGCCGCTCGCACTTCGTGATCGGGCTCTCGACCAGTCCCGCGGACTACCGCGGCGACGAGGAGTTCGAACTCGCGATCTCGGCCGCCGGCTCGCTCGGGCTGCGCGCGCTGCGCGACTCGCAGCGCGTCGAGGTCCGCGTGCAGGAGCGCGGGCTCCCCGCGGGCACCGGCAAGCAGTTCCTCGACGCGCTCTCCGGCCTCACCCATTCGCGGCCGCGTGCGGGCAGCATCGTCGAGCTCGCCGGCTCGGTCGCCGCGACGCTCGCGCTGGCCAGCGTCGTGGTGCTGGTGTGCGGCAGCACGGTCGATGCCAACGACCTGCGCACCGCGTGCAGCCGGCTGCCGTTCGGCGCGCGGGTGCTCGCCGTCGTCGCCGACTCCGGTGCGACCTCGCCGACGCTCCGCCGCATCGGCGAGGCCGACGTCGTGACCATCGGCGCGCTCGAGCAGCTGGCCGGGGCACTGCGGAAGGTGCTCGCATGACCTCCGCACCCACGAAGGCCCAGACCGCCGCGCCGGCCACGCCTGCGGTCGCCCTGCCGGCCCGCCGCTGGCTGCTCGACCTCGGCGCGACGCTGGCTCTTCTCTCGATCCCGGTCATCGGCTTCTGGTCGACCTTCGACGGCCCGCGCTATCTCGTCGCCGCGGTCGGCGGGCTGCTCCTGGGCATGAGCCTGGGCGCTCTGGGCGCCGTCCTGCGCTGGGGCATCCTGCTGCTGTCAGGCGCCACCGTCGTCGCGTACTTCTTCTTCGGCGGCGCGCTCGCGCTGCCGCACACCACCGT
This sequence comes from Microbacterium sp. I2, assembly GCF_051364985.1. Classification (NCBI taxonomy): domain Bacteria; kingdom Bacillati; phylum Actinomycetota; class Actinomycetes; order Micrococcales; family Microbacteriaceae; genus Microbacterium; species Microbacterium sp. I2. The sequence continues at coordinate 69,371 of NZ_JBLWIH010000009.1, forward strand.
CGCCGGTGTCATCCCGACGCTCGAGACGCTGCGTCTGCTCGCCGAGGGCACGATCACGTCGTGGAAGCAGCTGCTGACGACGGTCACACCGGTCGCCGCCGACGACGGCCACCTCATCGTCCCCTTCCTGCTCGCGCTCGTCGCAGCGGTGCTGACGACGTCGCTGGCTCTGCGCGCGCGCTCTGCGCCATGGGCGCTGCTCCCGGCCGCGGCGTTCCTCGCCGTCGAGATCGCGCTCGGCACGTCGCAGCCCGTCGTGCCGGTGATCCAGGGCGTCGTCTTCGGACTCGTCGCCGTGGTGTGGCTCGCGATCCGTCAGGCGTGGCAGCCGCAGGCCGCCGCCGTCTCGGTGGGTGAGACCTCCTCGGGCGCCCGCGGTGCCGCGCTGCGTCGCGCCGTCATGGGCGTCGCGGTCATCGCGATCGCGGGGGTCGTCGGCGTCACGACCAGCGCCTTCGCCGCCCCCTCCTCCCCGCGCTACGTGCTGCGCGACGTCGTGATCCCGCCGTTCGACATCCGCGAGTTCCCGAGCCCGCTGCAGTCGTTCCGCGCGTACGTGCGCGACTTCCCCGACGAGACGCTCTTCACCGTCAGCGGTCTGCCCGAGGATGCCCGCGTGCGTCTGGCGACCATGGACGCCTACAACGGCACGGTCTACAACGTCTCGGACGACGGCGCCGGATCGTCCAGCGCATTCTCGCCCATCCGCACGAACATGTCCGTGAACGCCGAGGGCACGCCGGCGACCGTCCACGTCGAGATCGGCGCGTTCGAAGGCGTATGGATGCCGGATGCCGGCGCCGTCCAGAGCGTCACGTTCGACGGCGATCGCGCCGACGACCTGCGCCGCACCGCCCACTACAACGAGTCGACCGCGACTGGTGTGGTCACCGCCAGCCTGCAGAAGGGCGACGCGTACACGATCGAGAGCGTCATCCCCGAGATCCCGAGCGACGAGGCCCTCGCCGACACGCCGTTCGCGCCGGTGTCGCTGCCCAAGCAGGAGGGCGTGCCGCAGGATCTGGCGGATGTGGCCTCCAAGGCGGTCGCCGAGGCGGTGACGCCGATCGAGCAGGCACGTGCGCTCGAGACGATGCTCTCGGAGGGCGGCTTCTTCAGCCACGGCCTCGCCGGAGAGGTGATCTCGCGGGCCGGCCACGGCGCCGAGCGCATCTCGACGCTGCTGGGTGCCGAGCAGATGGTCGGAGACGACGAGCAGTACGCGACCGCCATGGCACTCCTCGCCCGCGAGGTCGGGATCCCGGCCCGCGTCGTGATGGGGTTCTACCCCGACGAGGACCAGGCCGGACAGGGCGTGTTCGAGGCCACCGGCGACTCGCTGCACGCGTGGGTCGAGATCGCCTTCGACGGCGCCGGCTGGGTGCCTTTCGACCCGACGCCGCCCGAGGACCAGGTCCCGAACGACCAGACCACCAAGCCCAAGGCCGACCCCAAGCCGCAGGTGCTGCAGCCGCCGCCTCCGCCGCAGGAGCCGGTCGATCTGCCGCCGACCGTGACCGACGACGGAGGCTCGGAGGACGAGAATCCCCTCGACCTGACGCTGCTGTGGACGATCGTCGGCATCGGTGCGGGAACGCTCGGCATCCTCTTCGTGCTGCTCGCTCCGTTCCTGGTGATCGGGGTCCTCAAGGCCACCCGGCGTCGCCGGCGACGCGCGGCCGAGCGGCCCGCCGATCGCATCAGCGGCGGCTGGGACGAGCTGGTCGACCGTGCGTCCGACCACGGAGCTCCGGTGCGACCGGGCGGCACCCGTCTGGAAGAGGCCGGGGTCCTCAGCACCGCGTTCGCGGAGCCCCGTGTCGGCACCCTCGCCTCGCGCGCAGACCTCGAGGTGTTCGGTCCCGCCGAACCGAGCCCCGACGACGTCGAGGAGTTCTGGGCCCAGGTCGACGAGATCGTCGGGGGCATGGCCAGCAGCCGCACGTGGTGGCAGCGTGTGAAGGCGCGGCTCAGCATCCGCTCCCTCCTCGCCGGCACGCGGTTCGCGCTGCCCGATCGAGCGCCGATCTCTGCGCGAGTCCGTCCCGAGCGCGCGACGAAGCGCGCCAAGGCGGACGGCGCACCCGAGAGCGCACCCGAGCGCTCCGTTCCAGCACCGCAGGAGAACGAATGACCGCACGTCAGCCCCTCATCGCGCACCCCGCGTCCCTCGGGCGCCGAGCCGGTGCCTTCGCGGTCGATCTCGCGATCTCGTATGGGCTCGCTTTCGTCCTCTTCGTCCTCCTGGCCATCGTCGTCATGGGCAGCAGCGCGAGCCGCGACTACGGACTCGTCGCGCTCGTCGCCATCACTTCGTACGCGGTGGTGGCCGCGTGCCTCGTGGCGTGGCTGCTGGTGTACTCGGCCATGCAGGGCGGGCGCGGCTCGATCGGCCAGCGCGCATTCGGCGTGCGTCTTCAGGACGAGGCGACAGGCGCGCCCATCGGGTTCTGGCGCGCGGTCCTGCGCAACCTCGTGTGGGGCCTCGCCGGCTCGATCGTCGTCGGCTACTTCAGTCCGCTCTTCGACTCGAGTCCCCGCCGCCAGGGCTGGCACGACAGGGCGGCCAGGACGGTCGTCGTCGACGCGCGGGCGACGGGAGGGGTGCACCCGCCGTTCGCCGAGCTTTCGGTGAACCCGTACCTCGCGCAGCCGCATGCTCACACGCCGTCCGCCTACGCGCACGCACCGACCGCGCCCGTGCACACGCCGCCCTCTGCCTACGCCTCGGGCGCTTCGGTACCTGCGTACGCCTCGGCCCCGGCAGTCGCGGCCGCGGCCTACGCCCCGGCGGGTGCCGCCGGCATCCCGGCACCCGCGTACCAGCCGGCCGAAGACGACGCCTTCGGCGAGGCGACGGTCATCGTTCACCGCACGGCCGCCCCACCCGCCGGCGTGATCTCGGGGGTGCCGGCAGCGAGCCACGCGGTCGCCGGCGACTTCCCCGGCCTGACGATGCCGTTCCCGGCGGCCACGACCACCGAGCCGCTCGTCGCCCCGACCGCCGTCGCCGTCGAGGATCTCGACGAGACCCGGCTGACGACCGTGCCGCCGCCGGCGCAGCGCGCAGCGCTGTACGAGGATGCGCCCGTTCTCACCGTCCTGACGTGGGACGACGGCACGCGCATGGCCGTCTATGGGCGCACGCTCTACGGCCGCAATCCGGCGATGGAGCCCGGTGCCGTGGCGATCGCCGTCCGCGACGAGACGCTGTCGCTGTCGAAGACGCATTTCGAGATCGGCGGCGACGCCAACGGCGCGTGGGTCGTCGATCGCCACTCGACCAACGGCACGGTGCTGATCCGCGACGGTGGCCGCATCCCGCTCGTCCCGGGCCTGCAGACCAGCCTGCGTGCGGGCGATCGCCTGGAGTTCGGCGACCGCACGGCCACCGTCGGCGGTGCGTGATGTCGCCGCAGTCGCCACCCATCACGGTGGTCTTCGGCGCCGCGACCGACGCCGGCCTGCGCCGTCGCGTGAACGAGGACTCGTACATCGCCCAGACGCCGATGTTCCTCGTGGCCGACGGCATGGGCGGGCACCAGGCAGGTGAGATCGCGAGTGCCGCCGTGGTGGACGAGTTCGCGCGACTGGCCGGTCGCGAGAGCCTGACGATCGACGACGTCCACACCACCGTCGCCACGGCACGCCGGCGGGTCGGAGCGCTCCCGGCCGGGCGCGGTGCCGGCGCCGGGACGACCCTGGCTGGCGTGGTCATCGCCGACGTCGACGGTGAGGGGTACTGGCTCACCGTCAACCTGGGCGACTCGCGCACGTATCGCCTGAGTGCCGGCGTGTTCGAGCAGGTGAGCGTCGACCACTCGGTGGTGCAGGAACTCGTCGACAGCGGTCAGCTCGCGGCGGATGCCGCGCAGCGCGACACGCGGCGCAACGTCATCACCCGAGCGATCGGTGCGGGAAGCGACGGCGAGCCCGACTACTGGCTGATCCCGGCCGAGGCCGGCGACCGCATCCTGGTCTGCTCCGACGGGCTGTCGGGCGAACTCGAGCACGACGCGATCCACGGAATCCTGATCGCCGAGGCGGATCCGCAGGCGGCAGCGACGCGCCTCGTGCACGAGGCGATGGTGCGCGGTGGACGCGACAACATCACCGCGCTCGTCGTCGACGCGACCGACGTCCGCACACGAGGCACCGGATCGTGCGAGAGTGATACGGTTCCCGCGGGCACGCCCGTCGATGACATCGACGGCGACACGCTTCCCCGCGCGATCGCCTCAGGAGGATTCTGATGCCGACGCTGTACGCCCCCGGGGCGACCCCGGTCGCCGTCACGCCGCACGGGTTCGTCGTGCTCGGATCCGAGACGCCGCACACCTTGGCGGCGCGGATCCGCACGCTCGTGGCCGACGGCCGAGGGCTGGGCGGCGTCATCGAGGCGCTCACCGGTGCATACGGCACGTCCCTGACGGCGATCCCTCCGTTCGGCGTCGCGCTGGCCGAGGGCGACGCAGTGCGCATCGCCGTGCGCGGCGACATCGCGTTCGACGTCGAAGCCACCTCCTCCGAGCGCGTATCGGGCGCCGGGGTCACGACGTGGAACGAGCGGCTCGTCTCGGGTGTGGTCAGGGTGGTCTTCGCCCCGGAGGATTCCCTCCCCGCAGAACTGCCGGTGAACGATGCCGTCGTGCTCGCGTCGGTCGTGACGTGGGATGCCGCCGGCGCGAGCGCCTCTTCGCCTCCGGCCGAGGCGAAGTCCGCCTCGGCGGCGTCCGCGCGGGTCGCCTCCGTCGACCCGGGCGATTCGGCCGCCGGGGCTGAACCTGTCGTCGAGCCTGTGTCCGACCCGGAGCCCGTGCCGGATCCCCTCGCCGCCCCCGAGCCCGAGGCCGCTCCCGCTCGCTCCCGCTCGGCGCGCGTGTCGAACCCGCTGGCAGTGCCGGCACCCGAGCCCGTCGAGGCGCCGAAGCCCACGCGCGCCAAGCGCGGTGCCGCGAAACCCGAGACCGCCGAGCAGCCGGTGGCTGCGGCCGGGGGGACGGCGAGTGGACAAGCCGTGGGGGCCGCTCCCCCTCCGGAGATTCCGGGGCTCATCGACTCGCGCGCGGTGCTGTCGCTCACCGAGACGCTGATCCCCGCCGACTCGACCATCGTGCGCACCGACCGCGACGCCGTCGGCACGCCCCAGGAAGCGCCGGAAGAGCCCCCGCCCGCGAAGCCGGAGGACGACGCATTCGGGGCGACCGTCGTGCGCGGCGACGCGGCCCCGCCTGCACCGCCGATCCCCGGCGACCACGACGGCGAGACGATCTCGCTCGCACAGGCGCGCGCACTGAAGGCTGCGGCCGGCGAATCGTCGTCGGCGGCGGTGCCCGTGTCGCCGTTCACGTCGCCGCTGGCCCCGCCGCGCCCGCCCGCTCCGGGGCAGGTGCGGCTGTCGACGGGCCAGGTCGTCATGCTTGATCGCACGGTCGTGATCGGCCGGCGTCCGCGCTCGACGCGCGTCAGCGGAACCGATCTGCCCCACCTGGTCGCGGTGGACAGCCCGCAGCAGGACATCTCACGCAGTCACGTCGAGCTTCGCGTCGAGGGCGAGAGCATCGTGGCGACCGACTTGCGCACCACCAACGGCACGACGCTGCTGCGTGCCGGGAGCGAGCCGATGCGTCTGCACCCCGGAGAGGGCTCGGTGGTCGTGCCGGGTGACGTTCTCGATCTCGGCGACGGCATCACTGTCGCCATCGAGGCGGTGTCGTGAGCGCGAAGCGCGCGCCCATGGCGCCGCCCGACCTTCCGGGCTTCACCTACGTCGACCTCCTCGGGTCGGGCGGGTTCGCCGATGTCTACCTGTACGAGCAGCAGCTGCCGAAGCGCCGCGTCGCCGTGAAGGTGCTGCTCACCGATCGGATGTCGAGCGGCTCGGTCGAGGAGTTCACCGCCGAGGCCAACGTCATGGCGATGCTCTCGACGCATCCCGCGATCGTCACGATCTACCAGGCCGGGGTCGCCCGCGATGGTCGCCCGTACCTCGTGATGGAGTACTGCCCCAAGCCGAACCTGCAGGTGCGCTACCGGCGCGAGCCGTTCTCGATCGCCGAGTCGCTCCGCGTCGGCGTGCAGGTCGCGGCCGCGGTCGAGACGGCCCACCGCGCCGGCGTCCTGCACCGCGACATCAAACCGGCCAACATCCTCGTCACCGAGTACAACCGGCCCGCCCTGACCGACTTCGGCATCGCCTCGACCACGAGCGCCGCGGCCGAGTCCGCGGGCCTGTCGATCCCGTGGTCGCCGCCGGAGTCGTTCGCCGACGTGCCGCGCAGCGACCCGCGTTCCGACGTCTACGCCCTGGGCGCCACGGTGTACACGCTGCTCGCCGGCCACTCGCCGTTCGAGGTCGCGGGTCAGCGCAACAATGCCGCCGAGCTCATCCACCGCATCGAGACGATGCCGCTGCCCGCGCTCGGCCGCGCCGATGTGCCGGCCTCGCTGCAGCGGGCGCTCGAGCGCGCCATGGCCAAGCCGTCCGCCGACCGCTACGAGAGCGCGCTCGCGTTCGCCCGTGCACTGCAGACGGTGCAGATCGAGCTCTCGCACTCCGTCACGGCGATCGACATCCTCGACGACCACATCCCCGAGGACGTCGAGCAGGACGAGGACGACGGGCTCACCCGGGTTCGCGGCGTCGTCAGCATCAACCCCGAGACCACACCCGCCGCGGGGCTCACGCGTCCCTCGGCCGCGACCGCGCCGAGCGGCCGCGCCGCCGCGTTCGCGCCCACCACACCGCAGCCCGCCACCGTGCCGACCGGATACGCGCCCGCCGGCGACCCGGCTGAGTTCGAGACGGTGCTGCGCAATTCGCCGACCGCACATGCGACTGCTCCCGGGGTGATGGGGACGACGGATGCTGTCGATCAGACGGTGATCCGCGCGCCTGGTTTCATCGCCGAAGCTCCGGTGACTCCTGCCGAGCAGGTCGACGCCGGGCCTCCGCCCCGACGCCGCACCGGTCTGTGGATCGGGATCGGCGCGGCCGTCTTCGTCGTGATCGCCGTCATCGTGGGGGTGTCGCTGCCCGGGATGCTGGCGGGCACGCCGCAGCAGACTCCGGTGACGGAGGAGTCCTCCAAGCCGCAGGACCCGATCTCGGCCATCGTGCCCGAGCCCGAAGACATCGTCGGCACGCCCGCCGAGGGCGGTATCCGGTTCACATGGACCAACCCCGACCCGCAGGAGGGCGACCGCTATCTCTACGGCGTCGTGACGCTCGCCGACCAGGAGCCCGATCTCCAGCCGATCACCGAGACCGAGATCGTCGTGCCGGCCGACCCGGGCGGCCAGACGTGCATCGACCTCGTGCTGGTGCGCTCGCAAGGCCAGTCGTCCGACACCGTGCGGGGGTGCACGCCGTGACGTCGCGCGCGGCCGACGAGCTGACCGTCGAGTTCGCCGGCGAGGAGTTCCCCGTCGCGCCGGGAACGGTGTTCTCGGTGGGCCGCGAGGGCGACCTGGCGATCGACGACAACCTCTTCCTGCACCGCAACTTCCTCACGATCCAGCACGTCGAGGGCCTATGGCTGCTGTCGAACGTCGGCAGCCGCCTGACCGCGACGGTGACCGACTCGGGTGGCCGCGTGCAGGCCTGGCTGGCACCCGGCGCACGTCTGCCGCTCGTCTTCGCCTCGACATCCGTCATCTTCAGCGCCGGCCCCACCACGTACGAGCTCACGATCCACGCTGCCGAGCCCGCTTTCCGCGAAACCCAGCCCGAGGCCGAGGACGACGACGGGTTGAGCACGATCGGCGACGTGCCGCTGACGCACAGCCAGCGCCTGATGATCCTGGCGCTGGCCGAGCCGGTCCTCAAGCGCGAGGGCACCGGCATGAGCGAGCTGCCGACGTCGTCGCAGGCGGCGGAGCGGCTGGGGTGGACCCTGACGCGGTTCAACCGCAAGCTCGACAACGTGTGCGACAAGCTCGACCGCATCGGCGTGCCTGGCCTGCGCGGCGGTGTGCGCTCCTATGCCACCAACCGGCGTGTGCGCCTGGTCGAGCACGCGCTCGCCGCGCGCCTGGTGACTCGCGACGACCTGCCGCTGCTCGACCTCGAGCGCGATCTGGTCACCGAGGACGAGGCCTGACCCTCGCCCGCACGGCGCCCTTCTGCCTTCCTCCGGGTCGTCGCTTCCACGCGAAAACACCAGCCCGTAACGGCGACACCCCGATGACGGATGCCGCAGCCCGGCGTGTCTCGTGACCGGCTGGTGTTTTCGCTACCGGGTTCGCGCGGCCGCCCGGTCAGCGTCCGGCGTCGTAGAGGTGGCGGCCGCCGTGGCTGACGACTTTCACGACGACGCCGCGGCGGTGCAGCTCGGCCACGGTGCGGGTCTCTTCGTCGATGTCGCGGCCGAGGGCATGGACGTTCGCGACCACGAGCACGTCGCCCTGCCGCAGCGTGCCGAACAGCCGCACGAGTCGCTCTTCCCACGACTCGAGCGTCTCGGGAGCGGGGTGGCGGAAGCCGTGGATCGGCACGCCGAAGCGCGTCAGGTCGTCCCGCTGCTCCACCACCGACGGCATGTCGTCGCGCGAGATGACCAGGCCCACCAGGCGTGAGCCGGCGGGCCGGGCGCGCCACCAGTTGCGGTCCTGCTGCATCTCGGTGAAGCACTTCGGGCACTCGGCGGCCGGGTGCGGCACGTGCAGGGGAGCGGTGTCGACGGATGCCTCGCCGCCGGCCATGGCACGCGCGATGTCGATCGGTCCGTCGGGCGCCGTGCCCGCGGCATCCGTCATCGTCGTCTCTGCGTCGTGAGTGACCTCACCCATGTCAGCCGCCCCTTCGCCCGCGCCGTGATCTCCCCGAGGGTCCATTGTCTCCCGAGAACGCGCTCGCCGTGTGCTGCGGGCTGGACCGGGCGCCCGCGCAGGTCATTCGCCGTCGAGACGCAGCTCGAGGCTCAGCTGGTCGGCGTCGAGCTCGGCGAGGGCGTGCCGCAGTGCCGGCGTGCTGTACTGCCCGCCCGAGGTCACGGCGTTCAGCCGCTCGCGCATCGCCTCGATCATCGCCAGCCGCAGCTCGAGCAGATCCCGGGCCGACGCGGTGGTCTCGTCGTCGGGAGGATCGGTCAGCCGCGCGCCGACGCGCTCGAGCAGCTCGCTCGAGAACTCCGATCCGTCGCGGCGTCGCAGCGACGGCGCCGACAGCGCGGCGACCGCGGCGCCGCGCAGCTCGTCGTCCAGCGCCGACTGCTCGGCGCGATCGAGGTGGTCGTCGCCGGTCCGCTGCAGGCGCAGCAGGCGCACCAGCCAGGGCAGCGTGAAGCCCTGCAGCATCAGGCTGCCCGCCGCCACCGCGAAGGCGATGAACACGAGCAGCGCGCGATCGGGGGTGTCTTCGCGCGGCAGCGTCTGCGCGGCCGCGAGCGTCACGACGCCGCGCATGCCGGCCCACACGATAATGGTGCCGTGCTTCCAGCCCAGCGGCGACGCCTGGTAGTAGTTCAGGTCGCCGAGGGCGCGGCCCACGCGATGCCGCATCGACGCGAGCCGGCGCTGCGTCCGCGGATCGTCGGGGCCGGGCGCGCGACGCGCGCGCTCCTCGAGGCGCTGTCGTCGGCGGGCCATCCGGCGCGCCTGGCGACCGGCCGGGGGAGCGGATGTCGTTCCCCCGCCTCCGCGGATCGGCGGCGAGTCGTCGCCCGCCGCCAGCGCGTCGATCCGCGCGCCGATCGCCTCGAGCCGCTCCCGCTGTCGCCCGCGGGCGCGGCGGCTCTGCAGCCACACCAGCACCGACACGTACGCGGCACGGACGGCGAGCACCAGTGCGAGCGCGCCGGCGGCGATGCCGATCCCGGTGCCCAGGCCGTTGTGCTCCTCGATGTTCTCGGCCACGATCGCGTTGAGCTCGAGGCCCATCACGAGGAAGACGGCGCCCTCGAGGACCAGCTCGACGGTGCGCCAGTTGTGCTCGTCCGACATCCGCTGCTCGGGCGTGAACCAGCGGGCGGCACCCTGGCCCGTCACGATGCCGGCCACGACCGCCGCGACGAGGCCCGAGCCGCCCAGCTCCTCAGTCGGCAGGTATGCCACGAACGGCACGACGAAGCCCACTGCCGTGTTCGCCGCGGAATGCCCGATCAGCGCCCGCAGACGCAGATTGAGGTAGCCGACGATCGCCCCGACCACCACCGCCACCAGCACGCCCCAGCCGAACGCGGGCAGGAAGCCGAAGCCCAGCTCTTCGTCCGTGGCCAGTCCCGCGGTGCCCACCGCGGCGGCCGCGATCATGGTGCGAAGCAGCACCAGTGCGGTCGCGTCGTTGAGCAGGCTCTCGCCTTCGAGCATCGTCACGACGCGGCGCGAGACCCCGAGCCGCTTCACGATCGACGTCGCCACGGCATCGGTCGGACTGAGGATCGCGCCCAGTGCGACGGCGATCGCGGGATGGATGCCCGGGATCACGAGGAGGAAGAAGGCCGCGAGCGCAACCGAGCTGAGGATCACGAGCAGGAACGACAGTCCCGCGATCGGGCCGAAGTCCCGGCGGAACTCGATCGCGGGCAGTGCGACGGCCGCCGAATACAGCAGGGGCGGCAGCACCCCGACGAGGATCCACTCCGGGTCGATCTCGGGCACCTCGACGAACGGCAGCAGGCTGACGGCGGCGCCGATCAGCAGCAGCACGAGCGGGCCGGCGATACCGAGCTTCGGGGCGATCGCCGTCGCCAGCGCGATCACGACGACCGCGACGATGATCACGACGAGCGCTTCCACGAGTCAGAGCCTAGTGACGGGGCGTCGCTGCCTAGTGACCTCGAGTGCTCAGAGCACGCCGAGCGCGCGGACGGCGTCGCGCTCGGCGACGAGTTCGTCGACGGATGCCTCGAACCGTGCCAGTGCGCGAGCGTCGAACTTCAGCCCCTCCATGATGCGGTAGCCGTGCCCGTCGCCCCGCGAGGTCACGGGCATCGAGCACACCAGGCCTTCGGGCACGCCGTACTCGCCGCGAGAGACGACCGCGGCCGACGTCCAGCCGCGATGGGTGCCGAGCTGCTCTTCGCGCACGTGCTCGATCGCCGCGTTCGCGGCCGAGGCGACCGATGATGAGCCCCGCACCTCGATGATCTCGGCGCCGCGCTTGGCCACGCGGGGGATGAAGACGTCGTCGAGCCACGCCGTCGCCGCCTCGCGACCGCCCAGACGCTCGGCGAGGGCCTCGGACACCGACCGCCCGTCGGCGAGCCCGGCGTGGGCCACGTCGGGGAACTGGGTCGCGGAGTGATTGCCCCAGATGATGACGTCGGCGATGTCGCCGGGCCCCACCTCGAGCACGTCGGCGAGCTGGCCCACGGCGCGGTTGTGGTCCAGGCGGGTGAGCGCCGTGAAGCGATCGGCGGGGATGTCGGGGGCAGCGGATGCCGCGGCGATGAGCGCATTCGTGTTCGCGGGATTGCCCACCACGACGGCGCGGACGTCGTCGTCGGCGACGGCGCCGATCGCGGCCCCCTGCGGCCCGAAGATCCCGGCGTTCGCGGCGAGCAGGTCGCCGCGCTCCATGCCCGGGCCGCGCGGACGCGCCCCGACCAGGAGGGCGATGCTCGTGCCGTTGAAGGCGGTGAGCAGGTCGTCGGTGACCTCGATGTCGTGAAGCAGCGGGAAGGCGCAGTCCTGCAGCTCGAGCGCGGCGCCTTCGGCCGCGCGCATTCCCTGCGGGATCTCGAGCAGCCGCAGCCGCACCGGCCGGTCGGGGCCGAGCATGTCGCCCGCCGCGATGCGGAACAGCAGAGCGTAGCCGATCTGCCCCCCGGCTCCCGTGATCGTCACCGTCGTGGGTTCGCTGGCCATGCCTCCGAGCCTATTCCCGTGCCGCGGCATCCCTCTCCCGCGTCCGGCGCCGAGAACCGAAAGGGGGCGTGATCGCGTCGAAACGTGACCCGGCGCGGCGCCGGGGGTACCGTGAAGGCCATGACGTTCAACCAGAACGCCAGTGTCGGGGGGAGTTCGGCACGGCGTCGCGGCGCGGGGGCGGCGGTCGCCGGTGGCGGCATCGCCGGCCTCGGCGCGATCGCGGTGCTGCTGTTCCAGCTGTTCACCGGCACCGACATCTCGTCGATCGTGCCTGCGCTGCCGCAGGCCGGCGGCGGTGGCGAGACCGTCATCGCGAACTGCGAGACCGGCGCCGACGCCAACGCGCGCGACGACTGCCGCCTGGTCGCGGGCGCCGAGGTGCTCGACCTCTACTGGGGCGGCGAGGTGCAGGGCTACCGCGCGCCGCAGCTCATCATCGTCGACGGCTCGACCCAGAGCCAGTGCGGTGTGGCGTCGAACCAGACCGGCCCCTTCTACTGCCCGCCCGAAGAGGCCGTCTACATCGACCCGACGTTCTTCGCGCTCATGCGCGAGCGCTTCGGTGCGACGGCCGGTCCCCTTGCGCAGCTCTACGTGCTCGCGCACGAGTACGGGCATCACGTGCAGAACATCGGCGGCATCATGCAGCAGTACCCGAACAACGGCTCGGGACCCGACAGCAACGGCGTGCGTATGGAGCTGCAGGCCGACTGCTTCGCCGGCGCGTGGGTGGGAAAGATGGCCGAGGAGGTCGACGACAACGGCGTGCGCTACCTCCAGCCGCCAACCCAGCAGGAGATCGCGGACGCGATCAACGCGGCGCAGACGGTCGGCGACGACCACATTCAGCAGGAGTCCGGCGGCTTCGTCAACCCGGAGACCTGGACCCACGGCTCCAGCGAGCAGCGTCAGCGATGGTTCGAGACCGGGTATCAGAGCGGCTGGTCGGCGTGCGACACTTTCGGCATTCCGGGGGGAAGCCTATGAACGAGCAGCTCGACGACATCCTGTATCCGCCGATCGAGCCGTACGAATCCGGCGAGCTCATCGTCGGCGACGGCAACCGCGTGTACTGGGAGCAGAGTGGCAACCCCGACGGCAAGCCCGTGGTATTCCTCCACGGCGGGCCGGGTGGCGGTACGGCCCCATATCACCGGCGCTTCTTCGACCAGGATCGGTACCGCATCGTGCTGCTCGATCAGCGCGGGTGCGGACGCTCCACGCCCCACGCGAGCGAGCCCGATGCCGATCTGCGCCACAACACCACGTGGCATCTGGTCGCCGACATCGAGCTGCTGCGCAAGAACCTCGGCATCGAGCGGTGGCAGGTCTTCGGCGGCTCGTGGGGGAGCGCCCTCGCCCTCGCGTACGCCCAGGCGCACCCCGACGCCGTGACCGAGCTGATCTTGCGCGGCATCTTCACCCTGCGGCGGCACGAGCTCGAGTGGTTCTACGAGGGCGGCGCATCGGCGATGCTGCCCGACCTGTGGGAGGACTTCATCGCCCCCGTCGCCGTGCTCGAGCGGTCGCGCCTCCTCGAGGCGTACCACCGGCGCCTGTCCGATCCGGATCCCGCGGTGCACGTTCCGGCGTCCGTCGCGTGGTCGCAGTGGGAGGCGGCCTCGCTCACGCTGCTGCCCGACCCTGATCTCGTCGACACGATGACAGAGCCGCGCGCCGCGGTCGCCCTCGCGCGCATCGAGAACCACTACTTCCTGCACGCCGGCTGGTTCGAGGAGGGGCAGCTCATCGCGGGCGTCGACGCGATCCGGCACATCCCGGCGGTGATCGTGCAGGGCCGCTACGACATGTGCACGCCGCCCATGACGGCGTGGGATCTGCACCGCGCCTGGCCCGAGGCCGAATTCTTGATGATTCCGGATGCCTCGCACGCGGCATCCGAACCGGGAATCGCCCGTGCGCTCCGTGCCGCGACCGACCGCTTCGCGGCATCCGTCCCCCTCGCCCCCGTCACGTCGGGCGCCGAGGAGAAGTCGTCTGCGGCCGGTGCCGACACCACCCACCCCTTCACCACCGAAGGCTCCCCTGCGAAAACACCAGTCGGTGACGAGACACGCCGGGCTGCGGCATCCGTCACCGGCGCGTCGTCGTGACGGACTGGTGTTTTCGCGCGAGTCGGCGTGGTGGTCGGCGGGGAGCGACGAACGCTCAGGCAGCCACTGGTAGGGTGGGAGGACTTGCAGCGCTTCTTGCGCTTCTTGCGTCGTAGAACGCTTCCCCTCCCGCCGCCGCCTTCTCATCGAAGTGCGATGCCGGTGATGACTTTCGTACGGCGACCCGTGGGCGAAATCCGCCCCGGCCACCGACAGGGCATCGATGTGCCCGGAGAACAACCTTCATGACTGATGTCACTTTCGGCGCGCTCGGCGTGCCGCAGCCCCTCGTCGACGCGCTCGCGGCCGACGGCAAGACCACCGCGTTCCCGATCCAGATCGACACGCTTCCCGACACCCTCGCCGGCCGCGACGTCCTCGGACGCGGTAAGACCGGCTCGGGCAAGACCCTCGCCTTCTCGATCCCGATGGCCGCGCGCCTGGGCACCAAGCTCGCCGGCGGCAACCGCCGCAAGGGCCGCCCGCTCGGCCTCGTGCTGGCGCCCACGCGCGAGCTCGCCACCCAGATCGACGCGGTGCTCGCACCGCTCGCGAAGGCGTACGGCATGACGACCACCACGATCTTCGGCGGCGTCAACCAGAACCGCCAGGTGCAGGCGCTGAACGCCGGCGTCGACATCATCGTCGCGTGCCCCGGTCGCCTCGAAGACCTGATGAAGCAGGGCTACGTCCACCTCGACGCGATCGAGATCACGGTGATCGACGAGGCCGACCACATGGCCGACCTCGGCTTCCTGCCCGGTGTCACGCGCATCCTCAACGCCACGCCGTCCGGCGGACAGCGCCTGCTCTTCAGCGCGACGCTCGACAACGGCGTGGACAAGCTCGTGAACCGTTTCCTGCAGAACGAGGTGCTGCACTCCGTCGACGAGGCCACCTCGCACGTCTCGGCGATGACGCACCACGTCTTCACGATGGACGCCGAGGCGAAGAAGGACGTCATCAAGACGCTCGCCTCGGGTACCGGACGCCGCATCCTGTTCATGCGCACCAAGCACCAGGCCAAGAAGCTCGCCAAGCAGCTGACAGCCGATGGGATTCCCTCCGTCGATCTGCACGGCAACCTGTCGCAGCCGCAGCGCGACCGCAACCTGGCAGCGTTCTCGTCGGGCACTGCCCGCGTGCTGGTGGCGACGGATGTCGCGGCGCGCGGTGTGCACGTCGACGACGTCGAGCTCGTCATCCACGTCGACCCGCCCACCGAGCACAAGGCGTACCTGCACCGTTCGGGCCGCACCGCCCGCGCGGGCGCTGAGGGAGCCGTGGTCACTCTCGTGATTCCCGGCCAGGAGAAGGACGTCGCGCAGCTGCTACGCAAGGCGGCCATCAAGGTCGCTCCAGTAGCGGTGACCGCGTCCTCGCGCGAGGTCGCCGAGCTCGTGGGCGAGGTCGCTCCGTACGTCAAGCCCGAGCCGGTGCACACCCAGGTGCGCGGCGGCGGCACGAGCCAGGGCGCGAACGCGCAGCGCAAGCGCGCTGCGCGCGGCGGTGGCCAGGGTCGCGGCGAAGGCCGTGGCGCCGGTCAGGGTCAGGGCCGCGGTCGCGGTCAGGGCGCCGGCCGTACTCAGAGCACCGACCGCGTGCAGGGCTCGCACCAGCGCTCCGACCAGAGCGCCGGTCACACCCGTTCCGCGCAGCCGGCGCAGGGCAACCCGCGCACCCCGGGGCGTCGCGCCTCGGGCGGCGGCACCGGCAAGCTGATGGTGGGCTCGGTCGTCCGCCAGAACGGCGGCAACCGCCGCACCGGGCGCTGACGCCGCTCACTCCTTTCGCTCGCCCGTCGCGACCGCAGCTCCTCGCTGCGGATCGCGGCGGGCGAGCTGCATTTCGCGGACCTCCGTCCGGCGGAGCATCGCTCGAGGGGCGGAGGATTCGGGTTGGTTCCGCCGCCCTGAGCGTGGTTCGCCGCCGGGCGGAGCCGCGCAAACCCCGCCGGGCGGAGCTGCGGAGCATCGCTCGGTGGGCGGAGCCGCGAACCTCCGCCGGGCGGAGCCGCGAAGCCCCGCCGGGCGGAGCCGCGAAAACCCCGCCGGGCGGAGCATCGCTCGATGGGCGGAGGACTCGGGTTGGTTCCGCCGCCCTGAGCGGGGTTCGCCTCCGGGCGGGGCCGCGCAAACCCCGCCGGGCGGAGCGGCGGAGCATCGCTCGGTGGGCGGAGCCGCGAACCTCCGCCGGGCGGAGCCGCGAAGCCCCGCCGGGCGGAGCCGCGAAAACCCCGCCGGGCGGAGCATCGCTCGATGGGCGGAGGACTCGGGTTGATTCCGCCGCCCTGCGCGCGGTTCGCCGCCGGGCGGAGCCGCGACCCCCCGGCGGAGCTGCGAACCCGCCGGGCGGAGCGGATGCTGCGGTCTGGACCCGCGGCAGGACGCGGCGGTTTGCGTGCGTTCAACAGGTCAACCGGGCTTCCACAGGAAGTTTTCGCCACGGAACGTCCTGTGGAAGCGCGGTTGACCTGTCGCGGTCGTGGTCGTGGCTGCGGCCCGGCTCAGCGCGGGGCCCGGCTGCGTGCGCGTGCGGGTTGAGGGGCGGATGCTGCGGCATCCGGTCCCGGCCTCGGGCGGGAGGCACCCTGACCCGGCGCCGACTGCCAGGATGAGCCGGGGCTTCGTGTGGCGCAACACGCAGCATCCGGTGTCGCGATTCCGTGTGTTGTGACACCTGAGGTGGGACGCGGGGCCGGGGCGTCCCGCTTCGTGGGGCGCGACACGCGGTCTCCGGTGTCGCGATTCCGTGTGTTGTGACACCCGAGGTGGGACGCGGGGATTGGCCGGGCCCGGCTGCGTACGCGTGCGGGTTGAGGGGCGGATGCTGCGGCATCCGGTCGCGGCCTCCGGCCGGACGTGCCCTGACCCGGCGCAGGCAGCCAGGACGCGTCGGGGCTTCGTGGGGCGCAACACGCGGTCTCCGGTGTCGCGATTCCGCGTGTTGTGACACCTGAGGTGGGGCGCGGGGCCGGGGCGTCCCGCTTCGTGTGGCGCAACACGCGGCATCCGGTGTCGCGATTCCGCGTGTTGTGACACCTGAGGTGGGACGCGGGGCTCGGCGGGGCGATGGGCGTCACCGCGAGACCGCCGAGGGCGTGCTCCGACTCAGCCCTGCCGGATCAGGTCCGCGGCGACCTCGCCGATCACGATCGCAGGGGCGTTGGTGTGGCCGCGGATGAGCGTGGGCATGACGGATGCGTCGGCCACCCGTAGCCCCGTGACCCCGCGCACTCGCAGCGAGGGGTCGACCACGGCTTCCGGCCCTGCGCCCATGCGGGCGGTGCCGACGGGGTGATACAGCGTGTGCGAGTAGCGGCGCAGCGACAGCTCGGCCCGCTCTTCGGGCGTCATGCGCTCGCCGCCGTCGGGCTGGATCCAGCCGCCGTTCGTGACGGCGCCGAGCGCGTCGGTGGCGATCAGCCGCTCGCACTCGGCGAGGCCGGCGAGCATCGTGGCGGCATCGATGCCGTCGGGGTCGGAGAGGTAGGCCGGGTCGATGAGCGGCTTCGCGTACGGGTCGGCGGACGCGAGCCGGATCGTGCCGCGGCTGCGCGGCCGCAACAGGATCGCGCCCACCGTGAGCCCCTCGCCCGGCAGCGGCACGAGTCCCTCGCCCACGTACGGCGCCGGCGCGAAGATGATCTCGATGTCGGGCAGACCGGCGGGCATCCCCGCGCGATCGGCCATGGCGGTGCGCACGAACCCATACGCCTCGGCGACGTTGGAGGTCAGCATCCCGCGGCGCCCGCTCAGGTAGCGGGCGAGCTGCTGCCGGCTCTCGGCGGTGAAGAGCGTGCCGCCCTTCGCGGCGGGTGCGAGGCCGGCGACGAGGTGGTCCTGCAGATTCGATCCCACCCCTGGTGCATCGACGACGACCGCGATCCCGTGCTCGGCGAGGTGCGCGGCCGGCCCGATGCCGCTGAGCATCAGCAGCTGCGGGGTGTTGATCGCCCCGCCGCACAGGATCACCTCGCGCCGCGCCGTCGCGTGGCGGGTGACTCCGCCGATGTCGACGTACACGCCCGTCGCGCGGGGTGGCGCGCCTGCGGAGTGGGGTGCGGCGTCCGGAGCCACCGCGAACGTCACGCGCCGCACGTGCGCGCCGGTCACGATGCGCAGGTTGCGTCGTCGTCGCGCCGGCCGCAGGTACGCGTCGGCCGTCGACACGCGCGTGCCGCGTGACTGCGACACCATGGTCTGCGAGAAGCCCTGGCCCTCTGGAAGATTCGCGGCGGTGACCGGATGCCCCAGCTCGGCCGCCGCCGCGAGGAACGCGGCCGTCTGGGGTCGGGGATCCCGCTGATGCTGCACCGCCTGGGCGCCGTCGGTACCATGCGTCGGCTCAGCGGAACCGTCCGCCGCGGCCGCACCCATCGCGGACTCGGTGCGCTCCACCCGGCGGAAGTAGGAGACCAGCGACCGCCACGACCAGGCCGGGCCTGCCGCATCCGCCCACTCGTCGTAATCGGCGGCGAAGCCCCGGACCCACATCATCGCGTTGAGCGCCGACGACCCGCCCAGCGTCTTGCCGCGGGGCCAGTACACGGTGCGCCCCTCGAGCGCCGGCTGCGGGACGGTGTCGTAGTTCCAGTCGTAGGCGCTGCGGAAGAGCTTCTTGAACGCCGCCGGCACGTGCAGTTCGAGAGCCGTGTCGGGACCGCCCGCCTCGAGCAGCAGCACCGAAACGCTCGGGTCCTCGCTCAGCCGCGCGGCCAGGGCGGCTCCGGACGAGCCGGCACCGACGACGACGTAGTCCGCCTCGAGGCCGAGAGCGTGCCCACGTCGGCGCGACGGCCTCACGCGCGGAAGGCCTTGAGCAGCACGGGCGCGAACGCGGCGTAGTCACCGTCGATGCGGAAGCGCGTGAACCCCGCGCTCACCTCCGTGCCGGTGCGCGAGGTCACGAACCACGGCGGCTTGGGCAGCACCGAGAACGCGCGTCCGCCCGAGGCACCGAGCGCCCGCGGCGAGAGCGAGCGCGGGAACGGCCGGAACGGCCCACGTGTGACCGACCGCTCGACGTGGTCGAGCAGCAGGGCGTTGTGCACGATGCCGATTCCGCTCTGCACGTCCTGCGTCGTCGCGCCGGGGAAGCCGCCCCACGCGAGCGTCGGGGTGAGGAAGCCGAACGCCGTCCACGAGTTGATCGAGATCGTGCCGTAGCGCAGCCGCTCCAGCGCGCGCTCGAAGGCCTCGCCGAGCGCTGCCTGCGTCTCGGGATCGATGAGCACGTTGGCGCCCAGCGTCCCCACCAGCGCGTCGTTCGCGTGCTCGACGGCGCGGTCGAGGAACTCCTGGCCGTTGCCGGGCAGCGACACGACGCCCAGGACCGGTGCGAAATACTCGGTGCTCTCGATGGCCCGCGCCTCGTCGGGACGGGTCTCGACGAGCAGGCGGGTTCCGTCGGCGCACCGCTCGGCATCCGGATAATCGGATGCCGCGGCCGCCAGTTTCTCGTCACTCCGCGGGTACCAGACCGGGCGCCGGGGCGCCGCCTCGAAGGCCCGCCGCACCTCGGCGAGGAATGCCGCGCGCTGCGGCCAGTCGGAACTGAGGATCACGACCTGGCCGGCGATGCAGTTGTGCCCCGAGTTGTACAGGCGCATCGTGACGACGTGCTCGGCCTGGAAGCGCAGGTCGGCATCGCTCCACTCGCCGGGCACGATGATGATCGGTGAGACGCCGCCCAGCTCCGCGGTGATCGGCTTCTTCAGGAGCGGGCGGTTCTCGCGCTTGCGGCGGGCCGCCTGGGCTCCCGAACCCCACACGATCGCGTCGAACGTGGGCGCCGCGCCCGTGATGTGCACGTGCGCGATGGCCGGGTGGGATGCCAGATGCGCGCCGACGTCGCCCCCGCCGCGTACGATGCGCAGGAACCCCGGCTCTATGAGGGGCGCAAGCGCCCGCTCGAAGACCGGCACGAGGGCGTCCTGCGTCGGGTTGACCTTCAGCACCACGACCCGGTTGTGGGCGAGCAGCTCGTAGAGCACGTCCAGTACGGGGATGGACGTGACGTTGCCGGCGCCGAGCACGAGACCGATGCCGCCGGGCTCGGTCGGCGTGAGCTGACCGAGCCCCGCGCCGCGGCGGATGTCGTCGAGCGAGACACCCGGCCGGAACCACACTTCGCCCGTGTAGCCCGACAGGATGAGCCCATCGACCGCCGTCGCCGGGAACACCTGCGCGCGCAGCCGGTCGCCGGGCGCGGCATCCGTTTTCACTCCATCGAGTGGGTTGCCGCCCCGCGCGAGCGTGCGCAGCGTCGAGCGGTACGCGTCGATGGCGACGACGGCGGCGTACGGTCCCGACAGCCATTCCTCACCACGCAGCGGATGCCCCGGCTCGAGGCCTTTGCTCGTGGCGGCGACGTCGGCCCACTCCTCGGCGACGGCGGCTGTCGTGGCGTGCAGCCGGTCGAACAGGCGTGCGCGCTGGTCGATCGTGAGGTGCGGCCACGACCGCGATCCGGTCTCGAGCTGTGCGAGCGCCTCGTCGAGGGCGGCGATGGTGGCTTCTGGCAGAGCGTCTGTCGCACCGGGGGAGGCGGCGGCAGGTTTCGCAGCCCGGCCCGGCTTCACACCGGAACCGGCGCCGGATGAGGCGGGTGTGGGGGCGGCCTTCGGCACGGGCGCTCTCCTTCGGGCGGGAGCCTCAGTCTACGACGCGACGCGGACGCGGTCCCACGGATGCCGCGACCCGATCTCACGCCGGATCGATGTCGCGGCGCCGCAGCGGATAGCGCGCGAGGGTGGTGAGACTCACGGCGATGAGCGCGGCGGGAGCGACGCTGAAGCTCAGCACGATGCCGGTGACGGCGGCATCCGGCTGCTCCACCAGCTGACCCGCCACGGACGAGACGTAGCCGGTCGCGGCGAGGATGATCGACAGCACGGTCGCGCCCAGCGCGAAGCCGACGGTCTCGCCTGCCGTCCAGACGCCGCTGAACGCGCCGGCTCGGCCCGGGCCCCCGCCGGCCGCATCCGGCGCCGTGCGCTCGTCGTACGAGATGACATCCGGCAGCATCGCCATGGGCAGCGACTGCATTCCGGCGTACGCGATTCCGGCGATGCCCACCGGAGCGTAGATCCACGTGCCGGGCGCCCACAGCACGCCGATGATCGACAGCGCTGCGGCGGCGAACACGACGCTCGCGATCGCGAAGGCCCGCTCCTTGCCGATGCGGCGAGCGAGCACGCCCCACGCGGGTGCCGCGAGCAGGGCCGGTGCGATGAGCGCGATGAACAGCAGCTCGACGGCGGCCTCGGAGTGCAGCACC
This sequence comes from Microbacterium sp. I2, assembly GCF_051364985.1. Lineage (NCBI taxonomy): Bacteria > Bacillati > Actinomycetota > Actinomycetes > Micrococcales > Microbacteriaceae > Microbacterium > Microbacterium sp. I2. The sequence goes on from NZ_JBLWIH010000009.1 coordinate 90,577, forward strand.
CAGGTTGCGACGTACTGCGCGCCCGCGAGCATGAGGCCGGTGGCCAGGGCCTGCAGCACGAACGTGGCGAGCAGCATCCGGAACGCGCGGCTGCGCCGCAGTGCCCGGATGCCGGCCGCATAGTGCTCGCGGATCCCGCGCGCTGTTGCGGTGCCGCCTGGTGCGGTCCCGAGGGCGGGGGACGGGACGACCGCGCGTCGCGCGACCGCCGTGGCCACCAGCATCCCGATCCCGATCACGACCCCGGCGACCACCCCCATCACGAGGTAGCCGACCGCGGGGTCGTCGGCCATGCCGCGCAGCGCGGGCCCGCCGGCACCGAAGAGGAGGATCGCGAGAGTGAGGACGACGACGCGCCACGTGAGCAGGCGCGTGCGTTCGTCGTAGCGAGGAGTGAGCTCGGCAGGCAGCGCGATGTAGGGCACCTGGAACAGGCTGAACGCCGTCGCGGTCAGAGTGAAGGCGATGAGCACCCAGATCGCACCCACCACCGGTCCGAGCGCGGGCGGCACGGCGAACGTGAGGGCGAACAGCAGCGGCAGTGCGCATGCCCCGATCAGCATGAGTCGGCGGCGGCTGCCGTGGCGCGCCTGGTCACGGTCGGTCAGTGCGCCGATGACGGGGTCGATGACGACGTCCCACACCTTCGCGACCGTGATCACGCCGCCCGCAGCAAGCGCGGCGACCCCGAGCGAGTCGGTCAGGTAGTACGTCAGCACGAGCCCTGGCAGCGTCGCGAAGCCACCCGTGCCGAGCGAGCCGGTCGCATAGCGGGCGATCGTGCCGCGTGTCAGCCGGGCAGGCGAAACGGTCCCCACGCCCCCTCCGGGCGCCGCTGGCGCGTCGTCCGGAGCCTCTGGGCGTGTGGTCCCAGGCGCGTCCTCGGACGCTGGTGGAGCCTCATTGCTCATGCGCGTCAGTGTAAGTCAGCGCCGAGCCCGCGCACGGCCTGTCTTCTATGCGGAAACACCAGTAGGTGACGGCGCCACGCCGGGGACGGATGCCGGGTTGCGGCGTGTCGTGCGACGGACTGGTGTTTTCGCAACCCGGCGCCGAACCCGGGCACTGCCTGTCTTCTGTGCGGAAACACCAGTAGGTGACGGCGCCACGCCGGGGGCGGATGCCGGGTTGCGGCGTGTCGTGCGACGGACTGGTGTTTTCGCAACCCGGCGCCGAACCCGGGCACTGCCTGTCTTCTGTGCGGAAACACCAGTCGGTGACGGCGCCACGCCGGGGACGGATGCCGGGTTGCGGCGTGTCGTGCGACGGACTGGTGTTTTCGCAACCCGGCGCCGAACCCGGGCACTGCCTGTCTTCTGTGCGGAAACACCAGTCGGTGACGGCGCCACGCCGGGGACGGATGCCGGGTTGCGGCGTGTCGTGCGACGGACTGGTGTTTTCGCACCCGACGAGGGGTGGCCGCCGCCGGTCAGGCTTCGGCGCGCAGGGCGGCCTCGACGGCCTGCAGCCCGGCGAGCGTCTCGGCGAACGAGGTCGACAGCGGCGAGAGGCCGATCCGAAGACCGCCGGGGTCGCGGTAGTCGGGAATGACGTCCTGCGCCCACAGCCGCGCCGTCACCCGACGCATCGCCGGATGCGAAAGGGTCACGTGCCCGCCCCGGGCCGCGGCATCCCGCGGCGAGGCGACCGTGACGCCGTGGGGCTCGAGCAGCGCGTCGGCCACTCGCACCGCGAAGTCGGTGAGCGCGATCGACTTCGCGCGGATCGCCTCGATGCCGACGGCTTCGATGAGCGCGAGCGTGTCCTGCATCGCCAGCATGCCCACGATCGGGGGTGTGCCCGACAGGAAGCGGCGCATCCCGGTCGCCGGAATGTACGACGGGCCCATCGCGAACACGTCCGCGGCACCCATCCATCCCTGGATCGGCTGCACCAGGCGGTCCTGCAGCCTCGAGGCGATGTAAGCGAACGCCGGCGATCCGGGTCCTCCGTTGAGGTACTTATACGTGCATCCGACGGCGATGTCGAAGTCCCACGCGTCGGCCTCGACCGGTACCGAGCCGGCGGAGTGGCACAGGTCCCACACGATGAACGCGCCGGCCTCGTGCGCGATGCGCGTGAGGGCCGGGGCGTCCGCCAGGAATCCCGACCGGTAGGCGACATGCGACAGCAGCACGACCGCCGTCTGCGGCCCGACCGCCTCGCGCAGCAGCTCTGGCGTCACGCCGGAGGTCACGTCGACCGGGCCCACGCCGCCCGAGGCTCCGTGGGACGCGCCAGCGGCGCGTGGAGAGGCCGGGGGGACGACCCACCGCACGCGTCCGCCCCGCTCGGCGGCGATGCCCTCGACGACGTACCGGTCGGTGGGGAAGTTGTCGCGGTCGACCACGATCTCGACCCGTGCGGGGTCACTCGCGACGGCGGCGTCGAACGCCGCCCGCACGAGCTTGTACAGCAGCACCGTGGTCGAGTCGCCGACGACCGTCTGTCCGCCTGCCGCGCCGATCGCCGCGCGGCCGATGGCGTCGCCGATCTCGAAGGGCAGCTGCATCCACGATTCGTCCCACCCGCGGATCAGCCGGCCGCCCCATTCGTCACGCGTGAAGGCGGCGAGTCGATCGACACTCGCCCTCAACGGCCGGCCCAGCGAGTTGCCGTCGAAGTAGACCAGCGAGGTCTCGGCGCCGACGAACGCGTCGCGGTGCCCTCGCAACGGGTCGGCGTCATCGAGGACGGATGCTTCCGCCTGCAGCAGCGCGATCGGCGCGCCGTCGGCAGCCCCGTCCGCCACCGGTTCAGTTCTCGTCATGGATGAGCTCCTCGCTCGGCACGACGGTCGCCGCGGAGATCCACGCGGGCACGTCATCGAGGTCGGCCGGCTGCGGGCCCGGCACGAACGTCGACACACCCGAGAGCTCTTCGACCCGCGGCCAGGGCGCCACCATCGACTCGATGAGCGCCGCTCCGCGCACGCCCGCGGCGTCGAGGGCTGCGACCTCGGCCTGATTCACTCCCACCGGCAGCTCGCCGTTGCCCAGGTCGGTGCCGTAGAGCACCTGGCCGCCGGCCGCCGCGAAGCCGGCGAGATTGACGCGGGCCCGGTCGGCGGACTCCGGATCGCCGTCGTGGATGGCGAGGGTCGAGATCCAGCGCTGGCCGGCCGCGACCGCGCGGGCGGTGAGGCGGCGGCCCATGTGCTCGGTGAACGGCGTGTGCGCGAGCACGTCGACACCGGCGTCGATCGCGAGCTGCAGCATCCCTTCGCCCTCGACATGCCCGACGACGGGCAGACCGCGCTCGCGCGCGCTCGCGACGACGGCATCGAGGGTCGTGCGGTCGAACACGGGCCCTGCCGCACTGTTGAGCGAGACCTTGATGACGGATGCCCCGAACGAAGCCTGCTCGTCGACCGCGGTCGCCGCCCCGCCGTGAACGCCCGGGTGGGTCGAGGGGCTGGTGATCTCGCGGGCGATCGCCGGGGGCGCCCACGATCGTCCGACCGGATACCCGCCGGGCGCCGTCAGGAACGCGCCGGCATATGCCACTCGCGGAATGCCGCGGCTGTCGAGGCGCGCGAGGGCGACCGGGTCGCCGCCCATGTCGACCACTCCTGCGATCCCGCCGCGCGCGAGCAGGCCGGCGTCGATCAGATGCAGGTGCACGTGATGATCGATGAGAGGTGGCAGGGAGACGCCGTGCTCGCCTGTGATCGCCCGACGGCACACGGCGGCCCGCTCGCCGAGCAGTGCGTGCAGCGCGTGGGTGGAAGCCCGTTTGGCGCTGCGCGACGGCGTGTCATCGGAGCTGCGCGAGGAGGGTTCGTCCATCACAGCTCCGTCCGCACCGCGTACAGCTCGGGGAAGAACGTCAGGTCGAGCGCTCGCCGCAGGAATGAGGCACCGCTCGAGCCGCCGGTTCCGGTCTTGTGCCCGATGATGCGCTCGACCGTCTTGAGGTGCCGGAAGCGCCACAGCTGGAAGTCGTCCTCGAGGTCGACCAGCTCCTCGCACGTCTCGTACGCGGCCCAGTGCGTCTGCGGGTCGGCGTAGATCGCGACGAAGACGGGCACCAGTTCAGGGCTGTACGTCCACGCCTGCGTGACGTCCCGCTCGATCAGCTCGGCCGGGATCGGGTAGCCCGAGCGGGCGAGCATCCGCAGGAACTCGTCGTAGAGGCTCGGCGCCTCCAGCGCCGCGCGCACGAGCTCGTACGAGGCGGGCTCCGACTCGAACACCCGCAGCATGCCGGCGTTCTTGTTGCCGAGGGTGAACTCCACGGCGCGGTACTGGGCCGACTGGAAGCCGCTGGCGTGACCGAGCACGCCACGGAACTGGCCGTACTCGGCGGGCGTGAGCGTGGCCAGCACCGACCACTGCTCGGTCAGGGTCTTCTGGATGTGCTTGACCCGCGCGATGCACTTCAGTGCGGGCGCGAGCTGATCCTCACGCAGGTATCGGCACGCGGCGGCCAGCTCGTGCAGCACCAGCTTGAGCCACAGCTCGGTGGTCTGGTGCTGCACGATGAACAGCAGCTCATCGTGGTGCTCGGGGTCGCTCAGCGGACGCTGCGCCGACAGGAGGGTCGCGAGATCGAGGTACCCGCCATAGGTCATGCGATCGGCGAAGTCGGTGACGACCGTGCCTTCGATCGCCCGGGTATTGCGTTCGACGCCTTCGCTCACGGCCTCAGCCTAACGAGCAACCTTTCGCGCCCCTACCCCCGCGGAGCCGGGCTCGGGATGGAGCTGACGGGAGGGTGGGCGTGTCCCCTTCTGGGAAGTCGGGGTAGGGCCCCTTGTCCCAGAAGGGGACACGCCCACCCGGCCCCATGAGTCAGATGAGCGAGAGCTCGCGGAGCTTGGCTTCGACGTCGGCGTTCGACGGTTCGACGTGGTGGGAGGCATCCGGATACACCACGACGGGGATGTTCGTACGTCCTGAGATGTCGCGGGCGACATCGGCGGCGGCCGGGTCGGCGACGAGGTCGACGTAGGTGTACGAGACGCCGAGCCCGTCGAGCTGGTGCTTGGTGCGGATGCAGTCACGACACCAATCGGCGCCGAACATCGTGATCGTCGATGCAGAAGTCATCCCTCCATCCTCCCCCGAGAATCCTGGGCGGGCTCCGAGCGCGGACCCGTCTCACCCGACGACATGTGGCTGTCATTTCCGCGTGGGAAGATGGGCCGCAGTGCAGCTGTCGATCATCGTCCCCACCTACAACGAGGCTCCCAACGTCGCGGAGCTGGTTCGTCGCGTCACCGTGGCCGTCGAGAGTGTGTGCGTCGAGGCGGGCGTTCCGGGCGGGCTCGAGGCCGAGATCGTCTTCGTGGACGACAGCACGGATGCCACACCCGACGTGATCCGCGAGGTCGCGGCATCCGCATCCGTTCCTGTCCGCCTCATCCATCGCACTGTGGCCTCCGGGGGCCTGGGGGGCGCCGTGCTCGAGGGGTTCACCGCGGCCGAATCCGACGCGTGCCTCGTGATCGACGGTGATCTGCAGCATCCGCCCGAGAAGATCCCCGAGCTGTGGGAGCGATTCTCGCGCGGCGACGTCGACGTCGTGGTCGGCTCGCGCTATGCCGGCGGCGGCACGTCGCACGGCCTCGCGGATCGCACGCGGGTGCTCGTGTCGAAGGTGTCGACGGCCGTGACACGGGCGATGTTCCCGATTCGGCTGAAGGACGTCAGCGACCCGATGACGGGGTTCTTCCTGATCGACCGCCGCACCGTCGATCAGGCCGTGCTGCGCCCGCGTGGCTTCAAGATCCTGCTCGAGATCCTCGCGCGCCGCCCGCTGCGGGTGGCCGAGGTGCCGTTCGACTTCGCCGACCGGCACGCCGGGGAGTCCAAGGCGTCAGTGCGCCAGGGCGTGCACTTCCTGACGCAGCTGACCGCGCTGCGCTTCGGCAAGATGTCGCTGTTCGCGGTCATCGGCGGGCTCGGCGCCGTCGCGAACGTGGCGATCGTGTGGGCGTTGACCCAGCTCGGCGTCGGCTACATCGTCGCCGCGATCATCGCGGCCGAGGCGACCATCATCGGCAACTTCCTGCTGCAGGAGCGCTTCGTCTTCCACGACATGCGGCACTCCGCGGCGAGCGGCTGGCTGCGCTTCGCCAAGTCGTTCACGTTCAACAACGCCGAGGCGCTGGTGCGCATCCCGATCATCGCGCTCATGGTCGAGTCGTGGCATTTCTCGGCCGTCGTGGCGACGGCCATGACCCTCGTCGTCGCGTTCTTCGTGCGCTTCGTGTTCCACTCGCTGGTCGTGTACGCCCCGCGCAAGGCCGGCGCGGAACCCAGCCGAGCGCGCCGCATCGTCGAGGAGCTCGACGCGCAGGTCATGGAGCCCGGCGAGCTCTAGAGGAGGGATGCTGCAGGCTGCGGCATCCGCTCGATCCGGCGTTACGCACCCTCGAGAGCGAGCGTGCCGTCGGTCTCGATGTAGCGTTCCCCGGACTCGGGGCATCGCCAGGTGCCGTCGTCCTGCTGGATGAGCGGCTTGCCGAGGCGCCCCACCCAGCCGATGCGGCGAGCCGGGACTCCGACGACGAGCGCGTGGGCGGGGACGTCCTTCGTCACGACCGCGCCCGCGGCGACGAGCGCCCAGGCTCCCACGGTCAGCGGCGCGATGCACACCGCGCGCGCTCCGATCGAGGCACCGCGCTCGATCGTCACGCCGACCGCGTGCCAGTCGTCCACGCTCTTGAGCGAGAGGTCGGGGCCAGTCGCACGCGGGAACTCGTCATTGGTGAGAACCGCGCCCGGCCCGATGAACACGCCGTCGCCGAGGCGCGCCGGTTCGTACACGAGGGCGTAGTTCTGCACCTTGCACGCATCGCCGAGCACGACTCCGGGTCCGATGTAGGCACCGCGTCCGATGTTGCAGTCATCGCCGAGTGTGGCGCCCTCTCGCACCTGCGCGAGGTGCCAGACGCGCGTGCGGGCGCCTAGCTCTGCCGACCCGGCGACATCGGCGGTGGGCTGGACCACGGGGGCGTCGGACATGATGCGGTCTCCTCGAAAGGGTTCGGTGGGCTTCGTCGTCGGCTCGTGTCTCTATGATGAACCGCGGGAGGCGGGGACGTGACACAGTATGGCGTCGTGGGGGCCGGCATCGTGGGTCTCGCCGTTGCACGCGCTCTCGCCCTCCGTGGCGACGACGTCGTCGTGTTCGACAAGGAGGAGCGCGTCGCCGCCCACCAGACCGGGCACAACTCCGGTGTCGTGCACGCCGGGATCTATTACGCGCCTGGATCGCTCAAGGCCGAGTTGTGCGCGCGGGGACGCGTCGCGATCCGCGACTTCTGCCTGGACCGAGGGCTGCCGTACCGCGAACTGGGCAAGCTCGTGGTGGCGGTGGACGAATCCGAGCTGCCGGCGCTCGCGGCGCTCGAGGAGCGAGCGACCGCCAACGGCGTTCCGGGACTGACGCGCGTCGACGCCGACGGCGTCCGCGAGATCGAGCCGGCCGCAGCCGGTGTGGGTGCTCTCCACTCGCCGCGGACAGCCGTGGTCGACTATGTCGCGATCGCGAAGGCGATGGCGGACGATGTCCGGGATGCCGGCGGTGAGGTGATGCTCAACGCCGAGGTCACCGGGATCCGTCGCGAACCGAACGGCGTGATCGTCGAGACGTCGACCGCGGCGCGGCGGCTGGATCGGCTCGTGGTGTGCGCAGGCTTGCATTCCGATGCGGTCGCCGCCCTGGTCGGCGCCGACCCGTCGCCTCGGATCCTGCCGTTCCGCGGCGAGTACTGGCAGCTCGACCCGATGCGCGCGGATCTCGTGCGCGGAATGATCTATCCGGTCCCCGATCCGCGGTTCCCCTTCCTCGGAGTGCATTTCACCCGCGGATACGACGACCAGGTGCATGTGGGGCCCAACGCCGTGCCGGCGCTCGCGCGCGAGGGATATACCTGGCGTGACGTGTCGGTACGCGACACCTGGGCATCGATGACATGGCCCGGCGCATGGCCGCTCGCGCGCCAGCACTGGCGGATGGGGATCTACGAGACGTGGGGGTCGCTTTCGAAGTCGGCGTACTACCGTCGCGCTCGCCGCTTCGTGCCGGCGCTCGAGCCGCGCGATCTCACGATCAAGACTGCAGCGGGTGTGCGCGCGCAGGCGTGGGCGCGTGACGGGTCGCTGCTGGATGACTTCGCGATCGATGTCGTCGGCCCGGTCACGGTGCTGCGCAACGCGCCGTCGCCGGCCGCGACGTCTTCGCTCGCCATCGCGGAGCACCTGCTGAGCCGGCTCTGATCGGCTAGGGGCGCGCGGGGCGCCGCGCAGCACCTTGCGCAAACCTTGAGGGAATCGGCTTCCGTTTCCGTACTCGGCGTCGCTAGACTCACCGAGGGGAATCACTGCGTCCTGCGTCATGGGGAATATCGACGCGAGTCGCAGCTCCGGTCGTGGAGGGGTCCACGACCGACGCTTACCCGTTGCTTGCAACGGGAATTGGGGAATCATGACGAACGTCACCTGGGGATCGCACGTTCCGTCGCGCCGTGTCGCGCGCGGGGCCGCACTGCTCGCGATCGTCGCGCTCATCGTCAGTGCGCTCATGGCCTTCCAGCCGCCGGCGCGCGCCGCCGCGGCCAGCCCGTGCGGTCCGACCGTCAACGCCATCGTGTGCGAGAACCAGAAGCCCGGCACCGATCCGGCGATCTGGGATATCTCGGGGGCCGGCGACCCGTCGATCCAGGGCTTCGCGACCGACATCTCGGTGAACGCGGGGCAGAGGGTCTACTTCAAGATCGATACGGATGCCTCCGACTATGACGTCGAGATCTACCGGACCGGCTGGTACCAGGGTCTCGGTGCGCGTCTCATCACCACGGTCGACCCCTCGGCGACGTTGCCGCAGACCCAGCCCGAGTGCATCTCGGACGTGACCACGGAGCTCTACGACTGCGGCACCTGGGGGGTTTCCGCTTCGTGGAACGTTCCCGTCGACGCCGTGTCGGGTGTCTATCTCGCTCGCCTGGTCCGAAAGGACGACGGCGGCGACAGCCACATCATCTTCATCGTCCGAAACGACGGGAACACGTCCGACGTCGTTTTCCAGACCTCCGACCCGACGTGGCACGCGTACAACTCCTACGGTGGTTCGGACTTCTATCAGGGAGCGGCGAACGGACGCGCATACAAGATCAGCTACAACCGGCCCTTCGCCACACGCGCAGGCGTGACGGCTCGCGACTTCTATTTCGCCAGCGAGTTCGCCACCGTCCGGTTCCTCGAGCGCAACGGCTACGACATGAGCTATATCGCCGGCGTCGACACCGACCGCCGCGGAAATGAGCTGCTCAATCACAAGGTCTTCCTCTCGGTCGGGCACGACGAGTACTGGTCCGGCGCGCAGCGGGCGAACATCGCGGCTGCCCGCGACGCCGGGGTGAATCTCCAATTCCTCACGGGCAACGAGGGGTACTGGAAGACCCGGTACGAGAACTCCGTCGACGGCTCGAGCACGGCGTACCGCACGCTCGTGTCGTACAAGGAGACCTGGGGCAATGCGGCCAATCCCGGTGGGGCCAAGATCGATGCGTCGAGCCCGGAGTGGACGGGCACGTGGCGTGATCCCCGCTTCGCGGAGGCGTCGCAAGGCGCGCACTCGCCCGAGAACGCGCTCACCGGCACGATGTACATGGTCAACCACAACGACCTCGCTGTGACGGTCAATGCGGAAGAGGGCAAGACGAGACTCTGGCGTCACACGGACCTCACATCGCTGGCATCCGATGCCACGGTCGCGCTCGCCCCGCACACGGTGGGATACGAATCCAATGAGGACATCGACAACGGGTTCCGTCCGGCCGGCCTCATCCGGCTGTCGACGACCAACGGCCCCACACCGCAGTATTTGACCGACTACGGCAACACCGTCGTCGAAGGGACCACCGAGCACCACGTGACCCTCTACCGAGCCGCGAGCGGCGCGCTCGTGTTCTCCGCGGCCAGCATCCAGTGGGGCTGGGGTCTCGACCAGGAGCACGACGGTGACGGCGCCCCGGCGGACCCGCGCATGCAGCAGGCCCAGGTCAACCTGCTCGCCGACATGGGCGCGCAGCCCGGTTCGCTGATGCCGGGCCTGATCGCAGCGACGAAGAGCACCGACACGACGGCTCCCACCACCACGATCGCCACCCCCACGAATGGCCAGTCCATCGCGCACGGCACCGTCGTCACCGTGAACGGCAGCGCGTCGGACGTCGGCGGACGCGTGGCCGGGGTCGAAGTGTCGACAGACGGTGGCGCGACGTGGCGCCTCGCCTCGGGGACGACGTCGTGGACCTTCTCGTACGTGCAGCAGGGCTCAGGGACGGCGACGGTGAAGGCTCGCGCGATCGACGACAGCGCCAACTTCGCACCAGCGGGAGCCTCCGTCTCGGTCACCGTCGGTGGCCCGTACTCGGTGTTCGGGAACACGGTGCCCGCTCTCGGTGCCGTCGACGACCAGTCGTCAGCAGAACTCGGCCTCCGGTTCACCGCCGAGGTCGACGGCTACATCTCAGGCGTCCGCTTCTACAAGGGCGCGACCAACACCGGCCAGCACACCGGCGCGCTGTGGTCGGCGCAGGGTGCGCGCATGGGCACCGCCACGTTCGTCGGCGAAACCCCGAGCGGCTGGCAGACTGCCCTCTTCGCGGAGCCGATCGAGGTCGTGGCCGGGCAGCAGTACACCGTCTCGTACTCCGCACCCAACGGCGGGTACGCCTACGAGGAGTGGTACTGGCCCTACAAGGCCCGCGCGACCTCACCGCTGAGCGTTCCGACGACGACAGGCGCGACCGCCGCCGGCGTCTACGGGAACACCGGCGCGTACCCGAGCACGACCTACCGCGATGCGAACTACTTCGTCGACGTCGTGTTCGAGGCCGCCCAGGATTCTCCCGTGCGGCTGACGTCCCAGGCTCCGGCGCCGGGGACCACGGGTGTCGCGAAGGACACGATCATCTCCACGCTGTTCACGCGGCCCGTGCAGGCGGACTCGGTGTCGTTCACGGTGACCGCCGAGGGCGGGCAGGTCGTCGCCGGCAGCACCTCCTATGACCCGGCGACCCGTCGCGCGCGCTTCACGCCCTCCGCACCGCTCGAGGCCGTGACTCAGTACACGGTGGCGGTGACGGCGGAACCCGTTGACGCGACGACCTTCGATCCTGGCGCGGCATGGACGTTCACAACCGCGAACGATGCCTCGTCGAACGCGTGCCCCTGCACGCTGTACACGAGCGCCGACGTTCCACCGATCGCCTCGGTCGCAGACTCACGCGTGACCGTCGGCACGAAATTCAGCGTGACGGAGGCCGGGTACATCTCGGGCCTGAGTTTCTACAAGGGTCAGGGCAACACCGGGACCCACGTGGGGAGCCTCTGGGGTCCGAACCAGGAGGAGCTCGCGCAGGTGACGTTCGCGAATGAGACCGCGACCGGATGGCAGACGGCGTGGTTCTCGGCGCCGATCGCCGTCAACCCCGGCGTCGAGTACATCGCGTCGTACGTCGCGCCCGCGGGCGGGTACTCCGCCGGTCCGGGAGCCTTCGCCTCGGGGCTCACCCGCGGACCCCTCGTCGTTCCCGCCTCCGGCGGCGCCTACACCTACGCGGCGGGATTCCCGTCGCAGTCGTCCACGACGAGCTATTTCGTCGACCCTGTCTTCGTCCGGTCGACGTCGGGCCCGCAGCTCGTCTCGACGACGCCTGCGGCCGGGGCGGTGGACGTTGCGCGGACGACGCCGATCTCGGCGACCTTCACCGAAGCACTCGATGCGGTTCCGACCGTCTCTGTCACGGCCGGCGGGAATCCGGTGCCCGGGACAGTTGCCATGTCGCAGGACGCCCGGACCGCGACGTTCACGGCGACCGGTCCGCTGCCATATGACGCGGCGGTCTCGGTGACGATGTCGGGAATCTCGGGAGCGTCCGGCGACGGCAACGACCGTACGTGGTCCTTCCGGACGGCGGTGGACTCGCTGCCGAGCGACGTGACGTTCTTCGGTTCCGGGACCCCTGCCGGTTCGGCCGCGTCCGACGGAACCTCCCTCGAGCTCGGCATGGCGTTCGGGACCTCCGTCGAGGGGCGCATCACCGCGATCCGCTTCTACAAGTCGGCGGGCGACACCGGAGCGCACACGGGCACTCTCTGGTCGTCTGCCGGCCAGCCGCTTGCGACGGTGGCGTTCCAGAACGAGTCCGCCGAGGGCTGGCAGCGCGCGCAGCTTTCCGTGCCCGTCACGATTCTGCCCGGAGAGACGTACACGGTCTCGTACCTGTCGCCGCAGGGCAAGTACACCTTCGCGGGCAACTATTTCACCTCGCCGGTGACGAGTGGACCGCTCACCGCCATCACTCCGGGTAACGGCACTTTCCGCTACGGTACAGGCGGAGTCAAGCCGGAGTCGTCGTGGCAGGCGTCGAATTACTTCGTGGACGTCGAGTTCTCGGCGGGCACGGGCACCGACCCGATGCTCACCGTCACAGCCAAGTCGCCCGAGGGCACCGACGTCGCACCGGACGCCGTCGTGACCGCCACGCTGTCGGCGGACGCGTCCGACCCCGCGATCTCGCTGGCGCGCGATGGCATCCCGGTCCCCGGCGCCTCGGCGTACGACGCCGGGACGCGCACGGTCGTCTTCACACCCGAAGCCGACCTGTCCGAGCTCACGACATACGTCGCCAGTCTCCGGGTCGGCGGACAGCTGCTCCAGGAGTGGAGTTTCACAACCGCTGCGCCCGAGCTCGAGGGAGTCGTCGGGACGCTCTTCGGCGATGCGGTACCCGCCGTCGCCTCGACCGACGACACGTCGCCGGTCGAGGTGGGCACGGCGTTCACCGTGGCCTACCCGGCGACGGTGACCGCGATCCGCTTCTACAAAGGTCCGGGCAACACCGGCACCCACATCGGACACCTCTGGGACCTCGACAGCGAGGAGCCGCTGGCGACGGTGGAATTCGAATCGGAGAGCGAGGCGGGGTGGCAGCGGGCGGTGCTCGCAGAGCCGGTCGCCATCGTGCCGGGACGCACCTATCTCGCCTCCTACTTCGCGCCGAACGGGCGATACGCGGTGACGGGGGCGTACTTCGCGGAACCGGTGCAGAACGGTCATGTCTCGGCGCCTGCCGGCGCGAACGGGCGGTTCGTGTATTCCACCACGGGCGGGAAGCCTCTTCACTCGTGGAACTCGTCGGCCTACTTCGTCGACGCCGAGGTCACGTTCACCGGCAATCCGGACAACTGACCGCAAGAAGATGGACCATCGCGCTGGTTTGGGGACCGGCGCCTGAGGGGAACTGGGGTAATCCGACGTGTCTTCACAACTGAATGTCGCCGTGGTCGGCGCGGGGTACTGGGGTCCGAATCTCGCACGCAACTTCCGTGTGGCCGACGACTGGAATCTCGCTGCGATCTGCGATCTCGACCTCGCCCGTGCGGAACGGGTGGCGAACAGCGTCGGGGGGGTGCACGTGACACAGGATCTTGCGGAGGTGCTCGACGACAGCACCGTCGACGCCGTCGCGATCGCCACTCCTGCGCGCACGCATCATCCGATCGTCTTGGCGGCGCTGGAGGCAGGCAAGCACGTGATCGTCGAGAAGCCGCTTGCCGACACCCGCGAGCGGGGTGCCGAGATGGTGGAACGGGCACGGGACAACGGGCTCGTCCTCATGGCGGACCACACGTACTGCTATACGCCGGCCGTCCTGAAGATCCGCGAGCTCATCGAGGAGGGGGCGCTCGGTGAGATCCTCTTCGTCGACAGCGTCCGTATCAACCTGGGTCTCATTCAGCCCGATGTCGACGTCTTCTGGGACCTCGCTCCTCACGATCTCTCGATCATGGACTTCGTCCTGCCGGGGGGGCTTGATGTCACGTCGGTGTCGGCGCACGGCTCCGATCCGCTCAGGACGGGCAAGTCGTGCGTGGGCTACCTCGCGATGCCGCTCTCCAGCGGCGGGATCGCCCACGTGCACGTCAACTGGCTGAGCCCCACCAAGATCCGTCAGATGGTCATCGGTGGCACGAAGCGGACCCTGGTCTGGGATGATCTCAATCCCCAGCAGCGAGTGAGCGTCTACGACCGTGGCGTCGATCTGGCCCTCCAGTCCAAGGAGACCGCCGACACGCGCGCCGCGAACATCTCCTACCGCCTCGGCGACACGTGGGCACCCGCGCTCCCCGAGCAAGAGGCCCTCGCCAACGTGGCGGCGGAGTTCGCGAGCGCGATCCGCGATGGCCGGCCCGCTCGCACGGACGGCGAGTCCGGGCTGCGCGTGCTGTCGGTGCTCGAGGCCGCATCCGCGAGCCTGGCCGTATCCGGCGCACCCCAGCACGCAGAGACCTACATCAAGGAAGTTCAGGAAGCATGACCCAGCTCGAAGGCACCCACGTTCTCGTCACAGGCGGCGCCGGCACGATCGGCTCCACCCTCGTCGACCAGCTCCTGGAAAGCGGCGTCGCTCATGTCGACGTGCTCGACAACCTGGTGCGCGGCCGGCGCTCCAACCTCGACGCCGCGCTCGCATCCGGGCGAGTGGAGCTGATCGACGGAGATATCCGCGACTCTCGGCTCGTCGACGAACTCACCGCGCACAAGGACGTCGTCTTCCATCAGGCCGCGATCCGGATCACGCAATGTGCGGAAGAACCGCGGCTCGCCCTCGAGGTGCTCGTCGACGGCACGTTCAACGTCGTCGAATCCGCCGCGAAGCACCGTGTCAAGAAGCTTGTCGCAGCATCGAGCGCGTCGGTGTACGGCATGGCTGAGGAATTCCCCACCGACGAGCGCCACCATCACGAGAACAACGACACCCTGTACGGTGCGGCCAAGACGTTCAACGAGGGGCTGATCAGAAGCTTCCGCGCCATGCAGGGACTCGACTACGTGCTGCTGCGCTACTTCAACGTCTACGGTCCCCGGATGGATGTGCACGGCCTCTATACCGAGGTGCTCGTGCGCTGGATGGAGCGGATCGCCGACGGTCAGCCGCCGCTGATCTTCGGCAACGGACAGCAGACGATGGACTTCGTGTGCGTGCCCGACATCGCGCGTGCGAACATCCTCGCTGCACGAAGCGACGTGGTCGAGGGGACCTACAACATCGCCAGCGGGTCGGAGACGAGCCTCCTCGAACTCGCCGAAGCGCTGCTGCGTGCAATGGATTCGGATCTGGGAGTCGAGCACGGCCCCGAGCGCGCCGTCAACGGGGTGGCGCGTCGACTCGCCGACGTCTCGGCCGCGCGGCGCGACCTGGGTTTCGAGGCGACGATCGGACTCGAGGAAGGTCTGCGCCAGCTGGTGGACTGGTGGCGTCCGCTCCGCGAGGAGATCGCGGCCGGGCGAGCGGTCGTCGCGAGATGAGCGTCACGGGCGAGACGGGCGAGCGCATCAATGTGATGGTGCCGTGGCTCGGGCAGGAAGAGGCGGATGCCGTCGCCGAGGTCATCGCGAGCGGCTGGGTCGCGCAGGGTCCGCGTGTCGCGCAGTTCGAGCAGGAGTTCGCGGCGGCGATGCAGGCCAAGTACGCGGTCGCGACCACGAGCTGCACGACGGCGCTGCATCTCGCGCTCATCGTCGCCGGGATCGGGCCGGGCGATGATGTCGTGATCCCGTCCTTCTCCTTCATCGCGACGGCGAACGCGGTGATGTACGTCGGTGCCAACCCGGTCTTCGCCGACATCGATCCCCTCACCGGAAACGTGACGGGTCACACGGTGGCGGAGGCGCTGACTCCGCAGACCCGTGCGGTGATCGCGGTCGACCAGGGCGGCATCCCGGTCGACATCGACGACATCCGCTCTTTCACGGATCAGCTCCAGATCGTCGTCATCGAGGATGCCGCGTGCGGCGCCGGCTCGACCTACAAGAATCGCCCGGTAGGGGCGGGTGCCGAGATCGCGGCTTGGTCGTTCCACCCCCGCAAGCTGCTGACCACCGGCGAGGGAGGAATGCTCACGACATCGCGCGAGGAATGGGCAGTGCGTGCCCGGCAGTTGCGCGAGCACGCGATGAGCGTGTCGGCGGCCGATCGGCACGCCTCGGTTCTTCCGCCCGCCGAGTCCTACGACGAGGTCGGCTTCAACTACCGGATGACGGACCTGCAGGCAGCTGTGGGCATCGTGCAGCTCGGCCGGTTGCCGCAGATCGTGGCGCGTCGACGCGAGATCGCCGCGCGGTACCAGTCGGAGATCGCCGACATCCCGGGGCTGCGTGCGGTCGGGGATCCGGAGTTCGGAACGAGCAATTACCAATCGTTCTGGATCGAGGTGACCGGTGAGTACCCCACCGATCGCGAGGGCCTGCTCGAAGCGCTCGCGCGCGTCGGTATCTCCGCCCGCCGTGGCATCATGGCAGCCCACCGCCAGCTGCCGTACCGCGAGTTGACACCCGAGCAGGGGCTGCCCGAGACCGAGCGCCTCAATGATCGAACACTCATCCTGCCCGTGTTCCATCAGTTGACCGAGGCGGACCAGGGCCGTGTGATCGCGGTGCTCCGCGACCCGGACGGTGCGGAATCATGACCTCCGGTCTGCTGCTGATCGGCGCGAGCGGGCTCGCGCGCGAGGTGCTGGCCGCCGGCATCACCGGTGTCACGGGAATCGTCGACGATGACCTCGAGCTTCACGGAACCGAGCTCGCGGGGGTCCCGGTGGTGGGCTCGCTCGTCGACGCGGTGGAGCGCCCCGAGGCGCTGCTGGTGTGCATCGGACCGAGCCGCAGTCGCCGCAGCGTGGTGCGTCGCCTCAGCGAATCCGGGGTCGCCGATGACCGTTTCACCACCTACGTGGCACGATCGGCGCGCATCGGACGTTCGAGCGTGGTCGCGCCGGGGAGCATCCTGCTCGACAACGTCGTGGTCACGGCGGACGCGGCGATCGGGCGCCACGTGGTGGTGATGCCGAACTGCACGATCACGCACGACGACGTCGTGGAGGATTTCGCCACGCTGGCGGCGGGAGTGTGCCTCGGCGGGACGGTTCGCGTCGGTGAGGCCGCCTACCTCGGAATGAATGCCTCGGTTCGTCAAGGCGTGACGATAGGCTCCGAATCCACGGTGGGGATGGGCGCGGTCGTGCTGCACGACGTGCCCGACGAAGCGACGTGGGTGGGAGTGCCTGCCCGGCAGATGGGAGCGCGCGAGTGAGCACCAACGTGCCGTTCCTCGATCTCGCCGCGCAGCAGGCGGAGGTCGCCGACGAGGTGCTGCCGATCTGGACGGCGCAGTTCGCGGCGGCGGGCTTCATCGGAGGCTCCGAGGTCGAAGCGTTCGAACGCGAGTACGCCGAGTACATCGGGGTCGACCACGTCGTCGGCGTCTCCAACGGCACGGATGCGCTCGAGCTGGCGTACCGCGCCGTCGGAGTGGAGCCCGGCGACGAGGTGATCATGCCCGCGAACACCTTCATCGCAACCGCGGAAGCGGCGTCCCGCATCGGCGCCGTGCCCGTGTTCGTCGACGTCGACGACGAGCATCTCCTGATCGACCCCGCTGCGATCGAGGCGGCGATTACACCGCGGACGAAAGTCATCGTCCCGGTTCACCTGTTCGGTCAGACGGCTCCGATGGAGCACGTGATGCCGATCGCCGAGAAGCATGGCCTGATCGTCGTGGAGGACGCCGCGCAGTCGCAGGGAGCCTCCGGCGCTGCCGGCCGCGCCGGAGCGCTCGGCCGGATCGCGGCCACCAGCTTCTACCCCGGCAAGAACCTGGGGGCGGCCGGCGACGCGGGTGCCGTCATGACCGACGACGCGGATGCCGCAGCGCTGATCCGGAATCTCGCCGCGCACGGCAGCACGGTGAAGTACGTCCATGACCACATCGGCATGAACGCACGATTGGACGCGGTACAGGCACCCGTGCTGCGGGCGAAGCTTCGCCGACTGGACGCCTGGAACGCGGCGCGGGCCGCGGCGGCGGCCCGCTACGCGGAGCTGCTCTCCGGCATCGATGGAGTCCGCATCGCGTCGGTCCGGCCGGGCAACCAGGATGTCTGGCACCTCTACGTCATCCGTGTCGAGGCGCGCGATCGGGTCGTGACAGGCCTCGCGGCCGCCGGCATCGGCGTCGGCATCCACTACCCCACACCCGTGCACCTCACCGAGGCCTACGCCCGGCTCGGGCTACGGCGCGGCACGTTCCCTGTCGCCGAGCGCGCGGCCGACCGCATCCTCTCGCTGCCGATGTTCCCGCACATCACGGAGGCCCAGCAGCAGACCGTGGTCGACGCACTCGAGGCGGCACTGTGAACAGGGGCGAGCCGGCGCGCGCGGGGCAGGGGGGACCATGACCTTCCACCGGCCTCGCCCGCTGCTGCGCTCAGAGACCGTCAGCGTGGTCATCCCCTGTTATCGGTACGGACACTTCCTGCGCACCGCGGTGGGCAGCGTGCTCGATCAGCGGGGCGTCGACGTCGAGGTGATCGTGATCGACGACGCATCCGACGATGACAGCGCGACGGTGGTGCGCGCGCTGGCGAAGTCCGACAAGCGCGTCCGCGCCATCGTCCACGAGACCAACGCGGGTCATATCGCGACGTACAACGAGGGTCTTGCCGAGGCTCGCGGCGACTACATCGTGCTGCTCTCGGCCGACGACGCGATCAGCGAGGGGTCGCTCGAGCGTGCCGTGAGCCTCATGCAGCACCATCCGAGGGTCGGCATGGTCTATGGTCACGCCGAGGACTTCGCCGACGAGCTTCCGCGATTCGAGACCGGCGAGCGCAGCTGGTCCTCGTGGTCCGGCCGGCGATGGCTCGCCGACATGGCCTCACGAGCCGTGAATCCGGTGTACACGCCGTCTGTCGTCATGCGAGGTGAGGCATGGCGCGCGATCGGACGCTACGACGGGCGCGTGCCCCACGCCGCCGACATGCTCCTGTGGTTCCAGACAGCGGTCGACTGGGACATCGGACGAGTCAACAATCTCGCGCAGGCATATTACCGGCGCCACGGTTCGAACATGCACCTCACCCAGTTCTCCGGCATGCTGCGTGACCTGCGCGAGCAGCGGGAGGTCTTCCGCATCCTGTTCGAAGAGCCCGCGACAGGCACTCGTCCGCCGGCCGCCCTGCGTACCGCCGCGCACCGCGCGCTGATCCGCCGCGGTCGCAGACTGGCTCTGGCAGAGGGTCGTCCCGGCGGCGACCCCGCGGCCGCCGCCGCATATCGCCAGTTCGCAGACGAGACATCCGGCCTGCTCGACGGAGCCGAGCCTCCGAGCCGGCAGACGATGAGCGACCGCTTCCTCGAGAGCAGGCTCGGGACATTCCCCCGCCGCGCGCTGACCCACCTGGAGTGGCGCCGGTGGCGGAGGTACGGCGTATGACCAGCCTGCGCGCGGCCGCCGTCAAGGCATCGCGGATCCTGCGTACGAGCGGGATCCGCGGACTCGTGCAGCGTGCGGCGCGCGTGCTCTATCACCGCGTGGGCGCAAGCGGCATCGATGAGCCGCTGCTCGACGATGACATCGCCGACTCGACGACGTTGGATCTGCCGGTGCCTGAGACGAGGCCTATGCGAGGGTCGATGCTGCGGATCGGCTGGGTCATGGTCCCGCCCAGCGGGGGCTCGGGGGGCCATACGACCCTCTTCCGCATGATCGCGGCGTTCGAAGACGCCGGTCACACGTGCGTCATCTTCCTCTACGACCGCTATGGCGGCGACATCCGCGAGCAGGAGGCGGTGATCAGGCGCTGGTGGCCGAACATCCGCGCCGAGGTGCGAAACGCCGCCGCAGGCATCGACGGCGTCGACGCATGCGTCGCATCGGGGTGGGAGTCGGCGCACGTCATCGCGCGGCGCGCGACCGATCCCATGCGGCGGCTCTACTTCATCCAGGACTACGAACCGTTCTTCTACCCGCACGGGCCCCGGTACGCGTTCGCCGAGGACAGTTACCGCTTCGGGTTCCGGTGCATCGCGCTCGGCGAGATGGTGGCAGGCTTGCTCCACGACGAACTGGATGTCCACGCGGACGTGGCGGAGTTCGGATGCGACACCTCGTCGTATCACCTGCTCGGCGACCGGGCGCGAAGCGGCGTGGTCTTCTTCGCACGCCCGGAATACGCACGCCGCGGTTACTGGCTCGGCCGAGTCGCGCTCCAGCGCTTCCACGAACGGCATCCCGATGTGCCCGTCCACCTCTACGGCGACGACGTGGGAGATCTGGGATTCCCCGCAGTGCATCACGGAAAGCTGACTCCCGCCGCCCTGAACGAGCTCTACAACTCGGTCGTCGCCGGCCTGTGCCTCTCGTTCACGAACGTGTCGCTCGTGCCGGAGGAGATGCTCGCGGCAGGTGTGGTGCCGGTGGTGAACGACTCCGCGTACTCGCGCGCCGTGCTCGGGAACGAGCACCTGGTGTGGTCGAGCCCGACTCCGGATTCGCTGGCGACGGCGCTCGGTGCGGCCCTGACGACACCCGACAGCGCGCGCCGCGCGCGGACCGTCGCGGCGTCCGTGACCCATCGTGGATGGGCTCGCGCGCAGGGCGACGTGCTTCGCATCGTCGAGGACGAGGTCTACGGGCCGCGAGACGCGGGGACGCACGGGTGAAGACGATGCGATCTCGAAAGCCGCCCGAGTCCGAGCCATCGACGACGACGCGCGCCGACGACGGCGAGCAGGCGCTCGGCGGATCGGTGGGCAGCCGCGCCGCGTCGGGCGTCCTCTGGCTCACCGCTCAGCGCTGGGCGGTCCGCATCTCCGGATTCGTGACGATCGCCATCCTGACCCGATTCCTGTCGCCGGCCGATTTCGGCACGGTGGCGGCTGCGATGACCGTGCTGCCGTTCTTCTACCTTCTGTCGGATCTGGGGTTCGCGGCGTACATCGTCCAGATCCGCGAGACGAGCCGCAGGATCCTCAGCACGGGATTCTGGTTCTCGAGCGTCGCGGGACTGGTGCTGACGGCGGTCATGATCGCCGCGGCTCCGCTGCTCGGCCTCGTATTCCGATCCGAGACGGTCGTGCCGGTGCTGCAGGTGCTGTCGGTCTCCATCCTGCTCACCGCGATCGGATCGGTGCCGACGGCGCTCCTGCGACGGCGCATGAGTTTTCGGACGCTCGCCGTCCAGGGTACGGTCGGGGCCGTCGCCGCGCAGGTCGTCGCCGTGACGATGACGCTGACCGGCATGGGCGTGTGGGCTCTCGTCGGGCAGACGCTGACGATGCAGCTGTTCGTCTCGCTCCTGCCGTGGTTCTCAGCGAAGTGGCGACCGACCTTCGACTTCTCGTGGCGAGACTTCCGCGGGATCGCGGGCTTCGGCGGCAAGGTCGTCGGGGTCGAGTTCATCGCGGCGACACGTGCATGGGCCGAGGCGGCGATCATCTCGGCCGTCCTGGGAATGACAGGGCTCGGCTACCTCAACATCGCGCAGCGTCTCGTGCAGATCGTCCAGGATCTGACCGGATCGGCGGTTGTCCCCGTGTCGACGGTCGCCTTCGCCAAGGTTCGTGAGTCCGTCGACCGTCTTCGCGGTGCCTACCTGCGGTCTCTGAGACTGGCGTATGCGACGCTGTCCCCGCCGCTCACGCTGGTCGCCGTGGCGGCACCGATCATCATCCCGATCATCTTCGGCGAAGGATGGGGACCGAGCGAGCAGGTCGCTCAGATCCTTGCTCTCGCCGGGATCATGGTGGTGAGCGCGACGCTCGACCACGGCCTCTTCTATGGGCTCGGCAGACCCGGCCGATGGTTCGTCTACGCCGTCATCGTGGACGCGGCGACCGTCGCGATGACCGCCGTGACTGCGGGCTTCGGTCTTCAGGCGGTGGCATGGGGCTTCCTCGCCGTCGCCGTGCTGTCCACCATGGCTCGATGGTTCCTCGTGGGCCGGATGCTGTCCGCCTCCCCGCTCCGGGTCGCGGCGCCGTTCGGCTTCCTGCTCGTCGCGGTCGCCGTCGCCGGAGCGGCAGGATGGGCGGTCATGTCGGTCACGGCATCCCTGCCGGACCTGATCCGGCTGGTCCTGGTGGGGCTCGCGGTGCTCGGCGGGTCGATCCTCGTGCTCGCGACGATCGCCCGCCCGGTCCTCGATGATATGAGGGGACTGCTCACCCGGTCAGGACTGGTTCAACGCATCCTCTCTCGCCGAACGGAGGCCGACGTATGAACACCGCACACAGGAAGCCGTGCCGGCACGGGCGGGAGCTCAGAGCATGATCCGCACGGCGTTCCATCATCTGCTCGCCGGCGCGGCATCCGTCACGCCCGCCGCGCCGGCCCTCACCTACAAGACCGAGACGGCGACCTACGCCGATACCTGGCGACGTACGCAGAATGCGGCGTCCCAGCTGCTGCTGCTCGGCCTGCAGCGCGGCGATCGCGTCGCAATCTACCTCGAGAAGCGCATCGAGACCGTCGTCGCGATCTTCGCCGCGTCGACGGCCGGCGGGATCTTCGTGCCCGTCAACCACGTCCTCAAGGCGCCGCAGGTCGGACACATCCTCTCGGACAGCGGCGCCCGCGTCCTCGTCACCTCGGGCGACCGTCTTGCTCAGCTCGCCGAGGTTCTCCCCGGCACCGGGATCGAGCACGTCGTCGTCGTCGGGCGCCCCACGACGACGGCGATCCACGGAGCGCAGCTCCACCTCTGGGAGGACGGGCAGGATGCGGCGACGTCCGTCCCGTCCACCGGCGCGATCGACGTCGACCCGGCGGCGATCCTCTACACCTCGGGCAGCACGGGAATGCCGAAGGGCGTGGTGCTCAGCCATCGCAACCTGATCGTCGGCGCCGAGAGTGTCAGCACCTACATCGGCAACACGTCAGACGACGTCATCCTGAGCGTGCTGCCGCTGAGCTTCGACGCCGGCCTGAGCCAGGTGACGACCGCGTTCGCTGTCGGCGCGCACTGCGTGCTGACCAACTACCTCCTCCCTCGCGACATCCCGAAGCTCTGCGCCCAGCACGGCGTGACGGGGCTCACGTGCGTGCCGCCCCTGTGGCTCCAGCTCGCGGAGGTGTCGTGGCCGGCCGAGGCCGCCGGGCGCCTGCGGTACTTCGCCAACACGGGGGGACGGATGCCGCGTGCGACCTTGACCAGGCTGCGAGAGGTCTTCCCCGAGGCTGCGCCCTACTTGATGTACGGGCTCACCGAGGCATTCCGCTCGACGTACCTCGACCCCGCCGAGGTCGACCGGCGACCGGACTCGATCGGCAAGGCGATCCCGAACGCCGAGATCCTCGTGCTGCGCCCGGACGGGACTCCGTGCGCGCCGGGCGAGGAGGGCGAACTGGTCCACCGTGGCGCCCTGGTGGGCCTCGGATACTGGAACGACCCGCTGCGGACGGCCGAACGCTACCGGCCCATCGTGCGGCCGGGCCAGGAGTGGCGCACCCCCGAGATGGCAGTGTGGTCAGGCGACACGGTCGTCGCCGACGAGGAGGGCTTCCTCTACTTCGTCGGACGCCGTGACGACATGATCAAGACATCCGGCTATCGCGTCAGCCCGACCGAGATCGAGGAAGCCGCCTACAGCACCGGCCTGGTCCGCGACGCTGTGGCCGTCGGCGTTGCCGACGACGCCCTCGGTCAGCGGATCGTCCTCGTGGCGACGAGCTCCGACCATAGTCTGGACGTCGGTGCGCTCACGGCTTCGATGCGCCGGAGCCTGCCTCTGTACATGGTTCCCAGTCACGTCGATGTGCGCGAGGAACTGCCCCGCTCGCCCAACGGCAAGTTCGATCGCAGTCTCATCAAGGCAGAGGTGTCGGCATGAAACCCCACGAGCACGTCGCGTCGTTCGGCACGGTCGACGGCGAACTCCGCGTCGGCGGGATGCCGCTGAGCAGGCTCGCCGCGCGAGTCGGATCGACACCGTTCTTCGCGTACGACCGCGCACTGCTCGATGCGCGCGTGGCGCGGTTGCGCAGCGCGCTCCCTGATCGCGTCGAGCTGAGCTTCGCGATGAAGGCCAATCCGATGCCCGCAATCGTGCAGCACCTTGCGCACCAGGTCGATCGCATCGATGTCGCGTCCGGCCAGGAGATGCTGACGGCGCTCGACACCGTCATCCGGCCCGATCACGTGAGCTTCGCAGGTCCGGGCAAGACTGCTGCCGAGATCCGGCAGGCCGTCGCCGCGGGCGTCATCGTCGAGGTCGAGTCCGCGACCGAGATCGAGCGCGTCCTCACGGCGGGTTCGGACCTCGGGCTCACGCCGACCGTGGCGATCAGGGTCAACCCCGACTTCGCCGTCAAGGGCTCGGGCATGCGCATGGGCGGCGGCCCCCAGCAGTTCGGCATCGATGCCGAGACGGTACCCGAAGTCCTGGCGAAGTATGCCGATACGGGAATGGACATTGCCGGCTTCCACATCTTCGCGGGCTCGCAGAACCTCAACGCGGAGATCATCGCCGAGGCGCAGCGGCGCACCGTCGAACTCGCCATCCAACTCGCCGACTCGCTCCCGGCCCCGCCGCGCTACCTGAACCTCGGCGGGGGGTTCGGCATCCCGTACACCGACAGGGATCGGCCGCTCGACCTCCACACCGTCGCGGCGAACCTCCATGAGCTCGTGCAGGGACCACTCGCCGCGCGGCTTCCCAGCGCCGTGCCCGTGATCGAGCTCGGGCGCTATCTCGTCGGCGAGTGCGGGGTCTATGTGACGCGCGTGCTCGACCGCAAGATCTCGCGCGGAAAGACCTTTCTCGTCGTGGACGGCGGTATGCACCACCAGCTCGCGGCGAGCGGCAACTTCGGTCAGGCGATCCGGCGCAACTACCCCCTCGTCGTCGGGACCCGCGCGGATGCGCCGCTCGAGGAGGGAGTGAACGTCGTGGGATGCCTTTGCACCCCGCTCGATCTGCTCGGAGACGACGTCGAACTCCCGCCCGCCGACATCGACGATCTGATCGTCCTCTTCCAGGCCGGTGCCTACGGACTGACCGCGAGCCCGACGGCGTTCCTGGGGCACCCCGCACCCGCCGAAGTCCTCGTCTGATTCAAGGAGAATCCATGACCACCACAATCGACGCCGTTCGCGACGTCCTCATCGAAACCCTCGAACTGCAGCAGAGCCCCGAGGAGCTCACGTCTGAGACGCCGCTGTTCGGCTCGTTGCCCGAGCTCGACTCGTTCGGCGTCGTCGCGCTCGTCGGCGCGCTCGAGGACCGATTCGACATCACGATCGACGACGACGAATTCGGTGCGGACCTGTTCGAGACGATCAGCACTCTCACCGAGTTCGTCGACTCCAAGCGCTCCGCCTGAACGGCGGAGACGGAGCGGATCGATGGAGCGGCGACGCATCGCAGGGTTCGAGGTCGCGGTTCTCGGGCTGGGGACATCCCGCCTCGCGTCGATGGGCTCAGGGCGATCGAAGTCGGACGCCAGGACGCTCTTCGACGTCGCGCGCGACTGCGGGATCGACTTCATCGACACGGCAGACACGTACGGTTCGACGGCCGCCGAACGCTGGATCGGTGAACTGACCGTGGAGGATCGTGACCGGTGGGTGGTGGCCACGAAGATCGGGCTGCCGACGGTGGATCTGCCCGGTCCGTTTCGCATCGTGAATCAGCCCGCCAAGAAGATCAAGCAGGCGCTCGGGGCGGGCTTCGCGCTCGACCACGCGACACTTGCGCGTGATGTCGAGCGCAGTCTGCGAAGGCTCCAGCGCGACCGCATAGAGATCCTCCTCCTGCATCTTCCTCCGGCGGGCATCGTCAACGACGTCGAGACGCACGAGATCCTGCGCGACCTGCAGCGGCGCGGACTCATCGCGCAGTTCGGGGTATCCAGCGACGAGATCGCGACGATCCGCGGAGTCCGGGATGCCTGGCGCTGCACCTGCGCCGCGACAGTGGTGAACCCGTGGAGCGATGCGGGACTGCGCGGGGGAGTGCTCGAGGGGTTCGACGTGATCGCGAACCACGTGATGGGATCGGCTCAGGAGCGCACTGCCCTGGCCGCCGCCGGAGCGCCGTCCGGTCGTGACCGCGCTTCCGATTGGGTACCGCGTCGGCTCTTACGGCACGCTGCCGCCGTAGCGGGCGTGCAGGTCGTGCTCACCGGCACCTCCAGTCCCGAGCATCTTCGGGCGAACGCGAAGGCGTTCGACACGCGGGTCTCCCCCCTCGATCTACTCGCCTGAGCGGGCTTCGGCTGAGGCGAGGTGGTCCGCGAGCCGCAGGGCCAGCGCGATGATCGTCAAGGTCGGGTTGGCGTGTCCGGATGTGGGCATGACCGACGCCCCGACGGCATAGAGGTTGTCCACACCGTGTACTCGGCAGTTCCGGTCGACGACGCCGTGCGCCGGATCGTCGGACATGCGCGTGGTTCCGATGTGGTGGGCGCCCGAGTTCACCCGCAGCGTCGACGCCCCGACCGCCTGGCGCAGCGTCTCCTCGTCGTACTGCAGACGACCGAGGCCTGTCGCCCGAAGTCGCTCGTCGAGCAGACGATGGCATGCGACCACGCTCTCGATGTCGAGGCCGGTCGCTGCAGGCGAGACCACCAGGCGCCTCATTCCGAGAGCATCGCGATCCTCGCCGAGCATCACACGCGCGCAGGCGTTGGGCACCTGCTCGGCTTGGAACTGAAGGTGGTACGCGGCGAGACCATCGTCGGGAAGGATCGCCGGAAGACGTCGCGCGCCGACATAGCGACCCACGAACGTACGGTACAGCTCCGGGACCGCGCCAGGCAGATTGCGGACGAAGGCGCGGGTGTGACCGGCGATCGCCGTTCTCTCGCCGCGCAGGAACTGCACCGCATGTCTCGGACGGCTGGCAGCTGCCGCGAGCGTTTTCAGCAGGTACACGCCGGAGAAGAGCGCGCTGCGGTGTCCGGACGCGCCCGACGGTGGCCTCACGGGAAAGAACACGGTGTTCAGCAATCCGTTCGCCCGTTGCGTTTCCGGGGCTATCGAGATGCGCCGGCGGCAGTACACGCCGTCGAGGTCGCGGTCGAACGCGACATGCGCCCGGGGGGCGCCCTCAGCCAGCTCCATCGTCGCGAGGCACCCGAAGACGTGGGTCTGGTAACAGCGCCCCAACAGACTCGAGTGGTCGCCGATTCCAGTACGGGCGACGTCGGCCGAGGCGAGCAGGATGCGCGCGTTCTCGAGGCCGCCCGCCGCGAGGACGAACGTGACTGCGCGGATCCGCCGGGACTTCCCGAGGGCGCTCGTCGCGACCACGTGACTCACCGAGCGGCCATCCGGGTTGAGCTGGATGTGCGTGCATGTCGCGTTGAGCACCACGGTGGATACCGTCGACGCCGCGAAATGGCGTCGGTATCTCTTGCCGAAACGCGTCGGCGGGCTCCAGCGCTCGAGCTGATGCGTGATGATTCCGCCGCCCTCCAGCCCCGGCAGCAGATCCGGCGCTCCGGGCAGGGTCGTCCGCGCGTCGAAAGACATCGGTCCCGCCTCGCACAGCGCAACCGCATCCACGTAGTACGGGTCGAGGTGTGCTCGCGGGAACGGCCAGCCACTCAACGGCACCCACTCCCGCTCCTCGAAGTCGAGCGCGTCGAACGGGATGCATCGGCCGCCCCACACCGCGGATGCTCCGCCCCACTGGCGGCGCCGATTCTCATCGAGCGGCTCATGACTCCCCGGCGGGTCGGCCGCACCGCGGTTCAGGTCGCGGGAGCGTTCGGTCTCGCGCGGCCCGCCCGATTCGAGGAGCAGGACGGAACGCCCCTGCTTCTCGAGTCGCAGCGCGAGTGAGATCCCTGCGGGGCCACCTCCGATGATGCAGACATCAGAGAGGGGAAGGTCAGCGGTGTCCGTCCGGAGCGCATCGATGATCACAGGGCCCCCTCTCCGTTCGGTGCCGCGAGGGAAACGGCGTCTCGCCCCGTGCGCCGACGGCCCAGATCCCGCATGATTCTGACCTGCGTCATCCGATCTCCGCTGACAGGGCTTGGCGCATATAGTACTGATACGCACTAGCCCCGTAGCGCGCCCCGGGTCCTCGTCACTCGATCTCTAGGAACACTGCCATGGCTGCCTACGTCGACAACCCGCGCGAGGCGACTGCCTGCCAGATCTGCTGGGCGTCCCACGCATGACGTCCTCAGTGCTGCCGGGGTTCCTCGCCGGGAGCGGAAACCTCCCCGATGAGCACTTCGGTCGGCCGACGACGCGGGTGCCGCACGCGGCCGGTGACGTCGTAGTGTGGGGCTTCGACCGGACGATCGCCGACACCGTGCTGCTCTCACCTGTCGTGCGGTCGACCGATGGACTCGTCGACTCCGAAACCGTCGCCACCCGGATGCAGGCCGAACCCGCGTCGCTCACCGGTCTGCTTCCTCCGTTCGCGGCGGCCCACCTCGGCGCCGACGGAGTCGCGATGGTCGCCGATTCGATGGGGTTCCGCCAGTTGTTCCACAGCGCAGCCGGGGATGCCGGCCCCGCCGTGGTCTCGAGCTCCGCACTCGCCGCAGGCCGAGCACGCAAGTCACCGCTCGATCTGACGGCTGTCGGCAACCAGTCGCTGCTCGGCTGGCAGCTCGGGCAGCGGACGCTGTACGCCGGGGTCGAGAAGCTCCGGCCAGGGGCCGTCGCCCATCTGAACCGCGCCGAGGTCAGCGTCGTCGAGCCGCCGCGCCCGGAGCGGCGGGCGCTTGAGTTGGAACAAGCCATCCGCGAGGCCGCGGCGCTCATGCGGTGCTCGCTCGAAGCACTTCTCGACGATCATCCCGACGCTGTGCTGCAGCTGACAGGCGGACTCGACTCGAGGCTGCTCCTCAGCGCCATCCCCGCGGCCCGTCGTCGGGGGCTGCGCGCGATGACGCTCGGCGTTCCGGGAAGCGGCGACGCAGCCATCGCCGCGCAGATCTCCCGTCGCTACGGGATAGACCATGAGGTCCACGACCTCGCGAGCGTGGACGGCCTCACCCCTGCGGAGGCCTGGCAACTCTGCGTCGACGCCGCCGTCCGGCTCGACGCCATGTCCGACCCGGTCGCTCTCGCCGCGCTGGGCGTCGGTGAGCGCGCGTTCGGCCAGGGCGTGCGGATCTCGGGACTCGGCGGCGAGATCGCTAGGGGGTTCTATTACGTGGGGCGCGTGGGGGATCGCTCCTACACGAAGAAGGATGCCGCTCGCCTGGCCTCGTGGCGGATGTTCGTCAACGAGGCGGTCGAGCCCGGCCTTCTCACGGACGACTTCTCCGCGTGGGCGAGGCACACCGCCGAAGGTGAAGTCTACGAAGCCATGCGAGCTGGTGGCGACGAGTGGTTCCGGGCGACGGACGAGCTCTACCTGCGTCACCGCATGCAGCGGTGGGCGGGGGCGACGGACACCGCGGTGAGCTCGCAGCGGGTGGTGATCAATCCGATGCTCGATGCTGATTTCCTCGACATCGCGGCGCGTCTGGCGCCGCGAGACAAAGCGGCGTCGCGCTTTCTCGCGTCTTTGCAGGTAGAGCTCGACGCCGACCTTGCCCGGATTCCGCTGGACGGACGGCCGACGCCGGCAGCCTACGCGGACCCGCCCACCTGGCAGCCCGTGCTCAACACACTCAGCACCGGCAAGCGACTCGCCCGCAAAGCGCTGCAGCGCCTGCGCCGCGGCAACCGCGCCCCCGCGGGAGGGACGATCCTCTCCGCGAAGGTCGTGGAGCACTGGCGATCCCACCCCGGCACCGTCGCCGCGCTGGCGGATCTGTCCTTCGTGAGCCAGGACTGGGTGAGCGGGATGCTCGAAGGGCGGATCACTCCCCGTCCGAGCTCGGTTGCCTTCGTGACGAACCTCGTCGTCGCGACCGGCACCGACCAATAGCTCACGCCTGCGACCGGGCGAGCTCCTCGTAGAGGCCGTCCATCCGATCCAGCCGCTGCGACCACAAGTGGGTGCTCACAGCACGCTGCCGGCCCGCCTCGCCCATCACGCGGCGCAGTCCGGGGTCTTGGACGAGTGTCCGCACGGCGTCGGCGCAGTCTGCCGCCAGCTGGGAAGGGGACGTCGCATCGAGCAGCAGGGCGCAGGACTCGTCGACGTTCGCACCGGGGCCGCCGCGTCGGCATACGATGACGGGCAGCCCCCAGGACATCGCCTCGAGGCTTACGTTCCCGCCCGGCTCCCGATAGCTCGGAAAGACGAAGACATCGGCATCCCGGTAGAACTCGTCGACGACGCCGCGCGGAACCGAACCGTGCAGCGTGATCCGCTCGCCGAGGTCGAGTTCTTCGATGAGCTGTTCGCACGCCTCGCGATCGTTGCCGTCGCCGAGGACGTCGAGGACGACGTCCAGATCCCGGAGTGAGTCCATCGCGCGGATGACGTCGCGGAGCCCCTTCGTCCGCACGATACGGCCGACGTGGAGCAGGCGCACGGGTCCGGCGCGCTCAGCGCGGTCGACAGGATCGTGGACCTGTTCGACCGCAGTCTCGCTCATGACCTCGAAGCGCTGGAGGCGCAGGCCGGAGAGGAACTCCCGCACGTACTCCGCGACGCCGACGACGCAGTCCGCGCCCTCGTATGTCCGGCGCAGGAGCGGATCGTGGTGTATTCGCCAGCCGTCCAGGCCCCGCAGCTTCTGGTACCACGGGGTCGCGCCTTCCTCCGCCACGAACGCTGGCGGTGAGTCCAGGCTTCCACCGACCGGACCGATGACGAATGGGATGCCGAGCCCGACGGCCGGTGACGGATAGCGCATCGCGACGGGAACGACCTGGTGCGCGATGTCGAATCGCTCTTGGGCCGTGAGGCGCTGACGGATCCACCGCCGTGCGCGGATGTAGAACGGTGCGTAGCCGGGTTGCAGAAGGCTGTTGAGCCGTTCGAACCGACCGACTCCCCGCGGTTCGGGCCACTCGATGACGCGAACATCCGGCAGTTGCCGCGCCATCGGCGTGTGGCCGCGCTTGTACGTCGTGAGGAGGGTGAGCTCGTGCCGCTCGGACATGCGCTTCGCCCATTGGAAGGCGACCCACGCTTCACCCACGTCTTCCCCGTCGCAGGCCGGTGCGATCATCAGCAGCTTCATCGGGGCTCCTGGTTCACCTGGGGAGGATGCTGTCGCTGGCGTTGAGGAGGGAGGGCCGGCGTGACGGGTCGATGAGCGCGCGGATGGTCGGCCACGACTTATCGTGCCCGAGCAGTGCTCGGCGAACCTCCGACAGCACCGTGAGCACGTAGTACACCGACGCGCGGACCGTGCCGGTGCGCCGCCGGTAGAGCCGGATTCGATTGATCTGCTTCATGGTATGGGTCATCGCGCTCTCGCCCGAGCCCCCGCCGACGTGCATCGCTCCGGCGTCGGGAGTGTAGACGGTCAGCCATCCCGCGTCCTTGGCCCTCAGGCTGAAGTCCGTCTCCTCCGAATACAGGAAGAACGATTCGTCCATTCCCCCCAGACGGTCGTAGCATTCTCGGTCGACCAGGAGGATCGCACCGACGGCCCACTCCACCTCGTGCTCTCGTTCGTATTCCGAGGAGTCCTCGATGCGCTCTGTGAACACAGGCCAGCCCGTGAAGCTCAGACCGCCGACGCGACCGATCGTCGGACCGCGACGCAGTGTGGGCGAGAGGCTGCCGTCTTCCTCGCGGACGCGGGGGGCGACGATCCCCACGCGCGGCTTGGCGAGCACCCGGCGCATGATCGGGACGGCCCCGCTGTCGACAATCGCGTCCGGGTTGAGGATCAGGATGCTGTCTGCTGGCGGTGACGCG
The DNA here is from genome assembly GCF_051364985.1 of Microbacterium sp. I2. Classification (NCBI taxonomy): domain Bacteria; kingdom Bacillati; phylum Actinomycetota; class Actinomycetes; order Micrococcales; family Microbacteriaceae; genus Microbacterium; species Microbacterium sp. I2. Next base: position 122,173 of record NZ_JBLWIH010000009.1, read on the forward strand.
GCCACCGCTCGGTTCATTCCCGCCGCGTAGCCGACGTTGGTCGACCGCACGACCGTGCAATCCTCACGCGCATCGAGCAACGCCAGCGTCCCATCCGTGGATCCGTTGTCGACGACCACGACCGAGTATGTGAGCTCTCCCATCGACCGGGGGATGCTGTCCAGCAGGTCAGCGACGTGACGCTCGCTGTTGTACGTCACGACGACGACGGCGACATCCACAGGCACGGCACTCATTGTAGGAGTCCCGCCAGGCCGAACTTGCCGCGTTCTATGCGGCGAAACGCCCCCGCCAGGCCGAGGAGAAGGAAGAGCGTGCCCATCGTCATCGGAAACGCGAAGGCGTCGAACATGAACAGGCAGGAGAAGCCGGCGCACACCGCCGCCGCGAGCGAGATCGCCAGGTCGCGGGAGGCATCGTCGCGCAGCTGCGTGCGGAGGCGGAACATCGTCACCACTCCCGTGATGCCGAGACCGAGGAACGCGACGGTGCCGACGATCCCGGCGGTCACGAGGAGGAGCAGGTACTGATTGTCGAAGATGCGGTACTTGGGCAGAAAGGTGCCCAGGCCCCTGCCGAACCAGGGATGGTTCGCGACGAACTCGAAGGCGAGCGAGAAGCTGTCGGTGCGGGACGTGATGCTGGGGTCCTCAGCGGCACCCGTGAACATCCCGATGATCGAGTTCAGCAGGTTGGGGGTGACCACCATCATCGCCAGAACTCCGCCGACGGCCACTCCGAGGACGAGCAGTCGACGCTGCCTCGACCATCCGATGAGACAGACGATGAGACCTATCAGCGCGCCGAGATAGGCAGATCGCGAGGACGTGAGCGGGATGATGCCCGCGACCGCGACCGCCGGCAGCCACCGCACGATCGGCCCGCGGTGCGAGTGGTGGAAGCCGACATGGAGGACGATCGGGAGGAGCATCGCGAGGATCACGCCGTACTCGATCGGGTGGATGGCGGTGCCCGCGGGGCGCGGGAATCCACCGCGTGAGATCAGTCCGTACGCGGGCGAACTCGTCAGGCCGGGGATGGTCAGCTGGTCGACCCACGGCTGCCGCGTGATCACCTGGACGATGCCCAACGCGGCGATCATTCCGCCGCAGACGGCGAAGCGCCACACGAGGGTGTCCAGTCGATTCCGGGTGTGGATGCCGTCGTGGGTGAGCAGCAACGTTCCCGACCAGGAGGCGAGCGCGAGAACCGCGACATCGGCCGGACTGATCTCATCCGGGCTCATCGGGCGCCCCATAGCGAGCACGTAGCTCACAGCGATGCTGAACAGGAGCGCTCCGAGTGCGATCCGGATCGGCTGCGGCTCGATCACGGCCTTGCGAGCGGCACCGAGAAGGAGCAGGAACCACAGCACGAGGCTGCCCAGCCCGAACAGCATCGAGGGAGCGCCGGCGCTCGCCAGGGGTCCGACAACCAGCCGGGACGGGACGAACAGCAGCAGCACGAGGTAGACGGTGAGCCAGCCGACCGCATCCGCCGTGACAGTTCTCCGGGGGGCGACGAACCCCGGAAGCGGCTGGGTCACTTACGGCTGCCTGGGTCGCGCCGACACAGGTTGCGCGCCTCGCGCCGTGGACACGGAGTCCTTATCGGTGTTCCGGTCGTCGGCGGCGGACTCGCGCACGTCTTCCGAGACGACGTCGAAGTCGGCGTGAGGGTCCGCGGACCGGACGGGACCCGGCGCTCCAGCTGTGGCCTTCGGCGTGGCGACCGACGGCGTGCGACGCTGCGCCCTCCGCAGCAGGACGCCGTCGAGGGTGAACGCGACGATGCCGGTGACCAGCATCCCCGCGGCGATCGCCGCGATCACCATGCGGATCATCCCGGAACGATCGACCTCGGCGACCGCATCGGCGGTGAGTGACATGGAGGTGATCACGGCGTCCGCTGGTGCCGCGACCTCCGTCTGCAGTCGTTGAAGCTCTTCAGGGATGCGATCCATGAGGAAATCCAGAGTGGACAGCGCCGCTTCCTCAGTGCTGTCCGTCACATTGACGGCGATGACGGGGCCGCGGGTGGAGTCATCGATCGCAACCAGGAACTGGGCCGTGGGCGAGTGGTCCTCGACCTCTGCCTGGGCCGAGGCGCTCGCGAAGTAGGCGACGACGATGCCAGCCGGCTGTTCGAGCCCGCCCAGGACGAGGAACGGATTCCCGGCCTCGCCCACCGCCACTTCCGACGGGAGGAGCAGGATGAGTCCGCGGGCGGTGTACTCCGGGGGACTGACGACGTAGGCGCCGTACGCAAGGCCCGCCGTCATCAGCAAGCCGACGACCAGGACGTACCATCTTCGGCCCAACGCCCGCATCACATCCAGCAGCACAGATATCCCCCTCTGATCCGTGCCCAGGTTTCCCCAGGGACAACGGTATTCTACCCGGGGGGATACTCATGACTTTCTGGGAGCTGATCCGCGCATTCCTGCGCTACTGGCCCGTCGTGCTCGTCGGGGCGATCTGCACGGCCGCCGCGGGACTGGCAGCGATCAGCGACGACGGCGTGTACTTCACTCGCACCGAGCTGCTGTTCCTGGCGCCGACGAGTTCGCTCTACCCGAATGCGCTGCGGACCCAGTCCGAAGACATCATCATCACCGCCGGAATCGTCGCCAAGCGCATCGTCGGTCCGGACCAGGTGACCAAGTTCGCCTCGCCCGACGTGACCCTCGTCGGCGAAGGCGTACGCGACGGCTGGTCGTTGCGGCTTCCCGATACCGGGGGCCAGTGGGCGTCGAACTTCGCTACTCAGCGGCTCCTGCTCGATATCGTCGGCCCGACACGAGAACGCGTCGAAGAGCAGCAGCAGGCGCTGATCGATCGCGTCTCCGACGAGTTGCGCGCTCTTCAAGAGGCGTCGGGGGTCCCGGAGGTAGCGCAGGTGACTGCGATCGCCGCCCCCGAGTCGACGGTGATCTATTACGTGGGCGGCAGCAAGGTCCGCGCGCTGGGAGTGACGGCCGTTCTGGGGGTCGGCGCCACCACTGCGGTGGTCATCGTCCTGGAGCGCCGCCGTCGCGCCCGGACGTACGCCTCCGCGGTGAGCGCGTCGTCGACCCATCGGATGCTGTTCGCTGCAGGACGTACGACGTGACGACGGATGCAGCGGGCCGGTCGGCCTCCCCGCGACCGGAGGTTCTGCCGATCGGCCCAGATGATGTCGAGGAGGTGAGCAGATTCCTGCAGGAGAACCTCAATCGGCGCGTTTCTGCCGACGCTTGGAAGGCGCTCCTCCAGCCGCCGTGGGGCACCGTCGGACCGAACCGAGGGTTTCAGCTCCGTTCCGCGGGGCGAGTGGTCGGGGCATATGCAGCGGTGTACTCGTCGCGTGGGCATGCGGTCGACGTGTGCAATCTCGCCGCCTTCTGCGTGCTCGAGGACTTCCGGAGCCACTCCCTGCTCCTCGTCCGCGCGCTGCTGAGGCAACGGGGGTATCTTTTCACCGACCTCTCACCAAGTGGCAACGTCCCGGCGATGAATGAGCGACTCGGGTTCCGTCACCTCGACACGTCGACCCGTTTGGTGGCGAATCTGCCGCATCCGGCGCGTGGTGTCGAGATCTCCGACGACCCCGCGATGCTCGAGGCGACGCTCACCGGCGCAGCGCTCGAGGTTTACCTCGACCACCGCGGCGCGCGGGCGAGCCGGCATCTGCTCGTGCGCGACGGGGACCGCTACGCGTATCTCTTGTACCGGCGCGACCGTCGCAAGCGTCTGCCGGTCTTCGCCGCGCCGCTCCACGTCGCAGGCGACACCGAATTGCTCGCTTCGGCGTGGCGCGGGGTGGCTTCACACCTGCTGCGAAACGGATTTCTCGCCACGCTTGCCGAGCGCCGGGTGCTCGGATTCACGCCAGGCGGAATCGGACGATCGCTCCGCAATCCACGCACGAAGATGTTCAAGCCGGCCGAGACGGCGGCCGCGGGAGACATCGACTACCTCTACAGCGAACTGACCCTGCTCGAGTGGTGAGCGCCACTCGCACAGGGTCAGTTCTGCTGGATGCGGGTCAGTTCGCGGGAGGGACCGGGGCCCCGTCGTCGTAGAGGTTGTTGCTCCAGACGTTGCCGGGCGCGCGCGTGTCGAACGAAGTGATCGCGCCCCAGAACCCGCACTTGCCGGACGAGCCCTTCTGATACACGTTGTTGATGAACTTGATGTTCGCCGTCTGCCCGGAGTAGGGCTTCCCTGCGGTGGATCCGCCGTAGGAGCAGTAGCCACCGGAGCCCGCGATGATCAGGTTCCCGTCGACCGTGTTGTTCCGCACGGGGTCGAAGTCGGGATAGCCCGTGATCGCAGCCGAGCAGCCGGCGTCCGGCGGGAAGTCGGGCGCGTCGCACGCGATGGTGTTGTGGATCAACGTGCTGTTGGTGTTGATCCGGATGCCGGACTCGTGGTGCACGCCGGTGGTGTCGTGCAGCTGGCCGTGGACGTACGAATCCCGGACCGTGCAGTCCGCGTAGCAGTTGATCGACCGCGTCCCGCCGGTGACTTCGACGCGTTCGGCGGTGAACCGCGCGTCGCCGATTCCTGTCCACGGCCCGTCACCGGCGTCCACTTCACTGTCGGTGATCGTGAAGGATCCCTGGTTCTGGGTGTAATCGGCGTAGACCGTCCCGTTGATCTTCGAGTTCTTGATCACGACGTCCCTGGCGAGGATCCGCAGACTGCAGTCGACCTGCTTGGAATCGATCACGTAGCCCGGTGTCTGGATCGTGCAAGGCCCGGTGTACGGCGTGAGCGTCGTGCCGGCCGGCACGCCTGTCGTGTCGGAGTTCGGGAACGAGCGGCCGAGGACAACGAACCCGCCCGTGCTCGACGGCGGCGGGGTCGGGGTGGTCGTGGGCGTGGGCGTAGCCGTGGGGGTGGGTGTCGGCTTCGGAGTGGCCGTCGCGGTCGGCGTCGGAGTCGCGGTGGGCTTCGGAGTGGCCGTCGCAGTGGGCTTCGGAGTCGTCGTCGGCTTGGTGGTGGGCCGCGGAGTCGGTGTTGCGACGCCACTGGACGGCGTGAAGACGACGTCGACGAGGTAGTTCGAACCCTGGTAGGTGTTGCTGGGCACGCGGCTGGTGTCGCCATACCGGTACACCCCGGCGCCGGCGTTCAGGGCGAACCCGTTCTGCACCTTGGAGCGCGAGAGATCGTTCTCGGTCACGGGGTATCCGCCCCGCGGTGCGTGGTAGGACGCGACGTAAACCTGCCCCCCGGTGAGCGCAACGGGCTTCTTGAGGGTGACGGTGCGCCACCCGACCTGCCTCGTCGGCGCAAACGACGCCTGTGCGAGCACCTTGCCATCGGCGGACCACAGCGTCGCTTTCGTCACGCCCCGGGCTCGCTCACCCTGGTAGTACTGCAGGGCGGTGACGGTGCCGGACTTCTGAGGGCTGAAACGGATGCCGAGCTCCACGGCTGCGCGATCCGAGTCGACGGCGATGCGCGGAGTGAGGTTGTCGGCGAAGATCCCGGTCGCCGAAGGCGCCGCCATGGCTGGAGCGATGGCGATGCCGACGACGGCGAGGAGTGCAGCGACGACCGCCGCCACGGCGATGTTGGCTCGGCGGGCGATCGTGAGTCGGCGTTGACGGGTGCGCAGTGCTTTGCGAGTCATAGGATTCCGGGGGGTAGGGGCGACGTTGTCGGGGTAATGGCAGTATCACCTAACACATAGGTGTTCCTCTACGGATGAGAGAACGCTCATGTACGCTTCCGCCTCCGGTAATGTGCAGTCGACGGCGCCTTCAGCCGCAGATCGGGGTGGCGTGATGAGGGAGCGCTCGACTGTCCGCCGCCCGTGGGTGATCGTCGGTCTGGCACTCTACGCCGTGGCTGTCGCGGGGGTGCTTCTGTTGCCTGTTTCGTATTCGGGCATCGTCAACGGCATCGGCGACTGGCTGCGCTACGACCTCGGGATTATGTCCTTCGGGTCGGGATGGATCGAGTTCGGTGCGAACATTCTCATGTTCGTGCCCCTGGGATTCCTGCTCACACTGCTGTTCCGGCGACCCTGGATCGGCGTCGCCCTGGCGGTGGGAGCATCCGTCGCTGCCGAGCTCGCACAGTTCGTCATCCCCTCCCGCGAACCCGCCTCGCGCGACATCATCGCCAACACCGCCGGCGCGCTCCTCGGCGCCGCCCTCGCGTGGCTCGTGATCCGGGCGCGCTCGCGCGGAGCTGCGCATGACTCGGCTAGCGGCGCACCACCGACGGAGACCACGCGTGCTCGATGAACACCTCGGGCTCGCCTGAGCCGTCGGCGGCGAGAGTCCACACGTCGTAGTCTCCCGGGACACCGTCGCGCGGCATCCCGTAGAGGATGGTTCCGTCGTCGAGCCACTCGATCTGGTCGTCGATACCACGGGACTCCGGCAGCAGCGACACCTCGCCGGTCGCGAGATCCATGATCGCGGGCGTCCAGTGCACGGTCGGTCCCGATCCGGCGGTCACCGCTTTGAAGGCGAGGCGGGTGCCGTCGGGCGACAGCGAGGGGCACTCGACGTCCGGGGCGACCGACGTCAGTGTGCGCGCCGCGATGTCTCCTTTGACGAGGTACGTGCGCCCTTCCGTCGTGAGTCCGGCCGTCGCATAGAAAGTGGTGTCGTCGATGAAGGTGACGCCCCAGTAGTTGCGATCGACGGGCGCCACTTGCTGGCCGTCGATGACGAGCGTCCACTCTTCGAGGTCGCCGATGCTCTCGCCGTCGCGCGCGCGGATCTGCGTCTCGGTCGAGAACCCGATCGTCGCGTACGAGTGGCCGGTCACGAACGCCGTCGTGGCGACGAGCTCGCCGTCGTCCGAGATGCGGGTGCGGCTCGGGATGCCGGTGAGCGGCCACTCCTCGACGGGTTCCACTGCGCTCGAATAGAGGGTTGCCGTGTAGCTGGGCACGATGCCGCGCTCGGTCCGCAGGCACATGAACTCGTCGTCGACAGCATCCACCCGGTCGCAGGCTGCGGTCGTCACGGCGCGCGCGCCCGACGGGTCGGCCAGCGCCACACTCGCGACGTGGCCGTAACCGTCCCCGCTCGCGGTATTGCGGAACACCACGCGATCACCTGCCGCCCAATCGGCGGGCTCGGTCGTATCCGCTTCGCTCGGCAGATTCGCCCTCGCATGGTACTGCTGCCACGCGAACATGCCTGCCGCCGCCGTCGTGCCGAGTGCGACGACTGACACCGCCACGACGATGAGCCACTTGAGGCGATCGCTCATGAGTCCGCCGCGTCGGTGGTCGCCAACATGCTCGTCGTCGACAGCATCGGCCGCAGCAGCAGCGCGACGACCGGGATCGCGACCGCCAGCACTCCGGCGACCACGAGCATGGCAGGTTCGCGGCCGACCGCGTACCAGAGGAAGCCGAACGCCGTCGCCGAGATGAAACGGGTGACAGCGACGACCGTCTGGGCCGCTGCGATCCCGGTGCCGTGTGTGTCGGGTGTCGTGAACTGTGCCGCCAGCGCGGCGAGCACCCCGTCCGTGGCCGCGTAGAAGGCGCCCAGGAAGACCAAGCACAGGATGGTCGCGGCGACGTCGGCGATGGGTAGCGCGGCCACGACGTATGCCGCGAGGAGCGCGACGTGTCCCCAGACGAACACCCGTGCACGCCCGATGCGGTCGGAGAGGCGGCCGAGCGGGATCGCGAGCGCGAGGAAGGCGACGTTCGTTCCGACGTACATCAGCGGGAACCACTGCGCCGCGAAGTCGGAGCGCGACTGCAGCACGAGGTAGACGAAGCCGTCGCCGATCGTGAGAAGCCCGAGGATGCCGGCCGCGGCGAGGACGCGTCGCATCGGGCCGTTCGTCACGACCTTCCAGTCGAACTTCGGTCGCGGCGCCGTGGCCCCGCCGTCCACAGAGCGGCGCTGCGTCCTCGCGCGGACGTTCGGCACCACGACGGCGAGGATCACGACGCCGATGACCGCGAACGCCAGGGACGCGACGAAAACGGTGTGGAAGCCGTCGGGGATCAGCAGCAGGATGAAGAAGGCCAGCAGCGGGCCGAGGGCGGCGCCGATGTTGTCGAGCGTGCGGTGCACGCCGAAGGACGTGCCGAGATTCGACGGTTCCGACGTGGCGGTGATGAGCGAATCGCGGGGTGCGGTGCGGATTCCCTTGCCGATTCGGTCCGCGGTGATCACGGTTGTGATCGCTGCGAAGCCCGACGCGAACAGCAGTCCCACCCGCGCGACAGCCGCCAGCGCGTAGCCCGTGAAGGCCACCCACTTCGGCTGATCGTAGCGATCTGAGACGTATCCGCCACCGATCCGCACCAGCGCGCTCACGCCCTGGTAGAGGCCATCGATGAACCCGAACGCGATCGTCGACAGGCCGAGCACGCCGGTGATGTAGAGCGGCAGGATGGCCGCGACCGACTCCGACGAGATATCGGTCAGCAGCGAGACGATGCCGAGGCTGACGACGGTGGAAGAGACCGTGCGGATGCCGCGGCGCGGACGGGCGGCATCCTCCCTCTTTCTCTCGGAGCTCGGCTTGTTGGTGAACGAGATGTACATGCCGTCAGCCCGCGCGCAGGACGCCGTAGATCATGTACACCGTGCCGGTTCCGGATGCCGGGGCGAAGGCCAGCGACAGTGAGGTGTAGGTGTCGCCGAACGACGTGGCGGCGCTGTCGCCCGACGCCGTCTCGGCGAGCCCCAGGCCGGACCACACGTCGCGGTAGTGGGCTCGCACATCATCGGCCGATGCGTCGGTCCGCGCGACGAGCGTGACCTGCATCGTGTTGCCCTCGCTGGCGATCGAGGAAGTGAGCACGTCGGATCCGCCAGACGGGCCCGCGATCTCCACCGGGTACCCGTCCGCGAGAGCCCCCTCCGCGGACGCGGGTGCCGGGAGCGGCGCTGTGACGAGGGGGGTGGGGGTGGGAATCGGCGGAAGGCCCGGTCCGACGGAGTCCTCGGAGTCGGGGGACTGCACCTCGCTCCCCGTCGTCGGGGTCGCACCGGGAGCGGGGCCGGGCGTTTCCGTCTCCGTCTCGGACTTCGAGGTCGACGTCGAGGTCGACGTCGAGGTCGGCGTCGGGTCCGCACCGGCCCGGCCGGTGCCGGGGCCGACCGTCAGAAGCCAGATGGCGATCGCGGCGCCGACCAGCACCAGCGCACCGACACCGATCAGCACCCATCGCATCGCTGGCGTCAGCCTTGCGGTGCGCCGTGCGTCCGGAGCGTCGCTGGGCGCCGTCATCCGTTCATTCCCATGTCGCGTACCCCCATATCGCGAGCGGTGCGCCCCGCTGCACCGCGTCTCCACGGTACCGTGCCGTGCTCGGGTGCGCGCGGTCCGTGATCGCTCACCGCCACCTCTTGATGAGGCTCTTGGCGAGGTTGCGGGCGTCGCTGATGCCGGGACCATGGCGCACGATCGCCATGACCGAGTCGACCGTGTCGTCGGCGGTGACGCTGTACCGCGCCTGCAACCACGATCCGCTGCGCGCCGGAAAGCGATCGCTTGTGTACACGGTGCGGTATCCGGCCTCCTTGAGCCTTCGCAGCGACGCGCGGTCATAGCGCCCGAGAGGCAGCGCCGCGTCGATGACGGCGCCGCCGCTGGCGTCCTCGAGTGCGCGCCGGGCATCGAAGAACTCTCGCTGGCCGTCAGCCGTCGACAAGCCGCGCCATGGCACGTGCGACCAGCCATGGTTGCCGATGCTCATGCCGTTTGCCCGCAGTGCGTGGAGATCGTGGGCGCTCAGACTGCGGGGATCATCGAGCCTCCCGGCAAGCGCGAAGAACGTGGCGGTCCTGTCCCTTGCCATGAGAGCGGGCAGCGCGATGTCGACGTCAGAGCGGTTGCCATCGTCGAAGCTCAGCAGCACGTGAGGATGATCGGCGAGCGCGTCGAGCAGGCCGAGAAAGACCGACTCGCGCATCCAGTAGCGCGACTCGCCCGGTTCGCGCTCTTCGCGGCAGGTGCCCACGCCGTGGAAGCAGAGATGGATCTTCATGCTGGCGACACCACTCCCGTCGACGACCCGCCGCGCGTGCTCTCGTCACGGCCCCAGGCGGTCTGCGTCGCGGGTGTGCGTCGTGCCAGCAGCGCCGCCGCGACCGTGATGGCGAGGTAGGCGACCGCGGCGAAGACGAGGCGCGGCTCGGGCAGCACCACATCCCGCAGCCAGGCCCACCGGTCGGCCTCGCGAACGGCGGAGTCGACCTCTCCGTTCGTCGCCGCGGCCCGCATCGCGGCATTCCCGCGGCGCACGCGCACGAGGCGCCTCACCAGGTCGCGCGTCGTGTACGGCGCCTCCACCGTCACTTCGACCTCGGGCACTTCGACCTTCTCGTCGTCGCCGAACTGGGAATCGAGGAACAGGTCGTCGGCGATCATCGGCGGAAAGCGATCGAAGCGGCGCCGGCCCTCCTCCGAGATCGCGATCATGCCCCGACCGAACAGCCCCTTCCGGTAGACGGGAAGCCGCGTGTTGATCGCATAGAACCCCTTCACCGGCCAGGACCGCCCCTCCACGAGCACGCGTCGTCTCGGCACCGCCGCCAGCCGTCCCGAGGTCGCGTCGAGCGCGCGGACGAGCGCGTCGACGGCGTCCACGGAAACGGTGATGTCGGCATCGAGGAAGATGCGCGGGTGGCTCGCAGCCTTCTCTTCCGCCGCGTTGAGAGCGGCTGCCTTTCCGGACTCGGCACGGTCGATCACCCTCGCACCTCGCTCTCTCGCGATCCGCGCGGTCGCGTCGGTGCACCCGTTGGCGCTCACGATGACCTCGAACGGTGTCCGAGCGCGTGCGCGTTCGAGGGCGTCGAGGCACTCGCCGAGGACCGACTCCTCGTTGTGCGCAGCGATGATCACGGTGGTCATGAGGAGCCCTTCATCTTCGGATCGCGGCCGGCGACGCCTCGACCGTCGCAGACTGCGCAGCCGCGGCAGCGCGGGTGACGAGATACCGGCCGAACTCCGCGGGGTCGTCGAGCGGCACATAGCGCCGGCCCTGCGCATCCGTCGCCGGCGCACGGTCCGCTGCCGGTACGGCGGGGCCTGATCGATGGTGCCCGGTGAGCTCGTCGTAGACGGCGACGTACTTCTCCGCCTGTGGCCGCCAGTCAAGCTCGGCGCTCACCCGAGCGCGCGCGGCGCGACCGAGCCGTTCCCGCAGCGCGGGGTCGTCGATCAGGCGCTCGATCTCATCGGCGAACGCCGCGATGTCCCCGGATCGTACGTACAGCACGGTGTCGGCCCCCGACACGCGGGTTTCGACCAGGTCGAACGAGACAGTCGGCAGTCCGTAGGCCATGTACTCCATCGTCTTGTTCATGGTGGACACGTCGTTGAGCGGCGTCTTCGGGTCGGGACACAGGCCGATGTCGCCGCGGCTGAGGTACTCGGCCATCTGGACGCGGTCGACCCGACCTGTGAAGGTGATGTAGTCGTGCAGGTGGAGCGACTCCGTCTCCGCCTTGAGCGCGTCGAGGCAGTCGCCGAAGCCCAGCAGCGTGGCCGTCACATCGTGGCGACCGCGCCGATGGACCAGCTCGTCCATTACATGCAGAACACGGTCGACTCCGTCCTGGGGGCCCATGATGCCCACATAGACGAGGTTGATCGTGCCCGACGGCCGAGGGGCCTCGGGGTAGATCGGCCGCATCTGCTGCGTGTCGGGACCGCTCCGGACGACGGTCACGTCGTCCGGAGCCCGGTCGCCACGCCGCACGGCGATCGCCTTGTACGACTCGTTCGTGGAGATGATGTGGTCGGCGCCGCGGAAGGAACGGCGCTCGAGCCACAGCAGCGCCCGGAACTCGAGCTTCTTGAGCAGACCCTCCGGTTCACCGAACCGCGAGCGGAACAGCTCCGGGTTGAGGTCGTGGTGGTCGAAGACGAATTTCACCCCCGCAATCCGCCAGAGCAGGGCGAGCAGCCAGTACGTGTCCGGCGGATTGCACGCCTGGATGACGTCGAACCGCGCACGACGGCGCACCTTGAGGCTGAGCCATGCCGTGCGCACCCAGCTGTAGGCGAATTCCCACGCGAATCCCGCGAGCCCCTTCGCCTCGGGCGCCGGCGCGTACTTGTGGATGTCGACTCCGTCCAGGTGCTCGAACGACGGGTCGTCCGGTCCCTTGGGGCAGATGACACTGACGCGGTACCCGCGGTTCACGAGCGCCTGGCACTCCAGCCACACACGGCGATCGAGCGGCACGGGAAGGTTCTGCACGATGATCAGCACGTGCGGCGCTGCCGCCGTCGTGCTGCGAGTGTTGGTTCGGCTCATGTCGACCCTTGCTGTCTCTTGGATGGATGTGAGGGATCCGCGGCCCGCGCCCTCTTGGGGGGACGAGAGCGCTGCTGCCGCACTGACGACGACGTCGGGATACGTCCGACCGTGCGGCGACCGCGGATCCCGGCCTACATCAGCGGACGACGACGTCGGCGCCCGCTGACGGTTTGAGGGGCGCGCATCAGTACGCTCCCGTGGGACTGACCATGACCTTGGCGGTGCGCCACATGATCATGAGGTCGCTCATCACCGACCAGTTCTCGACGTAGCGGAGGTCGAGGCGCACGCTTTCCTCCCACGACAGGTCGCTGCGGCCGCTGACTTGCCACAGCCCCGTGATGCCCGGCTTGATGAAGAGCCGGCGATAGACCCGGCCGTCGTACTCGCGCACCTCTCTCGGCAGCGGCGGGCGCGGGCCGACCACGCTCATGTCGCCCCGCAGCACGTTCCAGAACTGTGGAAGCTCGTCGATCGAGTACTTGCGCAGGACAGCCCCCACCCGCGTGATGCGCGGGTCGTTCTTCAACTTGAACAGCAGTCCGCTGCCGTCATTGACGGCCTGAAGCTTGGTCAGCTGCTGCTCGGCGTCGACCCGCATGGTGCGGAACTTGAGGATGCTGAACTCCTCACCGTCGCGGCCGATGCGCGTCTGCCGGAAGAAGACCGGTCCCCGGTCGTCGAGCCGGATGAGCAGTGCGATGAAGGGAAGCACGAGGCCGATCGGAATCAGCGCAAGCCCGGCCACGGCGATGTCGACTGCGCGCTTGAGCGCGTGCCGACCGCCCTCGAAGTCCGGGATCTTCACCTGGATGAGAGGCAGACCGTCGACAGGCTGCAGAGAGATGCGGGGCCCGGCCACGTCGGCGATCCGACTCGACAGGATGAGTTCGGATGCGGTGCCCTCCAACTCCCAGCTGAGCCGCTTGATGAAGTCCGGGTCGTCGTCGGGGCGGTTCGCGACGATGATGGTGTCGGCGCCGAGCGTGCGAGCGTGCCGCGCGACGGCATCCATGGTGCCCACCACCGGATAGGAGTGCCCGTTCGCGACGACGTCGTCTCGACGGTGATCGGAGGGCGCAGCGCCGACGATCGTGTAACCGAGCGCCCCGCCCTCGTCAAGGGTGCGCAGTACGTACTCGATGTCATCGCGGGTGCCTGTCACGAGCGCCCGCTTGGAGTAGTGGCCGTACCGGCGCTGCCGGAAGAGCCACTTCCGCCAGCTCCACCGGCCCATCAAGAGCGCGAGCGTCCCCGCGGGCAGGGCGATCAGAAGTTCGAACCGCAATTGCTGCCATTGGAAGACCAGGAACAGGAACGCGAGGACTCCGAACGCGTAGCCCGAGGCGTGGGCGACGCGCTTGTACTCGATCGCGCCCGACCCCATGACGTCGATCGAGCGGCTGTGCCCGAGAGACAGCATCGTCAGCCAGGTGAGCACGGTCGCTGCCGAGACGAGCCACGCGCTCGTCGAGGCGCCGGCGCCCGTGATGGTGGCGGCCCCTGTCGCGCCGACGGCACCGAGGACGACCACAGTGTCGGTCGCGCGAAGGCGGAGTGCGTAGCGGCGCTCCCACAAGCGGCGGCGCTCGAGTGCCGGCTCGATGCGCGGCACGAATGCGAGAACCGGTTCTGTCGGCAGCGGGCGCGGCGAAGCGAGCGGTCCGATCCCCGTAGGCCGGTCGGCGCCGAGATACGTGTCGGCGCTCACATCGATGGCGCTCACAGCGCACTGCCTCTACAGCGCGCGCTGGTGCGCGCGGCATCCCCAAATGCCATTGCCAATCCCCAGTGACAGATCGAAGCGCCGCAGAACGGTGCTTCGTGTTTCCCCAGTGCGCGTCTGACAGATCCCCATCTGTCGCGAGCCCGCATCCCACTGCGGGTCCTTACGCGTGTGTCACTCTACAGGCGCGGCCCCATGAGAGGAAGATGAAAAGCGAAAACTTCTCAGATCCCGCGCCTTCGCATCCCGCCGGCCTCAACCGATCAGGCCCACCAGCGCGTCCACGCCCATGCCGTAGTTGATGCGGATCGTCGGCAGAGCGAGCTTGTCGGTACCGATCGTGACGTAGCCCGGCTCGATCGTGCGGGCCATCTCCCATCCGGCCTGCCGCAGCGCCTCTTTCGCGGTGTCGTTGTAGTGGCCGAACGGGTAGGCCATCACCTCTTTGACGCCCAGCACGCCAGCCGACGCCTCCATGTCGGCGACGATCTCGGGCACCGTCCAGTTGACGATCCGCCCGTCGCCGTTGGCCCCCGCCTGGTGCATGTCGTGGGTGTGCGAGCGGCGCAGCACGTACGGCGACGGCGCGGGATCCTGCCGGTAGGCCGTGATCATGTACGACGTCGAGAGCACCTTGTACTTGTCGACCAGGGGCACCGCGAGGTCGAACCAGCTCTGGTCGGCGTCGTCGTCGGTCACGATCACGGAGTGATTCGGAAGGAAGAGCCGCCCGTCGATGAACGCCGACAGCTCGTCCCACGTCGGCAGGTAGAAACCCGTCGACGCGATGTGGTTCAGGTGCGCCTCGAAGTCGCCGATGTACGCGTAGTTGCCCCGCAGCCAGCCTGACTCTCCCTCGGGCTTGGTCGTGAACTGGTGGTACATGAGGATCGGGATGCGGGCATCCTCGGCCGCGTTCTGTTCGGGGCTCATCCAGCTGCCGTGCAGCGTCACGCGCTGGTCGACGCACACGACAGGTTCCGAGCCGTTCACCCTGCCCGGGATGGCGAACGCCGCCGCGTCCTCGGGGGTGGCGTACCAGCCGGCGAAGACGAGGCCTTCGCGCGCCGGGATCGGCAGGCTCGCGAACAGGGCCCCCTGGGTCTGCAGCATCGGCGGATCGGCGATGCCGTCGCCGACGAAGCTCACCGCGCACGCCGCGGGGTCGTCGGTCGTCGCGAGCAGCTGCTCCTCCGGCGTCAGCGGGGTGGGCGTCGGTGTCGGGGTTGCGCTGGCCGACGGCGTTCCGGCGGCGGCGGCGTTCGGGGCATCCGTCCCCTGCCGAGCGAGCGCGACGGCGGTGATGGTGCCGGCCACCCCGAGCAGCACGACCGCGCCCACGACGCCGACCAAGATCCGACGGCGTCGTAGCGACACCCGCCGGGATGAAGACATGCCGGAAGCTGCCATGCGTTCCCCACGGTCAGGACCGTGCACCCCCATGCGGCCGGTCGTCAGGGGGATCCTATCCGGATGCACCGCTACGCTCGGTAGCCGTGCTGCCCACTGACTGGATCGAACACCGCCGCGCCGACGGCGAGGTCGTCGGATGGATCGTCCCGGACGGGGACGGGTTCCGCGTGCGCGACCTGCTCGGGCGCGAGCGCACGCCCGTCGACGCCGACGGCGGACGCATCCCGATCGACTGGCTGGCCGCCGAAGAGCTGCTCGAAGGACTCGGCATCGGATATTTGGCGGACCGCTGGACCCTGCGCCTGGCGGACGGCTCGGAGCGTCCGGTGCGTATCGCCGAGGCCAGTCCGCGGGGGGTCACCGTCGTGGCCGACGAGTTCGGAGCCGCCTCGGCGGTGGGCGGCGACCTGGAGCGCTTCCGCCTGCCGTTCCCGGTCGCCGACGAGCTCACTCCCCGCTGACCCCACCCGCCTGCTGACCGCCGCGACACCGCCAGGCGACGGAATTCGCCGGGCCGTGTCGCGCGGGTGAGTCGGCCGCGAGACCCGACGTGCGGGCCGCTGACCCCGCTTTCACCCCAGGGTGAAGGGCCGCCCTCACCCTCCGAGAGTCCGAATATAGTGAGCGTCGGACTCAAGAGTGGGACGTACCGGGGGGCACGGACTGAGCGTGAGATGCAGACACGACGCGTGAGCGACGTCGCCGGCGAGCTCGAGGCGATCGCGCGCGACGAGCGGTGGGACGACCTCGCAGCCGTCATCGACGACAGATTCTTCGCCTACCTCCTGCTGGAGCCCGACGCCCTGCGGCGGGCGCTCGAGACCGTGCCCGAGGCCTGGTTGCGGGCTCGACCCCGCTACCTCCTCGCCCGCTCTCTCTCTCGCGCCCGGCAGTCGCTCGGGCTCCTGGACGACCGCGATCTCGCGATCTTCCGCGAATGGGTGCAGTCCCAGCCGGCCCCCGCGACGAGGGACCGGCTCGGCGTGCTCACGAGTTCGCTGCGATATCAGATGGCTGCCGGACGCGTCGAGGATGCCAGCGCCACCGCGTCCGAGATCATCGCGACGATCGACCACGCGACCGACAGCGCGGGATTCCACGACGTCCTTGCCCCCGTGCTCATTCGCACCGGCACGGCGAAGCTGCTCGCCGGTGACGTGTCCACGGCGATCTCCTTGTATTCCGAGGCGCGGCGGTGGACGAACGTGCGGGGTCACCCGTTCGGGCGCGTCGCGTCGCGGCATCTCGCCCTGGGATATGCCGTCGCGGGCAACTACGCCAAGGCCGACCGCGAGCTCCAGCGCGAGGCATCCGAGGAAGGCGACGAGCGACCCGGCGGGGAGGTCGCGGCGTACGCCCGGGCCTTGACCGCGATCGGCCGATTGAATCGACAGGATGCTGCCGCCCTCGTCGCCGAGACCGACGGCGTCGCTGCGGCCAGTGAGCTGTCGTGGATGCGCGTCCACGTCCGCGCGAAGTACGCCCTCTATTGGGGCGAGCGCGACCTGATGGTGCATGAGGTCGAGGACTACCTGCTGGCCAATCGAGGTCTGACCAGGCCGGGGTCGATGGCCGGCGATCAGCTGCGCGCGGATCTCGCCGACCTCTATCAGGCGCTCGGGAACCTCCCGGCGGCGGAGCATGTCCTCGAGACACGCGGGGTGAGCCCGGCCCACCGATCGATCCTGACGTCGCGCTCGCGACTGCATCTGCTGAGGGGAGAGCAGCAACGGGCGCTGGCACACCTCGCCGAGGCGGAGCAGCTGACCGGCGGCCGTGTGCACTTCCTCGCGAGCTGGCGCGTGCTGCAGGCGAGCGCCGGTCAGTCCATGGGCGATGCGGTCGACGCCGAGTCGCTTCGCGCGGTCGCCCTCTCCTTGGAGCACACGCACGCGTTCGATGCTCTGGTCGAGGGTTCGCCCCAGGTGCGCGCCGGCGTTGCACGTCACCTGCGGTCCGACCCGTCTCCACTTCCGGACGTGTACGCCCCGCCGCCGGGACGTGCCACTCTCACACCGCGCGAGCGCGAGGTGCTCGGAGCGCTCCGCGAGCACACCTCCATCAAGGCGGTGGCGGCGGCGCTGCACGTGTCGCCGAACACCGCCAAGACCCACCTGCGCGCGCTCTACCGCAAGCTCGGCGCGAGCGGTCGCGAGCAGGCGCTGCGCATCGCCTCGAGCCGGTTCGACTAGGTCACCCCGAGCCTCACCCCGGGGTGAGATTGGTCGGACCAAGGGGTGAAATCACCCTGACTCGTTTCCGGGGAGCGCCTTCCTGGGAATTGACTGGACGCGACCTCGGTCACACCGACCGTGGTCAGTCTTAGCTCGGCGCTGAACGCATAGCGGCGCCATTCGGGGGGCGAAATGCAGCGGTATCGGATGTTCGGAACAGGCCAGCGGGGGCAGTCGGAGGGCCACGCGAGGAGTTGGCGGCAAGCATCGCTTGCGCTGACAGCTGTCGTGTCGGTGGTCCTCGGAGCGATGTCGGCCGTCATGCCTGCTTCGGCGGCCGAGGCGTTCTCGTGGAGCGGCACGAGCATGGATGCCGCCGCCACCCGCGCCGCCGGGACGGCGGCGTCGCCGACCGGCACGAAGGCCGCGGGCCTCATCCAGCCGAAGATGGCGCCCGGCAACCCGGGCGTGCCCTCCGACCCGACGGTCCTCTTCGAGGAGGACTTCGAGAACGTGCCGGGAACGGCACCGGTCATCCTCGACGATTACGTCAGTACCGACGGCCACACCTACACGGCGGCGCCCGGATGGCTGACGAACTGCAACGGTGTCATCGTCAACTTCACCATCCCCTACACGACTCTCGGCAACTGTGTCTCGCCTGTCAGCTCGGCGAACCTGCGTCAGCTCGTCTACGCACTCGGCGTGCACGCGGGCGCCGCTGACGCCAACGCGAACGACGCCGTCTCCGCCTACACCGAGAACAATCCCGGCGCGAACGCGGTCGAGTTCGAGACGGTGGACCCGCTCCCGCTCGCGACAGCATCCGGCCGCTTCCTCACATTCAGCGTCGACACCGCTGCGAAGAACTGCCAGGTGTCGCCGCCGCTGTACCAATTCTCGTTCGTGTCCGACGTAGGCACCGCGACACCGGTGGGTGGACAGCTCAACGCGTGTTCCTCCGGTGCCACAGTTCCTGCTCCCGCAGTCGGTGCCGTTGCGGCGACCAACGTCAGTGTCGGAACGTACACCTCGAACGGCTCGGTTCTGTTCGACGGCGCCTCGCTCGGCGTCCGCATGGCGAACGCCAACGGAAGCGGCGTGGGCAATGACGCCGCCTTCGACAACATTCGCATCCTCGATGTCACCCCGCAGCTCGACAAGGCGTTCTCGCCCACGACGGTCTTCATCGACGGCATCTCGACCCTGACCTTCACGGTAACGAACACCAGCGAACTGGCCGCCAAAGCAGGCTGGGGCTTCACCGACACGTTGCCGGAAGGTCTCGTCATCGCGGACGATCCGAACGTGGCGGGTTCGTGTGTTGCGACCACTACCGCGACGGCGGGTGGAAACACGATCGAGGTCGCCGCTGGGAACTTCGCCGCGGGCGTCGCATCGTGCACCATCTCGGTCGACGTGACGGCGGCCGCCGCGGGCACCTACACCAACGGACCGGGCAACGTCACCGAGACGGGCCTCAACCCGCCTGCCGACACGACGCTTACCGTGGAGATGCCGGTGCAGTGCGCACCCGGTGGCACGCTCGTCCCCGTCGACCTCATCCAGAACCCGAGCTTCGAGAGCCGGACCCAGGATTTCCAGAACTCGGCGGCGAACTCGATCAACTACGCCACCGGATGGCATGACAGCCACTCGACAGGCGGCCAGTACCACGTCTTCTCGCCGACGTTCGACTCTGGACCCGGCGCCGCGACGATGCCGATCCGGGCCGGTGCGGACGGGTACGGATTCATGGGTGGTCACTCGAGCCTGCCCGACGTGGGTGAGGGGGCGACCAACACCCTGATCGCGCCCCTCGACCCGCTGTCGACATACGTCGGGTACTTCTCATTGGCTGCGGGCGGCTACTCGCGACAGGGCGACGGATACATGCAGTTCTTCGGGGTCAGCGATCCCGAAGTCGGACATATCCCCGCCGCGAACGTGGTGGCCCCGACGGCGGCCAACAGTGAGCTGCTGTTCAGCACCCCCGTCGTCGAGTTCCCCGGGGTGGGCGTTACGCCGCAGTGGGAGCGGATTCCGTTCACGCTGAACGCCGGTCAGGCGTGGCCGTACCTGCGTGTCGAGGTCCGCAACGCAAATCCTGCCAACAACGGGACGGTCGCCGGTCAGGTGTGGATGAACTTCGACGACTTCCACCTGTTCGAGTGCCAGTTCGACGTGGATCTCGGGGACGCGCCCGCCACATACGGCACGGACCTGGCTGCCAATGGCGCCCGACACAACATCGTGCCGGGAATCCAGCTCGGTGGGAGCATCGACGGGGAGACCGACGGTCAGCCCGACGCGGCCGCTGACGGCGATGGTGCCGACGAGGACGGCGTCGCGGACGAGATCGCGCTGACTGTCGGTCAGGCGCCGACGGTCACCGTGACGGCGACGAACAGCACCGACCAGTCGGCGACGCTCGCGGGCTGGATCGACCTCGACGTCAACGGCACGTTCGACGCGGGCGAGCGGGTCACCGTCACCGTCCCGGCGAACTCCGGCACCGCCGAGTACGACCTGATCTTCCCCGCGCCGACCGTTTACAGCGACGAGACTTTCGCTCGTTTCCGCCTGTTCCCGGGCGAGATCGCCGATCCTTCGCCGATCGGTGCTGCCACCGCCGGTGAGGTGGAGGACTACACAGCCGTCGGGCCGATGCTTCAGCCGTGGTCGTGTTCGTCGTTCGGCTACCTGTTCCAGACCCCGTCGGCCGGTGTGCATCAGATCATTCAGGTAGATCTGGTGACGGGTGAGTCGACGCCGTACGGGACCACGCCGGGCAATGTGAACGCGGTGGGGTACAACGAGCTCGACGACTACATGTACGGCTGGAACGCGACTCTGGGCACTCTGACCCGAATCGGCGCCGACGGTTCGCTGGTTGATCTGGGTCGGCCCGACGGGGTCATCCCGACGGGCGCGTACCAGGTCGGCGACTTCGGCGAAGACGGCCAGTTCTTCCTGCAGTGGGGTGGAAACCAGGACGGGTCCTGGGTACAGATCGACCTCGCACCTGCTTCCGCCACGTACGGCGAGGTGGTCGATTCAGGCGTCACGGCGCGGCCGGCCGGCATCACTGCTCTGCCTTCTGACTGGGTGTTCGTGGATGGCGGCCTGTACGGTCTCGCCAACACTGATGCCGGCAGCGGCGTGAGCCACCTGCTCCGGTTCGATACGACGACACACGCGTATGTCGACCTGGGTCCGGTCGCTGGAACGCAGTTCGACCAGACGTACGGCGCGGGTTACGCCGATGCGAACGGCAACCTGTACTTCAGCAACAACGCGTCCGGCGTCATCTACCGTGTGAACCCTGCGACCCTCGCGTCGGTCCAGTTCTCGACGGGCCCGGCGTCGTCGGGCAACGATGGTGCGCGGTGTGCTTCCGCTCCGATCCCGATCGATTTCGGTGACGCAAGGGCGAGCTACGGTACGGAGATCGCTGACGATGGCGCACGTCACGCGATTCCCGGGTACGACGCCGACGCGAACATCGCACCCCTGATGCTCGGCTCCACGATCGATATCGAAGACGACGGCCAGCCGACCGAAGACGCCACGGGCGACGACACGACCGGAATCGACGATGAGGACGCGATCGCCGACGCGATCGTCTCGACACTCGGCTCCACCACCACGGTGACGGTGTCGGCGACCAACGGCACGGCCGAAGCCGCGACGCTTGCAGGCTGGATCGACCTCGACGGCAGCGGCGCGTTCGACGCCAGCGAGCTCGTGACGGTCGCCGTCCCGGCGAACTCGGGCACCGCCGACTACGAACTGACGTTCCCCGTGGGTACGGCGACGGGGGACACGTTCGCGCGCTTCCGCCTCTTCCCGGGGTCCGTCACTGCCTTCCTGCCCACCGGTGCTGCGTCGGCGGGCGAGGTCGAGGACCACGCCGTGACGGTCCTCGAACGCGAGCTGTCGGTCGAGAAGTCCTCGGACATGACGCCCGACTCACGAGTCGGCGACGTCATCACCTACACGGTGACCGCGACCAACACCGGCACCGACGCTTACACCG
Organism: Microbacterium sp. I2; assembly: GCF_051364985.1. Taxonomy (NCBI): domain Bacteria; kingdom Bacillati; phylum Actinomycetota; class Actinomycetes; order Micrococcales; family Microbacteriaceae; genus Microbacterium; species Microbacterium sp. I2. The sequence goes on from NZ_JBLWIH010000009.1 coordinate 143,780, forward strand.
AGGAGTTCCCCGCGGTCGTGTTCGATGACCTCGCCGGTGTGCTGGATGACGCGGACTACAACGGCGACGCGACGGCTGAGGCATCCGACGGTTCGGATATCGCCGACCCGGCGTTCGTGGCCCCGTCGTTCCTGTCGTGGTCGGGTCCTCTTGCTGAGGGCGAGACGGTGACGATCACCTACACGGTCACCCTTGCGGCCGGTGGCGATGGCACGGTGCGGAACGTGGCGTGGCAGCCGACGACTCCGCCGCCACCGGGAACGCCGCCGACGGACATCCCGACGTGTGACCCGCCGACCGCCGACGGCACCGACCTCGTGACGGGCGAGGCATGTGGATTCGCCGAGGCCGAGCTGCCGAAGCTCAGCATCGCCAAGACGTCCGACGTGACCGACCTTCCGGCTGACGGCGGCACGGTGACCTACACCGTCACCGTGACGAACGGGGGCCCCGGCGACTTCACCGTGGACGCTCCGGCCACCATGACCGACGACCTCAGCGACGTCCTCGACGACGGTGAGTTCGGCGAGATCCTGACGCCGGCAGACGGCGCGGAGTTCGACGAGGCAGCTGACGAGGTCACATGGTCGGGGGCACTCGCCGCCGGCGACTCGATCGACATCAGCTACACCGTCGTCTACGACGCGACGACCGGTGACAACGTGCTGCTCAACAGCGCGTGCATCCCGGCCGGCGACGCCGCAGACCCCGACGCCGCGTGTGACTTCGTGCGCATCCCGGCCGCGGCTCTCGAGATGGACAAGACGGTCGACCCGGCCGATGGCACCACCGTGGTCGCCGGCCAGGAAGTGACGTACACGCTCACGTTCGCGAACGTCGGTCAGGCTCCGGCCGCGGTCGACGCCGTTGACACGTTGACCGACGTGCTCGACGACGCCGAGCTGACCGCCGGTCCGACCGCCGAAGCGGGCCTCACCGCGACGCTCACCGATGACGAGCTCGCCGTCACCGGCGAGGTTCCGGTCGGCGAAACGCTGACGGTGACGTACACCGTCATGGTCGACGCGTACGCGGAGCAGGGCGACCACGTACTCGGAAACGTCCTGAGCAACGCCGACGGCTCGTGCCCGCCCGGCGGCTGCCCCTCGACGGAGAACCCGATCCGCCACCTCTCGGTGGAGAAGTCGGCTGATCCGGCCGAGGGTGTGCAGTCCGGCGATGTCGTGACGTACACGGTCACCGTGACGAACGACGGCGAGGCCGACTACACGGTCGATGCGCCGGCGGCCATCAGCGACGACATGACCGACGTGCTCGACGACGCGACGTACAACAATGACGCCGTGGCAGTGACGGGCGATGGCTCGCTGGTTCCTGCGCCGGTCTTCGCCACGCCCACACTCACGTGGTCGGGTGCGCTGCCGGTCGACGGTGTTGTGACCATCACCTACTCGGTGACGGTCACCAACCTTGGCGACCACGACCTGGTCAACAGCGCCGGCGCTGTCTGCGCGACGCCCGAGATCTGCGACCCTCCGACCGACGTCGAGGTGCTGCTGCCCTCCATCGTGCCGTCGAAGTCGTCCGACCCGGCATCCGGTGAAGGTGTCGGGGCCGGTGACGTCATCACGTACACGCTGACGTTCACGAACGAGGGTCAGGCGACCGGCGACGTGGACACGACCGACGACCTGTCGGACGTGCTCGACGACGGCACGATCACGTCGGACCCGGTCGTCGATGACGCCCACGCCGACGAGATCACCGCGGTGTTCGACGCCGATGCGCAGACCATCGTGATCGCTGGTCCGCTCGCGCCGGGCGAGACGGCGACCGTGACCTATGAGGTCACGATCGGGGAGGACGGAGAGCGCGGCAACAACGTGGCGCGCAACGTCGCGACCCCCGAGGTCCCGCCGTTCGTGCCGCCGGCGGGCTGCGACCCGGTGGACTGCCCGCCGTTCGTTCCGCCGACGACGGAGCACCCGATCGGCGAGCTGGTGATGGACAAGTCCGTCGCCCCGGCGTCGGGCACGGCCGTGGATGCCGGACAGCAGGTCGTCTACACCCTCACGTTTTCGAACACCGGCGAGGCGCCGGTGACCGTGGACGCGCTCGACGACCTGTCCGACGTGCTGGATGACGCCAGCCTCACGGCAGATCCGACAGCGGGTGCGCCGCTGACGGCGACCCTGGCCGGGGACGACCTGTCGGTGACGGGTGAGCTGGCGGTGGACGCGGTGGTGAGGGTGACGTACACCGTCACGGTGAACGCGTACGCCGACCAGGGCGACCACGTGCTCGGCAACGTCCTCAGCAATGCGGACGGCACCTGCCCGGCTGATGAGTGCCCGTCGACGGAGAACCCGATCCGTCACTTCTCGGTGGACAAGTCGGCCGACCCGGGCGATGCGGTCAACACCGGCGACGTCGTGACCTACACGGTCACCGTGACGAACGACGGCGAAGCGGACTACACCGCGGACATCCCGGCATCCATCACGGATGACATGACCGATGTGCTCGATGACGCGTCGTACAACGACGACGCCGTAGCTGCCGTGGATGGGGTCGCTGTGACTCCGCCGACCTTCAGCGCTCCAACGCTGACGTGGTCGGGTGCACTGGCCACGGGCGAGACCGCCACGATCACGTACAGCGTGACGGTGACGAACCTCGGCGACCACGACCTCGTGAACGTCGCGTCGCCGGTCTGCGCCGACGGCGTGATCTGCGACCCGCCCACGCCGCCGGTCGAGGTGCTGCTGCCCTCCATCGTGCCGGCGAAGTCGTCCGACCCCGAGTCGGGCGCGGGAGTGAACGCCGGTGACGTCATCACGTACACGCTGACGTTCACGAACGAGGGTCAGGCGGCGGGTCCGGTGGATTCGACGGATGATCTCTCGGACGTGCTGGATGACGCCGAGGTGACCTCCGACCCGGTGGTCGAGGGCGATGGCGTCACCGCTGTGCTCGACCCGGACGCGCAGGAGATCCGGGTGACCGGTGACCTCGTTCCCGGTGCGACGGCGACCGTGACCTACCAGGTGACCGTGCTTCCGGATGGTGAGCGTGGCGACAACATCGCCGGCAACGTGCTGACGCCGGATGTGCCGCCGTACCAGCCGGACCCGGACTGCGAGACCGACTGCGTCCCGCCGTTCGTTCCGCCGACCACGGAGCACCCGATCGGTGAGCTGGACGACTGGAAGACGGTCGACCCGGCCTCGGGCGCAACGGTGCAGGCGGGGCAGCAGGTGACGTACACGCTGCACTTCCAGAACACCGGTGAGGCGGCGGTTCCGGTGAGCCGTGACGACGTCCTCACCCAGGTGCTCGACGACGCCACCATCACGGCCGCCCCGGTTGCCAGCGATGCGGCGCTGACGGTGTCGGATGTCGTGGATGGGCGCTTCTCGGTGGCCGGTGCTCTCGAGCCCGATCAGGTCGTGACGGTGTCGTACACCGTGACGGTGAACCCGGACGGGCAGCGTGGCGATGACCGCCTCGGCAACTTCCTGGTGGATGCCGGAGAGGAGCCGCCGGCCACCTGTGAACCGGCCGACGCGGAGCGTGCGGACTGCACGATCAACCACGTGTCGAACGTCGTGGCCTCGAAGTCCTCCGACCCGGCGTCGGGCACCAAGCTGGCGCAGGGCGAGGCCGTGACCTACACGCTCACGTTCGAGAACGTGTCGACGAACCCGGATGCCGCGGCCGCCGCGATCGACTACACCGACTACCTGGTCGATGTGCTCGATGACGCCACGCTGACGAACGGCCCCGTCTCGTCGGATGCGGACGTCACCGCGACGCTCGCGGGGAACACCATCCGGGTCATCGGGCAGGTCGCCCCGGGTGCGACGACGATCGTCACCTACACGGTGATCGTGAAGGCGTACAACCAGCAGGGCAACCACGCGCTGGGCAACGTCATCGCGATCACGGGTGAAGACCCGGTTTGTGCCGCGGGCAGCCCGCTGTGCACCCGGCACGAGCTCACCCCGCCGCCGCCGCTCGCGGTGACCGGTGGTGACATCGCCTGGACGGCGGCCTACACCGGGATCGGCCTGCTGATCCTCGGCGCCGGAGCGTTCCTCATCGCGCGACGTCGCCGTGCCGACGCCTCGACGGGTGGATCCACCACGTCCTGAGGCATCCGTTCCACACACGCGGACTCCCCCAGCCGACACCTCGGCTGGGGGAGTCCGCGCGTGAAAGGCGTCCGCAACCCGCCCGGCTGAGTACGCTGGCTCGCATGACGACCCTCGTGCTCACCCTCGTCGGCGACGACCGAGCCGGGCTGGTCGCGGCCGTGGCCGACATCGTCGGCAACCACGGCGGCAACTGGGAGAACAGCCAGCTCGCCGAGCTCGCCGGTGCATTCGCCGGCATCGTCGAGGTCTCGGTCTCCCCCGAGCGCGCCGACGAGCTGCGGGCCGCGCTGTCGGTGCTGGACGGCCTGCTCGAGGTGACCGTCCACCCCGGTGCGGCGGCGCCGGGCGATGAGCCCGCCGGTGACCCCGCCGCGTCCCGCCCCCGTCCCCTCACGCTGCAGGTGCTCGGCAACGACCACCCGGGCATCGTTCGCGAGATCTCGGCCGTGCTCGGCACCCACGGCGTCAGCATCGACCGCATGAGCACACAGACACGAGATGCCGCCATGTACGGCGGGCGCCTGTTCGAGGCGACGGTGCACGCCCGGGTCCCGGCATCCGTCGACCTCGCCGAACTCACCGGCGAGCTCGAGCGCCTCGCGACCGAGATCCACGTCGACGTCACGCTCGAGGCCTGACGTCCCGCCCGGCGACTATGCCAGGTCGCGCAGACGCGCGGCCAGGCCTGCGTCGGCGCCGGTGCGACGCTCGTAGCCGACGGCGATGATGAGCAGCACCGCACCGACGACCGACAGCGTGATCCACCACGGCATGGCCTCGATGCCGCGCCCGATCTGCACTGCGAACGCCAGCACGTTCTCGACAGGCAGCACCACGATGCCCAGCACGAACGGCGCCGCGAGCCGGCGGTTCGCACCCACCAGGATCGACACCAGCGCGATCGCCATCACCAGGATCGCGCGCCATGTTCGCGGGTCGGTGTACGTGGCTGCGACCGAGGCGCTGAGCATGACGAGCAGCCCCGGCGCGAGGAGGGCCCACGACCCGCGCCAGCCGGCGGGCCAGTCGGTCAGCCGGAGCGGTGCCGGTGCCGGGACCGCGTCGGTCTGCGACGAAACGCGCATCGCGACCGCGCCGGCGACGAGCAGGAAGAACCCGAGCGGCAGCGAGAACCATTCCACGCGGAGGTCGCGAGGACTCCACGCCACGACCGCCGTGACGAACGAGACCGCGAACAGGAACCACACCGGCGGGAGGGCGGTGGGATGCCGCAGCCCCCTCACGGCGACGAAGACCATGACGCTCAGCACGGCCAGCAGGAACCCCCACATGGTCCAGATCGTGAACCAGTCCCGCGTGATCGCGGGCCAGGCCGCGACGCCGACGATCAGGACCGCCGGCGCCCCGAGCCAGCGGGTGCGAGCGAGCACCGATGCCTCCGGCGCCCCGACGTGCAGGCCTCGGGCGGCCGCAGCCGCGGCGCCCGCGCCGACCAGCCCGAACGCCAGGCTCGTCACGATGAGCGGAACCGTCATGGCGGGCGCTGTCATGGCGGGCACCGTCACGGCGGGTGCCGGGTCGGCGCCGATTCCCCAGCGGACGCCCTGCACCGCGCTGGCCGCAGCCGCCACGATCGCGACCGCGAGCGTGGGAACCCGCAGCCCGCGCAGCCGCCGCATCGTCGTCGACGAGCCCCGGCCGATCCAGCCGGCGGCGCCGACCAGGACCCACGCGACGGCGACCAGCACGTAGGCGCGGGCCGCGGCATCCGGAGCATCAGGCGTACTCATTCCCAGCTGACCGCTGCCGGCGATCGCGAGCAGCACCAGCGTCGGCACGACCGCCAGCGCCAGGCCCGCGGCATAGAGGCCCCTCGCCGCACGACCGCGAGCCGTCAGCACCGCGCCGACGAGCGCTGCACCGAGGGCAGGAGGCAACAGGTACGGTTCGAGGCCCGACACCGCGGTGAGACCCCACACGCACCACAGTGCACCGGTCGCCGCGGCGCCGGCGAGCCACCAGCCGTAGCGACGCCCGGCGAAGAGCGCGCTCGCGCCGAAGCCGATCGCGAGCACCACGAGTACGACGACGGTGGTCGACAGCCCGGCGGCCTCGCGCGTGAGGGACAGCGCGACGGCGATGGCCGCCGTCAGCAGCGCGGATGCCTCGATCGCGAGCGCAGCCGCGCGGGCCTGCCGTCGTGCGACCCGCCGCTCCAGCTCCGAGCGCACAAGGGCGCCGGCGCCCAGCACGGCTGCCACGATCAGCGCGATCACCGGGAGCGCCACCGGCGATCCGCTCGTCGCCAGCAGCTGGGCGCCGAGGCACACCACCACGACCGACAGTGCCGGTACCAGGATGCCGGCGGCGACGGTGCGCACGACGAGGCCGAGCCCCGCCCGTCGCGTCGTGGCGAGGGTGAGAGCCAGGAGGAAGATCACCGCCGTCGACAGCGCGGTCCAGCCGCTGCGCTCGAAGACCACCTGCACCACGCCGATCACGAACGGCACCGCGGTCACCACGAGCACCGCGTGCCACTCGCGAGGTGGCACGCGCCGCGCGAAGGTCGCCGCGATCGCGACGAGCCCCGCCGCGCACGTCGTGAGGCACAGCACCGCGATCGGGTCGAGCGCGGTGCGCGCGAGCGCGGTCGCGAAGACGACGAGCCCGTACGCGAACGCGACCCCGACATGGACGAACCGGCCGCCGCGCGGCACCGTCACCGCGAGCACTCCGATGCTCGCGACCACCGCCACCCCCGCCGGGACCGTGAGCTCGGCATCCGCCCACGACAGCACAGCGGCGAGCGCGACCGCGACGTGCGCGCCGGCCACGAGCGGCATGCGGATGGCCGCCGACGCCGTCTGCAGCCGTGTGGCGACGATCGCGCTGGAGAGGATCGCGGTGGTCAGCGCAATGGCGATGCGCGCCCAGAGCTCGATGCTCGGCATGCACAGCACGGTGAGGAACGCCAGAACGCCGTACCACGCACCGAGGTAGCCGAGCCATCGTGTGCCCAGGGGCTGGGCGGGGACGGTTCCGGACGCCGCGCTGGCGTCGGTCGTGGCAAGAGCGGGGACGGATGCCGTCACCCCTGCCGCCGCGGAGGCCATCGGTTCATGCGACCGTCGGCCCTCACGCGGTGCCGCCGTGAGGGCGGCGAATCCGCCGAGCGACAGCGCCAGCACGGCCAGGCCCATCGTGAGGGCCACCGCCGTGTCGTCGAGCAGGATGGCACTGCCACCGGTCCGCCCCATCGCGAGCGCGGCCAGCGAGAGCAGAGCCGTCGCAGTCGGGATCGCCGCGACCGCGCCCACCACGGTCACCGCGCCGCCGAAGAGCGGCCCCGGTCGCGCCAGGCGATGCACAGGCCGCAGGGCGCCGACCGCGATCAGTCCGATGCCGGCCGCCGTGGGGAAGACCGCGAACCAGCTCTCGAAGGCCAGTGTCGCGGTCGCCGTCCACGGCACGGCCGTCGCGGCGAGCACCGCCGCCCCGCCCGCCACGAAGGACCACAGGCCACCGGCGGGATGACCGGCCGAGAACGCCGCGAGGACGGCGGTCGCCAGAAGTGTCGCGACCACGACATAGGCCGGATCCACGGTCGTACCCGTCCACCCACCGGCTCCGTCGCCGGTGCTCGCGAGCGCCGCGGCGTTCGCGAGGGCGGCGCCGACGAAGAGGAACTGCACCACGGTGAGCGAGGCGCGCTCGACTGTGAGGCGGCCGCCGTCGCCGGCCCGCGCGCGCCCTGTCGCCGCGACCAGCGCGCTGGCCGCGGCGGCCGACACGAGGCATCCCGCGATCGTCGCAGGCGTGTCACCCGCCCCGAGCGCGAGCATCACCGGGGCGAACGACAGGGCGATCGTTCCGCACCACACCCACACGCGGATCCCGACGCGCAGGCCCACGGTGGCAAGGACGCTGCCGGCGACGAGAGTCGACAGCGCCGAGAGCACCCAGCCGTTCCATCCCGCCGGTAGCAGCGGGACGGCCGATGTCACCGTGAGGGCGGCGAAGACGACGCCCAGCCCGCCGACCGACTCGGCAGAGAACCGCAGCCCGCGGCGGGCGAGCAGCACGGCGCCCACGGCGAACATCGTCGCGATCCCGCCGACGATGAGCGCCCGCGCGAGCGCCTCGGTGAGATCTGGGTTGAAGAACGTGAAGACGACGGCGGCGATCGCGACCAGACCTGCGCCGGCGACGGCGAGCACGGACTGGACGGTGGCTGACGCGGCCGGCGCGCTCGCGACGGGGGCAGGACGCACGCCGGATGCCGCGGCTGTCGCTCCTGCGGCGGTGGTGACGGGGTCGTGCGGCGTGGCCACCCGGCCCACGGGCACCCGGTCGAGCACCGCCTGGCGGGCGTACAACGCCTCGGCCGCAATCCGAGACGCCTGCCAGAGCTCGGCGCCGATCTCACGGAAGTCGGCGCTGCACCGGCTGCAGCGCTGTCCGTCGACGACGCCGCGCTCGCATACCGGGCAGCCGACGGTGTCGGCGAGCTTCGCGATCGCGTTCGCACTCCAGTCGGGGAACCGGCGCGACGGCGCCTCGGTGCTCACTCCTCTTCGCCCTTCGCTGCGAGCGCTGCCGGGTGGTCGTCGGGCACCCACTGCAGGATGTCGCCGGGCTGGCATTCCAGCACGCGGCAGATCGCGTCGAGGGTCGTGAAGCGGACCGCCTTCGCGCGCCCGTTCTTGAGCACCGAGACGTTGGCGGGGGTGATGTCGATGGCTGCGGCGAACTCCGAGACCGACATCTTCTTCTTCGCCAGTTCGACGTCGAGGTTGATGATGATCGGCATCACACCACCTCTGAGAGGTCGTGCTCGAGCTGCGACGCCTTTCGCAGCAGCCCGCGCAGCACGACGATCAGCAGCGACAGGCCGGCGCCGACCACCACTCCGAGCAGGAGCAGCAGCGTGATCGACGGCGTCATGAACCCGGTGAGGCTCAGAGCGACGAGAGCGATGAGCACCAGGACGGTGGCGAAGGCGACCGCGCCGAGACTCACGTCGACGTCGGGGAATGCGCTCTCGCTGAAGATGCTGTCTTCGCGCACGAGGGAGAGCAGTCGCCACACGCACACCAGCACGACCTGCACGCACAGCAGGAACAGGATGCCGACCACCGTGCCGGGAATCTCGAAGTACGCGATCTCGGAGTACCTGACGGCGGATTGGGCCGCCACGGCAGGGACCACGAAGATCTGGCACGCGAGCAGCAGTGCCAGCAGAGCGGCGATGAGGACCTTCAGAACGATGATCGTGGTGCGCTGCATGCTTCGCCTATCGATAAACGGTAAGTAGTTATCGAGAAACAATAGCCACATTCGGGGCTGTCCGCGCAAGGAGGGCGGGAACGTGCAATTCATGAGTTGCACTTCAACGGAGAACATGCAACGCTGAAGTTGCATTGTTTCCTCGAAAGGAGCACCATCATGAGCATGACCATCAACTCCCCCTCGGTCGTCGACGACAGCGCCTTCACGGTGACGCGGACGATCATGATCGCCGCGCCGATCGACAAGGTGTGGTCCGCGGTCGCCGAGCCCGAGCATGTCTCGCGCTGGTTCGGCCGCCTCGAACTCGACGGCGCCGGCGCAGGCGCCGCCGGGACGCTGTCGTGGACCGACGGTCCGCGCATCCCGATCCGTATCGAGACGATCGACGAGCCGCGTTCGATCTCGTACCGGTGGGGTAACGACGACGCGAGCGGCGCTGTGTCGGCAAAGCTCGACGACGCCACTTCGACGGTGTTCACGTTCACTCTCGTCGCCACGGACGAAGGCACGGAGCTCACGGTCGTCGAGACCGGGTTCGAGCGCACCTCCGACCCCGCGTTCAACCTCGCCGAGCACGGCAGGGGCTGGAACGGCGAGCTCGACAAGCTCGCGGCGCTGTTCGAGAACGAAGCGGGGTGACCGTGACTGGGACCCTGGTTCCCGTGTTCGCCGCGCTCGGCGACGACACGCGGTGGAGCATTCTCCAGGCGCTCGGCGAGACGGATGCCTCGGCATCCGCCCTCGCCGGGCGTTTGCCCGTGTCACGCCAGGCGATCGCCAAGCATCTCACGGTGCTGCAGGAGGTCGGCCTCGTCGAACCGGTGCGCGTCGGTCGCGAGGTGCGCTACCGCGTGGTCGGCGCGCAGCTGTCGTCCATCGCCCGACGGCTCGAAGCCGTCGGCGCCGAATGGGACCGCCGCCTGGCCGCCATCAAGGACATCGCCGAGTCCCTCTGACCGGAACGGATACGCCGGGCCCAGCGGGGGAGCGCCCGATTTCAGTCCTTCGCCGGTTGGGGCAGCATGCGGTCGAGCAAGCGGTCGATGTGCTCCTCGGCCCGCCGGGCGATGGCGGCGTCGACCAGCATCGTCTGCGCGAGCCCCGCGGCGGCGGCGACGATCAGGCGGGCATCGACGTCCGCGTGTTCCTGCTCGGGCGAGCCGGCGCGTGATCGGGCGATGGTCTGGCGCATGAAGTCGACGAGGTATTGCGATGCGCCGTCGGAATCGTCCGTCGGAACATCGGGGGAGCGCTCGCTGGTGAGCGCCTCGAGGAAGAAGGTGTCCAGGACGATGGCATCCTCTCGCCGGCGCGCGTCGATCGGAAGCACCTCTGTGACGATCGCGCGGATGACGTCGCGCGTGGCCGCGTCTTCGCCGAGTGCGGCGAGGCGCTCGGCGAATCGTCGGCCGGCGTCTGCGGCGACCGCCTCGCGCGTGGCGCGCAGCACGTCCTCTTTCGAGCCGAAGTAGTACTGCACCAGCCGGACCGACACTCCGGCCTCTGCCGCGACGGCCTGGAAGGTCGCGGCGCGGAGGCCCCGGCGGGCGACGAGCGTGCGGGCCGCGTCCGTGATCTGGCGGCGGCGTTGCTGGTGATCGGCGAGACGGGGCACATCTAGATGATACGCACGTATCACGTCAATGGTACGCTCATACCATCAACGAGAGGCGGCGGCGATGGTCCGGATGAATGCGACGGTCGGTCGATTCGCGGACGATCGTGCCCGCGAGGACTACCTGCGGGCGTACGACGCGATGGAACACCTGTGGCCGATCCCGGTCGAGCGCGCCGATGTCCCCACCACGTTCGGATCCACTCGTGTGCGGCGGTCCGGATCGGGCGACGGGATGCCGCTGGTCCTGCTTCACGGAATGAACGGCACGAGCTCGTCATGGCACTTCGCGATCGAAGACCTCGCTCGCGTCCGCGAGGTGATCGCGGTGGATGTCATGGGAACGGCCGGGCGCAGCATCCAGACGAAGCCGTTCCGGACCGACGCGGACTTCGGCGCGTGGTTCGACGGGGTGCTCTCCGGGCTGGGCCTGGACCAGGTACACCTCCTTGGAGAGTCGAACGGCGCCTGGCACGCCGCGCGCATCGCCCTGCACGCGAGTCCACGACTGCGGACGCTGACCCTGATCGAGCCGAACGGATTCGTGGTGCGCCCGTCGACGGGAGCCCTGCTGAAGTTCGCACGCCTGTCGGCGAGACCCACGGACGCCGGCTGGCGGAGGATGAGTGAGTGGCTGACTCCCGGCGTCACTCTGACGACCGAGGAGCTGGCCTGCGCGAAGGCGGCGATGCCGTTCCGTCCCGGGGTCGGCTGGCCACGGCTGCTCTCAGACGCCGAGTTGGAGCGGATGGTTCCGCCGACGCTCGCCGTCTTCGGGGGCGAATCGGTTCTGAGCCGGCCAGTGGAGGCGGCGCGTCGACTGAAGGAGCATCTCCCGGATGTCGAGACGGTGATCGTCCCGGGCGGCGGGCACGGTGTTCATCCGCAACTGCCGGCGGTCGTCCGCCCGCGGATTCTCGAGTTTCTGGCTCGCCATGATCGCAGTCGGGCGGCGAATTGAAGGACCGCCCGCCTCGCTCCACGTCTAGAACAGAGGGGGCTGGGAGGGCGCGCCATCCCAGCCCCGAAGGCTCACCGTCGTGCCAGCACCACGTCCCGGTAGACAGTAGACGGGTGGCTGGAGAGGCCGTCTTTCACCATCCGTGAGAAGTCGTCGACGATGACTTCCCACTCGTCGGTGCGGATCGCGCTGACGATCTCATTCGCGACGACCTCCGGCGAGGTCTTCGGCGAATCGATGTGAGCGGCCATGTCCGTGTCCATCCATCCCACATGCAATCCCGCAACGTGCACCCCGCGAGGCGCCAGCTCCGCGCGGAGCGCGTTCGTGAGTGACCAGGATGCTGCCTTGGATGCGGCATACAGGGCCATCTCGGGCAGGGTGAACCAGCTGAGAGCCGAGAGCACGTTGACGATGCTGCCGCCGCCGTTCGCCTCGATGACCGGTGCGAATGCGCGGGTCACCTCGAGCAGGCCGAATGTGTTGACTTCGAAGTCAGTCCTGAGCGCCTCGGATTCAGCGGTCAGCGGCGTGGCCCCGAGCGACGCGGTACCTGCGTTGTTCACGACGATGGTGACATCGGTGAGCCGTGCCGCTGCCGTGCGAAGGGACTCAACGTCGGTGACGTCGACTCGTACCGGCACGAGTCCTTCTCGCGGCGCGACGGTGGATACGTCGCGTGCCCCGGCGTATACCTTGGCCGCACCCGCCGCCAGGAGCTGGTCGGACAGTGCTCGTCCAAGCCCCCGGTTGGCGCCCGTGACGAGCACTACTGCTCCAGTGATTTCCATTGTCTGTTCTCTTTCTTGTGGGAATTCCAGTGGTAGGTCCGCGTGGAATTGAGACCGATAGGTGCGGAATAAGAACGCGCGAATGCACCGATCGGGGGTTCAGAGGCCGCAAGCGAACGAGATGATCTCGTCGATCTCGTCCTGCTGTACGAGGCCTGCTCGCGCGCGGACTCGCACGCCGAGTGCGGCGTCTTCTAAGAGTCGGGACAACGTGGGGACTCGCAACGGCGTGACTCCTGCGCGCAGGAGTTGAACCTCCAGTCGAGCGCGGGTGCGCTGCATGAAGCCATCGAAGAGGCGGGATACCTCGGTGTCGTCGAGCGACTCGGTTGCGGCGAGCGTTGCGAAGCAGCCCTTCGGGACCACCGCGTCGGCGGGAGTCGCGATCATGATCGCGCGGATCGCCTCAGCAGGGGGTGTCTCGTCGTCGATCTCGGCCCTGGTGCGCTCTTCTGCGAGTTCGATGTAGAGCTGAAGGGACTGAAGGTACAGCGACCGCTTGTCGCCGTAGGTGTCGTACATGCTGCGCTTGCCGATCTTCATCGCCGACATGAGCGCCGCCGTCGATGTGCCGTCGTAGCCGCCCGCCCAGAAGCACCGCATCGCGGCATCCAAGGCGGCGGCCTCACTGAACTCCTTGTGCCTGGCCATCGGATCGATTATACGCACCGATTGGTCTCAAAAGGGTGTGCCGCTCGGTGTTCGCGCGTTCCTGCGTCCCATCAGTCACGCCCTGATGACGTCACCACGGGCTAGCGCGAAGGGGAGGCGGTCGAAGATGATGCGGATCTCGGTGATCCTTCCCTCCCGAACCCGATACAGCTCGGCGGCCGGCGCGCTCGCCACCGCCCGGTTCCCGGTGTCGTACATGATCAGAGCCCGGTCTTCGTCTCCGAATGACGCGAGCAACTCCGAGCGCGTGAGCGTCTCTGCGAACGGACCCATGAATCCCTTCAGTGCGACGTTTCCGGTCAACGCGCCGGAAGGTGTCTCACAGATCACATCCTCCGCGACGTGGGTGAGTGCGGCATCGAGGTCACGCGCCGTCCAGGCATGGTGATAGGCGAGCGCGATCTCCATTGCCGTCAACTGCTGTTCCTGCATGACATTCCTTTCATCGAATCATCGAACGGTCTTGTACATGCAGACACCAAAGATCACCTGATCGGAACGCTCGAGCTTCGGACTGCCAATATGAGGGTGTGACGTCGGCGCAGATCGAGGCGGCGGGAGCAGGCGATGGGGATGCTTTCGCGGCTGTCGTTGCTCCCTTCCGTCGAGAACTGCACGTGCACTGCTACCGGATCACTGGGTCACTCGATGATGCCGACGAGGTGCTTCAAGAGGTCTTGCTGGCCGCGTGGAAGGGAATGCCCGAGTTCGCGGGGCGATCTTCCCTGCGGACATGGCTGTACCGAATCGCGACGACGCGATCGCTGAATGCGGTTCGCGACAGGAGGCGCCGCCCGCAGACCGCCCCCGTCCCGCCCTTTGAACCACCTGTGCCCACGGATACGTTCGACGTGCCGCATCTGCAGCCGTACCCGGACGCACTCCTCGAAGAGCTCGATCCGGCGCAGCGGGTCGTCGCGCGGGAGAGGATCGAACTGGCCTTCATCACTGCTCTCCAGCAGCGCTCACCGAGGCAAGTCGCAGCACTGATTCTGTGCGATGTGCTCGACTTCACCGTGGCCGAAGCGGCCGAGATGCTGGACACGACGGCGCCGGCCACCAAAGGACTTCTCCAGCGAGCCCGGTCTGCGATGCCTGCCCGCCGCCCCCCATCCGTTCCTGGGGGGCATGACAAGCTAGCGCGAACCTTCGCCGAAGCATTCGCGAGAGACGACGTCGATGCCATCATCAAGCTCCTCACCGATCGCGCCTGGCTCGCGATGCCGCCGGCAAATGAGCGCTATGTGGGCAAGGGCGCCATCAGTGCGTTCCTGCGCGCAAGCGCCGCCGGACGCCCCGGTGGCCACTACGTTCTCGTAGAAACCTCGGCCGGGGGACGCCCCGCATTCACCTGCTATCTGCAAGGAAGAGCCCGCGGGCTGGTCGTGATTGAACCAACCGCCGACGGTGCGAAGATCGCGTCGATCGTCCGCTTCCTCGACGACGAGTTGCACCGGCATTTCGGCTTGCCTGACCGTCTCCCATCGATTCGGACCAGCACAAGGTGAGCAACACCGGCGCGGAAAGGCGCGTTGATCGGGAATTGAAGAAACCCCCGTGCGTAGAAGCCGCACGAGGGTCCCAGTGGCTCCGACCGGCATCGATCCGGTGACCTTTCGATTTTCAGTCGAACGCTCTACCAACTGAGCTACAGAGCCTCACGGCATCCGTTCCCGACGAATCGGGCGTGCTTGCCGCGTCCTAAACGAAAGGCCCTCTCGAAAAAGGGCCCGTCGCTGTGGAGCGACCCTGACGGGACTTGAACCCGCGACCTCCGCCGTGACAGGGCGGCACGCTAACCAACTGCGCTACAGGGCCATGATTATTGAATTGTGGGCGTGACCCCAACGGGATTCGAACCCGTGCTACCGCCGTGAAAGGGCGGCGTCCTAGGCCGCTAAACGATGGGGCCGGGATGAACCGCAGGGGCTCACTCACCGAGGGTCAAGCATACGCAATCCTCCACGATTACGCCAATCGAGGGCGTGGCGCGCTTGTGCCTCGCGAGGCTCAGGTTCACACTGACAAGGTGGCACCGTCCCGAGGCGGCGGTCGTGCGCGTCGACGCAACGGTTGCGAATGTGACTGATGTTGCTAGTGTGAATCGAGTCGACGTGCGAGGGGAGGACCGGGTGGACGCCGATCAGGCTGCCGTGGAGACCGCTCTGGAGACCCCCGACGAGTGCGGCTGCGCACCGTCACCGCGTGAGCGACGGTTGCTGTGGCCCTCGATGACGCGGCGCAGTGCGCTCGGACTCGGAGTCATCGGACTCGCCGCGGTCAGCGCATTCGGCGGCCCGCTCGTGGCACCCGCGTTCGCCGCGGACTACCCGTCGTGGCCCGAAGTCGAGGCTGCCAAGGCCAATGAGGCCGCCAAGGCCGCCGAGGTCGAGAAGATCCGGGGCATCATCGCCGCGATGGAGGCCGACCTCGCTGCCAAGCAGCAGGCGGCTCAGCTCGCAGCCGACGAGTTCTACGTCGCGCAACAGCAGTATTTCGACGCCGCATTGCGCGCAGAGCAGCTGCAGGAGCAGGCCGACGGTCAAGCCGCAGCAGCGGTGGATGCCGCCAACAAGGCCGGCCGCGTCGCCGCACAGCTGTACCGCAACGGCGGCGACGACACGTCGCTCGAGCTGTTCTTCGCGGGTTCGGCCGCGTCGGCCGACGATCTGCTCGCGCGCCTCGGAACGATGGACAAACTCGTCCAGCGCAACCAGGACGTCTACGCGCAGGCCGTGACCGCCCGCAACTCGGCGCAGAGCCTCAGCGCCCTCGCCGAGGAGCAGCGCGCCGAACGCGACCGGCTGCAGAAGATCGCGGAAGAGAAGATGGTCGCCGCCCAGGAGGCGGCCCTCAAGGCCCAGCAGGCGCTCGAGGAGCAGAACACCTACCGTGGCCAGCTCGAGGCGCAGCTCGCCGCCCTCCAGGACACCACGGCCAAGACCGTCGCGGCCTACGAAGAGGGCGAGCGCATCCGCAAGGAGCAGGAACGTCTCGCCCGCGAAGCCGCAGCCGCGGCAGCCCGCGCCGAGGCTGAGCGCATCGCCCGCGAGCAGGCAGCCAACGCCGGCGGTGGCGGAGGCGGCGGTGGTGGTGGCGGCGGGAACGGCGGCGGTGTCGTCGGTTCCGGCTGGGCACGCCCGTCGTCCGGCTGGCGCAGCTCGGGCTACGGGCCTCGCTCGCAGACGTGCGGCCAGAACGGCTGCTCGAGCTCGTTCCACTACGGCGTCGACCTCGCCGCCGGGTGCGGCGCCGGGATCTACGCTGCTTCCGCGGGCCGCGTCGTATACGCCGGCTACAACGGCGGGTACGGCAACTACATCAAGATCGACCACGGCGGCGGCGTCGGCACCGGCTACGGGCACATCCGCCCGGGCGGCATCTTCGTCGGCTACGGACAGTGGGTCAGCGCGGGCCAGCTCATCGCGAGCGAAGGCAACACCGGAAACTCGTTCGGCTGCCACCTGCACTTCGAGACGTATGTCAATGGCGCCACTGTGAACCCGATCTACTTCATGGGCGACAGGGGCATCAGCGTCTGACCGCTCACGACAACGCAAGAAGCGGATGCCGTGAGCCACGGCTGGGCCCCCGCACCCAGAGGCTCCGAGCGACGCGCCAGCGGCGCTTGGAGGGGGAGCGGGGACCGCTTCTGTCTCTGATCCTGCGTCAGATCGTGCTGGGCGCGACGCCCTCACCCTGAGTCTTGGTCTGACCCTCGTGCTCGGCGAAGCGGTCGAACGCTTCCGAGACCAGGCGCTCGGCCTCTTCGGCCCCGGCCCACTCGTCGACCTTGACCCACTTGTTGGGCTCGAGGTCCTTGTAGTGCTCGAAGAAGTGCTCGATCTCTTTGCGGGTGTACTCGGAGATGTCGCCGACGTCCTGGATGTGCGCCCAGCGCGGGTCCTTGGCGATCACCGCGACGACCTTGTCGTCACCGCCGGCCTCGTCGCTCATCTTCAGCACGCCGACCGGGCGCACCTTCGCGAGGATGCCGGGAGCCAGGTCGTGGTCGAGCAGCACGAGCACGTCGAGCGGGTCGCCGTCCTCGCCGAGGGTGTTCTCGAAGAAGCCGTAGTTGGTGGGGTAGCCCATCGGCGTGAAGAGGATGCGGTCGAGGAACACACGACCGGTGCCGTGGTCGACCTCGTACTTGATCTTGCTGTTGCGCGGGATCTCGATGACGGCGTCGTACGCGCCCATGTGGTGCTCCTTCGGAAGACTGCGGATGCCGCCGACCAGCCTAGTCGCGGGGCTCCGGGCGTTTCGTCCCGCTTGTCGTTGCCGAGGCCGACCGGGAAACTTCGCTCCACGACGGCGTTGGCCGGGCGAGGCCCGCGCGTGCGGTCCGCAATTCAGTCTCCGCGGTTGAACTGCGGCCTATGCCCCCGCGAAAACACGGCAGTCTCGGCTCGCCCCACGCGCGCCGGGACTGAATTGCGAACCGGGCCGGGCCGCTACCGTGGGTTCGTGGATGAGCGCCGACCCGGACTGGACCCCGCCGTCGCCGAGGTACGGCGCGCGGTGCGGGGCGTGCTGAGGGACGTCCCAGCCGGCTCGACCGTGATCGTGGCGCTCTCGGGCGGCGCCGACTCGCTCGCGCTCGCCGCGGCGACGGCGTTCGAGGCGCCGAAGCTCGACCTGCGGGCTGCGTCGGTGATCGTCGATCACGGTCTTCAGAGCGGATCGGCGGATGCTGCGGCCGCCGCCGCGCGCAGCGCGGGCGCGCTCGGGCTCGATGCACTGGTCGTCCGCGTCGACGTGGGCGCGGCCGGCGGCCCGGAGGCGGCCGCGCGCGAAGCCCGGTACCGGGCGCTGCGGGATGCCGCCCGCGATGCCGGCGCGGCCGCGCTGCTTGTGGGCCACACCCTCGACGACCAGGCCGAGACCGTGCTGCTGGGTCTCGCCCGCGGCGCCGGTGCGACGAGCCTGCAGGGCATGGCGGAGGCCGCTGATCTCGACGGGATCCCGCTGCTGCGCCCGCTGCTCGGGGTGCGCCGCGCAACGACCCGCGCCGCCTGTGCGGCCGAGGGTCTCGTGCCGTGGGACGACCCGCACAACTCCGACTCCCGCTACGCGCGGGTGCGCGTCCGCGAGAAGGTGCTGCCGGTGCTCGAGGCCGAGCTCGGTCCGGGCATCGCCGAGGCCCTGGCCCGCACCGCTGCGCAGCTGCGCGAGGACGCAGCGGCGTTCGACGAGATGATCGACGAGACGATCGAAGACATCGTCGAGCACGCCGAGGCCGGGATCTCGGTGTCGGTCGCCGCACTCGCCGCGAACCCCGCGGCACTGCGGCATCGCATCATCCGCCACGTCGTGGCCAGCGAGTTCCACGAGAGCCTCACGAGGTCGCAGACCCTCGAGGTCGCGAGGCTCGTCACGGACTGGTCGGGACAGGGCCCGATCGACCTGCCCGGATGCCGCGCCCGCCGGTCGGGCGGACGCCTCGAGTTCACGGCCCGCTGACCCGCCCCTCCGACCCCACCGGCGCCGAGCCGTCGCAACTTGCCGCGTGCCGGCTGCCCGGGCGACAAATCGCGACGGCTCGGCGGAGTGATGCGTCCGCCTAGACTCGATCCATGCGCGCGGCCGACGTCTCCACCGACCTCACCGAAGTCCTCGTCACCGAGGAGCAGATCCAGGCCAAGCTCGAGGAGATCGCCGCGAGGGTCGATGCCGACTACGCCGGCAAGGACCTCCTGCTCGTGGGCGTCCTCAAGGGCGCTGTCATGGTCATGGCCGATTTCTCGCGGGCGCTGCAGGTCACCGCACCGATGGACTGGATGGCGGTCTCGTCGTACGGTGCCGGCACCAAATCCAGCGGTGTCGTGCAGATCCGCAAGGACCTCGACACCGACATCATGGGCAAGCACGTCCTGATCGTCGAGGACATCATCGACTCGGGCCTGACCCTGAGCTGGCTGCTGGAGAACTTCACGGCTCGGGGCGCGGCATCCGTCGAGGTCTTCGCCCTGCTGCGCAAGCCCGAGGCGGCGAAGGTCGAGGTGCACTGCAAGTACGTGGGCTTCGACATCCCGACCGAGTTCGTCGTCGGCTACGGCCTCGACTACGCCGAGCGCTACCGCAACCTGCGCGACGTCGCCGTGCTCGCCCCTCACGTCTACTCCTGACCTATCCCTTCTTCTCCTCTACGCGGCCTTCCCTCCGCGGCGTCCCGCTCGCGGTACGAGCGGAGCGGGATCATCCGGAGAGCGCGCGGGCTCGGGACTGGCGGGCGCCGCCGACGAACTCGACGCCGCGGGTACGCGCGCCGGAGGATGATCCCGCGCAGCGGTACGCCCGGCATGCTTCGCGGACGCGGAATCCCGCAGCCCACGACTGCACGATTACGCCGGGGGCGAATGCACAGACAGCCCCTAGGAACGCCGCGATACCCTGATTCCACCCGTCGGCGGCCGAGAACCGGCTGGCGCGACGGTTCGTCGACGAAAGGGACCGGGCTCGCGCCCGCACCATGGACTTCAAGAAGATCACCCGCAACCCGCTCTTCTACGTCCTGCTGATCGGGGTCTTCCTCATCGTGGGGTTCTCGCTCATCTCGAGCTTGAACGGCGCGAAGCAGATCTCGACGCAGGAAGGCCTGGAGCTCCTCGACGGCGACACCGTCACCGAAGTGGTCACCACCGACGGCGACCAGCGCGTCGACATGAAGCTGTCGGAGGCCTATGAGGGCGCGACCGACGTGCAGTTCTATTACGTCACCGCCCGGGCAGAAGAGGTCGTCGACGCGATCAACGCCGCCGATCCCTCGGACGGCTTCAACGACGCCGTGCCGCGTGCCACCTGGTTCGACGGGTTCATCTCGTTGCTGCTGCCGATCCTGCTCCTGGGTCTGCTGTTCTGGTTCCTGCTGTCCAGCGCCCAGGGCGGCGGAAGCAAGGTCATGCAGTTCGGCAAGTCCCGCGCGAAGCTCGTGACAAAGGAGATGCCGCAGGTCACGTTCACCGACGTCGCCGGATCGGACGAGGCCATCGAGGAGATGCAGGAGATCAAGGACTTCCTGAAGGATCCCTCGAAGTTCCAGGCCGTCGGCGCCCGCATCCCGAAGGGCGTGCTGCTGTACGGCCCTCCCGGCACCGGAAAGACGCTGCTCGCCCGCGCCGTCGCGGGTGAAGCGGGTGTGCCGTTCTACTCCATCTCGGGTTCTGACTTCGTCGAGATGTTCGTCGGCGTCGGCGCGAGCCGCGTGCGCGACCTGTTCAACCAGGCGAAGGAGAACTCACCCGCGATCATCTTCATCGACGAGATCGACGCGGTCGGCCGCCACCGCGGCGCCGGCATGGGCGGCGGGCACGACGAGCGCGAGCAGACCCTCAACCAGATGCTCGTCGAGATGGATGGCTTCGACCCCAAGGTCAACGTCATCGTGATCGCCGCGACGAACCGCCCCGACATCCTCGACCCGGCGCTGCTTCGTCCGGGCCGGTTCGACCGTCAGATCGGCGTCGACGCGCCCGACCTGAAGGGCCGCACCAAGATCCTCGAGGTCCACGGCCGCGGCAAGCCGCTCGCCGACGGCGTCGACCTGGAGGTCGTCGCCCGCAAGACACCCGGCTTCACCGGTGCCGACCTCGCGAACGTGCTGAACGAGGCCGCGCTGCTCACTGCGCGCTCGAACGCGCAGCTGATCGACAACCGCGCGCTCGACGAGGCGATCGACCGCGTCATCGCCGGTCCGCAGCGCCGCACCCGCGTGATGAAGGACAAGGAGAAGCTCATCACGGCGTACCACGAGGGCGGACACGCGCTCGCGGCAGCGGCGATGAACCACACCGACCCGGTCACCAAGATCACGATCCTGCCGCGCGGCAAGGCGCTGGGCTACACGATGGTGCTGCCTCTGGACGACAAGTACTCGATCACCCGCAACGAGTTGCAGGACCAGCTGACGTATGCGATGGGTGGCCGCGTCGCCGAAGAGATCGTGTTCCACGATCCGACCACCGGTGCCAGCAACGACATCGAGAAGGCGACGAACATCGCCCGCAAGATGGTCACCGAGTACGGCATGACGATGGACGTGGGGCCGGTCAAGCTCGGCTCGTCGTCGGGCGAGGTGTTCATGGGCCGCGACATGGGTCACGGCCGCGACTTCTCCGAACGCGTCGCCGAGCGGGTCGACTCACAGGTGCGCGACCTGATCGAGCAGGCGCACAACGAGGCGTACGAGGTGATCAACGCGAACCGCGACATCCTCGACAAGCTCGCGCTCGAACTGCTCGAGAAGGAGACGCTCGACCACCTCGAGCTCGCCGAGATCTTCAAGGACGTCAAGCGCCTGCCCCCGCGCCCGCAGTGGCTCTCGAGCGAGCAGCGTCCGCCGTCGGCTCTGCCGCCGGTCGACGTGCCCGCACGTCGCGAAGAGGCCGGTCTTGCCGCGAGTGTCGAGGCCGAGCAGCCGGCCGCCGAGAAGGCGCCCAAGCGTCGCCCGACAGGGCAGGCGCGGCCCGCGACCGCGTAGGCTCGGCCCGTGGCCGTCGACCGTGAGCGCATCGCCGCGCTCGTGCGCGAACTGCTCGGTGCGATCGGGGAGGATCCCGAACGTCCCGGGTTGAAGCAGACCCCTGACCGCGTCGCCGACGCGTACGCCGAGTTCTTCTCGGGAGTGGGGGAGGATGCCGCGGCTCCACTGGCCCGTACCATCTCGGTGTCGCGGGGCCCGGCCCCCGATACGCTGCCGTCCGGCGCGGTCATGCTGCGCGGCATCCGGTTCCGGTCGGTGTGCGAGCACCACCTGCTGCCCTTCCGCGGACATGCGCACATCGCGTACCTTCCGGGCGAGCAGGTCGTCGGACTCGGGGCGCTGCCGAAGGTGGTCGAGATCCTCGCGTCGCGCCCGCAGGTGCAGGAGCGGCTGGGCGAGCAGATCGCCGACACGATCGCGGCGTCGCTCGATGCCCGCGGCGTGCTGGTGGTGCTCGACGCATCGCACGAGTGCGTCACCATGCGTGGCGGACAGCAGGCGGATGCCTCGACGGTGACGATCGCGGCACGCGGCGAGTTCACCGACCCGGTGGCGCGCGCCGAGCTCATCGCGCTCATGTCGGCGCATCCGGGGGCGCGCGAATGACGCTCATCATGGGCGTGGTGAACGTCACCCCCGACTCGTTCAGCGATGGCGGACGGTATGCGGATGCCGACGCCGCGGTCGCGCAAGGGCTCCGGCTGCGTGAGCAGGGCGCCCACATCCTCGACATCGGCGGCGAATCGACCCGGCCCGGCGCCGAGCGGGTGGGTCCCGCGCTCGAGCAGGAGCGGGTGCTGCCGGTGGTCTCGGCCCTCGCCGAGGCCGGGGCGCTCGTGAGCATCGACACGATGAACGCGGCCACGGCGGTCGCCGCCGTCGCGGCGGGCGCCCGGATCGTGAACGACGTCTCGGGCGGCATGGCCGACCCCGACATGCTTCCCGCCGTCGCGCAGACCGACGCCGATGTCGTGCTCCAGCACTGGCGCGGCCACTCGGCCGAGATGTACGCGCGAGCGACCTACGACGACGTCGTGACCGAGGTGGTGGCCGAGCTTCGCGCGCGGATCGCCGCGGCCGCGGCCGCCGGCATCCCTCCCTCCCGTGTCGTCGTCGACCCGGGCATCGGCTTCGGCAAGCAGGGCGACCAGAACTGGGAGACGCTGCGGGGTCTGGAGCGGTTCGTCGCGCTGGGCCCGCGGGTGCTGCTGGGCACGAGCCGCAAGCGGTTCCTGGCTGACCTGCTCGCCGACGACCCTGCGGCGGCCACCGAGGACCGCCGCGACCTGGCGACCGCGGTGACGAGCGTTCTCGCCGCCCAGTCGGGGGTGTGGGCCGTGCGCGTCCACAATGTCGCAGCCACGCGCGATGCTCTTGCCGTGGCCGAGCGCTGGTCGGGCGCGCGTCGCGTCGACTCCGAGGGCCGGGAGGGCTGATGGGCGCCGGGGCAATGGATGACAGGCTGATGGACGGCGGGCCGATGGACAACGCAGACGAGATCGTCCTCACCGGAGTGCGCGCGTTCGGCTACCACGGGGTTCTCGAGGCGGAGCGCCGCGAGGGCCAGGACTTCGTCGTCGACACGACGCTGTCGGTCGACATGAACCGGGCCGCGGCGACCGATGACGTCGCCGACACCGTGCACTACGGCGAGGTCGCCGAGCGCATCGTCGAGATCGTGTCGGGCGAGCCGCTCAACCTCATCGAGACACTCGCCGCCCGTATCGCCGACGACCTGCTCACTCGGCCGCACGTGCAGGCGGTGGCCGTGACGGTGCACAAGCCGTCCGCGCCGATCACGGTGCCGTTCGCCGACGTGGCCGTAACCGTTCGCCGCGTACGGCGACCGTATCCCGCACGAGAGGATCGCCCGTGAACCGCCGTCTCGCGCAGGGTTTCGACGGCGACCTCGAGCGACAGGAGCATCCCGCCGTCGAAGCGGTCGTGGCGCTCGGCGCGAACCTGGGAGATCGCGCCGAGACGATGACGGCGGCCATCCGCGACCTCGCGCGCCTACCGCTCGTCGACGAGGTACGGGTGTCGGAGCCGATCGAGTCCGTGGCGCTCAAGCCGGAGGGTCCGGATGCCGCGGCCCCGGCGTACCTGAACGCCGTGGCCATCGTGACCACCCGCCTGGCACCGTCGGTCCTGCTGGGGTACCTGCACGCGATCGAGCAGCGGCACGGCCGGGTGCGCAGCGAACGGCGGTCCGCGCGCGAGCCCGGCTGGGAGGATCGCACCCTCGACCTCGACCTCATCGCCTACGGCGATGTGGTCAGCGACGATCTCGCCCTGCTGCTTCCGCATCCGCGCGCCGCCGAGCGCGACTTCGTGCTCGGGCCGTGGCTCACTGTCGATCCGGACGCCGTGCTGCCCGGAGTCGGGCGTGTCGATGCCGCCCTGGCACGCCTCAGGGAGCCGGAGTGAAACGCACCGGCGCCGGGGTCCTGCTCGTCGCGGCCGTGCTCGGCGTCGCCGCCGGGTTCGCACTCGACCAGCTGCTCACGTCGATGGGCCGGCCCACATTCACGCCGGCCGTGACGCTGCCCCTTCTGCTGCTGGTGCTCGGGCTCATCGTGATCGCGCTGGCGATCCCGATCCGCCGCGCGACGCGGAGCGGCGCGAGCGGTGCGATCAACCCGTTCCGCGCCGTGCGGGTGGCGATGCTCGCGAAGGCCTCGAGCATCGTGGGCGCGGCGATCGGCGGGCTCGGCGCGGGGCTGCTGATCTTCCTGGCCACTCGGCCAGTCCCGCCCTCGCTAGGCTCGTTGGGAACGGTCATCGCGACGGCCGTGTGCGGCGCGCTGCTCGTTGCCGCCGGTCTCGTCGCGGAGCATCTGTGCACGATCCGGAAGGACCAGGATGACGAACAGCCCGGAGGCGACGCCTGACGCGGTTCCCCCCGCAGAAGCAGGCGCGCCGACGCACGCGACGGCGCACACGACCCCGCAGCAGCAGGCGTCGCTGCCGGTCGAGGGCGAGACCTTCACGCGCCTGGCCGAGCCGCGGTCCGAGAACCGTCTCGTGCTCGAGAGCGGCGTGTGGCACCAGATCTCGCCCAAGTACGTGCGGGTGCAGTTCATCGCCAACGGCTCGTTCCTGCTGCTGGTGGTGGCCGCGACTCTCGTGCTGACGCTGCTCATGCACCAGTGGTGGGCGTGGATCCCCGGCGGGCTGCTGACGGTGATCCTGGTGTGGACTCTTGCGATCCTGCCGCGCCAGGCGCGTTCGATCGGATACCAGCTGCGTCAGGACGACCTCGTCTTCCGCCGCGGCATCCTGTGGCAGCGCTTCGTGGCGGTGCCGTACGGGCGCATGCAGCTCATCGACATCACGCACGGACCGCTCGACCGCGGGTTCGGCATCGCGCAGCTGAAGTTCGTCACGGCCGCGGCGGCGACCGGGGTCGTGATCCCGGGCCTCGAACAGGCGACCGCCGACACGCTGCGCGACCACCTCGTGGGCGTCGCCGAGAGCCGGCGCACGGGCCTATGACCTCGGTTCCTCCCCACGCGGTTCCGCCGCCTCCGCCGGCGGAACTGGTGCGATCCCCGCTGAGCGACGGCGAGTGGCACCGGCTGCATCCGCTGACGCCACTGCTTCGCGGCGGGCTGTTCCTCATCGTGATCATCGGCATCGTCGTTGCGAACCTGCGCGACCGCCTGCTGATCGTCTTCCTGCCGTGGCTGGCACCTGACATCAGCGACGATGTCGTCGATTGGGAGGTGTCCGGCGGGGATCCGATCGACTTCATCATCGTCAACAACCTCTACGTCGTCGCGGCTCTCGCCGTCCTCGGCGTCCTGATCGTTCTGGTCGCGGCCTTCTACCTGTCGTGGCGGTTCCACACGTTCCGCATCACCGGTGACGACGTCGAGGTGCGCAGCGGCATCCTGTTCCGCACGCAGCGCCGCGCGCCGCTGGACCGTGTGCAGGGGGTGAACCTCACGCGCCCGATGGTCGCGCGACTGCTCGGCATGGCCAAGCTCGAGGTCGTCGGCGCGGGCACCGACTCGAACGTCAAGCTCGAGTACCTGTCGACGACGAACGCCGAAGCGGTGCGCGCAGACATCCTGCGTCTAGCGTCGGGTCGACGGCTGGCGGATGCCGCGGCCCCGGGTGGCAGGGCGGACGGCGCTCGACGGTCCGGGGGGCGCGTCGCCGCGCTCGGCGAGACGGTCGGCCGCGAGCTCACCGGTCTCATCGAGGGCCCCGAAGCCCCGGCCGAGGCGCCCGAGTCGGTCGTGAACATCCCTGTCGGCCGGCTCGTGGCATCCCACATCATCAGCATGTCGACGGTGTTCCTCGTGCTCGGAACGGTGGCCATCATCATCGGCGTCTCGCAGGGCGTGACGTGGCTGCTGTTCGCGTTCGTGCCCGGCATCATCGGCTTCGGCGCGTACTGGGTCCGCTCGATCGTGCGCTCGCTGCGGTACTCGATCGCGCCGACGCCCGACGGCGTCCGGATCACGTTCGGGCTGCTCACCACGGTCACTGAGATCGTGCCGCCCGGTCGCGTGCACGCCATCGAGGTGACGCAGCCGATCATGTGGCGCCCGTTCGGCTGGTGGATGGTGCGCATCAACCGCCTCACCGGGCGCAGCGCGAGCGACACAACGACCGATCAGTTCACCACCGTGCTGCCGGTGGGTACCGCCGCCGACGTCGAGCGCATCCTGCGGCTGCTGCAGCCGTCGGTGCCCGATGACGAGTGGGCACTGATCGCGCACGAGGGTATGTCCGGGCCGGGCGAGGACGACACCTTCACCAACTCCCCGTCACGGGCGTGGTGGATCCGGCCGTTCTCGTACCGCCGGAACGGCTTCCGCCTGACCCGCGACCTGCTGCTGCTGCGCCGGGGGATGGTGTGGCGCAAGCTCGCGATCCTGCCGCTCGCCCGCCTGCAGAGCTTCGGACTGTATCAAGGTCCGCTCGACCGGCTCACGCGCGTCTCGAATGCCCGCGCCCACGTGGTGACGGGTCCGGTCTACCCGTACCTGGCTGCGATCGACCGCGATACTGCGCTCACCCTCTTCGACGACGTGACCCGGGCCACAGTGCAGGCCGCCCTCGTGGATCGCACGCATCGCTGGGCCGAGGAACCGGATGCTCCTGCCGACGCCGCATCGGCGGGCGAGGTGCCGGTGGACGAGGCGCTCGCGGGCGAGGTGCCGGTGGACGAGGCGGCGGTGCGTGAGGTGCTGGTGGACGAGGCGCTCGCGGCCGAGGTGCCGGTGGACGAGGCGCTCGCGGGCGAGGTACCGGTGGCCGAGGCGCCGGTGCCCGTCGAGTCCGCGCCTGATCAGGCTGCGCCCGCTCAGCGGGTACCCGACGGGTCCGCGCCCGCCGAGCCGCCGGCTCCCGTCCAACGGCCCGTGGAGGGCTCGGCGTGAGACGCGAAGGACGGCTCGGAATCGGAGTCATCGGAGCCGGACGGGTCGGCCCCGTCCTGGCCGCCAAGCTGGCCGGCGCGGGCCACGCCCTGGTCGGCGTGACCGCCGGATCCGACCCCGACCGGGTGGCGGCGATCCTTCCCGGAGTGCCGGTGCTGGACGCCACCGAGGTCGCCCGCCGAAGCGAGCTGGTCATCGTGGCGGTGCCGCACGACGAGCTCGCCGGCCTCGTCTCGGGGCTCGCCGAGGTCGGCGCGTGGCAGCCGGGCCAGCTGGTGATGCACACGGATGCCGCGTACGGCACCGGCATCCTGAGCCCCGCCGTCTCCCGCGGTGCGATCCCCCTGGCCGTGCACCCCGCGATCGCCTTCACCGGCACGTCGATGGATCTGCGCGCGCTGACCAACGCCTACGCGGCGGTGACCGCCCCCGGCCCGGTGCTGCCGATCGCGCAGGCGCTGGCTGTCGAGCTGGGCTGCGAGCCCGTCGTCATCGCCGAGGAAGCCCGTCCCGCCTACGCGGAAGGAATCGCGACGCTCCGGGAGTTCTCGCTGTCCATCGTGAGGCAGGCCACGCGGCTGCTGGCCGAGGCAGGGGTGCCGTACCCCGGCTCGTTCCTCACCGCGCTCGCGCACACGACGATCGACCACGCCCTCGCAGAGGCGGGCGAGGGGCCGGGGATCGATCCCACCGCGGGCATGCCCGGATGATCGACACCGTCGCCGGCCTGCGCGCCCGGCTCACCGAGGTCCGGGCAGCGGCACCGCAGTCTCGCATCGCGCTCATCTCGACGATAGGCGCGCTGCACGACGGCCATATCGACCTGGTCCACCGCGCACGCGAAGTCGCGGACGTCGTCGTGGTGTCGATCTTCGTCAATCCGCTCCGGTTCGCCACGCCCGCGGAGTTCGCGGCCTACCCCCGCACACGCCGGGAGGATGCCGAGCTCCTCGATTCGCTGGGCGTGGACGCGGTCTTCGCGCCCGACCAGTCGGAGCTGCTGCCCGACGGCTCCGCCACCACGCGGATCAGCGCCGGTGACCTCGGGCTGCGGTACGAGGGGCGCGCGAGGCCGTCGTACTTCGACGGTCTGCTCACGGTCGAGGCCAAACTGTTCCACCTGGTGCAGCCGGATGTCGCGGTGTACGGCGAGCGTGATCGGCAGCGGATCTTCCTGGTGCGCCGCATGATCCGCGACCTCTACTTCGGCATCGAGGTCGTCACGGTCGACACGGTCCGCGGCGACGACGGCCTGCCGGTATCGACGCGGATCGGCCTGCTCGATGCCGGCGATCGGGCCGCCGCCGCTCTGCTGCCGGCCGCGTTGGATGCCGCCGCCGCGAACGCCGATCGCGGGGTCGATGCGTGCATCGCCGCGGCGCAGTCCACGTTGATGGGCGAGCCGCGGATCCGGCTCGAGTACCTCAGCGTCGTCGATCCGGCGACGTTCCTCCCCGTGGACGAAGGCCGCACCGGCCCGGCCCTCGCACTCATCGCCGCGAGCGTGGGCGGGCATCGCTTCATCGACAACGCAGAGATCTACGTCGGCTGACCGATCGCGCCGGAAGGTGCCACCGGCGCCGCCGATAGACTTGGGGGTCCGCGTTCCGAGGAGCCCACGCCATGACCGACACGACCGCGCCCCCCGAGGGGCCTGCCGAGCCGACCGAAGAGGACGTCTTCGAGCAGAAGGCCGTGCGGCTGGCCAAGCGCGAGCGGCTCCTCGCGGAGCGGACGGATGCTGCGGGCGGCGCGTATCCCGTCAGCCTGCCGATCACCGACACGATCCCGGCCCTGCGCGAGCGCTTCGGCGACCTCGAAGCGGGCGCCGAGACCGGCGTGACCGCCGCGGTCGCCGGCCGCGTCGTCTTCAGTCGCAACACCGGCAAGCTGTGCTTCGCGACACTGCAGGCCGGTGACGGCAGCCGGATCCAGGCCATGGTCTCGCTCGCGGGAGTCGGCGAGGAATCGCTGCAGGGCTGGAAGGAACTCGTCGATCTCGGCGACCACGTCTTCGTCTCGGGCGAAGTGATCTCGAGCCGTCGCGGCGAGCTGTCGATCATGGTCGCCGACTGGCGCATCGCCTCGAAGGCGATCCTGCCACTGCCGAACATGTACTCCGAGCTGAGCGAGGAGAGCCGGGTTCGCAGCCGTTTCCTCGACCTGATCGTGCGCGACCGGGCCCGCGAGACGGTGCTCGCACGGGCGAAGGTCAACGCGAGCCTGCGCGAGACGTTCGCGGCGCACGACTTCGTCGAGGTCGAGACCCCGATGCTGCAGGTGCAGCACGGCGGGGCATCCGCTCGTCCCTTCATCACGAGCTCCAACGCGTTCGACGCAGACCTCTACCTGCGCATCGCGCCGGAGCTGTTCCTCAAGCGTGCGGTGGTCGGCGGTATCGACCGCGTGTTCGAGATCAACCGCAACTTCCGCAACGAGGGGGCGGACTCCACGCACAGTCCCGAGTTCGCGATGCTCGAGGCCTACCAGGCGTACAGCGACTACAACGGCATCGCCGACCTCACCCAGGAGCTGATCCAGAACGCCGCCGTCGCGGTGACGGGGTCGACCACTGTCACATGGGCCGACGGCACCGAGTACGACCTCGGCGGGCAATGGGACCGGCTGTCGATGTACGAGTCGCTGTCGGAGGCCGCGGGCCGGAAGATCACGCCCGAGACACCCCTCGACGAGCTCCGTGCGCTCGCGGCGTCGGCCGGCGTCGAGGAGCCGCCGCATGTCATCCACGGCAAGCTCGTCGAGGAGCTGTGGGAGCACTTCGTCAAGGCGGAGCTCACGCGCCCCACGTTCGTCATGGACTTCCCGCTCGACACCAGCCCGCTCGTGCGCGAGCACCGCAGCATCCCGGGCGTCGTGGAGAAGTGGGATCTGTACACCCGCGGCTTCGAACTGGCGACGGGATACTCCGAGCTCGTCGATCCGGTCATCCAGCGCGAGCGCTTCGTCGAGCAGGCCAAGCTCGCCGCCCGTGGCGACCTCGAGGCCATGCGCATCGACGAGGAGTTCCTCCGGGCCCTCGAGCACGGCATGCCCCCGACGGGCGGCATGGGCATGGGAATCGACCGGCTCCTCATGGCGATCACGGGGCTCGGCATCCGCGAGACCATCCTGTTCCCGCTGGTCAAGTAGCACGCGGCGGCAAGCCGAGCGCGTCACAAACGCTCGGGCCGGCGGAACGCCCAGTCCGGCAGGTGGCCGGCGTGCACGAACGACAGCACGATCTCGGACAGGCCGTGCTCGGGCTCGATCTCACAGGCCTGTGCGGCATACGCCTCGGCGTGCGTCGATCGGCCGAGCGCCCACGACAGCCACGCGCACATCGCGAGCGGTCCGGGGCGCGACGCGCGGGGCGCGTCCGCGGCGATTCGGCGGACGAGGTGCAGCGCCGCCTCGAGGCGGCCGGGATCCGGCCGGTCGCCCTCTCCCCACATGCGCATGGCCAGGTGGGTCGGGTACTCCTCGCCGTTCTCCCACCGCAGCTGCGCGTCGAAGGCCTCGTCGCCGTGCGCCATCGTGCCGCTCCACTGCACGAGGGCGACGTCGCGCAGCGACGGGCGCGACAGGCACCACACCAGCACGGCGGCGCGGTACGGGTCGACGGCGTCGAGGTTCCAGGTCAGCGCGTCCTCGAAGAGGTCCGGCAGGTCGTCGAGCAGGCACACCGCCTCCAGCGCCAGCGGATCGATGCGCGCGCCGGCGCCCGCCACGGCGGACCCGGTTTCGGCACGGCCAGCGCCGCCGTCCGGATCAGTGTCGTCCGGTTCCACCTCGTCCGGATCCGTGTCGTCCGGAGCGAACGGGCCTCCCGGCCGGCCTCCGTCAGTGCCGTCGGGGCCGCATAGCACCGCGACGGCGGCCTCCAGCGAATTCAGCGCCCGGCCGACGAGCTCCCGCTCGGCGAGGTCGACGGCGGGAAGGTCGGCGCCCGATGCCTGGTCGCCCACAGGCGCCGGCAGCTCCGCCAGCTCCGGCGCCACCGCCGCAAGATCGGCGAGTGCGCGTCCAGCATCGGGACACGACGGGTCGAGGTACGAACCCCACGCGTCGGCGGCGACGCACAGCGCGTCGACGACGCGCAGGCCGCACTCGTCGGCGCGGCCGGCGAGCGCCTCGGCGAGCTCGCGGTGCGGCATCCCGTCGTGCTCCGCGAAACTCGCTCCGGTATACGCGACCGCCGCGAATCCGTCCGCTTCGGCAAGACGGCAGACCATGCCGATGACCGTGGAGGCGACCGCGTCGGCCGAGGTGCTCGCCGGGTCGGGCAGATCGATCCGCATCGCCCCGAGGGTGCGCGACCCGTGGAACGGGATCACGACGAGGCTCCGCGTCGGGTGGTAGCCCAGCATGCGGGGCACGAAGGAAAGGAACTGCGCGGCATCCGCCGCCTTCACGATGGTGGTCGTCATGTCGACCGACTCTCGGGCCGCGACGGCTCGCCGCGGAAGACCTGTGGATGGATGCCGCCCGCCCCCGCGCTCCCACCCCGCCTGTGGAGGAACCGCCCATAGGCCCGGCGTATCCTGGAGGGCATGGACGACTACTGGCTCGCAGTGCTGTGGACTCTGCTGCCGACCGTCGTCGTCAGCGCGATCTTCTTCTTCGTGCTCCGCAGCATCATTCGCGCCGACCGCAACGAGCGGCGCGAGTACGCCCGCATCGAGGCCGAAGAGCGCGCCAAGCGCGGCCTGCCTCCCGCCGCCTCCGAGCTCTGACCCCGGCCCCCACTACGCTGGGGGAACCGCGCCGTCCGGCGACGTGTGGAGGGGGCCAGGTGATATCCATCACGATCGATGCGACGTGGTGGGTCCTTGTCGTCTTCGTCGTTGATCTCGCCATCCGCATCGCGGCGATCATCATCGTGCCGCGCAACCGCAGGCCGACGGCCGCGATGGCCTGGCTGCTCGCGATCTACTTCATCCCGATCATCGGCGTGTTCCTGTTCCTGCTGATCGGCAACCCGCGGCTGCCCCGCAAGCGCCGCCGCAAGCAGGAGCGCATCAACGAGTACATCCACGACACGAGCGAGTCGCTCGACTTCGGCACGCTCCGCCCTCACGCGCCCGACTGGTTCACGTCGCTCGTGACCCTCAACCGCAATCTCGGCGCGATGCCGCTCGCGGGCGACAACTCCGCCCACCTCATCCCGGGCTATCAAGACAGCCTCGACGCGATGGCCGACGCGATCCGCGAGGCCGAGCGCTACGTGCACGTCGAGTTCTACATCTTCCAATCGGATGCCTCGACCGACAACATGTTCCGCGCGCTCGAAGAGGTGGCGGCGCGAGGCGTCACGGTGCGAGTGCTGCTCGACCACTGGGCCAACCGTGGCAAGCCCTTCTACCGGCGCACACTCAAGCGGCTGGACGCGATGGGCGCGCACTGGCATCTGATGCTGCCGGTGCAGCCGTTCAAGG
The DNA here is from genome assembly GCF_051364985.1 of Microbacterium sp. I2. Classification (NCBI taxonomy): domain Bacteria; kingdom Bacillati; phylum Actinomycetota; class Actinomycetes; order Micrococcales; family Microbacteriaceae; genus Microbacterium; species Microbacterium sp. I2. The sequence goes on from NZ_JBLWIH010000009.1 coordinate 176,500, forward strand.
GCAAGTACCAGCGACCCGACCTGCGCAACCACCGCAAGCTGCTCGTCGTGGACGGGCGCATCGCCTTCACCGGCTCGCAGAACATCACGGACTCGACGTACAACCTCAAGAAGAACATCCGGCGCGGCCTGCACTGGGTCGACCTCATGGCGCGGATCGAGGGCCCGGTCGTGGCATCCGTCAATGCCGTCTTCCTGAGCGACTGGTACAGCGAGACCGACGAGGTGCTCACCGACGAGATCGATCTGTTCGACGTGAAATCCGGCCCCGGCGACCTCGACTGTCAGATCATTCCGTCCGGCCCCGGATTCGAGTTCGAGAACAACCTCAAGCTGTTCGCAGCGCTCCTCTACGCCGCCCAGCGCCAGATCATCGTGGTGAGCCCCTACTTCGTGCCCGACGAGGCGCTGCTGCTCGCGGTCACCACGGCGTGCCAGCGGGGCATCCATGTCGAGCTGTTCGTTTCGGAGGAGGGCGACCAGGCGATCGTCTACCACGCCCAGCGCAGCTACTACGAGGCGCTGCTGCGCGCCGGCGTGAAGATCTGGATGTACAAGAAGCCCTACATCCTGCACACCAAGAGCCTCACGATCGACGACGAGGTCGCGATCATCGGCTCGAGCAACATGGACATGCGCTCGTTCGGTCTGAACATGGAGATCTCGATGCTCGTGCGCGGCGAGGAGTTCGTCCGCGAGATGCGCGTGGTCGAGGACCAGTACCGCTCCCTGAGCCGCCACCTGACCCTGGAGGAATGGGAGAAGCAGCCGCTGCGGTCCACCGTCCTCGACAATCTCGCGCGGTTGACCTCTGCCCTGCAGTAGGCGGAGGATCGTGACCGGGGTGTTATCGAAGGCCTGAGATTTCCGGCCCGGTTGCGACACCATAGGGGGGACGGATGCCTGGCCTCACGGCATCCCGGATCGAAAGGCCCTCGCATGCCACGTCGCTCAACTTCCGCCCTGGCCGGATCGTTTCTGGTGCTTCTCGTCGCCGGCGCTCTGACCGCGTGCGCGTCCACTGCCGGTCCCGGCTCGCCGGCCACGCCGTCCTCCAGCGCGGGCGGCTCGTCGGGCGGTGCCGGCACCGAGATCGAGGTCGATGCCGCATGGCTCGACAACGGCCGCATGATCGGGATCGTCACCGAGGGATCGTCCACCTGCGTCCCCACGGCCGGTGAGGTCGCGCTCAACGGCAACGTGCTCGAGGTCGAGCTCGTCGACCCGCCCGCCGACACCGCCTGCACACGCGACCTCGTGCCGCGCGCGACGGTCGTCGGGCTGCCCGAGGGCGTCGACCCCACACAGGAGCTCGAGATCCGCGTGACGTACGGGGACAACCACGGCGACACCGACCTCGACGGCGTCGCCGGCCTCGACCCCAGCGGCGAGACCGACTACCTGCCCAGCGCCGGCTGGACCGACGACGACGGCGAGTTCATCGTGCTGACGTGGGGCTCGTCCTCGTGCGTGCCGGCCGTCGAGGGAGTCACCGCCGCCGGGTCCGAGGTGACCGTGACGTTCGCCACGCCGCCCGCCGACCAGGTGTGCACGATGGACATGGCCCCGCGCGGCACGCTCGTCCAGGCCGAGGGTCTCGACGACGACTCCGAGGCCTTCGCGATCCTCACCGGCGCCGAGTTCGACAACATCCGCATCCCCATCATCGGCAACGACTGACGCGTCGGATTCCGGATGCCGCGAGCCGTGGCATCCGGAATCGTCTCGCCTGTGCCCCGCGGCGAGGGATCCACCGCTGTGTCGGCTCTGCTGCTCGGGTCTCCGCCCGGCGGAGGTTCGGCCCGGGATCGGAGTATCTCGCGCGAATCCTCCGCCGATGCCGCGATTCTCCGCCGGGCGGGAGCGCGTTTCTCCGCCCGGCGGAGGCGCGCTCCCGCGTGGCGCTGCGCCCGAGACGCGGCCAGGGTCAGAGCGACGCGTCGGCGCGGACGAGGAGGTCGCCGATCTCGCAGTCCAGGGCGCGGCAGATCGCCGACAGCGTCGAGTAGCGGATAGCCCGGGCCCGGTCGTTCTTGAGGATCGACAGGTTCACGACCGAGACGCCGACGAGCTCGCTGAGCCGGGTGAGCGTCATCCCACGCTCGAGCAGCAGCTCGTCGAGCCGGCAGTGGACCCCGCTCGGTCCCTCATCCTCCGCGGGGGTCACACCAGTCCTTCGGTCTCGCGCTGCAGGCGGGCGCCGATCGCGAACGATGCGGCGACGAGCGCCAGCGCGAAGCCCCAGCCGACGGGTGCGAGGTCGAGCTCCACGAGGAATATCCAGAAGACGTCCGTGACTTCGGGAGAGGTCGCTGCGAGGTCGTCCACCAGCATCGCCCGACCGAAGGCGCCGAGCAGCTGGCCGAAGAGGCCGCCTGCGAGGACGAGGCAGGCGACGACGCCGATCGCGTTCGACATCGCGGGACGGAACGGCCGGGCCCGCATGAGCGAGACGCCGAGCCACCACGCGACGATGCACACGCCGATGGTCGCGAGTGCGGGGAGCGCCTGCTCGAGCAGCAGCATCCAGCTCACGCCGGCCGGAAGCGAGGTGAAGGTCACCTCGGCCGTCGCGTAGGTCGCCGCCGAGATCTCGGGGACGTCGGCCAGTGCGGTCACCTCACCACCGGTCACGGGCATGCGGATCGTCGGGTCGCTCCCGAAGATCGCGAATGCGGCGCGGACGACCGCCACCAGAGCCGCCACCGCGACGCTGACCGCGCCGGTCGCGATCAGTCCCAGGGCGAAGCCTTCGCCGCGCGACACGTGCGGGCGTGCTGTCGTTGACATCGGATCACCATTCCATATCGATAAACGTTGTTATCGAAAAACGATAATCCCATCGGATGCCGGAGGTCAAGGTGTCACCAGAAGTCCAGACCGCTATGCCCACGGCGAACACGGGTATGCGGCATCCGCCCGCTGGTTACCCTCGATGTAAGGCGCCAGCAGTGCATCACCGCAACCGTGCGCCCCGGAGGAAAAGACGATGTTCGAGAGATTCACCGACCGTGCCCGTCGTGTGGTGGTGCTCGCCCAAGAAGAGGCGAAGATGCTCAACCACAACTACATCGGCACCGAGCACATCCTGCTCGGGCTGATCCACGAAGGCGAGGGGGTCGCCGCCAAGGCGCTCGAATCCCTCGGCATCTCGCTCGACGCCGTCCGCGAGCAGGTCCAGGACATCATCGGTCAGGGCCAGCAGCAGCCGACCGGGCACATCCCGTTCACGCCGCGTGCCAAGAAGGTGCTCGAGCTCAGCCTCCGCGAGGCGCTGCAGCTCGGCCACAACTACATCGGCACCGAGCACATCCTCCTCGGCCTCATCCGCGAGGGCGAGGGCGTTGCCGCCCAGGTGCTCGTCAAGCTCGGCGCCGACCTGAACAAGGTGCGCCAGCAGGTCATCCAGCTGCTCTCGGGCTACCAGGGCAAGGAGCCGGCCGCCGTCTCGGGCGCCGCGAACGAGTCCGCGACAGGTGCGCAGGGCGGCTCACAGGTGCTCGATCAGTTCGGTCGCAACCTGACGCAGGCCGCGCGCGACAACAAGCTCGACCCGGTGATCGGGCGCGAGAAGGAGATCGAGCGCGTCATGCAGATCCTGTCGCGCAGGTCCAAGAACAACCCCGTCCTCATCGGCGAGCCCGGTGTCGGCAAGACCGCCGTCGTCGAGGGTCTCGCACAGGCGATCGTCAAGAACGACGTGCCCGAGACGCTGAAGGACAAGCAGGTCTACTCGCTCGACCTCGGCTCGCTCATCGCCGGCTCCCGCTACCGCGGTGACTTCGAGGAGCGCCTGAAGAAGGTCACCAAGGAGATCCGCACGCGCGGCGACATCATCGTCTTCATCGACGAGATCCACACGCTCGTGGGTGCCGGTGCCGCCGAGGGTGCGATCGACGCCGCGTCGATCCTCAAGCCCCTCCTCGCGCGTGGCGAGCTCCAGACGATCGGTGCCACGACGCTGGACGAGTACCGCAAGCACTTCGAGAAGGATGCCGCGCTCGAGCGCCGCTTCCAGCCGATCCAGGTTGCCGAGCCGAGCCTGCCCCACGCGATCAACATCCTGAAGGGGCTGCGCGACCGCTACGAGGCGCACCACAAGGTGCAGATCACGGACGGCGCCATCGTCGCCGCCGCGAACCTCGCCGACCGCTACATCGCGGACCGCTTCCTGCCCGACAAGGCGATCGACCTGATCGACGAGGCCGGCGCGCGCCTGCGCCTGTCGATCCTGTCGAGCCCGCCCGAGCTGCGCGAGTTCGACGACAAGATCGCCAAGGTCCGCGAAGACAAGGAGCGCGCCTCCGAGGACCAGGACTTCGAGAAGGCCGCCGGCCTGCGCGACGAGGAGAAGTCCCTCCTCGCCGAGCGTCTGCGCCTCGAGAAGCAGTGGCGCTCGGGCGACGTCGCGAGCCACGCGGTCGTCGATGAGGGTCTGATCGCCGAGGTGCTCGCCCAGGCCACCGGCATCCCGGTGTTCAAGCTCACCGAGGAGGAGTCGAGCCGTCTCGTCTTCATGGAGAAGGCGCTGCACCAGCGCGTCATCGGCCAGGAAGAGGCGATCGCCGCTCTCTCCAAGACGATCCGTCGTCAGCGCGCGGGCCTCAAGGACCCCAAGCGCCCCTCGGGCTCGTTCATCTTCGCCGGCCCCACCGGCGTCGGAAAGACCGAGCTGGCCAAGGCGCTCGCCGAGTTCTTGTTCGACGACGAGTCCGCGCTGATCTCGCTGGACATGTCGGAGTTCGGTGAGAAGCACACCGTCTCGCGTCTGTTCGGTGCCCCTCCCGGATTCGTCGGGTTCGAAGAGGGCGGCCAGCTCACCGAGAAGGTGCGCCGCAAGCCGTTCTCGGTCGTGCTGTTCGACGAGATCGAGAAGGCCCACCCCGACATCTTCAACTCGCTGCTGCAGATCCTCGAAGAGGGTCGCCTGACCGACGGTCAGGGCCGCGTCATCGACTTCAAGAACACCGTGATCATCATGACGACCAACCTCGGTTCGTCGGCGATCGCGGGAGGCCCGGTGGGCTTCCAGGTCGAGGGCGATCAGGGCACGACCTACGACCGGATGAAGGGCAAGGTCAACGAAGAGCTCAAGCGCAACTTCAAGCCCGAGTTCCTCAACCGCGTCGACGACATCATCGTGTTCCCGCAGCTGAACAAGGGCGAGCTGGTGCAGATCGTGGATCTGTTCACCAAGCGTCTCGGCGAGCGGCTGCTGGACCGCGACATGACGATCGAGCTGTCGCAGGCCGCGAAGGAGAAGCTGATCGAGATCGGCTTCGACCCGGCGCTAGGCGCGCGGCCGCTGCGTCGTGCGATGCAGCGCGAGGTCGAGGATCGCCTGTCGGAGAAGATCCTGCACGGCGAGCTGAACTCCGGCGACCACGTGACCGTCGACGCCGAGAACGGCGAGTTCGTCTTCGAGAACGGCCCGCGCGGCGAGAAGGTCGCCGTCGGCGTCGTCCACAACGGCGAGATCACCGCGACCCCGGACCTCGCGGCGAACGCGTAACCACTGACGAGAGAGAGCGGATGCCGCGGCTAGAGGCCGCGGCTGGGCCCCCGCCCCCCGAGGCTCCGGGCGACGCGCCAGCGGCGCCTGGAGGGGAAGCGGGGACCGCTCTTCGTCTGTCAGTCCGAGAACACCGCACGCAGCGCGGGCGCCACGTCACGGTGCGTGCGGATCACGCGGCACCGTCCGCGCCCGCGCGCTGCGAGCTCTCTGCCGAGCGGCAGGTCGTGCTCGCCTGAGACATCGAGGAGCACGTCCAGGCGCGGCAGGCGTGCGGCGATCGGCCGTGGATCGGGTCCGGCGTTGTGTACGCAGTCCGAGAGGAGCAGGACCCGGGCGTCCCGCGCCGGAACGCGCGCGAGCTGGCGAATGGCGAGCTCGAGGGGGAATCCGACGTTCGTCAGCCCGCGGGCCGGGAGCCGCAGCAGGGCATCGAGCACGCGATCGGGGACCACCGGATCGCCCAGGCTCAGCAGCAGCGCCGCGTCCGACCAGAACGCGATGGCGGCCAGCGCGTCGCGATGAAGTTCGCCGGCGAGCGCCCCGACCGTGGCAGCCGCGGTGCGGATGCGCTCACCGCGCATCGATCCCGAGACATCGACGAGGAGCACGACCGATCGCCGCGTCCGGACGCGCTCGCGGACGATGATGTCCTCGTCGTCGGGCACCGGCCGCTCGGCCAGGACCTCGATCGTCCGATCCAGGTCGATGTCGTCCGAACCGGCGCGATACGGAACGCTGAGGAGTTCGCCCACGCCCCGTCGCGAGGTGACGTCCCGCCGCGCTCGCGGCACGGCGAGCCGGGCGGCGATCTGCCGAGCCCGGGCGCGGACAGCCGGATCGATGGCCCGAGCGTCGTCGGGCACCGGCACGACCGTCCCGGCCTCGTCGGTCTGCGCAGCGGCCGTCCCGCCTGGCGCCGCCGGTGCCGCCCCGCGGTCGCCCGATGCCGGCATCACGAGCCCCGCCGATCCGGGGGAGACGTCGAACACCTGCGGAGGCGCGTCGAGCTGCTTCGGCCGACGGCGGAGAGGCGTGCCGCGCGTCGCCGCGCCGCGCTTCTCACGCGCAAGCGGGGAGTCTGCCGCGACTTCTCTTCACCCGGGCGCCGCCTGGTGCGGCTCGAGGATGAACCGGTCCTCCCAGATCTCGCGGAGCAGGCGCTCCGGCGTCGTCTCGGCGGCCTCATCGAGATGGATGCGGCCCGAGAGAGCGACGATCATGGCGTCGAAGACCAGCTCGGCGTAGTCCGTGGCCGTCGGGTCCTCGAGGCCGCGCAATGCCGCGAGCTGAGTGGCCACGAGCGTCGTGTCGATCGCCCCTCGCACGCTCGAGCCCTGACGGACGTCGGGATGCCCGCGGGTCGCGCGAGTCACGGCGACCGCGTCTTGCAGCATCCGCTCCCCGAGGGCTCCCATGGCTCCTGTCCGCAGCGCGACGATGCGCTCCTCCGCGTCGGCGTCCTGGTAGTCCACCGAAAGCCGGTTGAGACGATCGTGGACGCTGGTCGAGAGCCGCGTCGTGCCCACGTTGTCGTACGGATTCATGGACGCGATCACCCGGAACGACGGCGCAGCCGTGATCCGTCCGACGCGGGGGACCGCGATCGAGCGGTCGGCCATCGCCGTCAGCAGCGTGTTGAGGGTGTCTTCGGGTGCCCGGTTGAACTCCTCGATGTACAGGAAGCCGCCCTGTTGCATCGCCTCGACGAGCGGGCCCGGAACGAAGTTCTCTGCCGAGTAGTCCTCACGCAGCACCCGTGCCGGATTGTGATGCCCGACGAGCTTCGCGGGAGTCAGATCGGCGTTGCCTTCGACGAACATGAGCGGGATGCCCCATTCCCCGGTGATGGCGGCGAGCATCGTCGTCTTGCTCGTGCCGGGGGGACCTTCCAGCACGATGTCGCGTCCCGCGGCCACGGCCGCCAGGGTGAGCTCGAGCTCACGCTGGCGGCCGATGATCCGCTCGGCGATCCGGTCGTGACTCCGGCGCAGGTCGGCGGTGCTCGCCGAAGCATCCATCGTCGACGTGCTCACTTGACGGCGGCCCCGGCATCCACCGGCAGAGCGACGCCGGTGACGTACCGGGCCTCGTCGGAGGCGAGCCACAGCAGTGCGTTGGAGATGTCGACCGCCTCGACCCACGGAATGGGGAGAGCATTCATCTGGGTGGCGGCATCCGCGAAGTCCTGCTTGGTGGGATGTTCCAGATCGGGCCGGAACAGCCGGTAGATCTGCTCGTTCTGCACCATGTCGGTATCGACGGTCGTCGGATGGATGGAGTTCACCCGGATCATGTCGGGCGCAAGCTCGAGGGCCAGCGTGCGCATGAGCCCCACCACGCCGTGCTTGGCCGAGACGTAGTGCGCGATGTTCTCGTACGCGAACAGCCCCGCGTCGGAGCTCGTGAGGACGATCGAGCCGCCTCGGCCCCCCGTACGCAGGTGCGGGATCGCCGCTTTGACGGTGCGCCACACACCCGACAGATTGATGTCGAGCATGTTGGTCCACTCGTCGTCGGGGATGTCCTCCGACTTGTTCGGGCTGCCCGAGATGCCCGCGTTCGCGGACACGATGTCGAGCCGACCGAGCTCGGCGACGCCATGGTCTACCACTGCCTTCAGCTGTGCGAAATCGCGCACGTCGGCCTTCTCCGCCACGATCCGCCGATCGAGCGCCTCGACCTGCCGCACGGTCTCTGCCAAGTCCTCCTCCGTGGCCGGATCGTACGGATTCTCGGGGATCGCCTCGCAGATGTCGATGGCGATGATGTCGGCGCCCTCCTGCGCGAGGCGCACGGCGTGCGAGCGCCCCTGGCCGCGAGCGGCCCCCGTGATGAAAGCGACCTTTCCTTCTACCCGTCCCATGTCTTCTTTCCCTTCTCCAGGAGTGTCGGAATCAGTACTGCGTGTTGCCGGCGTCGACGGTCATCGAGAGCGCCGTGACGTAGCGGGCCTCGTCGCTCGCGAGGAAGAGCACGGCGTTGGATTGGTCGCGTGGCTGCGTGGTCTCGATCGGCAGCATGTTCGTGAGCATCCCGCCCACGCGAGGGTGCTTCTCCAGCAGCGGCGGGTACGCATCCGCCATCTCACCCATCGCGGTCTCCACGCCCGTCGGGTGCAGCGTGTTGACGCGGATGTTGTGCTCGGCCAGCTCCGTCGCGAACGCCTTGCCGAGCCCGGTCACGCCGAACTTCGACGCCACGTACGGGGTGAGGAACGGCAAGCCCTTCAGTCCCGCGGCCGAGCTGGTCAGGATGATCGACCCGCCGCCGGCGGCGATCAGGTGCGGCGCGGTGAGCTGGACCGTGTTGAACACCCCGGTCAGGTTGGTCGAGATCGTCGTGTCCCAGATCTCCGGGGTCACCTCGTCCCACGGCGCGATGATGCAGATGCCGGCGTTGCCCACGACGATGTCGAGTCGGCCGAGCGCCGCGACTCCCTCGTCGATCGCTGTCTTGAAGGCGTCGCGGTCGCGGACGTCGGTCACGCTCGCGACGATCCGCCGGTCGAGCGCCTCGACCTGGCGGACGGTCTCGGCGAGATCCTCCTCCGTGGCCGGCGAGTACTGCAGGCCCTGGACCGGACCGCAGATGTCCACCGCGATGATGTCTGCGCCCTCTTCTGCCAGGCGCAGGGCGTGGCTGCGGCCCTGCCCGCGTGCGGCTCCGGTGATGAGGGCGACCTTGCCGTCGACTCTTCCCATGTGTGCTTCTCCTTCGGGTCAGGTCCCGGCCTACTTGACCGGGTCCGGGTTGTAGCCGGGTTGCAGGAGATGGCCCGCGTCGACCGGCACCGAGATGCCGGTGACGGCCGAGGCCAGCTCGGAGTTGAGCCACAGTGCCGCGTCCGCGATGCGCTGCGGCGAGAGGAAGCCGGCGCCTTTCAGCGCGTGGAAGGAGTATCCGGCCTCGAGCATGTCCGCCTCCGTGCCCTGCCCGGCCGGTTTGCCCGACATCATGTCCCACGCCCCCTGCCAGCTCGTCATCGGAGTGAGGATGGCGCCGGGATGAACGGCGTTCACGCGGATGCCGTGCCGCGCGTACTCCAGCGCGAGGGTCTTCATGACGCCGACGACGCCGAACTTCGCGGCGCAGTAGTGGACGTAATTGGCGCCGGGCTCGAGTCCGTTGATGGACGACGTCATGACGATCGACCCGCCGCCGCGCTCCATCATGTGCGGCAGCACCGCCTTGGCCGACTTCCAGACCCCGGTGAGATTGACGGCGATCATGTCGTCCCACATCTCGTCGGTCATCTCGTGGGCCGGGGCCAGTGAGAAGATCCCCGCGTTGGCGATCAGCGCGTCGATTCTGCCGAGTTCGGCAATGCCCTCGGCCACCGCGCGGTCGAGGTCGGCCTGGCGGCGAACGTCGCCCACGACCGACACGATTCTGCGATCGAGAGCCTCGACCTGCTGGGCCGTCTCGTCGAAGTCCTCCTGGGTCGCCATCGGATAGTCGACCGTGCCGATCTGGTCGAGCGTGTCCATGATCACGACGTCGGCGCCTTCACGCGCGCTGGTGACGGCGTGTGCCCTGCCCTGTCCGCGCGACCCGCCGGTGACGAACACGACCTTGCCCTCCAGTAGTCCCATGCTCCCTCTCCCTTCTGATCGCGGGCACGCCGCTGCCACCCGAGTGAGCGCACAGCCGGATCGGCGCCCACGTCATCGCGGGCGTGCAAGGGCTGCGGGCTCAGCGGGAGTCGGGGCGGCTGCCCTCCTGCTGGCATCGTTCGATGCCGGTTGACTCGGGGTCGTGCGGTGATGCCGGCGCGAACGCGCCGAGGCGGTGAGAACGCCGCGCGGACCGCGCACCAGCCAGGGCTACCCCAGCCTGCGGCGTCCGACGGGTACCGGCATCCATCTGCGATGCTCCTTCTGCGAGGTCCGCCCTCATTGGCGGATCTCCGTAGTGGCACGATACTAATGACACTCGGTGCCTAATGGAAGGGGCCGGATGAACCACCTCGACGCTCCCGCCGCGCGTCCCCGCATCGGGCGCTCACCCGCGACCACCCGTGGCGAGCTCAGTCACATCGCGCTGGGGCTGTTTCTCGAGCGCGGTTTCGACGAGACCACCGTCGATGACATCGTGAAGGCCGCGGGCATCGGGCGGCGCACGTTCTTCCGCTACTTCACATCCAAGAACGACCTGCCGTGGGGAGAGTTCGACGACCTCTTGGACGGGATGCGCGCGCATCTTGCCTCGGTTCCCCGCGATGTGCCGCTGATGGAGGCGCTCCGCCAGGCCGTCGTGGAGTTCAACCGGTTCCCGGCCGACGAGATCCCCTTCCACCGGCAGCGCATGTGGCTGCTGCTGAACGTCCCCGACCTCATGGCCCACTCCACCCTGCGTTACAGCGGGTGGCGGCAGGTCGTCGCCGAGTTCGTTGCAGATCGGCGCGAAGAACCGGCGAACTCGCTCGCGGCGCAGGCGATCGCCTGGGTCTGCCTGAGTCTGTGCCTTGCGGCATACGAGCAGTGGCTCGAGAGGGAGGACGCCGACCTGCTCGACTTGCTCGATGAGGCGTTCGACCGCATCGCGGAGGCGTTCGGCGAGGTCTAGCCGCGAGGGAACCGGGGAGGGGGCCCGCGAGGGCACGAAGCGGGCTCTACGCTGGTTCGATGAGCGAGTTCACGGTGCGGCCGGCCCGCACGAAGGACGTCCGTGGCATCCAGGCGATCCTCGAGCCGTTCGTGCAGCGCCGGATCCTGCTCGGCAAGGACCTCGTCGTGCTCTATGAGGCGACGCAGCAGTTCGTCGTCGCCGAGGACACCGACGGCAACCTGGTCGGATGCGGCGCGCTCCACGTCATGTGGGAGGACCTCGGCGAGATCCGCACGCTCATCGTCGTCGACGAGTGGCTGCACCACGGCGTCGGCCGTGCCATCGTCGAAGCCCTCGAAGACAACGCCCGCACGCTCGGGATCTCGCGCCTGTTCTGCCTGACATTCGAGGTGGACTTCTTCACCCGCCGCGGGTTCGAGCCGATCGGCGAGCAGGTCGTCGATCCCGACGTGTACTCGCAGCTGATCCGCTCTCCCGACGAGGGCGTGGCGGAGTTCCTCGACCTTGCGCACGTCAAGCCGAACACCCTCGGCAACACGCGCATGCTCAAGCAGCTCTGAGGCGGGACACCGCCGCCGGGCTCAGTCGAAGAGGTCGCTGAGCCAGTGCTCCTTCTTCTTCTTGCGGTGGTAGCCCTGGTCGTATCCCTGCTGTCCGTAGCGCGGATCGTACGCCTGCGGCTCGGGGTAGCGCGGGTCGGCGTAGCCGCGATCCGGCTGTCCGTACGCGGGCTGCCCGCCGTAGGCAGGAGGGGCAGGAGCGGCCGGGGCCGCCGGGCCGACCGGGCCGGCGGGACCGGCTTCGCGCTCCGCGCGCTCGAGGATCTTGTCGAGCTCGCCGCGGTCGAGCCACACGCCGCGACACGTCGGGCAATAGTCGATCTCGACGCCCGAGCGTTCGCTCATGACGAGCACGGATCCATCGGTGGGGCACTTCATGGGGTCCTCCTGGGGTCGATCCGACCCTAGCGATCGGGGCTCTCCGTCTCCTGTGAAACCAGGCTGTCAGCGCGCCGACCAGAGGGACGAATGCCTCGGCCTTACCCTGTTGTCATGACCGGCACGCCCGCCCGACGACGCCACTCCCCAGCGGTGTATCGTCGTCGCCGGCTGGTGCTGATCATCGCCCTCCTCGTGATCGCGGGAGTGATCTGGCTGCTCATCGCGCAGCCGTGGCGAGGGTGGGGCGCCGAGAGCACCGGTGACGACGCGCGGCCGCAGACTCAGAACACGGCGACCTCGCTTCCCGTGCCGACGTCGCCGCAACCCCATCCCACCGGGACCGGTGCCGTCGAGGGGGCGGTCGTCGAGGGCACGTCGGCCCCGTCGGCCACGCCCGGGGCGACTCCGACCGCGCAGCCGTGCGTCGCCGGCGACATCGTGGTCGAACCCGTCACGACCCAGGATTCGTACACCAGTGATCAGAGCCCGCAGTTCCTGATCTCGCTCACCAACAACGGCGCCGACTGCACGCTGAACGTCGGAACGAGCGCCCAGTCCTTCACGGTGACCAGCGGCAGTGACACGTGGTGGAGGTCTACCGACTGCCAGAGCGAGCCCAGCGACATGATCGTGCTGCTCGGTGCCGGCCAGACGGTCACGAGCGCCGCCCCGCTCACCTGGGATCGCACTCGCTCTGCCGTCGGTACCTGCGACGACCCGACCCGTCCGCGAGCACCTGGCGGCGGCTCGTCGTACCACCTGGCCGTCGAGATCGGCGGCATCGCCTCGACGCAGTCGAAGCAGTTCCTGCTCTACTGAAGATCCGCCCGGAAGTACGGGAAAGATCACGCTGCAGTCCGCAACTCGTCCGCTGCACTACCGGCCGCATGCCCTTGACGCCCCCTCGGGCTTCCCGTCACCCGGACGAGTTCGAGGGGACTTTCGTTCTGCTGCGTTCAAGGCCTATGAGCCCGCAGCAGTCTTGCGTTCATTGCGTGGAGAACGTAGACCACGCCGATTCGCGTATGCCAAGGTGAGCGTGGCTCTATGACACGGCCCGGCCATCCCCAGTGGCCACACAGTGGGTCTGAGCGCACCGCCCCCAGCGGAGCGCACGCGTCGTAGATGCCCGGTCCCCCTCGAGCTCGGGTCGTTGTCAGGCTACGGGCTCGAGGGGGTCCGCTTAGAAAGCGTCCGCGCATGCCCGGCCGTTCCCCAGTTTCCCCAGTGGTTGGTCGTGAGGCGAGACTCCCACAGTCTCCCCAGTGCCCCACAACGTCACCACGATCAATGTAGCGTGTCCCCCAAAAGGGGGACATCCAAATCCGGGCATCTTGCGGAAATCTTGCGTTCTCCTTCACCGCCCGTTCAGGCGACCGCGCTCTCGCGGCCAGATCGAGCTCGTTGGAGTCGGCGGACGAAAGCCCGTGCTCGTGCGCGACTCGAGCTAGCTCGCGTCGCGACCGTCTCGTGCACTTCATCGACGGTGTGGTTGGCGAGAGAGGGAGCGATCGGAGGGCCGCTTGGCTCCTGGGCTCAGCGCCTCGCCAATGAGTTCTCGCTGGCCAGAGCGGCCACGGGCTAGAGTGATTCCGATTCCGGCCCTGAAAGTCGCCGCCGCGGTGCCCCCAGCATCATGGCCCGAAACCCCAGTGCCGGGCCGCGACCGCCCCCAGCGGTCATGGCGGTGAGGGCGAGGAATCAGGTCCCTCGGGTGCCGAGCACGGCACCCGAGGGACCCTTGCTGCGAAGTTCAGTGGCCCCAGATTCCCCAGAAGATCCCAGCTACTCCCCAGTGCACCATCCACGACTCCCCAGTCGTCGGAGGGCACTCCAAGATAACTCCGCAGCGGCGCTTTGTCCACCATTTGGGGGACACGGTTTGGCGGCATGTCAAGGCGGGTATTCCACAGTACGAATGCGGGGCGGCCGTCCCCCCGGATCGGCCCGCCCCGCGTCCCCGTCCGTCACGGCTTGTCGCCGAAGACCTCTTTCTCCATCGTGTCGTAGCCCTCTTCCTGCGGGTCGCGGTGCTCGCCGCCCGACAGGGCGTACTCCTCTTCGGGCGAGAGCACGAGGCGGTGGCGGAAGAAGAAGGCGAAGCCGGCGAGCAGTACGACGTACACGATGCCGATGGCGATGATCGCAGGCAGGAACGTCGGGTTCAGCAGGAAGCCGACGAAGATCAGCAGGGCGATCGCGGCGGCGATCACAGCGCCGGTGATGCCCCACGGGCTGAGGTACGGTCGCTCGGCGTTCGGGAACTTGCGGCGCAGGATGATGAACGAGACCATCTGCAGGAAGTAGGCGAGCACCGCTCCCCACACCGCGATGTTCAGCACGATCGCGCCCGCGACGCTGCCCGACCCGCCGGCGAACTCGATGATCAGGAGCGCCACGAAGCCGATGACCGCACCGACGACGAGAGCCACCCACGGCGTCTTGCGCTTGCCGGTCAGCGACAGGAAGCGCGGGTAGTAGCCGGCCCGCGAGAGCGAGTACATATTGCGCCCGTACGCGAACATGATGCCCTGCAGCGACGCGAGCAGTCCGACGAGTGCGAACAGGGCCAGCACGGCCGCGAGCCCGTCGCCGACGATCGCGCGGAAGCCGTCGAGCAGCGGCTCGGCCGCGACGCCGGTCGCTTCGGCTCCCAGGACCCCGGTGTTGAGGAAGAGCACAAGGAGGCCGGTGACGATGAGTGTGCCGCGGGCCCAGAAGCCGGCACGCGGGATGTCGCGGACCGGGTCGTGCGACTCCTCCGCGGCCAGCGGCAGCTCTTCGATGCCGAGGAAGAACCACATCGCGAACGGCAGGGCGAACAGGATCGGAAGCACGCCGTGCGGCAGGAACTCGGTCTGGCCCGGGTCGGGCGCGATGTCCCACAGGTTCGCCCACGAGAAGGCGCCCGAGAAGATCGCCATCACCGAGAAGACGAGGATGATGCCGATCGAGATGATCGAGACGACGATGGCGAATTTGAACGAGATCGCGGCGCCTGCGGCGTTCAGCGCGATGAAGACCAGGTACAGGATGATCCACCACACCCAGCCCGGCAGCGAGACGCCCAGAAGCTCGGATGTGATCGCGTCGGCGTAGGAGGCCGAGAAGAAGACGATGACGGCGGTGGTCGCGACGTATTCGATGGTCTCGGCGGCGCCGGTGATGAGGCCTCCCCAGGGCCCCATCGCCGACCGCGCGAAGGAATACGCGCCCCCAGTGTGCGGCATGGCGGCCGCCATCTCGCCGATCGAGAAGATCATCCCGTAGTACATCGCCACGAGGATGACGAACGCGATCAGCATTCCGCCGAAACCGGCGAAGTCGATCCCGAAGTTCCAGCCCGAGAAGTCGCCCGAGATCACCGCCGCGACCGCGAGCCCCCACAGCCCCCAGACACCGGCGGAGCGCTTGAGCCCTCGCCTCTCGAAGTAGTCCTGACCGGCGCGGGTATAGGTCGCCCCAGCGACCTTGGCCGAGTCCTCCCTCGCCGCGGGAGGATTGCTGGGCTGTGGTGCACTGCTCGCTTGGGACATCGGTCCTCCGGGAGTCGGATACGGACGTGCGCTCGGGTCGGCGCCACGATGCGCCTGCGCTGATTGTGGTGCCTATTGGTGGGCTGTGTCTACCTTTGAATCGAATTTCCCCATAGAGTGATCGCGTGAGCGCGGTTCGGGGGAACCGCGCTCGCGACGCGCAAGAAGCCGATAAGAGGAGGACGGATGCCGGGCAACCTCACCGTCGAGCAGCTGAACGACCGCATCGCGGCGGGCGAGATCGACACCGTCGTCGTGGCATTCGCCGACGCGCAGGGCCGTCTCTCCGGCAAGCGGGTCTCGGCCCGGCTGTTCCAGGAGGAAGTGCTGCCTCACGGCGCCGAGGCCTGCAACTACCTGCTCTCGGTCGACGTCGACATGAACACCGTCGACGGCTATGCCATGTCGAGCTGGGACACCGGCTACGGCGACATGATGCTGCGCCCCGACCCGGCGACGTTGCGCGTGCTGCCGTGGCACCCCGGCAGCGCATTCGTCATGGCCGACCTCACGTGGGAGAACGGCGACCCGGTCGCGCAGTCGCCCCGCGACATCCTGAACCGCCAGCGCTCTCGCCTCGCCGACCGGGGTCTCGTCGCCTACTCGGGCACCGAGCTCGAGTTCATCGTCTTCGACGACACCTACCGGGATGCCTGGGCCAAGGGTTACCAGGGGCTGACACCCTCGACCGACTACAACGTCGACTACGACCTGCTCGCGTCGGGACGGCTCGAGCCGCTGCTGCGTGACATCCGGCGGTCGATGGATGCCGCGGGCCTGTACACCGAGGGCGTCAAGGGCGAGTGCAACCTGGGCCAGCAGGAAATCGCGTTCCGCTACGCCGAGACGCTCGAGACCGCCGACCAGCACGCCCTGTACAAGAACGGCGCGAAGGCCATCGCCGACGCCCACGGCAAGTCGCTCACGTTCATGGCCAAGTTCAACGAGCGCGAGGGCAACAGCTGCCACATCCACCTGTCGGTGCGGTCGGACGAAGGCGAGCCGGTCATGGCCGGTGACGGCCGCCACGGCTTCAGTCCGTTCATGGAGCACTGGATCGCCGGCATCCTGGCCACCCTGCGCGAGTTCACGCTGCTCTACGCGCCGAACATCAACTCCTACAAGCGCTTCGCCAAGGGATCGTTCGCGCCCACCGGCATCGCGTGGGGCATCGACAACCGCACCTGCGCGCTGCGGGTGATCGGCCATGGCTCGTCGCTGCGGGTCGAGAACCGCGTGCCCGGCGGCGACGTCAATCCGTACCTCGGCATCGCTGCGATCATCGCGGGCGGCCTGCACGGTATCGAGCACGAGCTGCCGCTGCCCGACCCGCTCGCCGGCAACGCGTACACGTCGGGCGTCGACCACCTGCCGACGACGCTGCGTGAGGCCGCGCGGCTGTTCGACGAGTCGGCGATCGCCCGCGCCGCCTTCGGCGACGACATGGTCGAGCACTATCTGAACCAGGCGCGCATCGAGGTGGAGGCCTACGACGCCGTCGTGACGGACTGGGAGAGGGTGCGTGGCTTTGAACGGCTCTAGGCGTCCGGTGGTCGGCCTGACGACTTACCTCGAGCAGGCCAAGCAGGGGGTCTGGGACGTGCGCGCCGCCTTCCTCCCCGAGCAGTACTTCGACGCCGTCACCGCATCCGGCGGCATCGCGGTGCTTCTTCCACCGCAGTCGGGTCCGGATGCTGCCGCACCGGCGGTGCTCGACGGTCTGGACGGACTCATCCTCACCGGGGGCCTCGACGTCGACCCTTCGCTGTACGGCGCGGAGCGGCATCCGCTCACCGACGCTGCCCGGCCCGAGCGCGACGCGTGGGAGCTGGCGCTGTTCCGCGGCGCGGAGGAGCGGCGGATGCCGGTCCTCGCGATCTGCCGCGGGCTGCAGCTCGTCAACGTCGCGCGCGGCGGGACACTGCACCAGCACCTTCCCGAAGCCCTCGGCACCGAGCGCTACCGCGTGGGCGGCGGCGTCTTCGCGACGAACGAGGTCGCGGTGCAGGACGGTTCGCGGCTGGCCGAGCTCGTGGGCGGTGGGCCGATCGAGGTCCACAGCTACCACCACCAGGGCGTCGACCGGCTCGGCGACGGTCTCGTCGTGACGGCGCGCACCGACGACGGACTGGTGCAGGCAGTCGAGTCGGACGGCGACGGCTACCTCGTGGGAGTGCAGTGGCACCCCGAGGAGAACCGCGAGGATCGCCGGCTGTTCGCGGGACTCGTGGCCGAGGCATCCGTCTACGCCGAACGCCGACGTGAAGGAGCCCTGGCATGAGCGCCACCTTCACCCTGATCAACCCGGCGACGGCGCAGCCGATCGGCGAGGTCGCACGCGCTTCGGTCGACGAGGTCGACGCCGCCGTCGCGCGCGCCGTTGTCGCGCAGCGTGCCTGGGCCGGGCTGCCGCCGGTCGCCCGAGCCGACGCGCTGCGGTCGTTCGCCCGGGCGGTCGAGTCGCACGTCGAGGAGCTTGCGCAGCTCGAGGTGCGCAATTCGGGGCACCCGGTCGGTTCGGCCCGCTGGGAGGCCTCGCATGTCGCCCAGGTCCTGAACTTCTACGCCGGCGCGCCCGAGCGGCTGAGCGGGCAGCAGATCCCGGTCGCCGGAGGGCTCGACGTGACGTTCCACGAGCCGTACGGGGTCGTCGGGGTGATCGTGCCGTGGAACTTCCCGATGACGATCGCATCGTGGGGCTTCGCGCCCGCGCTCGCCGCCGGCAACGCGGTCGTGCTCAAGCCGGCCGAGCTCACCCCGCTCACGGCGATCCGGCTCGGCGAGCTCGCGCTCGAAGCCGGTCTGCCCGAGGGTGTCTTCCAGGTGGTGACCGGCTCGGGTTCGGTCGTCGGGCAGCGGTTCGTCTCGCACCCCGATGTGCGCAAGGTCGTGTTCACGGGGTCGACGTCGGTGGGGACGGATGTCGCGGCCGGCTGTGCACGAGAGCTCAAGCCCGTAACGCTCGAACTCGGCGGCAAGAGCGCGAACATCGTGTTCGCCGACGCCGACCTCGAGAAGGCGGCCGCCTCGGCGCCGGGCGCGGTGTTCGACAACGCCGGGCAGGACTGCTGCGCGCGCAGCAGGATCCTGGTCGAGCGCTCCGCGTACGACCGCTTCCTGGAACTGCTCGAGCCGGCCGTCACGGCGTGGCGTGTGGGCGACCCCGCACAGGAGGGGACCGACATGGGGCCCCTGATCTCGGCATCCCATCGCTCCACCGTCGAGGGATTTCTCGGCGGTGCCGACGTCGCCTTCCGCGGGTCGGCTCCAGACGGCGACGGGCCGCTCGGCGACGGATTCTGGCTGCCGCCGACCGTCGTGCTCGCCGAGCGCGGTGACCGTCTCGCGCGCGAGGAGGTGTTCGGGCCGGTCGTGGCGGTGCTGCCGTTCGACGACGAGGCCGATGCGATCCAGCTTGCGAACGACACGATCTACGGCCTGGCCGGCTCGATCTGGACCGAGAACCTCGGCCGCGCCGTGCGGGTCGCGCGGGGTGTGAAGAGCGGCGTGCTGTCGGTCAACTCGCACTCATCGGTGCGCTACTGGACCCCGTTCGGCGGCATGAAGGCGTCGGGCCTGGGCCGCGAACTCGGACCTGACGCAGCCGAGCACTTCACCGAGACCAAGAACGTCTTCTTCGCCACGGAATGAACACCCTCGCCCACCGCGCCGGCGCGCGACGAGATGAACGCATAGAGAGAGAACACGATGGATCTGACGCAGCGCCTGAAGGATCGGGTCGCCATCATCACCGGGGGCGCGTCCGGGATCGGGCTCGCGACCGCGCGGCGGTTCGCCGCGGAGGGAGCGAAGGTCGTGATCGCCGACCTCGACCCGCAGACCGGCGAGGACGCGGCATCCGACGTCGGCGGCGTCTTCCGCAGTGTGAACGTCGCCGACGAAGCGCAGGTCAACGACGTCTTCGACGGCGTCGCCGCGGAGTTCGGGCGCCTCGACATCGCGTTCAACAACGCCGGGATCTCGCCCGCCGACGACGACTCGATCGAGACCACCGAGCTGCCGGCGTGGGACAAGGTGCAGGACGTCAACCTCAAGAGCGTGTACCTGTGCTCGCGCGCGGCGCTGCGCCACATGGTGCCGGCCGGCAGGGGATCGATCATCAACACGGCGTCGTTCGTCGCTCTGCTGGGCTCGGCGACGTCGCAGATCTCGTACACCGCCTCCAAGGGCGGCGTGCTCGCGATGACCCGCGAGCTCGGCGTCCAGTTCGCGCGCCAGGGCATCCGGGTGAACGCACTGTGCCCGGGGCCGGTGAACACGCCCCTCCTGCAAGAGCTGTTCGCGAAGGATCCCGAGCGCGCGCAGCGCCGGCTCGTGCACGTGCCGATGGGCCGGTTCGCCGAGCCCGAGGAGATGGCGGCCGCCGTGGCGTTCCTCGCTTCGGACGACGCCTCGTTCATCACTGCGACCGCGTTCGTGGTCGACGGCGGCATCACCAACGCCTACGTGACTCCGCTATGAGCGGGGCCGTGGTTCGCAACTCAGTCCCGGCGGCCGCCGCCGGCGCTGCAGGCGGCGTGTCGTGGGTGAGGCCTCGCGCGCAGACTGCGTTGCGAACGGCCGGGGGGCGGCGATGACCGACGCGCCGCTGCACGAGGTGCGCAAGGCCGTGTACCGCCCGGTGCGCGAGGGCAATGCCCTCGAAGACACGATCGCCCGGCTGGTCCAGACCATCCGGCTCGGCGTGGTCGCGCCGGGCGAGTCGCTGCCGTCCGAGCGCGAGCTCGCCGTGCTGTACGCCGTCAGCCGCGACACCGTGCGGGAGGCGATCCGCGAACTCGCCGACACCGGATACCTGGTGCGGCGCCGCGGCCGGTACGGCGGCACGTTCGTCGCCGACCCGCTGCCGCAGGCGCCGCATCCTGACGACGTCGATGCGTCCGACCTCGAGGATGTGCTCGGCATGCGCCGCGTCATCGAGGCGGGTGCCGCCCGGGCCGCGGCTGCTCGCACCCTCGAACCGGCGGCCCGCGATGACCTGTGGGCACGGTACGAGGCGGTGGCCGCGGCATCCGAATCCGACTATCGCCGACTCGACACCCTGCTGCACCTGGCGATCGCCGAGATCGCCGGCATCCCGTCGCTCGTCGCGCTCGCCGCCGAGAATCGCGCCCGCGTGAACGAATGGCTCGACACCTTCCCGCTGCTGCGGCGCAACATCGAGCACTCGAACGCGCAGCACGAGCGCATCGTCACCGCGATCCTCGCGGGGCGACCGGATGCCGCAGAAACGGCGATTCTGGAGCATCTGGCCGGGTCCGAGGCCCTGCTGCGCGGCTTCCTCGCCTGACCGCCGCCAGCCGCCGACGCCTCGTCCGGGCGTCGTCGCCGAGGCCTCGCCGCCGAGCCGTCGCGAATGGCCGTGTGGGGGACCCCACATGCGGTCACATGCGACGGTTCGGCGCCCGCGCGGGCGCGGTCGCGGGAGAGGTGGGGCGGGATCGCGGAGACGACTCGATACCCTGGTGGGGTGGCAGGAAAGAAGCGTGCGAAGAAGGAACCTCTCGAGTTCCGCAACGTTCTGCTGAGTGACGCCCTGCAGACGCAGGACATGGCCGCCGTCGCCTTCGCGCTGCGACACGGACCCACGGTGGTGCCCTTGATGCGGCCGGGTCAGCGCGACGACCCGCGCGATGCCGGCGAGGTGTGGACCTACCGAGACCCCAAGAGCGGCGACGTCGCCCTGCTGCTGTTCAGCGACGCCGCGCATAAGCCCGCGACCCTGCCGCCGGGCGTCGCCCTGCAGTCGCCCGCTTGGCTGCGCACGTTCCTCGGCGCTCACGAGGACGAGATCACCACGGTGTTCTTCGACATCGCCGGTCCCCACCCGATGCAGGCATCCCCCACCGACCTCATCGCCGCTCTCGACGCCTGAACGGACGCGTCGAGGCCGCCGGATCGGCGAAACTCCGGGTTCTGGGTCGCGCCCGCTCCCTCGACTGTGGCACGCTCGCCGGATGGACTACCTCGTCGTGGGCATCGTGTGCGCCGCCGGTCTGGTCATCCCGCTCGCGCTCGGATACGCGCGCGTGCGGAACGATCGTCGTCCACGCGGTCGCTGACGCGGGCGGGGATCAGAAGTCCGGAGCCTCTTCCCCGGGACCGCTCCTCGTCCGGACTCGCACATCGGAAAGGGCGCTGCGCAGCTCTTTCGACCGGTTGTCGATGACGTCGCGATAGCCCAGACGAGCGGCTTCGGAGCGACGCTGCGCGGCCTGGGTCACCGGCCGGATCTCGCCCGCGAGGCTGAGCTCGCCGACCGCGGCGATGTGCCGCGGGATGGCGCGTTCGGTGACCGAGCCTGCGACGGCGAGGGCGATCGCGAGATCGGCGGCCGGTTCGGTGAAGCGCACACCGCCCACGGTGGAGACGTAGACGTCCTTGTCGGACGTCTTGATGCCGGCCTTCTTCTCGAGCACCGCCAGCACCATCGCCACGCGTGCGGCGTCGACGCCGTTGACGATGCGCCGAGGGTTGGGCGCCTTGGTCTCGATGGTGAGCGCCTGCACCTCGACGGGCATCGCCCGGCGGCCCTCGAGGGCGATGGCGACGCACGTGCCGGCCTCGGTGCTGCCGTGGCCGAGGAAGAGGGCGCTGGGGTCGGCGACCTCGGCGATTCCGGCGCCGGTCATGTCGAAGCATCCGACTTCGTCCGTCGGCCCGAAGCGGTTCTTGAGCGCGCGCACGAATCGCAGCGAGGTCTGCCGGTCGCCTTCGAACTGGCAGACGACGTCGACGAGGTGCTCGAGGATGCGCGGCCCCGCGATCGACCCGTCCTTGGTGACGTGTCCAACGATGATCGTGGGCAGACCGCGATCCTTGGCGACGCGGATGAGCGTGGCGGCGACTTCGCGGACCTGAGACGGATGCCCCGCCATGCCCTCCGACATCGCGGACGACACCGTCTGCACCGAGTCGACGATCAGCAGCTCGGGCTTCACTTCATCGACGTGTCCGAGGATCGTTGCGAGGTCGGTCTCGCTCGCCAGATACAGCTCGTCGTGGAGGGCACGCGTGCGCTCGGCGCGCAGCCGGACCTGGGCCGTGGACTCCTCGGCGCTCGCGTAGAGGACACGTCGCCCCGCTCGAGCAGCCTGCGCCGCGACCTCGAGCAGCAGGGTCGACTTGCCGACACCCGGTTCGCCCGACAGCAGGATCGCCGCGCCGGCGACCAGTCCGCCACCGAGGACGCGGTCGAACTCGCCGACTCCGGTCGTGCGCCGCGGCGCGTCGGTGGTGTCGATGCGGGTGATCGGCTGGGCCGAACGTCCCGCGCCGGGGGCGACCGGCGCGACTGAGCGCGTGAGTCCGGTGGGCTCGGATGACTCGACCACGGTGCCCCACTGCTGGCACTCGCCGCAGCGCCCCACCCACTTGAGCGTGGTCCAGCCGCACTCGGTGCACTTGTAAGGCGCTGACTGGGTGGATCGGCGCGCAGCGGGCATGGGATCAGCGTACGGGCGAGGGCGGACATCGATGGATGCCGCGACCGCGGGTGGCGGCATCCATCCGCTCCGACTGCCGGGTGGTCAGCCCAACGCTGCCGCGAGAGCCTCGAACACGGCAGGTGCCGGTACCTCGCCGGAGGGCAGCGGCACGTCGGTGTTCGCGACCACGACGATCGTGGCGTCCTCGTCGTAGCTGTGGAAGACCGACGTCGTGAACCCGGGGATGGTGCCCGAGTGCCCCCACCACCCGTCGGGACGCTCACCCCAGCCGATTCCGTAACCCGACTCGGCATCGTTCGGGGCAGGCGAGGACAGGATGGAGTCCCGGCGCAGCTGCTGCGTCTCTTCGTCCAGGACGCCCTCGCCCGTGAACAGCGCGTGCGCCCAGAGCGTCAGGTCGTCGAGGGTCGAGACCACCTCGCCGGCGGTCGATGCGAAGGACGGGCTCCAGTCCGTGGCATCCTCCACTGGTCCGGTCGGATTGCGCTGATTCGTCAGTCCGACGAGGTGGGGCTCGTCGATCGCGGCCGAGCCGCCGGGATACACCGTGTCTGCCATGTTCAGCGGCTCGAACAGTCGCTCGGCGAACACGTCGGCGATCGGCTGCTCGAGCACGCTCTCGATCACCATCCCCAACAGCACGTAGTTCGTGTTCGAGTACTTCCACACCTCGCCCGGCGCACCGTCCACCGGCAGCGTGTTTGATGCGTCGACGAGTTCCTGGGGAGTGAAGAGCACGAACGGGTCGCCGAAGTACTTGGCCTCCCAATCCGGATCGAGCGAGTAGGACGGGATGCCGCTGGTCATGTCGGCGAGCTGCCGCAGCGTCGCCGCGCCGTTGGGCGAGTCGGGAACGTACTGCGAGATCGGGTCGTCGAGCGAGACGAGCCCTTCCTCGACGAGCTGCAGCAGGATCGTCGCGGTCATCGTCTTGGTCAGGCTGCCGATCCGTGTGCGGTCGTCCGGGGCGGGTGGCGTGTCTCCGTCGGGCGCGGCCGATCCGGAGGTTCCCGTCCACGTGCCGTCGGCCGTCACGACGCGTGCGATCACGCCGGCGAACTGCTCGCCGCGCGTGTCGTCCAGGGCGGCTTGGAGCGCCGCCGCGGTGTCTGCGGGGAACTCCGCAGGCGCCTCGGTCGGAGTGGGCGTCGACGTGGCTGCCGGCGCCGCGCCGGAGCATCCGGTCACCGCCATCGCCGCTGCCAGCGCGAGAGCGAGCGCGCCGAGACGCATGCCGGACGTAAGTGTGTGTGTGCGCACGAGGACCCCCGAGTCGTGAATGCGCTTCGACGCTATCGAGCGCACATCGGCGACACAGGGGACCTGAGTCGCCGGTCTTCGCGATGGAGGGAGCGCGGGTCAGCGCGCCGAATGCGGGCGCTCCCGCGCGCCTCCGGCTCCGAGCGGGTCAGTGCCGCAGCGACTCGGCGACCTCACGCAGCGTCCCGGCGGAACGGTGGAACAGCTCGAGCTCGTGACCGTCGAACTGGGTCTCGCGGACCGGCACGGCGCCGGCGGCGCTGACGACCGAGGGCACCGACAGTGCGACGCCATCGACACCGTGGAAGTCGTGCAGCACCGGCGAGACCGGCATGACGGCGTGCTCGTCGTTCAGGATCGCCTCGATGATTCGTGCGCTCGACAGCCCGATCGCATAGTTGGTGGCGCCCTTGCCCTGAATCACCTTGTAAGCGGCATCGCGCACGTCGACCGCGATCCGGTCGAGCTCCTCCACCGTCATGCGGTCACCTCGCGGCGTCACCCAGTCGAGGATCGGCACCGTGCCGATCGTGGCCTTGGACCACAGCGGGAACTCGGTGTCGCCGTGTTCGCCGACGATGTAGGCGTGGACGCTCGACGTCGAGACACCGGCGCGTTCGGCGAGCTTCCACCGCAGCCGCGATGTATCCAGGACGGTGCCCGACGCGAAGATCCGCTCCGGGGGCAGGCCGGTCTCCTCCTGGGCCAGCACGGTCAGTACGTCGCACGGGTTGGTCACGATCACATAGATCGCGTCCGGGGCGGCTTCGAGCAGCTGCGGCATCATCTTGCGGATGATGCCCGCATTGACACCGGCGAGCTCGATGCGGGTCTGCCCGGGGTCCTGCTTGGCGCCCGCGGTGATCACCACCACGTGCGAACCCTCGACCACGGCGACATCGCTGCCACCGGTGATGTCGCTCGAACCGGTGAACTGCGTGCCATGGGCGAGGTCGAGCACTTCGGCTTCGACCTTCTGCGTCGCGATGTCGTACAGCGCGACGTGCCGGGCCGATCCGCGGATCAGCGCCGCATACGCCGCGCTGGATCCGACGCTGCCGGCTCCGACGATGGTGACTTTGGAGTTCTCGATCACGGCCATGCCGCCAGTCTTGCAGGGGTCCGGATGATCACGGTACAGCAGCCGTGCGCGGCCGGCGCGCGGCATCCGTTCCCCGTCTTCAGGCGGCGGGTTCGTCGTCGGGAGTGACCGCGTGCGGAGGGTTGCGGATGCCCAGGAACGAGACGATGCCGCCCCCGATCATGAGCACCGCCGTCACGATGGCGGCGCGGTGGAATCCGTCGAGGTCGAGCGAGCCGCCGACGATCGCGGCGAGCGCGGCGATCGTCAGGAGTCCCGCGACACGGGCGACCGCGTTGTTCACGGCAGACGCGATGCCCGAGCGCCCGGATTCGATGGCACCGAGGATGGCCGACGTCAGTGGGGCGACGGTGAGCGAGAGCCCGAGGCCCATGATGATCATGCTGGGCAGGACCTGCCACCAGTACGAGAACTCGGTGCCCACGGTGAGCAGAAGGAGGGCGCCGATCCCCATCGTGATCGGGCCCACGGTCATGAACAGGCGCGGCCCCCAGCGGCCGCTGAGCGCGCCGACTCGAGAACTGAGGAGGATGAGGAGGATCGTCATCGGCAGGCTGGCCAGCCCCGCGAGGGTCGCCGGAAGCCCTGCGCCCTGCTGCAGGTAGACCACCACGACGAAGCCGTTGAGCGACAGCGCGCCGTAGATGAAGAGAGTCGCGACGTTGCCCGTCCAGAAGTTGCGCACGCGGAACAGGTCGAGGGGCAGGATCGGGCTGCGCACGGACCGCTGCCGCAGCACGAAGCCGGTGAACAGGGCGAGTCCGGCGGCGAGCGGGATCCAGATCGCGGGCGAGGCCCACCCGAGGTTCGGCTGCTCGATGAGCGCGAACACCATCGCACCCAGGCCCAGCGTGCACAGAACGGCGCCGACCCAGTCGACCGAGGCATCCGGCTTCCGCACATCGCGGATGCCGCCACGTGCGAGCAGTATCAGCGTCGCCGCGATCGGCAGGACGTTGATGAGGAACACCAGCCGCCACGACAGCAGGTCGACGAAGACGCCGCCGATCAGCGGACCGACGATCATCGCGGTCGTCGTCATGGCTGTCCACGTGCCGATCGCGCGCCCCTGCGCCGGCCCGGTGAAGTTCGAGGTGATGAGGGCGAGCGAGCTCGGCACCAGGAACGCGCCGGCGGCGCCCTGCACCGCCCGGGCGATGATGAGGAACTCGGCGGTGGGTGCGGCGGCGATCGCGACCGACGCAATGCCGAAGCCGATGAGCCCGATGCGCAGCACGAGGACGCGGCCGTACGCGTCGCTCACCGATCCCGCGACGAGGATGAGGGCACCGAGGGTGATCAGGTAGGCGTCGACGACCCATTGCTGCGTGGTGAGTCCGCCGCCGAGCTCATCGCTGATCGCGGGCAGCGCCACGTTGACGACGGTGCCGTCGAGGAATGCCACGAACGAGGCGAGGATCGCGATCCACAGGACCGAGCGCTGTGTCGCGCTCATGCGCGACGTCGTCGCGAGAGGTTTGTCGGCCACGTGGTTACCGTACGCCCCGTGGAGGACACCGGGGCGGCATCCGTTCGAGTGCGCGCAGCAAGGCTTCCGGCCCTGGCCGCGCAGGGCTACACTCGCGGGCAGACGGGCGACGACGGAGCCGTCGGGGCGAGGCGCGATGGACGATCCGATGCAGCCGGTGATCCTCGTCGCCGAGAAGGACGCGCTCTCTGCGGGCCAGGACGTCGCGGAGGTCGTTCGCCGTCGCTTCGGTGCAGACTATGCAGTGGTCCGTGCGGATGCCGATCCGCTCGCCTCGCTCGCGAGGCTCGCGTCCGAAGGTCGCCCTGTCGCGCTGGTCCTGGCGGACGACGACAGAGCGAGCGCGGCGGGCGAGACGCTCTTCGCGCAGGCGCGGCGGCTGTTCCCCGACGCGCGGCGCGGGTTGATGCTGACATGGGGCTCCTGGGCCGACCCCGCGACCGCACAGCAGGTCCTCGCGCTGATGTCGCAGCTGCAGATCGACTACTACGTGGTGCGTCCGCACGGTCCGGCCGACGAAGACTTCCATCGCACCATCACCGAACTTCTGCGTGAGTGGCACGTCGCCGCCGGTGGTCGCGTCGGATACACCGTGGTCGGTGAGGACCACGCGCCGCGTACGCACGTGCTTCAGCAGCTGCTCTCACGCGCGGGCGTGTCGGTGGCGCAGGTGGATCCCCATTCCGATGCCGGCGTGCAGGTGCTGACGGAAGCGGGCATCTCCTACGCAGGAGCGCCGGTCGTCCGCACCGCGGACGGCCGCGTGCTCGTCGATCCCGACGACGCCGAGATCGCCGCGTCGCGAGGTTACGGCACGGCTCTGCCCGACCGGCCGGTCGACGTCGCGATCGTCGGTGCGGGGCCGGGTGGCCTCGCCGCCGCCGTCTATGCCGCGTCAGAAGGGCTGTCCACGCTGGTGCTCGAGCGCGAGTCGCTCGGGGGACAGGCGGGGGGCAGCTCGCTGATCCGCAACTACCTCGGCTTTCCTCGTGGGGTCAGCGGTGCGGAACTGGCCGACCGCCCGTACCAGCAGGCGTGGGTCTTCGGTGCGCGGTTCTGCCTCGCCCGCGCAGTGACCGGCCTCGAGGTGGACGACGGATTCCTGCTCCATCTGGGCGAGGAGCGGGTTGCCGCCGGTGCCGTCGTACTGGCGACCGGGGTGTCGTACCGCAAGCTGCGTGTGCCAGGGCTGGGGCGCTTCGTGGGCGCGTCGGTGTTCTATGGTGCGTCGTCAGTGGAGGCGAAGGCGCAGCGCGGGCGCGTCGTGTTCGTGATCGGTGGCGGCAACTCCGCAGGACAGGCGGCGCTTCACTTGGCCAGGTACGCGGCATCCGTCGCCCTCCTGGTGCGGGGACCGTCGCTCGCCGCGAGCATGTCGTCGTACTTGATCGAGCAGCTGACGGCACTCGGGGTGCAGATCGTGACCGACAGCCGGGTGGTCGATGCTCACGCGGATGCCGCGGGGGAGCGGCTCGCACAGATCGAGATCGAGCATGTTCCCACCGGTGATCGCCGGCGCGTGGCGTGCGAGGCCGTGTTCATCACGATCGGCGCGCGCCCGCATACCGAGTGGCTCCCTCCAGAGGTGATGCGGGATCGCTGGGGCTTCGTCTTCACGGGTGCGTCGGAGGCCGACGAGGACGCGCCGGAGCCGTGGGCCGGGCGCGTCGTACCGGGCCCGCTCGAGACTTCCGTGCCCGGGCTCTACGCCGTCGGCGACTCGCGCCGGAGTTCCGTGAAACGCGTTGCGTCGGCGGTGGGCGAGGGCTCGGTGGTCGTCTCGTCGGTCCACCGGCACTTGAGCCGAAGAGGCGCTCGGAGGCCGTGAGCCCGCCGATGTCGCGATTCGCGGGCGTGCGGGCGGTGACGTACACTTGTCGGCGGTGACGTGTCCGAGCGGCCGAAGGTGCAACTCTCGAAAAGTTGTGTAGGGTAACCCCCTACCGTGGGTTCAAATCCCACCGTCACCGCCACGCCAGAAGCCCCCGAGATCCGCAGAATACTGCCGGAGTCGGGGGCTTCTTTCCTACTCGGAGATATCCGGCGGCAACACGGTGGCAACAATCGAACTAGAACGGGCCTGGTCGAGGGCAGCTGAGACCCGATCTAGATCGTCGTCGAAGAGGTCGGCATAGGTGTCGAGGGTCATGGCTGCGGACGCGTGCCCAAGCATCCGCTGTACTGCTTTGACGTTCGCCCCGGCGCTGATAGCGAGGCTTGCGACTGTATGGCGGAGGTCGTGGGGAGAGATTCGTGGGAACGTCGGGTCGTCCTTCTGGGCCCGCTTCACTGCGGCGGCGAACCAACCATCCTGCGACTGCGGTCGGCGATGATGTCCTTCCTCCTTGCCGAACACGAGCTCATCAGAGTCCTTGCCCGCGCATGCGACTCGAAGCGGGGTGGAGTGGCGGAGGCTGCCGACGGCGCGTGCGCCCCATCCGGGTTCCACGTGGATCCGCCAGGCCGAGCGCAACGAATGGTATGTCGAGGGCTTCACGATCGACTCGCGTGCAGCGAGCCACTCCTCACCGACCTTCGCTATGGTGATGCGCGCGTCGGTGGGGTTGATGTAGTCACCGCGCGCCTTGGCCGTTTCCACCTGCGCTAGGTAGAGGTCCGCCTGCTTCTTGGCCGGCAGGTCGCGTTTGCCGGTCAGTTCGCCGCGGAGTCTGTAGCGCGACGTGCGGTGTTCAGGAGGCCCAATTCGTGGGCGCGTGCGAGTGCGGCGTGACGTCGGCTGACGCCGAGCTTCTTGTAGATGCTGGCGATCTGGCTGCGTACGGTGTGGACGGACACGCTGAACTTCGCCGCCGTGGCTGCGGCGGTTTCGCCTTCGTCGAGAGCGTGCAGGACGGCGAGCTCCCGTGGCGTGAGGTCCACGATGGTGACGTCGAGCGAGAGATTCGCTTGTACGTCGGCGCGGACAGCTAGGAGTGGATCAGGGAGGCCCGCGAGGTCAGCGAGCGTGGAGATTTCTTCCCGCGTGGCGGTGAGGAAGGGCTTCACATGCGCGGTTGAGGATCGCATGCGCACTGCAGCCTGGAAGGCTCCTGCGGCGCGGTCGGCGTGCCCCGCCCTGAGGTGCGCGACGGCCATAGTCAGGTGCAGGGTGATGACATCACCCAACGACAGGGACTCGCTGGTCTGGTGAAGCGCGCGGGCGGCGGTGCGGATGGCCCGATGGTGGTGACCAGCAAGCAGCTGGGCCCATGCCGTGTACTGCGCGGGAAAGCGGCCAGCGCTCACGCGGGCGAGATTGAACACTCGGCTGGCTTCGTGCGTGCGAAGGAGCAGTTTGGCTTCGGACCGAAGCAGTACCTCGCCGACAAGACCGTAGTCCATCACGGATTGCGCACCCTGCGCATGGCGGGCGGTTTTCAACCGCGCGAGCCCTTCATAGGGCTCGCCGAAGACGGCGTCATAGTTTGCCCAGGCGTAGGCGATGAATGGCCACAGTTCGAGTTGCTGTGTCGCTGGCCCTGCTACGCGGAGATGATCCAGGGCAAGGTCGGGTTCGGCTTCTTCGGTGGCGATGATCGCTCGCGCGAGCTTCGCCCCGAGGGTGGTGAAGTGCTCAACCCAACCGGGAAGCGGACCGGCCGCTTCCATTCGCCCGATCCAGCGTTGCGCGACGTCGAAGTGCCCGCGCAGGGCTGCGATGAGGGCGAGGTTGGCCGCCGCGTTCGCGCCGGCGAAGTGCGCAGTCGGTGCGGAGCCTGCTTCTGCATACCCACGCTTGTAGAGGTGGATCGCCCGGTCAAGATCACCGCTGAGCATTGAGGTCAGGCCTCGCTGTGTGGAGAGCCAACCGGGTTTGCTGCGTGCTTGCTCGGGATCCCACGGCAGAGGGCGTTCAGCGTAGAAAGTATGTGCTCGTTCGTCGACCCAATCACCCAGCTGTTCCGCACGCCGATAGGCGCCTTCAGTACGTGTCGCGATGACCGCGAGGGTTCCGGCAGTCTGCAGTTCACTGAGGTTGTCGAACTCAGCCAACCGGCCGGCATACTGGCGGGCTTGAATACCGATGTCTTGAACGATCCTCGCGAATTGCGTATCGAGACCCGCAGCGGATCGGCGATGGTGGGCGAGGACGGCCAGGTGTAGCAGCCGCGGTCGGCGGGCGAAGACCTCCGAATCGAGCCGGCTGACGGCGTCGATCACCTCTGACGCGAAGCGTGTCGGCAACCAGTACCACAGTACGTCGAACAGAGCCTCGATCTGATCGACGTCTCCCGACAGGAGCGTTTCACGCACACGACCCTCATCCAGGATCTCCAATTCGGGGCCATGACTCACACGCACGACCTTCACACAACTCAGAGGGGGAGAGGTCTACCGGTTAGTGAATTTACTAATGAAGTTTTAGCTAGCTACATAGGGAAACCGCTGATCTCCGGTCACATAGATGTGGACATTGCGCGCGTGGGCCCATCGCCCCGCGTCTGAATCGGGGGATCCAATGGACGACGTACGAAGCCATGGCTCAGCGACGGGAATCGGGGCACGGCGCGCAGCGCGTGCCGCACGACAAGACGCGCGTCAACGAGTGAGACGCTTCGTTTCCGCGGTGGTGGTTGCGACGCTCGCCATCACTGGCATGACGATCGGCACCGCCGTCCCAGCGATGGCGGCTCCTGTCTACGAGATCACCGCACGCTGGGCCGAAGAACCACCCGCGACGGTGCGCAGCGGCGATGTGCTCAACGCCGAGTGGCGTGTCAACGTCAACGACGACGCGGCGGCTCCGTCTAATGAGCCTGTCGACAACGTCAACTTCACCCTCACGATCGACAACGGAACCTTCGATGAGCTGCCCAGCAGCTGTCTCACCGATGGCGTCGACCCCGCCTCGAGCATCTCCGACGACGGCATGACGCTGATCTGCAACATCGGCACGCAGAACCAGGGCACCGCTCACGTGGTACAGACCCCGATCCGGGTCGACGGGGAGACGGGAAGCCAGCTCACCGGATCTGGCTCCATCGAGGGAGGCGCGGCCGACCTCGCCCCTGTCGACATCGTGAACGACTTCGGCATGGACATCCGTTGGGCGGTCGCCACGAGCAGCTATGACCTCCAGGGTTATCCGGCAAACCCGACGGTGGACCTTGACCTGCAGTGGACGCTCAGCAAGGACAGGCACAGCGAGCCCGGCCCCCAGACTGTCACCTATGACCTCAACATCACGGGTGCAGCGTCGAGCATCTCAGTCGGCGCGCAGCAGTGCACCCCGTTCACCACGGGGATAGCCAACGGACACCCCTGGTCGGGCGGATCCCACCCGGCAGAGGCGATGGTTTCGCCGGTGACGACGTGCACCATCCAGCAGTTGAGCGCGAACATGTTCCGCCTCACGCTCTCCGGCATCGATTACGAGCCGGCCGCACTGGCCACGCAGGACTCCACCGGCGCGGGGCTACCGGTCGACGAGGTCGCGCTGGCCAGCGGCTCTATCTGGCTGCGTATCGTTCCAACCACCGCCGGATCGGTCACACTGCAATCTTCTGCTCCGACATACTCCTCGGCTTCCGGGACTTCGACCGCACAGGATGACCCCGCCAACAACTCGGTTACCAAGACTTGGTTCTACCCCGGGACGTTCACCTCACCGTGGTCCCGTGCACACACCGGTTCGGGCGGCTCGAACTTCGACAGCACCTACGTGGTGTCACCGGGAACGGAAATCCGACAGACACTCCTGACCGGGCTTCCCGGCATGGACCGACCCGACAACCTCCAAGTCGGCATGTGCGCGCCAATCGATACGCGCTACCTAACGTTCCAGGAAGTCATCCCTGCCCCAGGCATCCCAGGCTCGGTGACGCAGTACTACGTCGGCAATCACCCGACCGTCACCTCGACCAGTGCCGGGTACAACCCGCAGGCGTTCCCGGAATGCGGTGGCACGGCGGGATGGGTGAACACCCCACCGGCTGACCTCGGCACAGTGAAAGCCGTGCGCGTCACAATGACCCAGGGACAGGCGGAGGCGGCACCGCTTCCCGGGCCGAACGCGGGATGGTTGGTGCAATACCGAGTGAAGGATGACGTGGCCGTCGGTCAGGACATCTGGAGCTTTATGTACAGCCAGGATGGCACCGGCTGGACAAACCCGGGAACGTGCGCCACGCCAACACCCGGACTTCGCTATCCCTGCACGCTCGGTGCTTACCGAGACCTCGTGCGGATCGTCACTGCGACCCCGTACATCGAGAAGGTGGCCGACCGCGCGGCGGTGAACCCCGGCCAGCCCGCGGTGTTCTCGTTGAACTACTCGGCGAACGTTCCGAGCAACCTCCCTGAGGCCGTTGACGGGTATCAGATTGTCGACACGCTGCCGCTGGGTATGACCTACGTGGACGGCTCGGCGACTCCCGCCCCTGTGGTAGCAACCGCCGGAGATGGCCGGCAGGTTCTGACGTGGACACTGGATGGTGTCGAGACCAACGTCACGCACGCGCTCACCTACCAGGCCGTCGCCGATTTGAGCGTTGAGCCAGGCACGGTGCTCGAGAACTCGGCCGTCGCCTCAGTCGGCGGTGTCACGTCACTGCCCACGACGGCCCAAGTGACAATCGCCTCGAACGGCTACACGTCGATCGGGAAGGCTGCGGATACCCCGTTCATCCCGAACCCGAACGGTGACGGGACGGGCGAGGGTTCGTGGACGGTGACGCTGCGGTCCTTCGACCCGCTGCCGCAGGACTTCACGGACACGATCGACATTCTGCCGTTCAACGGCGACGACCGTGGAACCGGATTCGTCGGTGACTACTCGCTCACCTCAGTGGATGCGGCTGGCGGGGCGACGGTGTACTACACCACCGCCGACCCGGCCACGCTGTCCGATGACCCTGGCGACACTTCCAACGGTGCGGCAGGTGACCCCGCGGGCAACAGTGTGGGATGGACCACCACGTTCACCCCGGATGCCACCGCTGTTCGTGTCATCGGACCCGAGCTTGCTGCGGGCGCGACGCAGCAGTTCACGGTGAACATCGCCACCGACGGTGTCGAGGGCGGCGACGTGCTCGTCAACCGCGCGCAGGCGCGAACCGAGCACACCGAGCTCGTTATGCGCACGTCGGCGCCGATCACGGTGGCGAACTACTACTCAGCGGCTCTGAAGAAGTACGTGCTGGGCAACGACGGCGAGTGGCACGACGCCAACACGGTGGAGGACTACCCGACGTACCGTGTGGGCGACGAGGTGCCGTATCGGATCGTGATCGAGAACACCGGCCAGGGGACCCTGACCGATCTGGAGATCACCGACAGTCTGTTCCCGGAGGGTTCGTTCACGGTGGGCGAGCTGGCGCCGGGGGCGACCGAGATGCACGAGTACACGGTGACGCTCACCGGCGGCGGTTCGGTGGTGAACACGGCGTGTGGTGCGGCGGCGATCCCGGGTGATTCGGGTGTGGCGCCGACGATCAACTGCGACCCGGCTGGGGTCGAGGTGGTGAACTACTCCACGGTGAAGTCGTCCGACCCCGCGTCCGGGACGGTGCTGAATCCGGGTGATGAGGTGACGTACACGGTGACGGTGACGCAGGAGGGCACGGTTCCCGCGGTGGCGCAGTTCACCGACGACCTGGCGGAGGTGCTGGACGACGCTGATCTGACGGCGGGCCCGACTGCTTCGGTAGGGGCTGCGACGATCACCGATGGCGTGCTGTCGTGGAACGGCACGGTCCCGGTCGGTGGTGTCGCCACGGTGTCCTACACGGTGACGGTGAAGGACTCGGCAGCCCTCGCGGAGGGTGGCAGCTACTTCCTGGAGAACGGGGTGGCGAGTCCGGGATGCCCGGATGCGGGCTGCCCGCCGGTGGAGCACCCCATCGCGGATTACACGGTGGTGAAGTCGTCCGACCCCGCTGACGGTTCGAACGTCGACGAGGGCGACACCATCGAGTACACCGTCACGGTTACCCAGGTCGGCGAGGCCGAGTATGACGGTGCGTCGCTGGTCGACGACCTGACCGATGTGCTGGATGACGCGACCTGGAACGACGAGCTGTCGGCCAGCGCGGGCACCGCCACCTTCGACGCGGCGACGCAAGTGCTGTCGTGGTCGGGCGACCTGGCCGTGGACGACGTGGTGACCATCACCTACTCGGTGACAGTCACCGGTGCCGGAGACACGCACCTGCACAACGTCGTCACCAGTGATGGCTGTGCTTCGCAGGAGGTCTGTGAGACGGAGCACTACACCGCCACATACACGACGGTGAAGACGTCCGACCCGGCGTCGGGCAGCGATGTGCAGATCGGCGACGTCATCGAGTACACGGTGACGGTGACGCAGTCGGGCCTGGGCCGTGTGGTGGCGCAGTTCTTCAACGACGACCTCACGGGTGTGCTGGATGACGCGACGTTCAACAACGACATCGTCGCGTCGGCGGGCACCTTCACGTACGTCGACGGGGTGATCTCGTGGACCGGTGACCTCGGTCCGGGTGATGTCGCGACGGTGACGTACTCGGTGACGGTGACCGCTGCCGGCGACACGCTGATCGGCAACACCGTGCAGTCGCCCGGCTGTGAGACGGCTGCCGAGTGTGAGACCGAACACCAGACCGGCCGGTACCGCACCGTGAAGACCTCGGATCCCGAGCCCGGCTCGGACGTGCAGATCGGTGACACCATCGAGTACACCGTCACGGTGTCGCAGATCGGTGCCGCCGCGGTGGAGGACGCGTCGTTCACCGATGATCTGACCGCGGTGCTGGATGACGCGACGTGGAACGACGATCTCGCCGAGAGCGCGGGGACGGCTGACTACATCGCACCGACGGTTTCGTGGTCGGGCGACCTCGCGGTGGATGCCGTGGTCACGGTGACCTATTCGGTCACGGTGACCGGTGCCGGTGACATGACGTTGACCAACGTGGTCACCAGCGACGGCTGCCTCGACGAGGCGGACTGCACGACCACGCACCAGACCGGGAACTACACGGTGGCCAAGACGTCTACCCCAACCCCGGGCAGCGATGTGGCGGTGGGTGACACCATCACCTATACCGTGACGGTCGCGCAGCGGGGACCGGGAGCCGTGACGGGGGCGTCGTTCGATGACGACCTGTCGGCGGTGCTGGACGACGCGAGCTGGGATGATGCGCTGGTTGCGAGTGCGGGCACCGCGTCGTTCGACGCGGATGCCGACGCCCTCGAATGGACCGGTGATCTTGCGGTGGGTGCGACGGTGACGGTCACCTACTCGGTGACGGTGACCGGTGCCGGTGACATGACGCTGACCAACGTGGTCCTGCCCGGTGAGAACGGTGAATGCGTGCCGGCGGCGGACGGGAACCCCGACTGCACGACGACGCACGAGACCGGACGGTTCACGTACTCGAAGATGGCCGACCCGATCCACAACAGCGACGTGCAGGCCGGTGACACCATCACCTACACGGTGACCGTCACCCAGGTCGGCCCCGCCGCGGTCGCGGCATCCGTCGTGGACGACCTGTCGGACGTGCTGGACGACGCCGCCTACAACGGGGATGTCGCGGCCACCGCGGGGACGGCCGCCGTCGAGGGATCAACACTGTCGTGGGCCGGTGACATGGCACCGGGCGACGAGGTGACGATCACCTACTCGGTCACCGTGACCGGGGCCGGCAACACCACCCTCGCCAACGTGGTCACCTCCGACCTGCCATCGGGGGAGTGCGTGCCCGCGGCAGACGGGACAGAGGAGTGCCGCACCATCCATAAGACCGGTGGCTACGTCTACGCCAAGACGTCCAACCCCGCATCCGGAACCACGGTTCGTGCGGGTGACACCGTGACCTACACCGTCACCGTCACCCAGCGCGGCCAGGGCTCGGTCACGGAGGCAGTCGTCACCGACGACCTGTCCGGAGTGCTGGACGACGCGGCGTGGAACGACGACGCGGCCGCCAGCACCGGCGAGGTGGTCCGCGCGGGCAACACCCTCACTTGGACCGGGAACCTGGGGGTCGGGCAGATCGCCACGATCACCTACTCGGTGACCGTGACCGCCGCCGGCCCCGCCGAGCTGCGCAACGTCGTCACCAGCCCCGACGAGCGCGCGATCTGCGACCCCGAGGGCGTGTGCACCACGACCCACGACGTGCCGCCGCCGCCGTTGGCGGTCACCGGTGGCACCCTCTCCGCGTCCATCGTGCTCAGCAGCATCTTCCTCCTGCTCGCCGGTGGGGCAGCGCTCGTGATCAGCCGTCGACGTCGGTCGATCACGGTCGTAGGGGAGAGTCGCGACCACACGATGTAACCAGGAGAGCCCAAGGCTCGACCCCCAACGAGGAGCTTCTCGCTGGGACATTCGCAGCGCCCCGCCGGGATCCAACCGGCGGGGCGCTGCGAGTGAAGGATCTCGCGGCATTGAAGCGCGATCTTCGGGGGCGAGAAGATCAATGCAAGGGTGAATCCAAGAGCGCGCCGCGAAGCATCGCGATGAAGCGCTCCGCGTCGAGGAAGTAGTTCGGATAGGCATTCCGCAGCCCGGCAATGCTGTTCACCGACACCAGCACCACGTCCGTTCCCTCATCCGACTCTGCCTCTAGTCCGGCGTACGCCGTGATGGCTTGCTCCGGTGTGCGGAAGCCGGATGCCACAACTTCCTTGTCGCGGACATTCAAGCTCAGCAGGACAAATCGCGCGTTCTGGAGCGCGGTCTCGGTGACTTCGAGGGTTTGCGAGTACGCATTGAGCCTGTCGAGCACGTTGAGTGATTCGTCGTGGTCTCGCAACCGTTGCCGCAGCTGGCCTAAGTCGTCACTGGTGCCGGGGACTGCTTCGGCCGGTACTGGTAGATCATGTGAACGCCCCGGTACCCAGACGGTGCCGGTTCACTGATGTAATCCTTCTCGCCAACGAGGCTGTGCTTATGGCGGGCGTCGCGGAACTTCTGTTGGACCGCTTTGACGGCAGGGATGCCGCCGAGGACGGCTCTGCAACCGCCAAGGTCCTGCATTCGATCGAGGCTCATGTCTTCGAAACGTTCGAGCTTGTGGACGATCGATGGGAGGCGCTTCACACGTTGCGCGACGAGCGCGTAAGGGTCGACCTCTGCGGCTTTCCTTCGGAGGCTCATCTGCATCGTGTTCAGCGGGAAAGCGTGCGAGGAACGCCAGTTATTGGCTACAGCGATGGCGTGCTGTCGTTCCGCAGGCTTGACGCGTGCGTCGCGCAGCGTTGCGCCGGCGCGACGGATCTCGCTCTTGGAATGCGCTGGTTTCGTCCACGTTGTCACGCCGCTCATGCTAACGGTGACGTTCGAGCCCCACCCGGCGAGTGACGATCAACGATGCTGCCGGAAACGATCGTTTTCGGCGGCAGAGTCGACGTCAACGACCAGGCGCACGACACGCCGGAATTGATCCGCCGAAACCCCCTGCCGAAACCGAATCGCGCCGGAACGTCGGCAGTACCGTTTTCGGCATGGCACACGAAGTCGGCTACACCCGAGTCTCCAAGCGGGAGCAGAACCCCGACGCGAAGGAGGCGGAGCTGCGCACCGCCGGCTGCGAACGAGCGTTCGTCGACCACGGCGAATCCAGCCGTGTCGCCGACCGCCCGCAGTGGCTCGCCTGCCTCGACTACCTACGACCGGGGGACACGCTCAAAGTGCGCCCGGCTCGATCGCCTCGCCGGTAGTGAGCGCATCCTGATCGAGACGCTGCAGGAGCCTCTGTAGTGGGTGCCGGTGCGCCAGCGCTCTATGGCGGTCTGGAAGCGCTCGAGCCAGCCGATCGGGCCGTAGCCGGCGTCGACGGTGTCGTACGCGGCCACCCATGAGGTGTGCAGCGCGGACAGCTCCTCGACAAGCCCGCCGTGCCTCCACCAGCAGTCCGGATCAGCGTCACCGGGACGTTGAAACGAGCGGTGAGCTACTCCACCCAGTCTCGCAGCGCCGCCCACACCGCGCGGGCTTCTGACGGGGTGAGCTCACGCCAGTTCACGACTTCCGCGCCCAGGGGCTCTGAGGACCCATCCCGGTCGCCGGGTCGAACTCGTAGAGCTCCGCGGAGCCGGTGTCGTAGTCGAGTGGATCGGTCATGCTGTCGTCTACTTGGTGAGCCTTCTGGCGGAGCTTGCGCAGCGCGATCGTGCTGGCATCGCGGCGGCTGCGGTGGTTCGCGAGGACCTTGTCTCGCTCGAGCAGTGGGTGTGCGGCGCGAGAGAGCAGGGAGAATGTCTGTGGCAACAGGGTGGCAACAGACGAACTAGAACGAGCCCCGCGCCGCTGATTGAGGGAGGCGCTCGATCTGATCGAATCGGCGTGCATCCAGGGTTTGACATCGGTGCAGCAGTCGGGCCGATGGGTTCAAATCCCACCGTCACCGCCGTGAAAACCCCTGTTTGTCAGGGGTTTTCTCCTTTTCGGAGCGGCTCGTGAGAAGGAATGAGAGAGAACGCACGCTAGAACGGGTGTGATTGGTGTCAATCGGACGTGGTTCCTGCGCCTTCGTAGTCGATCCCGTTGTGCTGGCAGCCATGCTCGAGAACGACGGCTCCCTCGGAGTTCTGGATGAGCTTGCGGTCATCCGGGGCGCGTTTGGAGGGGGCATGTCCGCCGAGGCCGCTGGTCGGCGAGCTGACGATCAGCTGCGAGAGCTGCGCACCGCTCTCGCTCGCATGGAGACGTCGCTGCAGGATCTCGATCATTTCCCCGACGCGGATGCCGACTTCCACTTTCTCGTGATGGCGCTGTCGGGAAACCAGCTCGCGAGCAGTGTCACCAGGATGCTCTTCCAGCGGGCATGGCAGATGGCGAAATTCTCCGCGAATCAGTCGTCCGAGGCTCACGAGCTGACGCCTTCTGAGCATCGACGGGTGTACGAGGCGATCGCCGCCGGGGACGCCGAAGCCGCGGAAGCTGCGATGAAGGCGCACACCATCGACCCCTGGCACCGTCGCCGACTGGCGACCCAGCGCGACAGGTAACTCCGGCTAGCGTCAGATGGGGCTTACGGGACCCTCCAAGCGAGGAATGTCGCGTGTCCGTGAACGTGGAGCCGCCCACTCGACTCCGTTGGCGATCACACGCTGGATGTCGGGGTGGTGGTAGACGGGGTATTCCTGGTCGCCGGGGCTGAAATAGAAGATTCGCCCGCGTCCGCGCGTGAAAGTGACGCCCGAGCGGAAGACTTCACCGCCGCTGAATGAGCTCATGAAGATCGTTTCGTCCGGGGTGGGGATGTCGAAGGGTTCTCCATACATCTCCTGCTCCGCGATCACGATTGGGTTGGGTACGCCGTCTGCGATCGGATGCGAGGGGGTCGCCGTCCAGACGAGCTCTCGGTCGCCGGAGCTCCTCCACCGCAACGTGGCGGTCGTGCCGAGCAGGCTGGTGAAGATCTTCGACCAGTGCCCCGAGTGAAGCACGATGAGCCCCATACCCCCGAGCACGTGCGTCTTCACTCTTTGCACCACCGCGTCGTCGACCGCGTCGTGCGCCTCATGTCCCCACCAGAGCAGAACATCGGTGTCGGCGAGGGCCGCCTCGGTGAGGCCGTGCTCCGGATCGGCGAGCGTCGCGGTGCGCACCTCGGAGTCCGACAGCAGCTGCTGTAGAGCGTCCGCGATCACGCGATGGATGCCATCCGGGTAAATTCGTATGACTTTCTCGTCCCGAGTCTCGTGGATGTTCTCGTTCCAGACAATCAGGTTCAGAGCTCGCGTGGTCATATATCCACGCTACTTCATCATCTTCGCCGCTGATCAAGGCGATCATCGCTGACGAGTCCGGTAGAAAGAACAGGGCGAAGTGATCAGATGACTGCATCCCGAGTGCGATGCACCCCATGCGGCTGATGACAACCCAAGGCCCGCTCGAGTCGAACCAGGTCGGGTCGATGCTCGCTCACGAACACGTGGTGGTGGCCGACCTTCGACCGTTGGGTGAGCACGAGTCCTCGCTGTTGCATCCGATCGACGCGATTCGTGCCCTCATCGAGCCCGAGGTGAGGGCCGCGCTCGCCGTCGGTGTCACGGCGATCGTGGAAGCGACGCCGGTGGGAGTCGGGCGCCGAGCGGATGCCATCGAGGCGATCTCGAAGGCGACCGGGATGCCGTTCGCGTTGGCGACGAGAATCTACCGTGAGCCCTGGGTCCAGGCTGGGTGAGACGATCTTCCTCGGCGCGATTGACGGAATGGATGCTCGGCGAGCTGTAGGAGAGTGTCGCCGGAACCCTCACCTCGGCGGCGTGGATCAAGCCGAGTGCGAACGACGGCAGGATGACCGCCGAAGAGGAGCGCATCCTCCGCGCTGCGGCTCGAGCGGCTGTCGAGACGGGTTGCGCGATCGGAAGTCACACCACGCGCGCCGACGTCGTTGAGGCCCAGCTCGGTATCCTCGAGCATCAGGGCGTTCCCACCGACCGCTTCATCTGGATCCACGCCCAGGCCGAGCCCGCACGGCCCGGCGCCGACGGCTGGCTGAGCGTGGATGCTGGATCGAGCTGGACTGGATCGGGCGGTGGCCCACAGACGACGAATACGCTGTCCTCATCTCGGACCTCGTCGAAGCCGATCTCACGGACCGCATCCTGCTGAGCCAGGACTACGGATGGTACGACCCGGGCGATCCCGACGGAGGCCTCGCGTGCGGTCCGTATACGAGGATGCACGAACGCTTCCTCCCTCTCCTGCGGGAGCGCGGATTCGATGAGGAGATCCTCGAACGGCTGACTGTCATCAACCCGTCCCGTGCGTCCGCCCCCGTCTAGTCCGAGGTGCCGCCCGCCGACGAAATATCAGATGATTCGGAGCGAGGTGTCGACAATAGGGAGCATTGTCCGAGCCGAGCGACCCTAGTCACGCAATTCATAAGATGATTTTGCTAGCATCGCGACGCGGGACGGATCAGCGAACCGCTCAACGACGAGGGGCTTTTGCATGTCGAGTCGCACTTCTTTCTGGAGTTCGTCCATGGCCGACGACTGGGAGCATGGCCTCGTCGCGGGTACGGGGTCTATCGGCGCGGTCTTGTCGGGTACGCCCGAGCGTCACGCGATTCACGTCTGCCACGAGGAGTTCTTTCTCCCGGTCAACGCCGCGAAACGCGCGCCGCGCATCGCGCCGGGTCTGGCCGACGTGCGAGCCGCCGCGCTGGCGGGCGACACCGCCACCGCCGCGGCGATTGCAGACAGGCTCGCGCGCGAAGACGGCTACGGCGGCACCTTCATCTGGACGGATCCATTCACCTCCATCGCCGAGCTCAGCTGGACGCCCGATGGGGCGGGGCCGGCGATCGACTATCGGCGTACCGGTGACTTCGAGACCGGCCGTGTCGAGGTCGGCTGGTCGGATGCGCGTGGCTCGAGCACACGCATCGCCCTCGTGCCCGACAGGGCGAGCAACGGGATGGCGGTGCAGCTCGTCTCTGATGCAGAACGGACGGGAGTGCTCGGTTTGGGCCTCGGCGACGATGCCTCAGGTATCGATGCTCCGTTCGCCACGGACTACGCGGCGTTCCTCCACCCCGCTCGCCCCGAGATCTCCGGCAGGACCATGGCGCTCGACGTTCGGGTCGATGAGGCCGCTCTTCCGCCGTTTGTGCAGGAGAACCCCCCGAGCCCCTGGGCGCCTCGACACGTGAGGATCCTCATCGATCTGCCCGATGACGTGAGCTTCGAGGTCGTCGCAGGGGGTGTGCGCCTGAGCCTGCGCGCCGGGCAGATGGTTCATCTGCCGATTCGGATCGAGCTGAATGGCGGACTCGCTCAGGCGACAGCGCCGAACGGCACGACGCACGCCTCGCTGTTCGGCGCGTCCTCGCTTGATCTTCACAGCGGCATCGACGACGACATCTCATACGACGAGGTGCTCGAGCGCGCGCGAGCGGGCGATGCGCAGGCTGTGCTTTCCGCGGTGGAGTTGGCGTTCGCCGCTGGCCGGCACACGATCATTTCGTCGACGGGTGTACTGCCGCCGACCCTCGTGGGGATCTGGCAGGGGACGCGACGTCCGGCCTGGTCGGGTGACTGGACGCAGAACGGTAACGTGCAGCACGGCGGGGTAGCGTCGCTGGTCGCGTCGGGAACCCCCGCGCTCTTCACCTCGTATCTGCGGGCGATCTTCCGCCACGTCGATGACTACGCGGCGAACGCTGAGCGTGTGTTCGGTGCGCCGGGATGGATGCTGCCCGCGCGATTCAGCTCGCATGGCAACAGCAACCACTTCGCCGCGGACTTTCCGCACCAGTTCTGGATCGCCGGCGGCGCATGGGTGCTCCGGATGGCGTGGGACCAGTTTGCCGTCACGGGTGATGTCGCGACGTTGCGCGAATACGCGTGGCCGCTCGCTCAGAACGTGATGGGCTTCGGGATGGGCGTCGCTTTTCGGACCGATGACGGTAGCCTGCACTTCGCTCCCTCGTACTCCCCCGAGAACACACCGGGCAACCGGACGAACCCGATCGCCGTGGATGCCACCATGGACATCGCCGCATTCCGAGACGCGGCGCGACTCGCGATCAGAATCGCCGATGTGCTCGACGAAGACGCTGATCGCGACGGTTGGCGGGCTTTCGCCGACTCGCTCCCTCCGTATCGGGTCGCGCAGGACGGCACGTTCGCGGAGTGGCTCGATGAGACCATCGCGGAGGAGATGGCGCATCGGCACGTCTCTCAGCTGTACCCGTTCTGGTACGAGGAGGACGAGGCCGCCGGATCCCCGGAACTTCGCGAGGCGGCTCGCCAGACGATCTCTCGCAGGCTCGCCTGGCGGGACGAGAAGCCATGGGCTCCGCCCCGGGGCCGCAGCGAGATGGCCTTCGGCCTGGTCGGACTCGGCCTGGCCGCGGCACGTCTGGGAGACGCCGATGCCGCGCGGCGCTGCGTCGAGTCCCTCGCTCGCGACTACTGGCGCCCGAACTCCGTTTCGACGCATGACGGCGACGCGATCTTCAATGTCGACGCCAGCGGCGGGCTGCCGGCGGTCGTGATCGAGATGCTCGTGCAGTCCGGCCCCGGCACGCTGGCGCTCCTGCCCGCCGTGCCGTCGTCCTGGCCCTCGGGTTCGATCCGTGGTGTGCGGGCCCGCGGAGGCATCATCGTCGAACACCTCGCGTGG
Source organism: Microbacterium sp. I2 (assembly GCF_051364985.1). Classification (NCBI taxonomy): domain Bacteria; kingdom Bacillati; phylum Actinomycetota; class Actinomycetes; order Micrococcales; family Microbacteriaceae; genus Microbacterium; species Microbacterium sp. I2. The sequence continues at coordinate 220,447 of NZ_JBLWIH010000009.1, forward strand.
GGTCCCCACGGAGCATCCGCTACGCTTCGGACGGCTCCCGGCTCGGAGGCGGCGCGAAAAGACGACCTCGTTGCGGTCGTCGGCCCGGACGGCCTCACTCAGACCGTCGACCTGGGGGCCGGGGTGGTGACATTCACCTGGCCGACGCAGGCATGAGCGGGGGAATGCTCGCCGACCGGACTAACGGAAAGATTAGATCAATAATGGATGGATCAACTGCTACGGCGCGAATCTTTCGCTTACCCGTTCTTGTTGACACTTATTGATCTGACGTTTAGGGTTCTGTGTGAGCCTGCAGTGCTGCAGAAAGGATGCCACAGCCGATGACACACCGTCTGAGCTTCAACTACCCGAAGACGGGTGTGCGACCCTTCGTGGGTGAACGGCGGGGATTGACATGGTGATACCTGGCGGAGCCGGCCTGGACGTCGGCGGAGTGACCAGAAAGATCCGGACGGAGAAGAGCTCGCGGGGCATCAAAGGCCTCAGGCGCAGCTTCCGGCGGCACTGGCAGCTATACCTGCTCCTGCTGATTCCGCTCGCGTACTTCGTGATCTTCAAATACGTGCCGATGCTCAACACGGTTATTGCGTTCAAAGATTACAACGTTGTAGACGGCGTGTGGGCGAGCGACTGGGCCGGCTTCAAGCACTTCGAGCGCTTCTTCAACAACCCGGTGTTCTGGCCCGTCTTGCAGAACACCTTCATCCTGTCGGCGTACGTCGTCCTCGCCAGCTTCCCGGTGCCGATCATCCTCGCGCTCGCGCTCAACGAAGTCCGCTTGAAATTCTTCAAGTCCACTGTGCAGATGGTGGCGTATGCGCCGTACTTCATCTCGACGGTCGTCGTTGTGTCGATGACGATCCTGTTCCTCTCTCCACGCATGGGGATAGCGGCCGACGTCACGCAGTTCTTCGGGCTCGGCACCATCGACTTCCTGAGCGACCCCGACTACTTCCGCCATATCTATGTCGTCAGCGACATCTGGCAGACGATGGGCTACTCCGCCGTGATCTACCTGGCGGCCCTCGCGGGAATCGACCCAACGCTGTACGAGGCGGCCCGCGTCGACGGCGCCAGCCGATGGCAGAAGATTCTCAACGTCGACATCCCCGGGCTTCTGCCCACGGCCATGATCGTCCTGGTGCTCGGCGTCGGCAACGTCATGGCCATCGGGTTCGAGAAGGCGTATCTCTTGCAGAACAGCCTGAATATTTCGCAATCCGAGATCATCCCGACGTACACATACAAGGTCGGTTTGCTGGGGGCCGACTTCAGCCAGGCCGCAGCCATCGGTCTCTTCAACGGTGTGATCAATCTGGGCCTGCTGCTGGGGGTCAACGCGCTGGTCAAACGACTGACAGGAAACGGACTGTGGTGAACTCGACCGCACAAGAGCCCAGAGTCGAGGCCTCGGTGCCTCGCGAGCCTCGAACGAACGAGCCCAAGCGGTCTCGGCGCATCAAAGAATCTTCGACCGACCGCGTCTTCATGGCCGGCGTGTACATCCTGCTGACCACGTTGCTGCTGTGCGTCCTGCTTCCCTTGATCTGGATCGTCGCCAGCTCCTTCAGCGACCCCCTGGCGGTTTCGTCCGGTCGTGTGGGGTTCTGGCCTGTCGACTTCACACTCGAGGGCTATCAGCGCGCACTGGGTGACAGCTCGATTCTCACGGGGTTCGGCAACTCGCTGTTTTACACCGTCGTGGGAACGGCGATCAGCCTCACTCTGACCGTTGCCATCGCCTATCCGCTCTCGCGCAGCGCGCTGTGGGGGCGTCGCGGTATCACCCTGTTCGTCATATTCACCATGCTGTTCGCTGGGGGGATCATCCCGACCTACCTGGTCGTGCAGAACTTGGGCATGCTCGATACCCGCTGGGCGCTCATCCTGCCGCAGGCCATCGGGGTGTGGCAGGTCATCATCGCCGTCGCGTTCTTCCGCACGTCGATCCCCGATGAACTCTACGAGGCGGCGCAGTTGGACGGAGCGAGCGATCTGAGATTCCTGTGGACGGTCGTCCTCCCTCTGTCGAAGCCGCTCCTCGCCGTCATCGCGCTGATGTACGCGATCTACCAGTGGAACTCCTACTTCGACGCGCTGCTCTACCTTCGGGATGAAGATCTGTATCCGTTGCAGCTCGTGCTCCGCAACGTCCTCATCCTGAACCAGACGGCGCCCGGTCTAGACGCGGCGGCAGCCATGGAGCGCCAGCAACTGGCCAACCTGATGAAGTACTCGCTCATCGTGATCTCGACGGTCCCTGTGATGCTGGTCTACCCGTTCGTCGCCCGATTCTTCAACAAGGGGATCCTCGTGGGCGCGGTGAAGGGCTAAGACATCGTGACGGATCCGCACCGCCTCAGCTGGCGCCCGGGTGCCCTCGAGTTGGACCTCGATCTTTCGACAGACCGCGCGCCGTCCATCCGACGCCTTGCCCGCGTCGGCGACGACCTCATGTCGGGAGAGAACTCGGCCATCCCGATCGCCGAGGTCCATATCGGCGGAGAAGGCTCGGGCACGTCATCCTCGGAGCGCCTGGCGGGAAGCGCCGTCGGACTTCGGCTGCGAACGACAGGCCACCGCACCTGGGCCGATGGCGACATGGCTCATCTCGAGGTGACGGCGCGTGATGGCATCTCGGGAATCCAGGTGAGAGTGCAGTGGTCCGCCTGGCCGGACCTTCCGGTCCTCCGTTGCGAGACGGAGATCATCGCCGGTCACGAGGTCGTCGATCTTCGCGCGGTCTCATCCGTGGCCCTCGGCGGGATGTCGGAGCCTGGTGCGTCATGGTGGCACGATCACGACGTCAGTTTTGCCCACAACACGTGGTTCCGCGAGATGGTCTGGCAACGGAGAACACCCGCGGAGCTCGGACTGGATGACACGGGGTTGCGGGACTGGGGCATCCCGAGTTCTCGCGCGTCCTTCAGCCTCGGTCAGAGGGGCAGCTGGTCCACGGGGGGGCATCTGCCCATGGGGATTCTGCGTCCCCGGACCTCAGCTGGTCGCTTCCTGCTGTGGCAGATCGAACACAACGGGGCGTGGCGATGGGAGATCGGCGACCAGGGCGACGCTCTCTACCTGGTTGCCGGTGGCCCGACCGATCAATCCGCCGCGTGGATGCGGCGGTTGCAGCCGGGGCAGCGATTTACTTCTGTGCCGGCGACGTTGGTCGTGGGAGGAAGCGACGACGACATTTTCGGCGCGTTGACCGCGGCGCGACGTCGGACGCGTCGACCGCACCCCGACAACGAGAACCTCCCGGTGATCGTCAACGACTACATGAACGCGCTCGGGGGCGATCCCACTCTCGAGAATCTTCCCCCGTTCATCGACGCAGCGGCGCGGGCGGGCGCCGAGGTCTACTGCATCGATTCGGGCTGGTACACCGACGGAGGGCAGTGGTGGCACGATCTGGGTTCTTGGGAACCATCGTCTCGACGGTTCCCGGACGGCCTCGACGCGATCACTCGCCTCATTCGCGAAGCGGGCATGGTGCCCGGCCTGTGGCTGGAGCCCGAGGTGGTATCGGTCGAAAGCCCCGTTGCTCGGCAGCTGCCCGCGGATGCGTTCTTCCAACGAAACGGTGAGCTCGTCATCGAGTCGGGGCGGCTGCAGCTCGATCTGCGGCATCCTGCTGCGCTCGCCCACATCGACGGAGCGGTCGAGCGACTGATCGCCGACCTGGGCCTCGGGTACCTCAAGTTCGACTACAACATGGACGTCACCCAGGGCACCGACGTCAACGCCGACAGCCCGGGCGACGGTCAGTTGGGCCATCAGCGTGCGTTGCTGGCGTGGGTACGTGACCTCATGGACCGCCACCCGGGCCTCGTCATCGAGAGCTGCGCGAGTGGAGGCCAGCGGATGGATGCCGCCACGCTGTCCGTCCATCCGGTGCAATCGACGAGCGACAATCAGGATCCGCTGTTCACAGCGGCGATCGCGGCGGCCGCCCCGACCACCGTGACCCCCGAGCAGGGCGCCGTGTGGGCTTATCCGGACCCGTCATGGACGGATGAACGGATCGCCTTTACGGTCGCGAGCGCTCTCCTGGGTCGAGTCCACCTTGCCGGCCGGATCGATCGGCTTTCCAACCCTCAGATGCGTCTGGTTCAGGAGGGCATCCTGGCATACCGGACGGCGCGTCCACGCATCCCGAAGGCACTGCCGTTTTGGCCCCTCGGACTGCCGGGATGGCACGACCCCGTCGTCGCACTGGGGCTGCGCGATGCCGACGGAGAACTCCTCACCGTCTGGCGTCGATCCGGTTCCACCACGGTGCGCGTGCCCCTCGAGCGCGTCCCCGATCGAACGTGCGCCGTGGATGTCGTCTTTCCGACGAGTCTGCCGACGAACGTTCACTGGGACGCGAGCTCCGGCGACATCGTGCTCGAGCTGCCTGACGAGCCGGCAGCGCGCACTCTGCTCGTGCGATGGGTGGCGCCGGCCGGTCGGTGACTGGCCGGTCGGTGACTGGCCCGCCGGTGGACTCAGTTCGCGGCGACGTCGATGGACGTGGTCGCCGAACCGAGACGCTCGCGGCGCGCGGTCACGTCGATTCGGCCGGGGCCGGTGGGCTGCACCACGGCCAGCGCGTGGCCGCGGAACGCGTGGTGTCGCTCGTCGGTGTAGGACTCTGAGGTGACGGGCGCTGCCGACCCGAAGCCCAGCAGGCGACCGACACCACGCACCTCTATCTCCAGGAGTTCCTCGTCGTCGCCGGCCAACGTACCGTGGTCATCGACGACCTCGATATCGAGATAGAGGAGGTCACTGCCATTCGCGGAGACGCGTGTGCGGTCCGGTCGGATGACGATGTGTCGGGATGGCCGTGACGTCTGAAGCGCGCAGATCTCGCCCGGTTGATCGCCACGGCGAGCGACGGCCTCGACGGTGCCGGGCTCGTACACGGTCGTGAACACGGCTCGGTATCGGTGCGCCGCGCCGCACGGCAGCGTCCCCGCCGATACGCCGTTCACGAACAGCTCGACCTCGTCGGCATCGCTGTACACCTCGATCTCTACCGGGGCCCCTTCCCATCCGGGCCACGTCCAGCTTGCGAAGCTGTCTGTCCATGACCACGGCGCGGGCCTTCTTTCCCGTCCGTGGGTCGCCGGGTTACGGACCGCGATGTAGGGAGTGGAGCGCAGCCCGAACACGATCTCGCGGTAGTAGGAAGCGGGGCGCCGCCTGCCGGTGATGTCGATGTCGCCCGCCCAGGACGCGATCCACGGGTAATTCGCCAGAGAGCCACCGGCGTTGTCCTGACCCGCGTAATGCGGCCGCCCGATCCCTGGCTCTCCGAGATGGTCCATGCCGGTCCACGTGAAGTCGCCGATCACGTGGTCGTTTACCAGAACGGACGACCACAGCTCGTCGATGCGCGTCGGGAACGTCTCGGTCCCCACGATCACGCGGTGGGGGAAGGCGTCGTGATCGGGCGCGTAACGCGAGTCCAGATAGTTGAGCCCAGCGATATCGAGAGCGGCGAGCGGCTCGGCGGTGAGAGCGGTCACCGCCGCAGAGACGCCGAGCGCGTTCATCCGGTCGGCCAGCGAGGCCATCATGCCGTTGATCTCGGTCACCTCCGCTCGCGCCCACTCGGCGAGGTCCTCGTTGTCTCCGTCGATCTCGTCTGCCATGACCAGGAGCGCGCCGTTGACGCCGCTCGTGACGAAGCGTGTCGGGTCGAGTGCTCGCGTCTCGGTGGCGAGTCGCCGCACCCACGCCGCGCCGGCTCCCGTTCCGATCTCCGGGATCTCGTTGCCGATCGAGTAGGCGAAAACGCTCGGATGGTTGCGATCCTTCTGCACCATCGCGGCGAGGTCGGCGCGCCACCAGTCGGGAAACGCGAGGGCGTAGTCGAAGTCGTGCTTGGTCCGCGTCCACATGTCCGTCAGCTCGTCCATGACCAGGACACCCAGTCGGTCGCAGGCCTCGAGCATCGCGCGACTCATCGGCTGGTGGGCGCTGCGGATGGCGTTGAATCCGGCGGCCTTCAGGATCTCCACACGACGGTGCTCCGCCCGATCTATCGTCATGGCCCCGATGATGCCGTTGTCGTGGTGCACGCACGCGCCCCGCAGCTTCACCGTCGCGCCGTTGATCCGCAGGCCTCGCACGGCGTCGAGTGTCAGATGCCGGATGCCGAATGTCGTGGAAGCGGTGTCGCGGATCTGCTCGCCGGCCAGCAGGGTCGACTCGACCCGGTACAGCGCGGGTGACTCGAGCGACCACCGCTGGGGGCGCGAGATCAGCAGCCGCTGATGAGCGATGGCGTCTTCGCCGGGCAATATCGTGACCGGGATCTCGTCGGTGGCGACTTCGAGGCCCTCGGGATCGAGGATGCGAGTTCGCAGCCGGCACGTCGAGGGAAGACGGTCGCCGTTCTCCAGCGTCGTATCGATCTCGATCATCGCGTACTCGTCGTCGATGTCCGGAGTCGTCACGGTGACGCCGTCGAGAGCTATATGAACCGTGTCAGCGACGACCAACCACACCGGCCGGATGAGGCCCCCGCCCGAGTACCACCTCGAGTCCCGGTGCGCCCGCGCTTCGACGCGGATCGTGTTTTCGGCACCGTAGCGGAGGTAGCCGTCGAGACAGACCGAGAAAGTGGTGTACCCGGCGGGGCGGTGCCCCACCAGGTCTCCGTTGACGTAGATCGAGGCCGAGCGATACACGGCCTCGAACTCCAGCAGAACAGTGCGCTCGCGCCACTCCTCCGGTGCGTCGAAGACCCTGGTGTACTCCCAGGCGCCGCCGGCGAAGTAGCCGGTCGCCCGGAGCTCGGGGTCGTCTCGGCGTACTGTCGACACGACCGCGTCGTGCGGAACGGTGACCTCTTCGGTCGGGTCCTCGCCGTCGGAACCGGCGAACCGAGTCCGGAATCGCCATCCGTCAAACAAGCCCTGGCGGATCACCGGCTGAGCCCTCGGTGGCGTTGCGCCCTGCCGGGCGTGCCGTAAGGGTAGTCATCGATTGCCGGCGCGCTGACCGCGGTGAGCTTCTCCGACTCCTCGGCGGTGAGTTCGAGTTCGACCGCGCCGAGATTGTCGCGCATTTGCTCCACGGATCGCGCCCCCAGGATGACGGAGGTGACCCCGGGCTGCGCCACGAGCCACGCCAGCGCCACCTGCGAGGACGAGGCACCGTGCGCCTCGGCGATCTCCGCCACGGCGTCGACGATCTGCCAGGTGCGGGGGTCCTCGTTCCGCTGCTTCCATGCCTCCATGCCTCGCTCGGGATTCTCTCCCAGGCGTGTCGCGCCCTCAGGCCGCACATCGCGAAGGTACTTGCCGCTCAACCATCCGCCACCGAGGGGCGACCACGGAAGAAGGCCGATGCCGGCGTCCAGAGCGGCCGGAACGATCTCGTGCTCGATCCCTCGGACCAACAGGCTGTACTGGGGCTGCAATGTCACGGGAGCGCTCCAGCCGCGCCGTTCGGCGAGCATGGTCGCCTTGGTGAGTTGCCACCCGGTGAAATTGGAGAAACCGTAGTATCCGATCTTCCCCGCAGAGATGGCGTCGTCGAGGAAACTCAGGGTCTCGTCGACCGGCGTGATCGCATCCCAGGCGTGCATCTGGTACAGGTCGATGTGTTCGACGCCGAGACGGCGCAGAGACGACTCCAGGGCGGTTCGGAGGTGTCGTCGCGAGGTGCCCACCTCGTTGGGGCCGGGTCCCGTGGGAAACCGGCCCTTGGTTGCCAGCACGATCCCCGCAGCCTCGGAAGGGTGAGCGGCGAGCCAGCGACCGATGATCTCTTCGCTGCGACCCGCGCTGTAGATGTCTGCCGTGTCGATCAGGTTGCCGCCCGCGGCGACGTAGAAATCGATGATCGCGTGCGACGTGGGCTCGTCGGCCTCACTGCCGAATGTCATCGTTCCCAGCGCCTGCTCGAAGACGACGGTGCCGCTCCTGCCGAGCGTGCGATAGGGGGTCCGGGCGAGGTGTGGCGTTGTCATGCGGAGAGATGCTCCATCTGGTGTCGGCGAAGGACGAGGCGCCCGCGCAATCGTGGACGGCAGGGCGCGTCATGCGTCCGGAACGGAGGAGGACGACGGGGGAGAGCGCGAGCGGCCGCGCGAGACCGCCCGCACTTCCGCCGACACGATCTCGCTGAATCGACGGGCGTGTGATGCGCGCTCGTTCATAATGGCTTCTCCTCGATTGGCCCGTCATCGTCGACAAACCGAACGCAGCCAGATCGCAGCATAGGTCTGATGATTATACGACGTGCGCCTGAGGCTGCGCAGCTGGAGTCAGCAATATCGCCGGACGATATGCCGCCGCCCGCCGCCGTGACCCAGTTCGGCTCTTTATTTATCTGATCTCTGGGTCTTTCGCCCGCTACGCCCGTACACTGACTGCGTGGCCGCAGACAATGACGATTTCCCGACAGGTCCGGGATCGCGATCTGACCACGTGATCGACCACGTCAAACGGATGATCGCCACCGGTGAGCTCAAGGCGGGCGATCGACTGCCCATCGAGAAGGATCTGGCTGCGCAGCTCGGTGTGTCCCGGGGGTCGCTCCGAGAGGCTGTCCGGTCCCTCGCGACGCTGGGCGTTCTCGAAACGCGCCAGGGCGACGGCACGTACGTCACGCAACTCGACCCGGGATCTCTGCTGAGACCCCTGGAATTCTGGGCCGGTCTGCAGGAGGCGACGAGGTCGGTCGACATCCTCGCGGTGCGCCGCGTGCTCGAGACCGAATCTGCCGGTCTCGCGGCGGTGCGACTCAGTGATGCTGAATTGGACGAGTTGGAAAGCATTCTGGCCGAGATCGACGCCGGATTGGCGACGGGTGAACTGGGTCCCGAGTCATTCATCGACGCCGACGCGGCCTTTCACCGCCGGATCGCTCTGGCCAGCGGCAACGCCGCGCTCGCGGCTCTCATCGACAGCCTGATGACGCGTACCCTGCGCGGCCGACTCTGGCGAGCCATCACAGAACGAGACTCCGTCGGGGAGGCCCACGCCGACCACCGGGCAATTCTCGCAGCGCTCCGCACCCGCGATGCTGAACGTGCCCGCATCCGGATGGCGGCGCACCTGCTCGGCGTCGAGCTGTTCGCCGCGGAGCATCCCGTCGAGGACAGCCTTCCCCGGGCGTTCGAACCCGAATTGCCGATCTAGACCACCAAGACGTTCTCGGTGCTGCGATCGAGCCAATAGGTGCCGTGCGGGTACTGGTACTGCTCGATCGTTGTTGGATGCAACTCGGCGCTGTACCCGGGCTGTGAGGGCAGCACGTAGTGCCCGTTGAGAACCTGCACCGGGTCGACGAAGTGTTCGTGAAGGTGGTCGACGTACTCGGTGAGGCGCCGGTCGAGCGAGCCGGAAACCGCGACGTAGTCGAAGATCGAGAGGTGCTGGACGAGCTCGCACAGGCCAACGCCCCCGGCGTGCGGACACACCGGTACGCCGAACTTGTGCGCCATCAGATAGACGGAGAGGATCTCGTTCACGCTGGCAAGACGCGCCGAATCCAGCTGGCAGAAGTCGAGGGCCTCGGCTTGGAACATCTGCTTGAAGAGCACCCTGTTCATACCGTGTTCGCCGGAGGCAACCCCGATCGGTGCCACACCACGACGGATGGCCGCATGCCCGAGCACATCGTCCGGACTCGTCGGTTCTTCGATCCACAGAGGGCGGAACTCGGCCAGTGCGTTGATCCAATCGATCGCCTGCGGCACATCCCACACCTGGTTGGCGTCGATCATCAGCTCTGCGTCCCACCCGATGACCTCGCGAGCGATCCGAAGTCGGCGCCGATCCTCGTCGAGATCCTGGCCGACCTTGAGCTTGAAGTGTCGGTAGCCGTCTGCGACGGCCTCGTGCAGCAGAGCACGCAGCTTGTCGTCCGAGTATCCGAGCCATCCCGCGCTCGTCGTGTAGCACGGGTACCCGCCGCGCATCTGCAGATCACCGATACGCTGCTGCCGATGGGGTTGGCCCGCGCTCAGGATCTGGAGGGCCTCGTCGCGGGTGAGCGCATCCGACAGATAGCGCAGGTCGGCGGCATCGACAAGCTCTTCGGGGCTCATCTCGACGAGGAGCCGCCAGAGGGGTACCCCGGCGCGGCGGGCGGCCATGTCCCACACGGCGTTCATCACGGCGGCCATCGCTAGGTGCACCACGCCCTTTTCGGGCCCGAGCCAGCGCAGCTGGGAATCGGATGCCAGTTCGCGGTAGACGCCGCCCAGGTCGTCCAGGATAGCGTCGACATCTCGCCCGATGAGGGGTTGGGCTCGCTGGCGCGCGGCTTCGACACAAAGATCGTTCCCGCGACCGATCGTGAACGTGAATCCGTGTCCCGAGAGGACGCCGTCCGTCTCCAGGACGACGTAGGCGGCGGAGTAGTCGCCATCCTTGTTCATCGCGTCGGAGCCGGAGGCGTCGAGCGAGGTGGGGAAGCGCACGTCGTGTACGCGGACACCGGTGATGGTGGTCATCAATCATTCCTTCATAGATAGCCGGAGAACTTCTTCGTTCGGCTGGTGCTCCGAAATCCGCTCTCCCGATCCACATCGATCTGCAATGGATCCAACGTTCACGACAAAGATCGGATGTTTGTATCCTAGCCCGTATGCGGCCAGTACGTTCGACGAATTCCTTGCCTGGCCGTCGGATCTGGGCGATTCGGGCCGGAATAGGCCCACCGACACTCGAATACGTTTGATGAATGGCGCTAGGGTGGTTCGGGCGGGGCCAGCGGAGCGCCGAAGACAGCGACGATCGGGAGCCCGTACGATGACAGAAGTCAAAGTGGCTCTGGTGGTGCGCGGCGGCTGGGACGGGCACGAACCGGTCGAGACCACCGAGTCGGTAATGCCCTTCCTCTCGGCCCAGGGTTTCGAGATCCGCATCGAAGAAGGCACCGCGGCATATGCCGACGAGGAGTTCATGTCTTCGGTCGACCTCATCGTGCAGGTCAACACCATGAACACGATCGCCGATAAGGAACTCGCCGGGCTCACGCGGGCCGTGATCGGGGGCGCGGGACTCGCCGGTTGGCACGGCGGCATCGCAGACTCTTATCGCAACAGCGCGGACTACCTCCAGCTCATCGGCGGGCAGTTCGCGCACCACGCGGCCGTGCCGCAGGAGGAGCGCACCGGCCAGCAGTCCGATCACTACCTGGACTTCACCGTGAATATCGTCGACGCCCGCCGGGAGCATCCCATCGTCGCGGGCATCGAGGACTTCGACCTGCACACCGAGCAGTACTGGGTGCTCTCGGACGCGTACAACGACGTGCTGGCGACCACGCAAATCGTGCACCGCCCGTTCGACGCGTGGATCGAGCGTTCACGGTTCCGGTGGTGTGGACTCGGCTCTGGGGGGCCGGGCGCATCTTCGTCTGCACGGCGGGACACAAGCTCGACATTTTGAACGAACCGCCCGTTCGCACGATCGTAGAAAGAGGACTTCTATGGGCAAGCCGATGAACTCTGACGCACCTCTCCGGGTGGGGCTGGTCGGTGCCGGCTTCATCTCGCGCATGTACTTCGACACCTTCCAGCAGATCCGCGACGAGGTGCGGTTGGTGCGCGTGGCCGACGTGGATGTCGAGCGCGCGGCCGCTGCGGGAGGAGCGCAGGGAGTGCCGGGTGGAACCGTCGACGAACTCATGGCGGATCCTGATGTCGATATCGTCCTGAACCTCACCATTCCCGCGGCGCACGCGGAGGTCGCAATTCGTTCGCTGGACGCGGGCAAGCACGTCTACGGAGAGAAGCCGCTCACGGTCACGGTCGCGGAGGCGCGGACGATGCTCGATCTCGCCGATCGGCGAGGCCTCTGGGTCGGCTGCGCGCCGGACACCGTGCTCGGTACCGGCATACAGACCGCGCGCCGGGCGGTCGACGAGGGGCTCATCGGGCGCCCGATCGCGGCAACAGCGACGATGGCGATCCCGGGACACGAGGCCTGGCACCCCAACCCCGATTTCTACTACGCGCCGGGCGGGGGTCCTCTCTACGACATGGGTCCCTACTACCTCCACGCCCTCATCACGCTGCTCGGACCGGTCGCGCGCGTGTCCGCATCGGCGTCGCGTCCGCGCCAGGAACGCATGATCGCGACGGGCCCGCGCGCCGGCGAGCGAGTGCCCGTCCTCACGGACACGCACATCACGGGCCTGCTCGAACACGTCGGGGGTGCGGTGACGACCCTGACGATGAGTTTTGACACCGTGGGGACGCGCGCGGTTCCGATCGAGGTGCACGGCCTGGAAGGATCACTGCTCGTGCCCGACCCGAACGAGTTCTCGGGAACCACCTCCGTCAAGCTCCGGGGCGAAGACTGGAAGCCACTGCCCGTCTCGGCCGGCTACGAGAACAGCTCGCGCGGGTACGGTCTGCTCGACTTCAACCGCACTCCGGCAGGCGAGGTTCCGCGCGCCGACGCGGGAATCGCATTGCACGCCCTGGAGATCATGGAGACCATGATCGAATCGTCCGCGCGCGGTCGACGCCTGGACCTCGGCCCCGCGGCGGATCGGCCCCGCGCCGTCCCGCTCACATCGCTCTGAGGGATCGGACCCCGACTTTCATCGAGAGACGGGGTCCGATCCCGACGCTTGCATCAGGCCCAGCTCGCGTCGGTCTGGAAGGTGTGTCCGGGGGCGGCTTCGGACTTGATCCGCTCATCGTCCGAGCCATCCGCCGTCTACGGGAAGCGTGACGCCATTGACGTAGTCGGAAGCGCGGGATGCCAGGAAGACCGTTGCGCCGCCGATATCGGATGCTTCGCCCCAGCGCCCCGCCGGGATCCTCTCGAGGATGCTTCTCGACCGTTCGGCGTCACCGCGAAGCGGAGCGGTGTTGTCGGTGGCGATGTAGCCGGGAGCGATGGCGTTGACGTTGACGCCGTGCGGCGCCCACTCGTTCGAGAGAGCCTTCGTGAGTCCGGCGATGCCGGACTTCGCGGCCGTGTAACCGGGCACGTTGATTCCGCCCTGGAAGCTCAGCAGCGAGGCCGTGAAGATCACCTTGCCTCTGCCCCGAGCCATCATCCCGCTGGCTACGGCTTGAGCGAGGAGGAACGGGCTGCTGAGGTCCACCTCAAGGACGCGGTCCCACAGGGCTATATCGTGCTCGGCAGCGGGCTGCCGCTCGATCGTGCCGGCATTGTTCACGAGGATATCCACGTGGCGCTCGCGCAGCGCGGCGGCGAGTTCTTCGACGGCTGCTCGGTCGGCGAAGTCGCACGCCAGCGACGCAAATCCGCGACCGTGTGCTCGCACAGCGCGCGATACAGCGCTCTCGGGCGCGGCCTCGCGGCTGCTCACCGCCACGATGTCTGCTCCGGACGAAGCCAGCGCATCGGCCATGGCCAGGCCGATGCCGCGGCTGGCGCCGGTGACCACGGCGGTACGTCCTGAGAGGTCGAACAGCGCCGCGGTCATCGCTCGCCCCCCACCGCAACCAGGAGCTTCAGAGCCTGCCCGCCCTCGAGCTGCTCGAATGCCTCGCCGGTGTTCTCGAGATCCACGATCCCCGTGATGACGGCATCGGTCGGGATACTGCCCCCCGCGAGCAGGTCCACGGCGGTCTCGAAGTCCTGACGCTGGTAGACGCGGGCCCCGAGCAGTCGCAGTTCTCGCCAGAACACGCGCTGCAGATCGATCTCGCGCGGCTGAGAGTGGATCGCGACGACCACGATCGTCCCGCGGACCTTCGCCAGTGCGGTCATCCCTTTCACCGCGGCGGCAGCGCCAGAAACCTCGAAGACGACGTCGGCGCCCGCGCCCGATGTCCACCGTTCCACCCATTCGACCTGGTCGACGGCGCGGGGGTCGATGGTAGCAAACCCCAGGTCCGCGATGGATCCGCGTCGGCCTGCGTCGGGCTCGATCACGACGACCTCTGCGCCGAAGTGCCGGGCAACGCTGGCGATGAGCACGCCGATGGGGCCACCCCCGATGACGACCGCTTTGTCGCCGACCGCCAGTTCCGAGCGACGTACGTCGTGGACGGCGACAGCGACGGGCTCCACCAGGGCCGCGTCGCGCAGCGAGAGCTCGTCAGGGAGACGGACGACGGCCGAGGCGGGAACGTTCCACAATTCCTGGAGGGAACCGGGCGAGTCGATGCCGATGAAGTCGAGATTCTGGCAGATGTGTTCGTTGCCGGCGCGGCATGCGGGGCAGGTTCCGTCCCACGCGAGCGGCATCACGGTGACGCGGTCTCCCGAGACCCAGTCGTCGACGCCATCGCCGAGCGCCTCGACGACTCCGCTCATCTCGTGCCCGAAGACGAGCGGATGGGTGACGCGAGCGTCCATGTCGCCGTGGAAGATGTGCAGATCAGTTCCGCAGAGGCCTGTATAAGCGACCCGAATCTGCACCTCGCCGCCGACGGGAGCGGTTTGCTCCAGCTCGACGGGTGCGACGGTGCGGGCCGAAACATAATGGAGTGCGCGCAAGAGTCGGTTCCTCTCCAGTGAGTGACGCCGAAAGCGACGACCCTTCCATCCTAGGACAGGTTCTCCCATAGATCAGATGTATAGTCAGGCGTCACGGCGCGCGGCTCCCTCGATTGCTCACTACGAGCGGCGAGCGCGCAATATGAGTCGTGCATACATCGGATGTTATCTTCGCAGTCAAGGAGGACGAGATGCGAACCCGCGAGACGTCGAGGGTGCCGGAGCTCACCGAGATCGCTTTCGGTGGTTCGCAGATCGGCAATCTCTATCGAGAGGTCGACGACGCCTCGGCCCGAGCGGCTGTCGACGCCGCCTGGGACGCCGGGGTGCGGTACTTCGACACCGCTCCGCACTACGGATTGGGACTATCCGAGCGTCGACTCGGTGACGCCCTACGGGACCGGTCGCGCGACGAATATGTGCTGTCCACCAAAGTGGGCCGGCTCCTCGTGGAGAATCCGGATGGCGCGGGCCGACGGGATGACGGCGGGTTCGCCGTGCCCGCCACGCTCCGGCGGCACTGGGATTTCAGCCGCGACGGTGTCCTTCGATCCGTCGAGGCGAGTATTGACCGACTCGGTCTCGACCGGATCGATATCGCCTACCTCCACGACCCCGACGACCATTGGGAGGCGGCTTCGACGACCGGTGTGGGAGCGCTCGTAGAGCTGCGCGAGCAGGGCGTGCTCGGAGCGATCGGCGCGGGCATGAATCAGGTCGGTATGCTCGCCGATTTCGTCGAGCGCTGCGATATCGACGTCGTCATGGTTGCGGGCCGATACACGCTGCTCGATGACGCTGCTGCCGACCGATTGTTGCCCGCCGCCGCCGAGCGATCCGTGGCCGTCGTGGCCGCGGCCATCTACAACTCGGGGCTGCTCAGCTCGCCCCGTCCTGCCGTCGACGCAAAATACGACTACACAGCCGCTCCGCGCGACCTCATCGAGCGCGCTCACGCCATCGCAGACGTTGCCGAGCGGCACGGCGTGGATCTGCCCAGCGCAGCGATCGCCTACCCGCTTCGGCGCTCCGAGATCACCTCCGTGGTTGTCGGTCTTCGCACCGTCGCGCAGGTGGAATCGACCCTCCAGCGCTATCGCAGCCGCATACCGGAAGCCCTCTGGAACGAACTGGTTGCCGTCGGGCTCGAGCCCGCCTAGATGGCGGGAACGCCGCCATCTCGGCGGGCACGGGGGAAATATGCCCGCAGCGCTGTCTGCGCGGAGACCGCTGGCCAGGCCGTGTCGGGAACGATTCGCCGAACCCGCGCGACCCACTCCGCAAAGCTCCCGCCGACGCCAAAAGATGTGCTCACCGGCCAGTCGCTGGCGATCATGGCACGCTCGGGCCCGAAAACGTTCAACGCGTGCTCGAGGAACGCATCGACGTAACGGGTGAAGGCGGCGGAGTCCTGCGACTCGGCAGTCAGGCCTGACAGCTTGACATACGTCTGCGGGCGAGCAGCCAGGTCCGCCAGGGCGCTCGCCCACGCCGTGCCCGCCATACTCCCGATCCCCTCGTCGACCGGGGGCTTGCCGAGATGATCGAGCACGACCGTCAGTTCGGGCGCTGACTCCAGGAGGGCGGTGAGCGCGCGCACCTGACCGTGTCGAATGCACGCGTCGAACGTCAGGCCTCGAGCCGCGACAATGCGTAGTCCTTCGGCGATCGCGGAAAACCGCTCAGGGGCAGTGTCCTGCAGCAGGTGGCGAACCCCGACCACCTTTCCGATGGCGACGAGACCGTCCAGCTGGGCGATGACATCCGCCGAGGATCGTCCGAGGTCGGCCCCCGCCACGATGCCGACGAGTTCGGGCCAGTGCAGGCCCGACACCCACCGAGCCTCGGCGATCGGGTCGGCGCCGTCATCGGCCGCCTGCACAAAGATCGCTCCGGTCGACTGCCCTCCGCCACGCGAATACTCTGCCGGAAGCATGGGCCGATTCACGACCGAGCCTTCCAACCACGCATAGCTGCCCACTCGCGGGTCCCACACGTGCACGTGGGCGTCGACTAACGTCACGGAATCTCCTGGTCTCACCAATGGCCATTCTGCACCCAGCCGCGCGCTGCACAGACAATCGGGGGGCGAAGCATGCGCCTCACCCCCCGATCAGTGTGTGCGGTCAGAGCGCCGCGTCGTACGCCGCCTGCCAGATCTCGAGGTAGCGGTCGACACCCAGCCCCTGGAGGCCTTCCAGGTAACTGTTCCACTCGCCGTCGTTGTTCGGGTCACGTACCCCGGTCACGAACTCGGCGGTCGATGTCGCGACGTTGCTCTCGATGTTGGTCGTCAGAGTGGACAGCTCGCTTCCTTCCTCGACCGGCACCCAGAGGTCCCAATACGGGAAGATCGCGTCGGATTCCTTGCCTTCATAGAGTTCGGTCGCCTCGAAGAGTCGACGCTCGAAGCCGGGCTGTGTGTTGATGTCGAGCGGCGCCACTTGCGCGTTGCGGAATTCCGCCGTCTCGAACACCTGGGCCATCGGACCCCAGCTGCCGTTGTAGTCGGCTTCGTTCTCCTCGTCGACCAGGATGTCGAAGAAGGTCGCCTCGAGATCCTGGTCGAGTGCGATCTCTCCCTCCTCAGCAGCGCGCCAGCCGATGTCCTCTACGCCGAACTCGCCTCGCATGTGCCCTTCTTCCGTGAAGAGGTAGTCCATCATCTCCATGATGATCCTCTGCTCGGTCTCGTCGGCGGCTTTCGTGACGACGAAGGTGGCACCGGGGGCGCTCGGCAGCTGGTACGTGGCGTGCGGACCGTCGGGGCCCTCGAGCGGCGGGATGGGGAAGTACTGGTTGTCGCGACCGTCCTCCTGGCCGATGCTGACGAACAGTCCGGAGTGGATGACTGTGCCGCCGCCGACGATCACTGCGTCGGCGTTGTTGCCCGTGCCCTGCATCGCGTCGTCACCCTGCGAGAATGCGGCGGAATCGATGAGCCCCGCCTCCCACAGCTTGTTCAGGAACTTCAGCCCCTCGCGCCAACCGTCCTGCATCGTCTGCATCTGCACCGTGTCGCCGTCGAGTCCCAGTGAGACCGGCTGCCCATTTGCATTGGCTCCGGTGTTGAAGGAGTTCGAGATGAACGCGTTCATGATGTACGGCACGACCGACCACTGCGAGCTGCCGGTGATCGGGATTTCGTCCGCGACTCCATTGCCGTTGGGGTCCTGCGTCTTGAAGGCCATCATGACGTCGAAGAACTCGTCGGGCGTTGTCGGCGCCTCGAGTCCGAGAGCGTCCAGCCACTCCATGTTGATCCAGAACTTGTACGGGTAGGAGCAGTGGAAGCAGTCATTCCACTGCGGCAGACCCCAGATCGTGCCATCGGGTGCTGTGGCGAGCGTCTCGAAGCCGGGCTCGGCGGCGAGCGCGTCGGCGATATTCGGCGCGTACTCGTCGATGAGGTCGTTGAGGGGCAGGATGACGCCTTGGTCGCCGTAGCGCTGCAGCTCTGCCTTGTTGAACTGTGATGCCCACGGGACGAGCATGTATGCCTCGGGCAAGTCGCCGCCGGCCAACGAGATCTGGCGTGCCTCGTTCGCCGCGCCCGACTCATAGCCGGTCGTTTCGAACTGGATGTCGACGTCGAACTTCTCCTCCATGAGGAGGGTGAAGGAGTTCGTGTTGAGATCCATCTGGCCACCCTGCTCGCCGAAGATGGTGATGACCTCCTGGTCGTCTTCCCCTCCGGGGGTGCAGGCGACGAGTCCGGCGGCTAGGGCCGTGACTGCGGCGATGCCGACGACCGAGCGACGGGTGATTCGCATCTTGTCGGACGTGTGTTGTCTAGACAATGTCTTACCTCTCTGTGATTGCTAAGGGCGTGCTGTGGGACGAATGACACGGCGCGGGGCGCGGCGCGTCACACCAGCATCGACGGCTTGGTGACGATGAAGATGATGATGAACGAGCATGTGAGCGGGCCGATGAACCCCGCGAGGGAGAGCGGTGCCATCGCAGCCGTCTCGCCGAATTCGCACCTGGATCTGCGCGATTCCAGTCGTGATCGGACGTCGTACGCAATCCCCAGCAGCACATCATCCGAACTCTCCCTTCTGCAACGTTGCAGATATTCCATCACCGTAAACGTCTGATCATTCCGTGTCAATATGTCTTGCGCAGTCCCCACTACTCGCCGCAGCATGCCCCATGTGTGCTCCTCCTAGGCGTTGCAGTACTGTAAACATCGGATGATCTCGATGAGGGCATTGGTGCCCGTATCGCGCGACACAGAGACTTGAGGACGCAAGATGACCAACACCCCTGAGTGGAACGACCCTGCCGTGTACGAATGGGGGACCGAGCCCGCTCACGCCTCGCTCATGCCCTACGAAACGCACGAGCAAGCCCTACGCGCCGATCGCCTCGATTCGCCGTTTCGCCTGAGCCTCGATGGCGAGTGGAAGTTCCGTTGGTCGGAGAACCCGGCGGCGAGGATGCTCGAGTTCGCCGGCGACGGCGTCGATGACTCGGATTGGGATACGATCCCCGTCCCATCCTCCTGGCAGTTGCACGGCTACGACTTCCCCATCGGGACGAATACCGTCCTGCCGTGGACCGGGGCCAACGGAAACAACGAACAGCCGCAGCCCACCGGCGACTACCCGCACGCCCCGACCTCGTACAATCCGGTCGGCCAGTACCGCACGGCCTTCGAGCTGCCAGAGGGGTGGGCGCCGCGTCGCACTTTCATTCAGTTCGCTGGCGTGGAATCCGCCTACTACGTCTGGATCAACGGTCACAAGATCGGGTACCGCGAAGACAGCTACACATCGGGCGAATTCGACATCACCGCCCACCTTCGTCCCGGACGCAACGTGCTCGCGGTCGAGGTATACCGCTGGAGCACAGGTTCGTATCTCGAGAACCAGGACAACGTGCGGCTCTCTGGCATCTTCCGCAGCGTCTCGCTGATCTCCCGATCGCCGGTGCTGATTCGCGACTTCACCGTCCGCACTCACTTGGACGACGAATTCGTCGACGCCGTACTCGAGGTCGCCGCAGACGTCCGCGACTACGCCGGTGAGAGCACCGGGCTCACCTACAGCGTCCGGGGCCGACTCTTCGACGCAACAGCGACCGAGGCCCCCGAGGTGTGGGCGGGAGCCGCGAGTGTGCATCTGGCCGCTCCGGGTGCCGATGCGACTGTCGGACTCTCGACGCCCGTGCGGCAGCCGCGGCTGTGGTCTGCCGAACACCCAACCCTCTACACCGTCGTCCTCGAGTTGTGCGACGAGGCTGGATCGGTTGTCGAACGGGTTTCCACACGCGTCGGCTTCCGGCGTGTCGAGGTCGTCGACGGCGTCCTGCTCCTCAACGGTCAACCGCTGTCACTCCGAGGTGTGAACCGTCACGAGTGGAGCCCGCGGACCGGACGCACGCTCAGCCGCGAGGACATGATCGCCGACATCCGGCTTATGAAGCAGTCGAACATCAACGCCGTCCGCACCTCGCACTATCCGAATGACCCCCGTTGGTACGAGCTCGCCGACTCGTATGGACTGTACATATTCGACGAGGCGAACAACGAAACCCACATCAACCGCATCGATGAGGACGGCAAGCCCAACATCCCCGGCGATCGTCCAGAACTACGCGACCCGCTGGTGTGGCGGATGCAGAACGTGGTCGATCGTGACAAGAACCACGCGTGCGTCATTGCCTGGTCGATCGGCAACGAGTCCGGCGTGGGATCCAACCTCCAGGCCATGTACGACTGGGCTAAGGAACACGATCCGACCCGCCCCGTCTGCTACCAGGATTCAACCGGCTCCGGTTCACGCATCGTTCCGACGGAACTCTCCGACTTCGACGGAGACTTCTACCCGCCCGTCGCCGAAATGGTCGCGCGAGCGGAGCGCGACCCTAGGCCGTATGTGCTCATCGAGTACGCATTCGCCCAGGGAAACTCCTCCGGTTATCTCGATGAGTACTGGGCAACCATACGAGAAAACCCGAGGCTGATGCCAGGCGGGTTCCTCTGGGACTGGGCCGACAAGGGCCTGTGGTGGAAGGTTCCCGGACGGCCCGGTGAGGAGTTCCTCGCCTACGGCGGCGATTGGGGCGATGACCCCACCGATGAGAGCGCGCACATGAGTGGCCTGGTGCTTGCCGACCGAACATCGACACCGAAGCTGGAAGAGGCCAAGCTCGCCCACCAACCCGTCAGCATCGCCCTCGTCGATCCGGACACCTTCACCGCACGGCTCACGAACGAGTACCTGTTCACGAGCTTGGACGGCCACAGACTGGAATGGGCGATCACCGAGGACGGAATCGCGATCACCAGCGGATCCGTCCCCGGCGATCAGCTCTCGATAGCTCCCTTGCAGAGCGCCGACGTCACCCTTTCGGGCTCGCTGCCGGAGCAGCTCCGGGCCGGTTCCGAATACCGGCTGGAAATCTCCATCGTGCTCGACGCTCCCACCTCGTGGGCGGAAGCAGGCCACACCGTGGCCAGGGCGCAATTCGCGCTTCCCGTCGAAGCTCCCGCCCTCCCGCTCGTGCGGTCGTCGGAACTGCCCTCGCCGGAAGTCCGCCAGACCGACGAGATGATCGAAGTCTCCGGCGACGACTACGCGGTCAAGATCGACCGCTCCACCGGCCGACTCACGTCTGTGCAGTATGACGGGCGCGAAATACTGGCGAGCGACCTGATGCCGAACTACTGGCGTGCCCCGAACGATCCGGAGCTGTCGATCCCCGAATTCAGAGAGACCCTGCCGGAGCCGTCTCTCCCCTGGCGCGGTGTCGGTGAAGACTGGGCTATCAGCGGGATCGAAACGGCGTCCATTCCCGGTGGGGTCCGGGTATCCGTGCACGGAAGCGTGACCACCACGGTGCCGTTCCGTCCCAGCAACGTCATTACGACGTCGGCCCAGTCGATCGTGTACACGATCTACGGCAACGGGCAGGTGGATGTGCTGTCGACCTTCGAGCCGGTACCCGACACCCCCAACCCGCAGGTCGTGGGCACGACATTCGGGCTCCGGCCCGAGTTCGCGAACATCGAATGGTACGGCCGAGGCCCGTGGGAGTCGACAGCTGACCGTCTGAGTTCGGCCTTCTTCGGTCGCTACTCAGGATCGGTCGCGGACCAGGTCACCCCGTACAGCCGACCGCAGGAGAGCGCCAACAAGGCCGAGACCCGCTGGGCCGCTCTGACCGACGACGCTGGCAGGGGAGTGCTGCTGGTCGCTGGCGGAAGCATGTTCCTGAACGTTCAACCGAACAGTCCGGACGAACTGGCCGGGCACGGCCACTGGCACGAGGTGCCTGAATCGTGGCGGACCGTCGTGCGGGTGGATGCTGCGCAGGAGGGCATGCAGGGGGGCAACTGGGACGTGCTGAAGCGTCCGGAGAAATACAGCAACACTCCGGCCAAGGGGCCGTACAGCATCCACTACCGCGTCCTGCCCCTTCTCGAAGGGCAGGATCCTGCGGCTGTGGCGAGGCAGTACGTGGAGGCCGTGGAGGAGTCGTGACTCGCGCTGAGGGCCGCCGGAGCCCGATGAACAGCCAGAGTTTGTTCGGGCCAACGGGCATCTCCGTTTCTGAGCTGTGCGACACCACGGAACTCGCCGTGGAGCCGACCGGCCGGGACGCTGCGTGCGCACGCGTCACAGTCACCAACAGCGGCGCTGTCGCGGGCAAGCACGTCGTGCAGGTCTACATGTCTACGGTCGCGGGTCCTGTGCGGCGACCTCTCCGCGAACTGCGCGGATTCACGAAGGTCAGTCTGGTGCCCGGCAAGACCCGCACCGTGACGGTCCATCTCGATCGTCGAGCCTTCGCCTACCGGGACATCGAGCTAGGTCGTTGGGTTGCGCCCTCCGGCGCATACAGAGTTCGAGTATGTGCAGACGCGTCGACGGTTCTGACCGAACGGGCGATCAATCTCGCAGGCGACTCGGTCATCCGTGAACTGAGCATGGAGTCCACGGTGGGGCGTTGGAGCAGCTCATCGATCTGAGCAAGACGACTGCGCCGGCGCTGTGAGAACTGTGATGCGCGACGACGATACCGGTCGGGACGCATCACCGTCGATTGCGCCCGTGTCTCACGTCACCGATGTCGTCCGACATGTCATCGACGAGACGGTCGACCGCAGTGTCGTGACGCGGTGTCTGCTCGGGCTCTTATTGACGGCGACCGTCGCGCATACGGCAATGGGCCACGCCACAGCCGCCCATGAGTCCCTGACGCGGAGGGGAAAGTCAGCAGCGCGCAGCTGTGTCAGGCGCGCAGGACGCGCTCAAGCCATCGGGCCCGAGCGTCTCGAGCGTCTCGAGAGAGTGGGGCGTCAGGAGCCAGGGCATCGAAGCCGTGCACTCCGCCGGGCCAGACGTGTAGCTCAGCGTCCCCTCCAGCTGCCCAGATTCGTGCCGCGTAGGCGACATCCTCGTCGCGGAACGTTTCCGCGGATCCTACGTCGATGTAGGTGGGCGGGAGCCCTGACAGATCGGTAGCCCGTCCAGGGGATGCGTAGATGGGGACGTCCTCGCGTGGCATGTCACCGAGGTACGCGGCCCAGCCGGTTGCGTTCGCCGTCCGGTCCCACGCGCCGCTGCCGACCATCTGATGTCCGGAGGCGGAGTCGTTCCGGTCATCGAGCATCGGACAGATGAGCATCTGACCGAGGAGATCCGGACCTTGGCGGTCCCGGGACAGCAGGGCTGTTGCGGCGGCGAGGCCACCACCAGCACTGACACCATCGATGATGATCCGCGTGGGATCGAGCCCGAGTGCTGCAGCGTTGGCCGCAACCCACTCCAGTCCGGCGTACACGTCCTCAACGGCAGCGGGATACCGGTTCTCAGGGGCAAGACGGTATTCGACCGCGACGATTGCCGCGCCGACCCGTGCCGCGAGCGGCGCAAGCGCTGGGAGGACGTCGGTGGCTGCGCCCAGCACCATTCCGCCGCCATGCACGTGGTAAATGACTGGAGCCGATACAGCGTTGGTTGGCCGGAGGACGATGAGCTCCAGCTCGTTGCCTTCCGGGCCAGGTGCTTGATGACGGCTCAGGTCGAGCAGGCCATCGAGTGTGAGAGCTGCCTCCGTGTGCACGACTGCCAGCGCGCGCAGGGCGGGCACCTCTTCGTGCGACATCGTCGTCACAATGTCGGATCGCGTCGCGACCGCGTGTGCGATGTCGCGGTCCAGGGGTGGCCGGCGAATCTCACCGACGGAAGGTGGGCGGGACCCTTTGGGTGCGTGCGACACTCGGTCTCCTGGACATGATGGTGCTAAATCGGGTTAGCAGTCATGTTCAACCAGCCGGGGGCCGGATGTCAAGCCAGGCATGACGCGTGCGTGCGGCCAACGACTATTGCTGGACTCGAACCGAGTTGCGCAGTCGAACCGGTAAGTGAAGTCGCTCCAGGACGGGGTCCTCGGGTCGGGCGTCATCAAGCAGAATCTCGATGGCTCGCAGCCCCAGCTCATGATGTGGGATCGCGAAGGTCGTGAGCCCGGGGTGAAGCCAGCTGGCGAGTTGGTGGTCGTCGAAGGAGACGACCGAGAAGTCGTCTGGGACGGCAAGACCGTTCTCGGAAATGGCCTGGTAGGCGCCGAACGCCAACCGGTCATTGAAGGTGATCAGCGCTCCGCGCCTCACTCCCGAGGAGATGAGCTCTGAGGTTGCTCTCCAGCCGTCCAGCGGGAGCCAGATGGCAGATCTGTGTGCGCTGGCTGGTGACAGCCCCTCTGCGGCGAGTTCCTCGAGGATGCCCGCCAGGCGCTCCCGACCGGCGATCGTGTCCGGCGCCACGTCGCTGATGGCGGGCCCTGCGCCGATGAGGTGGATCTCGCGATGGCCCGCATCAAGCAGGAGCCGAACCGCTTCGCGCCCCGCGCTGAACTCATCTGGGATGACCGCGGAAGCCATCTGGCCGTCTGCGCTGGGCACGGTGTTGAGCAAGACGACTCGCTTGTCGGCGAGAGACTTGGGCAGCGTGCGTTCCCTCGTGAACATGGACGCGATGACCAAGCCATCGACCTGACGATCGAGCATCGCCTCCGCAAGGAGAGCCTGTTGTTGGTCATCGCCTTCGGACTCGCCGATGAACAGCATGTATCCGTGTCGGCGGGCACCCTCGAGTGCGCCCTTGATCATGTCGCCGGCCAGCTGAGACGTCGCGACCGTGTCCGAGATGAACCCGATCGTGCGGCTTGTGCCGCTGCGAAGGCTTGCGGAGACCATATTGGGTCGGTAGCCCAGTTCCGATGCGACGCGTCGCACGCGTTCCTGGGACGCCTCCGAGATTCTCAGCTCCGTCCCGCGGTCGGAGAGGACGAGCGACGCGGTGGTTCGAGAGACACCTGCGGCTTCGGCGACGTCGGCGAGCGTCACGCGTCTGGTGCTCACGGTGACCTCCTTCCCGTGATACTAGCGACGAGAGCGGGACCGCCATCTATTCGTTATCCGGATCAGTTGACAACAACCTCGAAAATGGCGCATCATGACCATGCTAACCCGATTTAGCATGCGCCATCTGCACCGGCTGTCGCATCAATCACTGCGGTCTTGAAAGGAGACACAGGTGTCTCACATGCAAAAGTCCCTTCGCCCGCTTGTCTTGCTTGGTGCGGCTACTGCCGTGCTCGGTCTGGCGGCGTGTGCCCCTCCCGGCGGATCACCGGCCCCGGCATCCTCCAACGGCTCGAGTAGCGGGGAGGCCGCATCCTGTGGTGACGAGGACGTGGTTCTCAGCGGCTACTTCGAGACCGGATTCCCCCTTCCCACGGCGCTGACTGAAGAGTTCACGAAGCAGTACCCGAACGTGACGTTCGACATTCGCGAAGACCAGTTCGCGGTCATCACGCAGAACGCACCCCGCGTCCTGCAGGACTCGCCGCCGGACCTGATGCGCCTGCCTCAGATGTCGGAGCTGGCTACCGACGGTCTGCTCCTCGACCTCGACCCGTACGCCGAGAGCTTCGGCTGGACGGACTGGCCGCCGTCGCAGCTGTCGCAGCTGCGCGTTGACGACGAGGGCCGCCGCGGGTCCGGACCGCTGTTCGCGCAGGGGCTCAACTACTCGATGACTGGCGTGTTTTACAACAAGGAGCTTGCCGAGCAGATCGGAATGGACGGGGCCCCCAAGACCCTCGACGAGTTCGACGCGGTCCTTCAGGCAGCAAAGGACGCCGGCATCGTTCCGATTGCCCAGTTCAACGGCGGCGCCACCGGCGGCCTCGCGTTCCCGTTGCAGGGCCTGATGGCCTCGTACGGCGACCCGGAGGCCATCAACGAGTGGATCTTCCAGCAGCCCGATGCCACAATCGACACCCCGGAGAACCTCGCTGCCGCAGAGCACCTGCAGAAGTGGATCGACGCGGGATACTTCGCGTCGGACATCAACTCGATGGACTACGCACAGATGATGAGCCGATTCATCGGCGGAGAGTCGCTGTTCATGTTCAACGGCGACTGGGAGTCGGGCAACCTCGATAAGCAGATGCCGGGCAACGCAGGCTTCTTCCTCGTGCCGCCGCTCGAGGAGGGCGGCCAGATCGGCGCGATGTCGGCGCCGCTCACGTTCGGCGTCGCGGCCGCGGCGGAGAACCCGGACTGTGCGGCCTTCTTCCTCGACTGGACGGCGACCAACGATGACGCTCGCGCGCTGACCGTCGAGGTCGGCGGCTCGCACCCGATGGGGCCGGCTGACGCGTTCATGCCGGAAATCGAACCGGGCTCCACGACGGAGGCCACGTTGGCTGCTGGCGCGACGATGAGCGAGGCGAACGGTGCGATGGACTTCATCGCCAATGCCACCGGCGCGATCTACGCGCAGAGCTGGACGCCCAACCTCCAGAAGATGGTCGCGGGAGAGCAGACGCCTGCTGGCCTGCTCGAGTCGGTGCAGGCTGACTACGAGAGCCAGGTCGGGGACTAACCTCAATGGCCGAAGTTCGGACAGCTGCTGCGCCGGTGCAACCCACCGGCGCAGCAGCGCTCAATAGCAACACTCTTCGTCGTCGGCGCCGGATTCGCCACGTCCGTATCCTCAGCGCGTACGGACTCGTCCTTCCCGCCGCCGGCTTCTACATCTTCTTCGTTGTTCGACCCATCATCCTGTCCGCGCAGTTCTCGTTCTACAAGTGGAACGGCATCGGTCTGGCTGAGTGGGTCGGGATCGACAATTATCTCGAGGTATTCAACAACCCCAAGCTCGTCGGCTCGATCCTCAACGCGTTCGAGCTGATTGTCTACTTCAGCTTCATCCCGGTGGCTATCGCTCTGCTTGCCGCCAACCTCATTCGCGCGATTGCGACCAGCAAGCTCGCAGGTGTGTCACGGACAGTGCTCTTCCTTCCGCAGGTGATCCCGCTGGTCGCAGCCGGAATCATGTGGAGCTGGCAGCTGTCCGTCGACGGCCTCGTCAACCAGTTCCTCCGGGTCATTGGTCTAGGGAGCATCACGCGTGCGTGGCTTGGAGACTTCAATACCGCGCTGCCCGCCGTCGGCGTAATCGGCGCGTGGGTCCTTGTCGGCCTCTGCCTCGTGCTCATTCTCGCCGGCATGACGAAGATCGATCCGGCGCTGTATGAAGCAGCTCGGATCGATGGCGCGGGAGCGATTCGTGAGTTCTTCGCCATCACTCTGCCGGGAGTCCGTCAGGAAGTAGCTGTCTGCGTGACCGTCACGGTGATTGCAGCGCTGGCGAGCTTCGACATCATCTACATCTCGACCCAGGGGGGCCCAGGTGACAGCACCTTGGTTCCGGGACTCCAGATCTTCTACCTGGCGTTCTATCAGAGGGAGATCGGCACAGCATCTGCGTTCGCGATCGTGCTCATGGCCCTTGTGCTTGTCGTGGTTCTTCCCCTTCAGCGAATCCTTCGAGGCAAAGAATCGTGATTGTCCACGCCCGTGAAAAATGGGCCGGCCGTGTCGTGCTGGTTGTCCTGATGCTCGTCACGATCCTCCCGTTCGTCAGCCTGTTTGTGACGGCCCTCCACGAACCCGGTACCTATCCGCGCGGACTGGAATGGCCGGAAACCCCCCATTGGGGCAACTTCGTTCTCGCGTTCCAGTCCGCGAACATGCCAGCGCTGCTCGCATCGAGCTTCCTCATCGAGCTGGGTGTGGTGCCCATCGCTGTCCTCATCGCAACATTGGCGGGGTTCGCGCTCGGCCACTTGAAGCCCTGGGGTAGCGGCGCCGTCTTCATCTTCTTCCTGCTCGGACTGACGCTGCCGTTCGAGGGCATCATCACTCCGCTGTATTTCCAGGTACGGGAGCTCGGCCTGCTCAACACGCGGTGGGCCATCATCCTCCCGCTCATCGGCTTGTTCATGCCGTTCGCCGTGACGTGGATGCGTGCCCATTTCGTCACCATGCCGCAGGACCTGTCGGAGGCGGCGCGGGTGGATGGAGCGACGACGTGGCAGCTGTTCTGGCGGATTCACGTGCCCCTGTCAGTGCCGGCGATCTCGTCCCTGGCGATCCTCCTTTTCCTGTGGACGTGGAATCAGTTCCTCCTCGCGATTGTGCTTGTCAATGATCCCGAAAAGCGGACGATGGCTGGAGCCCTCGGGGCGTTCCAGGGTCGGTACGGGACGGACATTCCGTTGCTCTGTGCAGGGTCGCTGCTCATCCTGACCCCCACCCTCATCATCTTCCTGATCTTCCAGCGTCAATTCGTCTCCGCGCTGATGCAGGGGTCGCTCAAGGGCTAGGGGTGGAGGACCCAGGTCGTCGGGTCATGCGACGAACCTCGCCCTGCTGCACCGCGGCCTCCACACATCATCGTCTCGATACAACGTACGAAGGAGCCTGGAGTGGCGTTCAGCCTCGATGAGCACTGGGTATGGGACTTCTGGGTAGCCGACGACGGCGACGTGTTCCACCTGTTCTACCTTCATGCCCCGAAAGCGCTCGGAGATCCCGAACTACGGCACCGATTCGCCCGCATCGGTCACGCGACATCGGCCGATCTGCACCACTGGACCGACCATGGCGAGGTGCTCGGACCCGGTACGGAGGGGAGCCACGACCAGACAGCGACATGGACGGGCTCGGTCGTGCAGGGAAACGACGGCGTCTGGCGGATGTTCTACACGGGCGCGTCGTTCGAATCTGATGACAACCACAGGAACATCGAGACCATCTGCCTCGCTACGTCTCCTGACCTCTTCGTTTGGACGAAGGACGCCTCCTTCTCACTCTCGGCCGATGCCCGGTATTACGAGAAGCTGGGGGAGAGCGACTGGCCGGAGGAAGCGTGGCGCGACCCATGGGTGTACCCAGATCCCTCCGGGCACGGCTGGCACATGCTCATCACCGCGCGCGGCAAGTCGAGTGGTCTGCGCAGCGGCGGAGTAATCGGTCACGCGTGGTCCGAGGACCTCGAGACGTGGTCCGTGCTACCGCCGCTGGGGCCCGCCTCCGAGACGTTCGCGCACCTCGAGGTGCCGCAGATCGCTGAGATCGGCGGCAGGTCGGTTCTTGTCTTCTGCGCGCCGCGCACGACTGCGGACGACGACGGCGCAATGCAGACGTCGGGGGTCTGGGCCGTAGACACTCCCGGTCCCCCTGCTCCCGTCTGGGTGGATGACGCCGAGCTCCTCGCTCCTGCCCCGTACTACGCCGGAAGAATCGTGCAGGACCGAAGCGGTACCGCCGTGCTTCTGGCCTTCATCGGTTCATCAGGATCCAGCTTCGAGGGCACGATCTCTGATCCCATCGCGCCTGAGGCGGTGATGCGATGAGGACGGCAGACGCTGCTGACGCAGTCGTCTCCGACGCCGTCGAGGTGCTGGTCATCGGTGAGTCGATTGTAGACATCGTGATTGACGAAGCTACGGGCTCGGAGGAAGAGCACGTTGGCGGTTCGCCCGCCAACGTCGCGATCGGAGTCGCCCGCCTCGGCCGAAACGTGACGCTGTGCACCGCGCTCGCGAACGATGCTCGGGGGCATTTCGTCGCAGCTCACCTCGCGTCCTCAGGCGTGAACATCGATCCGAACTCGTGGACGCTGATGAAGACATCGACGGCACGAGCGGTCGTGGCCGCCGACCGCTCCGCGACTTACGCCTTTCAAGTCGAGTGGCCGCAGCGGATGTTTCCTTTCAGTGGCAATGAGAGGCTCCTTCACGTCGGCTCCATTGCCGCCACCTACTGGCCCGGCGCGCAGGACGTTCTGGCAGCCGTGGAGCAGAGCGCGGGTCATCGGCTGATCTGCTTCGACCCGAACATCAGGCCCGTTCTCGCGGGCGCTCATCCGCAGGAACTGCAGCAGGTGGAGGCGGTCGCGTCCATGTCTGATGTCGTGAAACTCAGCCATGAGGACGCAGGGTGGCTGTATCCCGACCGTGAGCCGGACGGGGTGCTCGACCGACTGCTGGCGCTCGGCGCTCGTGTTGTCGTGCTGACCCGTGGGGCCGCCGGCTCGCGCATCGCCCCGGCACTCGCGCGTGGATATCGACGCTCCGCAAGTCCGCGTCCAGGACACCGTGGGCGCGGGTGACAGCTATTCGTCCGCGCTCATAGACGCGGTTCTAGGAAGCCCGTCCATCCTGGCCGACGCGACCGAAGCGGAGCTGAGCCGCCTAGGCAGGTATGCCGCAACGGCCGCAGCCGTAACGGTGCAGCGCGTGGGCGCGAACCCTCCCACACGCGCGGATCTGAGCCAGTGTTACCGGGAATAGCGTTCGTCGCGGCCGCCATCACGGCACATTGACCGGTTGGCAGCTGCTGGCGCAGGACTCCGGCGCCCAACCGGGCAGGTACGACGTATGGGATCACAGGAATGCGCCGCCTGCCGCTTCGATCCTCTGCCCGGTGATCCATGCCATTTCGGGCCCGAGGAGGGCCGCGACGGCGAGTCCGATGTCGTCAGGACGCCCGACTCGGCCGAGCGCAGTGTTGTTGCTGATGTACTCGCGCAGTGCTTCGCTGTCACGCATCGCTCCACCGTTGAAGTCGGTCGCGGTCGGGCCGGGAGCGACCGAGTTGACGCGGATTCCTCTCGGGCCGAGCGCGATTGCCAGTGTTGCGCTCAGCGATTCCAGCGCGGCTTTCGACGCGGAGTATACGAGGCTGGTGGCGTCGGCCTGCCTCGTCATCTGTGTACTGACGTTCACGACGCCGGCGCCTGGCGGCATCAGGTCCACAAGTGCCTGTGTGAGGAAGAGTGGACCGCGAGTGTTCACCGCGAAGGACTCCTCGTAGTCGTCGAGTGTCAGCTCGTCGAAGGTGCGAAACACTCCGATGCCCGCGTTGTTCACCAGCGCGTCAAGCGTCGAAGCACGCGGATCGCGCAGACGTCGCTCGAGGCTCTCTCGGAATGCAGGGAATGAGGCCGTGTCGGCGAGGTCGAGCGGCATGCTGTCAGCCTTGCCTCCGCGCTGTCTGATCGCCTGCAGGGTGGCGTCAGCATCGGCGGTCTGAGGACGATGCGTCACCACCACATGGAAACCCCGGTCTGCGAGGGCTTCGGCGATGCTGCGGCCGAGACCTCTGCCCCCGCCAGTCACCAGCGCGGTTCGGACTCCAGCCGCCTTGCCGGTCGTGGCAGCGGTCATCGCCGGTCTTCCAGCCGCACTCGCGAGTCCTCGAACCGCACGTGCATCAGCGGCGAGCCGCTCATCCATTGATCGATGGATTCCACGGGCTGCGCGATGTAGGCGCTGTGCCGTGGCTGATTCAGATCCGCGATGATCGAACTGAAAATGTGGCGACGCTCCGCCGGGTCGGGGACCGGTTCCGCCCGCGCCGCGAGGTCAGCCCTGACGCCGTGCTTGAGATGAAAGGTGAACTCCGGGTTGGCGAGCAGGTTCGCGTACCAGTCCCGCACTGCCGGCTGGGTGGTGAGATAGATCTCGCCGTCGACGCGGTAGAACCAGATCTCGATCCGGCGCTGCCGTCCGCTCTTCGCGCCAGTCGTCGTGATGTCGATGGTCCTTGCGGACGCAGACGACTGCGGGGTTATGGCCAGTGCGCGCTCGATTCGATCGTCCATGGTGCGCTGCTCCTCCTCCTCAGACTGCTGCTCGATGGGGCGTTCCTGAGACGCCGCTCGAAGTGAGTGGCTCATCTCACCACCATGGCAGATCATCATATAGTGAGTCAAGCCACTCACCTTTATATTCGCGGCCGGCTAGACTGCTCGCATGGGAGAAGCGGCCCTCACCTACCACCAGCGAGTCGCGGGCGAGAAGCGATCGGCGATCATCGCGTCCGCCACCAGACTCTTCGCGGCGGACGGATACGGCAGCACCTCGCTCGCGCGGATCGCCGAGTCCGCCGACGTGTCGACGGCCACACTCTTCAAGCAGTTCCCGACCAAGGCCGACCTGTTCGAGGCCATCGTCACCGAGTTCTGGGGACAGACCGCTGCGCCACCCCTCTCCCCGAGCCCCACCGACCCGCAGGCCGGCCTCACGGCACTCGGACGGCGGTATGCGGAGCTGCTGCGGCGACCGGGCATGGCCGGCCTGCACCGCATGGTCATCGCCGAGGCGCCCCGATTCCCGGAGCTGGCCCGCATCCAGTTCGACCTCGGCAAGGAACCCTTCTTCGAGCGCGTCCACGCCTACTTGACCGCCGCCACCGAAGGAGGTGCGCTCCGCGTGCCGAACGCGACCATCGCGGCCACCCAGTTCCTCGGGATGATCTCGAACGTCGTGTTCTGGCCGAAGCTGCTGCTGGTCCAATGGGATCCCACGGAGGACCAGGTCGATGAGGCCATCACGGGCGCCGTGACCATGCTCATCGCGACCTACCACGCTTGATCGTCAACAGATGAGAGTCTCGCCCGTTCGTGCCGTCCTCCCGGTGTGATGATCGATCGCGGCCGACGGGAGTCTGACGCCAGAGGAGTCTGAACTGGGCTCGTGGACACACCTCGAGACGCGCTCTACCTGGTCGCGAGTGGACCGACGGACCAGAACGCGGCCTGGATGCGGCGGCTCCAACCGGGTCAGAGCTTCCAGTCCGTGCCCGCGACGCTGGCGCTCGGACAGGACGACGACGAGGTCTTCGGAGCGCTGACGGTCGCGCGGCGGCGCGTGAGGCTGCCGCATCCGGACCATGATCGTTCTTCCAGCGTGACGGGCAGCGTGTCATCGAATCGGGCAGACTCCTGCTGGATTTCCGTCATCCGGCTGCGCTCGCGCACATCGACGCGGCCGTGGAGCGACTCATCGCCGACCTCGGGCTGGGTTATCTCACGCACGGCACTGCCGTTCTGGCCGCTCGGACTGCCGGGGTGGCATGACCAGGTCGTGGCCTTGGGGCTGCGTGATGCCGAGGGTGAACTCGTCACGGTCTGGCGCCGTTCAGGTCCCACGACCGCGCGTGTTCCCTTCGCCCGGCACGCGGGGGTTCCGCTCTCCGTCGACGCCGTCTATCCGACGAGCCTGCCGACGAGCGTGCATTGGGATGCCGCTGCCGGCGAGCTCGTACTCGAACTGCCGGAAGAACCGGCGGCGCGCATGCTGCGGGTTCGGACAGCTGGGACCAGCGGTCAGGCGAGCTGAAGCGAGACCGTCGCGTAGGAGTGCGGGGGCAGCTCGATGCGGATGCCGTGGCCGAAGTCGTTCGCGACATCCTGGATCGGATGGTTGCGTACGTCGACGGCGTCCGGCGACGCTGCGGTGTTGTGGGCCTGCACGGTGTCGCCGGTGAGGAGCCGCGCAGCGCTACGAGCCACGCGACGGCCGCGGAGATCGAGCATCACCTCGTGCGACTGCGTCGCGTCCAGGTTCGACAGCGAGATGAGCGCCTCGTCGTCCTTCGTCGAAGCCGAGAGTGACAGGAGGTCGAGTTCTGATCCGTCCTCGAGCGTCCGACGACCGACTCCGTGCATCCTCACGTCCAGGGCGCGCGCGTCGTGATGGGCACGGTTCATCTCGAACACGTGGTACGTGGGCGTCAAGATCAGCTCGTCCGTCTCCGGGTCGGTGAGGAGAACCGATTGCAGCACATTCACGGTCTGGGCGATGTTCGCCATGACGAGGCGATCCGCGTGGCGGTGGAACGCGTCGAAGTGCACGCTCGCGACGAGCGCATCACGCATCGTGTTCTGCTGGTACAGGAACCCCGGGACGGTTCCCGGCTCGACGTCCCACCACGTTCCCCATTCGTCAAGGACGAGGCCGATCGTCTTGTCGGGGTCGTAGACGTCCATGACATCTGAGTGCCGGCGGATGCGCTCCTCGGTGCGCTTGGCTGTGAGGAGCGTCTCGTAATACCAGGCCGTGTCGAACTCTGTCGCCCGCCCGCGCCCACTCCATCCCTTGCCGGGCACCGTGTACTGATGGAAGGAGATCGCGTCGAAGAACGGCTTGCCGTCGTTGCGCGCCATGCCCTTCATCAGAGCGTCCGTCCAGCCGTAGTCACCGGCATCCGCTCCGGCCGCGATCTTGTACAGCCGGTTCCCGGACTGGTCCCTGAGATAGGTCGAGTACTGGCGAGCGAGTTCGACGTACGCCTCGGGACGCAGCTGCCCTCCGCAGCCCCACGGTTCGTTGCCGATGCCCCAGAACGGGACGCGCCACGCCTCGTCCCGACCGTTCTGCCGACGCAGCGCCGCCATGGGCGAGTCGTCGTCACGAGTCAGGTACTCGACCCATTGGCTCATCTCCTGAACCGTGCCGGAGCCGACATTTCCGCTGACATACGGCTCCGCGCCCAGCATCTCGCACAGCTGCATGAATTCATGCGTACCGAACGCGTTGTCCTCGACGATGTCGCCCCAGTGGGAGTTGACCATCCGAGGGCGCTCTTGACGAGGACCGATGCCATCGCGCCAGTGATACTCGTCGGCGAAGCAGCCGCCGGGCCAGCGGAGGTTGGGAATGTCCAAGCGCCGCAGCGCCTCCACGACGTCGTTGCGGATCCCGTGGGTGTGGGGCACCGACGAATCCTCCCCGACCCAGAACCCGCCGTAGATGCAACGGCCCAGATGTTCCGCGAAATGGCCATAGAGATGGCGGCTGATCGTGGCGCCGGGCGCATCCAGATCGACCACGGCACGTGCGGACTCGCTCATCGTTCTCCCTCATCATTCATCGCGGCGATGTGTCGCTACTTTATCGATACATTTCCTTGGCCCCGAACGCTTGCACCCGGGCCGCAGTGGTGGTTAGTGTATCGTCAAACCAACCCTTCACCTCGCGAGTCCGAAACCCCGGAGCGCGACAGCGACCGAGTCGCTCAACGATGCAAAGGAGTATCAGTTGGCCACGCAATCGCCTGCCCAGCTCGGCCCGCTCGCCCAGCTCGCCCAGCACCAGACCACCCGACGCGCGTTCCTGGGCATGGCTGCGACAGCCGGAGCCGCCTTCGGGCTCGCTGCCTGCTCGTCGCCTTACAACGACGCCAAGACACTGACCTTCACCTTCTGGGGCAACGGGCCGGAGAAGACCGCGGTGACGGACGTCGTGAGGACGTTCGCAAAGAGCGTCGGCCTCACGCCGAAGGCGCAGAACATCCCGGTCACCGACTACGAGACGAAGCTGAACACCCTCGTGGCCGGCTCCAACCCTCCGGACGCCGGATACATCAACCCCGGCGCTGCGATGCGGTTCGGTGAGCAGGGCAGGCTGGTCAACGCGCTGGACTATCCCGACTTCGACCAGTTCATGCCCAGCGTCGTGCACTACTACGAGCCCGACAAGGCCGTCAGCCAGATCTGCATGGAGGCATATGCGCTGTGGTACGACAAGGCGGCCATGCGTGAGGTGGGCATGGATGCTCTGCCGACGACGCCCGACCAGGTCATGGGGTGGGATGCCTTCATCGCCCTCGCCGACAAGCTCACCGTCGACGACGAAGGGCGCCACCCCAGCGAGAGCGGGTTCAATGCGGATCGCGTCGAGCGGTACGGCTTCGGCTCGCCGACATGGCTCGCGCCCTACTCCGTGCTGCTGAAGACCGCCGGTGTGGACATGTTCGATGCCGAAGGGACGCGGTGCTTCTTCGACACGGAGGAGGCCATCGCCGTCTTCCAGGCGATCAACGACATGATCTTCGAGCACCGTGTCTCGCCCAACGGAGCACAGATGGGCGAGATCAGCGGATCGATCGCGAGCGGCCGCGTCGCCATGAACCTCGACGGACAGTGGACGCTGATGGACCTCAATCCCATCCGCAAGGAGAAGGGGTTCCAATTCGACGTCGGCATCGCCCCCTCCTTCGGACAGGGGGCATGGACAGCCACGATGTCGAACGCGAACGGCGTCTTCTCGAGTTCCGACAACAAGGAGGACGCGATGCAACTGCTGCTCCAGCTGTCGGACCCGGCGCAGGTTCCGCTCTTCGAGCAGGGTCTGTGGATGCCGGTGCTCGACAAGTTCTACACGGACGACGCACTCCGCGCGGGCTGGATGGACAACGACGACCACCCGGCCGGCTATCGCGCGGCGGTGGCCGACATGGCGTTCGACAACCAGTTCACGTACCCCGACTTCCGCATCAAGAACTGGCCCGAGATCGATGCGGCAATCGCGGGGTTCTTGACCACATTCGTGTCGGAGAAGACCGACGTTCGTGCCACCTGCAAGGCGATGGCTGAGGCTGTCAACCCGCTCATGCAGGGCGCGTATCTCGACACGCTGTGACCGTGTGCTGTTCGCGGTCGAGTGAGCCGCCGACCGGCCTCCGTGCCGGTCTCGAGAGGAGCCGACCATGACTCTCGTCGCCAGACGCGGTCGACCCCGTTCGACTGGACTGGCTCGCACCCAGGCCGTCTGGGGGTGGGGCTTCGCGCTCCCCGCGGTCATAGGGTTCGTCGTCTTCATCGCGGGCCCGATGGTCGCGTCGTTCTTCGTCGGAATGACGGACTGGACGATCGGGGGCGAGCCGGAGTTCATCGGGCTCGACAACTACGGTGCGATGCTGCAGGACGACGTCTTCTGGAAATCCCTGCGCGCGACCGCCTACTTCGCGGCGCTCGCCGTCCCCCTCAGCGTCGTCGTCGCGTTCCTCGTCGCCGCGCTGCTGAATCGGGCCGGACGCGGGCGTGGGATCTTCCGCACCGTCTTCTACCTGCCTGTCCTCGTGCCCCCCGTGGCGTCGGCCGTTCTCTGGCTGTGGATCTTCGCCCCCGACAACGGTCTGGCAAACACCCTGCTGAAGCTCGTCGGCCTCCCACCGCTGCGCTGGATCTACGACGAGGCGACCGCGGTGCCTTCGCTCGCCATCATGAGCGCATGGGCCTTCGGGAACATGGCGCTCATCTTCTTGGCCGCCCTCCAAGGGGTTCCGCGCGAGCTGCTCGAGGCCGCGGAGATGGACGGGGCGAGCCCGATCCGACGGGTCTGGCACGTCACGATTCCACAGGTGAGCCCGATCATCCTCTTCAATCTCATCACGGGGATGATCGCCGCGTTGCAGGCGTTCGACACCGCCTACGTCATGACCGACGGTGGCCCGAACTACGCGACGTCGTTCTACGTCTTCTACCTGTTCCGTCAAGCGTTCAAGCTGGGAAACCTGGGTTACGCGAGCGCGCTGGCCTGGATTCTCTTCCTGGTCGTCCTGGTGGTCACGGTCATCCTGTTCCGGACTGCCCGCCACTGGGTGTTCTACGAGGCGGAGGCGAAATGAGCGTTCGCGAAGTCGTCGACATCGACGCTCTGACTCAGACGGAGGAGGACTCTCGACCCGCGCGCCGTCGCGGGCGACCGCGCCGGCGGTGGTCGACCGTCGTCGTCTACGTCCTGCTCATCGGCGTCGGCCTGACGTGCTTGCTTCCCTTCTATTGGCTTCTGCGCAGCTCGCTGATGAGCGACGAGCAGATCTTCACCTTCCCGCCTCAATGGATTCCCGATCCCATCACGTGGTCGAACTACTCCGGCGCCTTCGAGGCGGCACCGTTCGTCAGGTACTTCCTGAACACCCTCACGATCGCGGTTCTGGTGGTCGTCGGAACGCTGCTCTCCACGTCGGCTGCCGCATTCGCCTTCTCACGCCTGGTGTGGCCGGGTCGGCGAATCGTGTTCGGTCTGCTTCTGTCGAGCCTGCTGCTGCCGTGGGCGGTGACGCTCGTGCCGAGCTTCATCGGCTGGCAGTGGCTCGGGTTCGTCGACACGTTCGTGCCTCTCACGGCGCCGGCATTCTTCGCGGCCGGGCAGGGCTTCAACATCTTCCTGCTGAGGCAGTTCTTCCTGCAGATACCGATAGAGCTCGACAACGCCGTCTACGTGGACGGCGGAAGTCCCTGGACGGTGTACTGGCGCGTGATCCTGCCGCTGAACAAGGGACCCCTGACCTTGGTGGCGATCTTCTCCACCATCTTCGTGTGGAACGATCTGCTCGGACCCGTGATCTACCTGAACAGCGAAGAGAACTACACGCTGTCCCAGGGGCTGGCGTCGTTCACGGGCACGTACACGTCGGATTGGGGCTACCTGATGGCCGCCACGCTGATCGTCATCCTTCCGGTGGTCGTCCTCTTCTTCTTCGCTCAGCGGCACATCATCGAGGGTGTCGCGCTGACAGGGCTGAAGGGCTGAGCGTGGCACTCAATCGCGCACTCGCCCATCTCGCCGACTGGGCTTTCTGGGGTGCGATCGTTCTCGTTCTCGCGTTGCCGGTCGTCACACTGCCCGTCGCGATCGCTGCGGGAATCGCCGCAGCGAACCACGGCGGTTTCGTCCCTGCGCTGAGGGCGGCTCTGTCGACAACCCGTCACGCGTGGGTTCGTGGATCGATCGCGGGCGCGCTGCTCATTCTGCTCACCGCGTGGGGACTTCTTCTGGTGACCATCGACTTCGGAGCGGAGGGGAGGACCGAGGGTGCCCTCAGCCGCGGGATCGGCACGACGTTGATCGCCGCTGCGCTGTTCGCCGCCCCGTTCATCGCGTGTGCTCTCACTGGCCGGTCATCTGCCCGGCGGTGGGCGCGCAGTGCGCGACGGCTGGCCGTGCTGGCACCGCTCCGAGGCCTCGCCCACGTCGGCCTGTCGATCATCGCCGTCGCTGCGACAGCGCTGTTCCCAGTCCTCGTGCTCCCCGTCCTCGGGGCGGTCGTCGCGAACGCCGCGGCGATACCCGCTTCGGCGGCGCGCCGTCTCGAGCGCGCCGGCGCCGATCTCACGCGTGCGCCGGTTGCGCGTCCGTGATGGGAAAGTAGACGCTGAACCGCTGATCCTCGATCTCGTGCAGCGGAAGGAAGCGAATCGATCTCGCCTGGCCGACCGTGCGATAGCGCAGCAGCCACTGGGTCCATTGACGCTCGTTGTCGGGCACCAGGATCGACTCGGGCGATGAGCCGCGCGCAGACAGCGACGGCTCGTGATCCACGAGTCCGGCGAGCACCACGGGCCCGGACGCGAAGGCAACGGTCTTCGGCTCATCGGGAATCGGGATGCTGCGAAGCGCGGTGGGCAGGCTGAGCTCGACGACGGTGTCACCGCCGCGGTGTCCGACGTGCGCGAAGCCATCCGCCAGCGAAACCGATGTCCCTTCGCTCACCTGGACGCCGACCTCGCCGGCAACCCACTCCGGAATCCGGATGCGAACCGGTGCCGCCGCACCGTCGTCGGAACGGATCGTGACGCGAGCGAGCCATCGATCGGGGCGGTGACGGGCGCCGGCCTGACCGGCGTTCGCATCCGGTCCGACACGCATCGCCGTCTCCAGCAGCTCGACCTGCACGTCCAGCACGTGCGCGGCGACGGTCACCTGCGCGCGGGAGGGTATGAACTGCGCGACGACGAGCGCATCGTCCTCGGCGGCATAGAACGCCCACTGGCTATGACGCGTGTGTGCCTGGACGAGCGTTCCGTGACAGCACCAGAAGTCCTCGGTGGCGCTTCCCCAGTTCTTCTGCGCCCCGCCCTCGAGGGGGAGGAAGTACGCCACCGCGCCGGACCGAGGGTGCTGCTGCGCGAGGACGCCGTTGAAGATGTTGCGTTCGATGTAGTCCAGACACGACGTCTCTCCGGTCCAGCGGAAGACGACATCCGCGAGCCGGATCATGTTGTAGACGGTGCAGTGCTCCTGAGTCTTCTCTCCTCGGCGCGCGGCGAATTCGAACGGAGGCGTCCAGATCTCGCCCGAGGTCTGCCCGCCGGTGCAGAACGTGCCTCGACGCGGCACGGCCCAGTTCCAGTACGCGAGGACGGCTGTACGCCACTTGTCCTCGCCGGTCACCTCGTACGCGCGTGCCGCGCCCAGTATCTCGGGGATGCTGGTGTTGGCGTGCATGTTGGTCAAGACGTCTTCATCTGCCAGAAGGGGGTCGAACAGCGAGCGTCGATAGTAGAGACCGAGCAGGGTCGTGTACTTGGCGTCGCCGGTGATCGCGAGCAGGTCGGCCCACACCTCGAGCATTCCGCCCGTCTCGACGTCCAGGATCGCCTGAAACGAATCGTCGTCGAAGGACGCCGCCCAGCGGAGTATCCAGTCGGCGGCGCGATCCGCGATGCGCAAGGCTGACTCGTCTCCGAGGTCGCGATAAACGTCGACCAGGCCCATGAGTGTCTTGTGGATGGCGTATTGCGGCGCCCACACGCTGAGTCCGCGCGCAAGCCGGTCGAGATACGTCCGCGGCGTGGCAAAGACCCACTCGCCACCGTTCTCGTGTTGACACCGCTCCAGCCCGAGCAGCACGTCATCGAGGGCGACGCGCAGTGCCCGGTCACCCGTAGCAGCGATCTCGCGCGCGGCCGCCGACATCCAATGGCCGAGGAAGTGACCACGAAGAAGCGAGCCGGGCGTCTCCCAGCCCCAGTGACGGTCCAGGCCGCGATCCCGCGGGTCGGCCGAAGAGGGATGCAGATGCCAGGCCTGGTCGCCGATCCCCGCCTCGATCAGAAAATTCTGCAGGAGATTGTCGACCCGGAGCGACAACAGGTAGTCGCGATTGAGGGATCGACGTTTGTCGAAGAGGCCTGGGAGAAGCCGGATGACGGCGGGTTCCAGGGACGTGTGCTGCATTGCGGTCCTCTCGGCGTTCGAGCATTAGTGTAACGTAAAACCACGGCCGCTCCCGGGTGCCTCAGTCGGCTCAGGAGTTTGCGTGCCGGAGTAGGATTCGCGGGTCGGAGGGAGAGTCGTGCCGTCATCGGAATCGGGCGCCATCGCGCGCAAGACGACGATGCGCGATGTCGCGCGCGAGGCTGATGTGTCGATCATGACGGTCTCGAATGTCATCAACGATCGCGATGGCAAGGTGAGCAGCGAGACGCGCGAGCGTGTCATGAGCGCCATAGCGCTCCTGGGCTATCGCGTGAACACGTCTGCGAGGTCGCTCCGCAAAGGACGCACCGGCGTGGTCTGCCTCGCGGTTCCCGCTGTGGCGTCGCTGTACTACGGAGAACTCGCCGAACGGTTGTTCTCCGCGTTCCGAGCGCGCGGCATCCATCTCGTCGTCGAGCGCACCGTCGAGGCCGTCGAAGCCGAGCTGGCTTCGCTCAACGACGCCCACCTCGAGGGGTATGACGGCCTGATCCTGACGGTGGCCAAGGGGGAGGCCGAAGACCTCGATCGAGTGAGCCCGAGCAAACCCGTCGTGCTCATCGGCGAACGTGCGTTCTCGCGACAGTACGACCACGTGCTGATGGACAATATCGCCGGCTCGCGTCTGGCGACGTCTCATCTTCTGGCGACCGGCGCTCGCCGGATCGCGCTCATCGGCGGACGCATCGCCGATCACGACGGCATGCCCGAACTGCGCACGCGCGGCTACATGGCCGCGCTGGAGGAGGCCGGCGTTCCCATCGATCCCGCTCTGGTTGTCGAGAGCGGCTGGACGCACCGTGACGGCTATCAGGCCACGACCGGTCTTCTGAACACGGATGCCGCTCCGGACGCGATCTTCGCGCTGACGGATGCCGCAGCCTTGGGAGCGATCCGTGCCCTGCGCGACCAGAGCGTCAGGATTCCCGATGAGGTCCAGGTGATCGGCTGGGACGCGACGGAGATCGGGGAGTACTCCGTACCGCGGCTGACGACGATCGATCCATCGAACGATGCGATGGCTGAGTCGATTGCTTCGCTGCTCATCGCTCGCATGGAGGACCCGGAGCCCGACAGTGAGCGTCGAATCGTCATGACGCCGTCGTCCGTGCTGGTTCGGGAATCGACCCGTGAGATCCGGGGCGACGGAGTTGTCTGAGCGAGGGTTTGATTCCAGAGGAGACGGAGTGGTGAGCGACCGGTGATGCGGGTGCTGGTGTGGGGAGAGAATCACCACGAGAAATACGATGCGAGGGTTCAGGAGATCTATCCCGAAGGCATGCACGGGACGATTGCCCGTGGACTGACCGAGCGGCTGGGCGCGGACGCGACGGTGGAGACTGCAACGCTGGACGAGCCGGAACACGGGTTGTCCGAGGAACGCCTCGCCCGGACCGACGTGCTTCTGTGGTGGGGCCATCTTCGTCACGATGCCGTTGACGACGCCGTCGTCGAGCGGGTGCACCGCCACGTGCTGGCCGGCATGGGATTGATCGTCTTGCACTCGGGGCACTTCTCCAAGATCTTCATCCGGCTGATGGGGACGACGTGTTCGCTGCGCTGGCGGCAGGGTGACGACCGCGAACTGGTATGGACTGTCGCGCCCACGCATCCGATCGCAGCCGGGGTGCCCCAGCCGATCGTGCTCGCCGCTCAGGAGATGTACGGAGAACACTTCGATGTTCCCGTCCCGGACGACCTGGTCTTCGTTTCCGGCTTCAGCGGCGGGGAGGTGTTCCGCTCGGGCATGACCTACTCACGCGGTCACGGTCGGATCTTCTACTTCTCCCCCGGGGACCAGGACTATCCCGTGTACCACGACGCCGCCATCCAGCTCGTGCTGGCGAACGCCGTGCGGTGGGCGTTCCAGCAGCGGGAGCGCGTCGTGCCGCGGATCGCGATGCACCGCGTGAACGACTTCGACACACCGCGGGAGTGGGATGGGAGCGTGCTCACGTGAGGAACGTCGTCGTCGTCGGCGCGGGCGGGATGGGTCGTGCGTGGATGGACGCGATCGCGCGGCGGGCCGACACCCGGGTCAGCGCTGTCGTCGACGTCGACCCGGCGGCAGCTCGCGGCGCGGTGGAGCAGCGCGGCTGGGACATACCGACCATGCAGACCGTGGATGAGGCTCTGGCGCTCGTCGAGGCGGACCTGCTCTTGAACGTGACGGTGCCGGAGGCGCACTTGGCGGTATCTTCAGCCGCGCTGCGAGCAGGAGTCCCCGTCCTCAGCGAGAAGCCGGTCACGCCGACGGTGCGGGACGCCCTGCAACTCCTCGGTCTCAGCAAAGCGACCGGCGTGCTCCTGGCGACGAGCCAGTCGCGTCGATACTCCTCCGGAGTACGGCTGTACCGGCAGGCCGTGACTGACCTGGGCAAGATCGGCCAGCTGGACGCTCAGTTCTTCCAGAATCCGCGGTTCGGGGGGTTCCGCGAAGAGATGGATCACCCGCTGCTGGTGGATATGGCGATCCATACCTTCGATCAAGCGCGCTACATCCTGGACGCAGACCCAGTGTCGGTCTATTGCGACGAGTTCAATCCGCCATGGAGCTGGTACCGCGGAGCGGCCGCGGCGCAGGCGATCTTCCGCTTCGCAGACGGCACTCGTTTCTCGTACTCGGGGAGCTGGTGTGCGGACGGTTTGACCACGTCGTGGAATGCCACATGGCGTGCGTCCGCCCAGAGCGGTGCAACGCGATGGGACGGCGAGAGGGGGGTCGTCGTCGAGAGGGCCGACGGCGACGTGCGGGAGCTGGAGGCGAGCGACGGCGACGAAGGGCTGGACGCCGCACTTGCCGAGTTCGTCGCCGCCCTCGATGGGGGGCCGCATCCGTCCGGCGAGATCTCGCGGAACGTATGGAGCCTCGCAATGGTGGAGGCCGCCATCGAGTCGTCTCGATCCCAAGCGCCGGTGCTCTTCGCAGATGTGTTCTCGGCCGCGCTGGCTTCGGCGCTCGAGGTCGCTGACGCAGACGTCGCGGCCGCCTTGCAGAGTTCGCGAGACCTTCTGAAGATGCGCTGACCGCGTCGGAGGGGTTCGTCAGGCGGACTCGCGTCCGATCCCGTTACGTTCATCGGGATGGAAGAGGCGGGGTCGGAGCAAACCGCGCCCTCAGGAGCGTCATCGCCCGCTGAACGGGCCTGGCAGCTTTGCGAGGGCGATCGGGTCGTCGCCGAGACAGGTACCCGCGCTCGGGTGGCGCGCGTAGCATGAGGGCATGCTGACGGTGATCGTGATCCTCTTGGTCGTCTGGGCGGTCCTGGCAGTTGTGGGATTCGCTCTTGAAGGGCTGCTCTGGCTGGGGATCATCGGAGTCATCCTCTTCATCGGCACGCTCGTCTTCGGCTTCGTGCGTCGAGCCGCCGGCCGCCGAGGCAAAGGGGTCTGACCCGCCGCTCCAACACGCGGGATGGCGTCGCAGCTGCGCGCCCTGGGGAATCCAGTGAGCTGCCCGTGAGTTGCTCTGACGTAGACCGCCAATATGAAGGGCAGACTCTGTGCCGCAGCGCGATTTCGACAAGCTCACCGAAGCCGACCTCCGGGACGTGGGAAGTGTCAAGTGGACCATGTTCCCCGACACCATCGGCGCCTTCGTCGCGGAGATGGACTTCGGTCTCGCTCCCGCTGTCAACGGTGCGTTGAAGGCGGCGCTCGACAGCGGGCTGACGGGGTACCTGCCGCAGCAGGTCGCGCAAGACATGTCCAAGGCGACCGCCGCCTGGTACGCCGACAACTACGGATGGGAAGTGCCGGCTGACCGCGTCCACCACGTCCCCGATGTCATCGCTGCGTTCGAGCTGGCGATCGAGAGATTCACCGAACCCGGCAGCGCTGTCATCGTCCCTACGCCCGCATACATGCCGTTCCTCTTCGTGCCCCAGATGCACGGGCGTGCCGTGATCGAAGTCCCGAGCGTCGAGATCGACGGCCGGATGACGATGGACCTCGACGCGATCTCTCGCGCCTTCGATGACGGAGCGGGACTCGTCGTCCTCTGCAATCCGCACAACCCGCTTGGCACGGTCTTTCGCCGGGAAGAGCTCGTCGCGCTCTCGGAGGTCGTCGAGGTCAAGGGCGGCCGCGTCTTCGCCGATGAGATCCATGCCCCGATCGTCTACAGCCCTGCGAAGCACATCCCGTACGCGTCGATATCGGACGCTGCTTCATCTCACACCATCACGGCGGCGTCAGCGTCCAAAGCGTGGAACCTCGCCGGCCTGAAGTGTGCGCAGGTGATCCTGTCGAATGACGCGGATGCCGCGACATGGGAGGCGTTCGGCATGTGGGCCGGGCACGGCACGTCGACGCTGGGAGTGCTCGCGAACACGGCGGCGTACACGGCGGGCGGTCAATGGCTCGGCAACGTCCTGGAGTACCTCGACGGCAACCGCCGCTTGCTCGCTGACCTCCTGCGCGAGCATCTGCCTCTCGCACGCATGATCCTGCCCGAAGCAAC
Organism: Microbacterium sp. I2; assembly: GCF_051364985.1. NCBI lineage: Bacteria > Bacillati > Actinomycetota > Actinomycetes > Micrococcales > Microbacteriaceae > Microbacterium > Microbacterium sp. I2. The sequence goes on from NZ_JBLWIH010000009.1 coordinate 265,276, forward strand.
GTACATCGCCTTGATCGATCTGCGCACCTATGGGATCGAGGGCGACCTCGGCGAATGGTTCCGAGAGAACGCGGGGGTCGCGATGACCGACGGTGCCGCGTGCGGCGAGGCCGCCGTCGGGCACACCCGCTTCGTCTTCGCCCTCCCTCGGCCGTTGCTCCAGGAGGCAGTGCTGCGTATGGCGCGGGCGGTGGACGCTCACCTCGCCGAAAGCGACACCGCGGCCTAGAAGGGTCGACTCCGCGGCCTTGACCCTGACGCAGCGTCAATCCTTACGCTGACGGCGGAGGGAAGAGTCATGGCCGTCATCGAAGCGTCGGAGCAGGACGTGCGCAGCATCCGAGTCGCTCTCAGGGGCCCGGCGCAGCGAACGGTGGTCGTGGACGACCTCGAGAACATCGCGACGGCGGTGCGCTCGGGCGTGGACATTCGCGCTGTGTTCTCGACGGACGAGTCCGAGGCACCCGAGGTGCTCGACCTGCCCGTGCGTCGGCTCAGCAGAGGTCGCGCTGCAGAGCTCTTCGGCAATGAGAGGGTGTCCCGCACGTTCGCGCTTGCTGTAGCGCCGGCATCCGCCTCGCTTGACGACCTTCGGAGACGACCAGGGGATGTCGTGGTGCTGGACGGTGTGCGCTTGGCGGGAAACATCGGGGCAGTGGTGCGCACAACGGTTGCACTGGGCGGAGCAGGTGTCGTCCTGCTCGACTCCGGGCTGCCGACGATCTTCGATCGGCGCCTCATTCGAGCGAGCCGAGGATTGATCTTCGCACTGCCCACCGTGACCACGAATCCGCGCAGGCTGCTGTCGTTCTTGCGCAGTGCTGAACTGCCCCTGTTCGTCGCGGACTCGCAAGGAACCATGAGTGTCGACGACTACGCCGGGGTTGAGGGACGGACCGCGGTCGCGTTCGGCAGCGAGCGGCGTGGATGCTCGGAGATCCTTCGCGCGGCAGCCGCGAAGATCGTGTCAATCTCCACCTCCGCCGAGGTGGATTCGCTGAATGTCTCGGTCGCTGCGGGGATCGCGATGCACGCGCGTCGCCACCACAACCGAATCGATGCGCGTGTATACGCTCACTGAGCTCTGTCGACGCACAGGCATCAGCGCGCGGACGCTGCGCCACTACGAGCGGCTCGGCCTTCTCTCACCGACGGCGACCACCGAGCACGGTCGACGCCATTACGGCGGACGCGAGCTCGAAGTGATCGCGGAGCTGCAGATGCTCGTCATCCTCGGGCATGCGCTCAGTCGACGACCGGCCGTCGGGCACCTCGATGAGGTCTGTCGACAACTTCACCGACACCTGGATTCGATGGAGCAGTCGATGGCAGCGATTCGCGCCGAGGTCTCGCGATTGGCTCGTCCCGGGGAGGGAGCTCTGAGCGAGGAAGACCTGCTGGGCATCATCCGGGCGCTTGTCACCGGGACGAGACACGCGCGAACAGCATGACCACGGTATCGGCCGCCTCAACCGCCCGGGCCGCCCGGGTCGATCGGGGCGCCGTCCCCGTTGTCGGGCAGGTCCCCGCGCTCTACCGGAGCAGCCGGAACTTCGGGAAGGTCGGAGAAGAGGAGCTCCAATTCGGCGTCTGACGGCACGTGCACGGCCTCCGCAGCGGCCAGGAGATCCTCGGACGGAGCATTGTTCATCCCGGTCACCATGATCAACGCACCGTCGCGAACCGCGACGTACTCGTGCACGCCGCCGCCGGATCTGTGCCAGATTCCAGCCTCCTCGGTGCACGTCACGGGTCCGTCGGGTGCATCCCACAGCGGTATCCCGGCGCAGGAAGCCGCCGTCAGTTCGCCGCGGTCCGTGCGGATGGTCAGCATGGCGCCCGTGGTCTGGTTGAACCACGTGGCAGACATCCCTTCGGCGGCACCGGTGCCGACCGACTGCGGCGCGAGATCGTAGCCGTCCACTTCCGTGGTGTACACGAGTTCCGGTGCGATTCCGACGGCGCTTGCTCGCCCGGCGATCGCGTCCGGGTCTGCGGCATCCGTTCCCGCCATACCCGATGCGCACCCACCGAGCGACGCGGCGATGAGGGCGACGATGACGCTGAGGGTCGCTGGCGCGATCGCACGGAGCGGACGTGTTCGAGGCATGAGAGCATCCTTCCTCACGCGCGCGTCACCTTGCTCGCGACACGGTTGCGCGAGGTCGGCGACGAGGTCCGTCCCACGCCCGCCGCCGTTAGGCTTCTGCGGATGGACTTCGTGTTTCTCCACGGCGGCGCGGCCGCCGGAAAGCTCACCGTAGCGAGAGAGCTTGGCGCGAGTTTGGGCTTCGCAGTCTTCCACAACCATCTGATCGTCGACGCTCTCACCTCGGTCTTCACCTTCGGAACCGCGCCGTTCGTCAGACTTCGCGAGCAGTTCTGGCTTGCCACCTTCGAAGAGGCAGCCGGCAACGGCATCTCGACCGTCTTCACGTTCGCGCCTGAGTCCACGGTGCAGGCCGGCTTTTCGGAGCGCGTCCGGTCCTCCGTCGAAGCACATGGCGGCCGCATCCACTTCGTCGAACTGAAGGTCAGTCCTCAGGAGCAGGAACGCCGCATCACGTTGCCGAGCAGAACGGAGTTCGCCAAACTCGCCAGCGTCGAGACCTTGCGCCGCTTGCGAGCCGAGCAGTCGGTGATCGAGCTCCCACCGTCCGATCTGACGATCGACACCGATCGCACGTCACCTGCTGAGGCGGCGGATCTCATCATCGGCACCTTCGGGCTGAGCCCGGTCAGCCCCGTACCCCGGTATCCACGGTCGGCGCAGGGCGACTAGGTCACAGGTCCCTCCGATTCAGCTATGCCTGCCTGCGACTTCCCGTGCGCAGCTGCGAACCGTCCGGGCGTTGTCCCGAGTACTTTGCGGAAATGCCGGGTGAGGTGCGCCTGGTCGTAGAAGCCGGCTTTCACGGCGACAGAGGCCGGCGTTGCGCCGTCGAGCAGCAGTCTTCGCGCGAGGTCGACCCTCCGGCTGGTCACATAGCGGTGCGGCGGTGCTCCGAACTCTGTCGCGAAGGCGCGCGCGAGGTGACCGGGGTGGGCACCTAAGAGCCGGCCGGCCTCAGCGAGTGTGACGCCGTCGACAAGACGAGCCTCGAGCAGATCGCGCAGACGTCGGGCGACGGTGCTGTCGGGCGTGTCGCGAAGGTTCTCGCCGACGTCGGTCGCGAGGCGGGACGCGAGCGCGAGGAGTGTCGCTTCTGCCGCGAGTTCCTCGCCGGGGGTTGCCAACGCTCGGTGCGCGCGGCGGGCCGCGGGGACGAGATCGATGCGACCGGGCTGATCCACGATGCGGCCGACGCGTCCCTCCGGCATCCAGGATGCGTGGAGGTACGCGACGCGTTTGCGGAACCCGGAACTCTGGGGTGCAGCGCGCCCATCGTGCGCGACTCCGGGCGGCAGCAGCGTGACGGCCGACGCGTCAGCGATGCGTGCCCGGCCGCCGAGTTCGTAGGCCACCGCGCCCTCGTCGACGAGAAGGATGGCCCAGTCGGCGTGCACATGCGGGGGATACGCGTGATCGGTCATGCGGGCATGAAGCACCTCACGCACTCCGGGGACGGCGGGATGCCAGGCCTGCATCCAGCTGTCGTCACCCATGCGAGAAACGTACAAGACCGACTCACTGCGGGCAGCGGATCATCGGAGGATGATTGACGAGCCCGTACGTTTCTCCACCCGAATCGCCCTGGTGCTGCGGGATGATTTGCTGCCTTGGCAGGCGGTGAACGTCGCCGCGTTTCTTGCAAGCGGTGTCGCCGTCCAGCATGATCTCTTGGGCGAGCCGTACGTCGACGCCGAGGGCGCCGAGTATCTGCCCATGTTCGGGCAGCCCGTTCTCGTGCTGCAAGGCGACGGTGAAACGCTGCAGGGAGTTCGGGCAAAGGCCATGGTGCGTCAGCTGCGCGTCGCGGTCTACGACCGGGGAATGTTCTCCACCGGTCACGACTCGGCGAACCGCGACGTGGTGGCGCGCGCCGCCGGTGCTGATCTGGACCTCGTGGGTGTCGGGATCCACGGCGCGAAGAACGCCGTGGATCGCATCCTCAAGGGTGTGGCGCGCCACCGCTGAGCCTTCGACGCCAGTGGATTGCACAGCATCCCGAAATCGCGCTCGCGGTCGAGAGGGATGCCGCAGGCGCGGGAAGCGTCGCCGGGTTCAAGGATCCAGGCGGCAACGTGTTCTACATCTTCGACCAGCCCGCACGCTGAGAGCCGGGTCGCCGCACGCCGGGCGCGGACGCCCGCGATCGAGTGGCGCGGGCTGGATCCGCCGCGCGCCACTCGATCCCGGACCGCACGCTCAGACGCGGCTCATCGTCGACGGATACCCGCCGCCCCCGGGATAGACCCACTCGCCGATCATCTCTCGGTCGTCGTCCGAGAACGTGCCCCGGAAGTACGCCGGACTGCCCTTGGCGCCCGCCCAGATCGTGAGGGTGTCGCCATCGAGCTCGTAGACGTAGTCGAACGTGTTGCCCTGCGAGTCGTAGAAGCGCGATGCGACGTCCTCGCCGACCGGCTCTCCAAACGGGTGCAGGTTGCCGATCACTTCGAAGCCCTGCACCTTCTGACCGAACTGCTCCAGGTCCACGTCCTGGATGAGGAAGAACCCTCCGAGAGCCCACTTGTAGGTGACTCGGCCCGGCGCTCCTCCGGTGACCGTCCATTCGCCGACGAGCCGGTCCAGCGCGGCCAGCTGTGTGCTGGGCGTCGCGAGCTCGCTCTGGTAGCCGTCGATCTCGGGCGTCGTGTTGTCAGACATGTCATCTCCTATCGATTGGGGCGGCCGGATGCCGCTTTCACAGGTCACGACGGAGCCGTCATCGTGTTCTCGACATCGAGGTCGAAGAATCCGGCTCGGCGAATTCCGGCGGCGATGTCAATCCGACGCGGCCGGCTCCGTGGTGTCTTTCGATACCCCCGTCCGGGGGTCGAGAAAGGAAGGCACCATGACCATCGACACGACAACAGGACGCACCGTGATGGCGCCGCTCCTTCGAGTGTCCGCGTGACGCGCGCCGATATCCTGCCCGTGCACACCTCAGCGCAAGGGAGAACCGTGAAGTTCCTGCTGCTCAGCTACACACCCGCCGATTCGTGGGATGCCGCCACCGCCGACACGCCCAGCCAGGAGGCGCTCGATGCCTTCGCCGCTTATCAGAAGTTCGAGGCGCGCCTGCGGGAGACGGGCGAGTTCGTTCTCAGCGAAGGACTGGGGCATCCGGCCGTCACGACGACGGTCCGCAAGACGGCGGACGGCGTCATCGCGACCGACGGTCCGTTCGCCGAGCTCAAGGAAGTGCTCGCCAGCTTCGCCATCCTCGAGTGCAGCAGCATCGAGCGTGCGCGCGAGATCGTCGCCGAGATGGTCGCTGTGCTCGGCGAGCCCATGGAGATCCGTCCGATCATGGGCGACGACTTCGCGTGAACCACCCGTCCGACGGCCGGCGCATCGAGGACCTGCTCCGCGAGGAGGCGCCACAGGTGCTCGGTGCGCTGGTCCGCCGGTTCGGACGCTTCGACGCGGCAGAGGATGCCACCCAGGAGGCCCTCCTCGCCGCATATCGCACGTGGCCCACTGACGGCATTCCCACCGAGCCGCGCAGCTGGCTGATCAGGGTCGGCTACCGCAAGCTCGTCGATCTGCTGCGCTCTGAGGACGCCGACCGGCGCCGTGAACACGACTGGATCGCCGGCGACCCCCGCGTTGTGAATCCCGCCGAACCCGGACCAGCCGTCGTCCACGGCGACGACAGCCTGGAACTGCTCGTCCTGTGCTGTCACCCGACGCTCAGCGCGCCCTCGCAGATCGCCCTCACCCTGCGCGCCGTGGGTGGTCTCACGACTGCCGAGATCGCGCACGCGTACGGTGTGACCGAGAGGACGATGGCCACCCGCATCAGTCGCGCCAAGCAGAGTCTCAAGAAGGCGGGTGCGCGATTCGAGCTGGGCGCTACGGGCGACCTCTCGGAACGGATCACCGCTGTCGAGCGGGTGCTGTACCTGATCTTCAACGAGGGATACACCGCGACGGCCGGGCCCGATCTCACTCGCGTGGATCTCACGAGCGAGGCGATCCGGTTGACGCGTCTGCTCGTGAGCTCGCGACCCGACGATCCGGAGGCCCATGGCCTGCTGGCTCTCATGCTGCTGACAGAGGCGCGACGAGATGTCCGGCAGCTCGACGACGGGCTCGTCCCGCTCGAGGATCAGGACCGCGCGGGCTGGGACAGACGGCTGATCGAAGAAGGCACGCGACTGATCGAAGCCGCGTGGGCGCGTGAAGCCGTCGGGACGTATCAGCTGCAGGCTGCGATCGGCGCCGTCCACGCGAACGCTGCGACCGCGGCCGACACGGACTGGCCGCAGATCGCGGCGCTCTACCTCTGGCTCGAGCGTCTCGAGCCGACCAACCCGATCCGGCTGAGCCGTGTCGTCGCGGTGGCGCGGGCCTTCGGTGCTCTGCGTGGTCTCGCGCTCCTGGACGAGCTCGATCGCACGCACTCGCTCACCGTTGACCCACTGACGGCCCTCCGAGCTCAGATCGTGAGGGCGCATCTGCTGGACGAGCTCGGCGATCACGATGCCGCCCGGGCCGGCTTCGCAGCCGCCGAGCAGCTCGCGACCAACGACGTCGAGAAGCGATACCTCGCCGAGCGCGCACGTCCTTGACGTCGCCGTGGTCAGCGCGGCGCCCGGCGCGACACTACCGCCTGGCGCACCGGTTCCCCAGTGGGGTGGGGCGTCGCTCCGCGTACCGGCCCGAGACGTGGTCGTGCGCGCCGCTCGCAGACGCTGATCTTCGAAGCGGAGAAGGAACCCGCGGGCGTTACCTCGCGACCCGCTCCGTCACGGCGCCCAGCCGTGAGACTGCAGCCACGACAGGCACAGGGCCGTCCACGCCGAGGCGGTGCCGGCATCGCGCGCGAGGCCGAGTGCATGGTTTCCGCGTTCGAAGATGTGCGTCTCGTGGGGAACGCCGGCGCGCGCGAGGGCTGACGCGAGCAGGTAGGCGTGCTCGACCGGCACGACAGTGTCGCCGCCGGTGTGCCACAGGAAGGTGGGCGGCGCCTCGGGCGCGACGAGACGGTCGAGCGAGGTCGCCGCGCGAAGGGCGGGGTCGGCGTCCTCGCCGAGCAGGTTCACCCGCGAGGCGCCGTGCGTGCCGAGCTCCATCGAGACGGGCGGGTAGGCGAGCGCCACGAAGTCGGGTACCTCGTCGCGCTCGCCGTCCGGCGCGTAGGCGGCCAGACCCGCCGCGTGCCCGCCCGCCGAGAAGCCCATCACGCCCACGGTCTCGACGCCTGTCGAGCGCGTCGCGCGGATGGCCTCCCGGATCGCGAGGAGCGGAGCCGGATGCCGCGTCAGGACGGGATAGCGGAAGACGGATGCCGCAACCCCGGCCGACGCCAGCCACTCGACGATCGGCTCCGACGAGCGCTCCGCATGCATCGCGTAGCTCCCGCCCGGCAGCACCAGGACGTGCACCGACGCGCCGCTCACTGGGGCACCGCTCGACCCCGCTGCCGGAAGTCCTCGAGCACGCGATCCCACGGGAGGACACCGCTTGCCTCGGCCCACCGCTGCCACGCCGCCTCGAGGTCGGCGACGAGCCCGGGATTCTCGGCGGCGATGTCAGCCGTCTCGCCGCGGTCGGTATCGATGTCGTACAGCTCCCAGGGGCGGCCGTACTCACGGACGAGCTTGAAGCGTCCGCGACGGGCGGCAGCGTTCCCCATGTGCTCCCAGCACAGGGTCCGCTCCGCCAGAGCATCCCGCGACGCGGGTTCCCTCCAGATCTCGAGCAGGCTCGCCCTCGGCCTCTGGACAGGATTCCCGACGGCATCGAGGATGCTGGGCACGATGTCGGTGATATGGGCGGGTGCGTGCGCGACGGCTCCGCCGGCGATCCCGCCGGCCGGCCAGTTCGCGATGAACGGGGATGCGATGCCGCCCTCGTGGACCCAGCGCTTGTAGAGGCGGAACGGCGCGTTCGAGAGGTGCGCCCACGGCCGTCCGTAGCTGGAGTACCCCGCCTCCGGGCCGGGACGGATGCCGGGCTCGTTCCCGACCTCGACCTCGATGCCGTCCCGCGTGAGCGGCGGGCAGATGTCGGGGTTCATGCGTCGTCCCGAGAACGGCAGCTCCTCCGCGCACGCGCCGTTGTCGGAGCAGAAGACGATCAGCGTGTCGTCGCGCACGCCGTGAGCCTCGAGCGTGGCGACCACACGGCCGATGCCGCGGTCCATGATCTCGACCTGCGCCGCGTAGACGGCCATTCGCTCGGCCTCCCACTCCTGGTCCGCAGCATCCGTCCACTCCGAGACCTCGGGGTCGCGCGCCGAGTCCACGGCAGGCGTGATGCCGAGTTCATGAAGCCGCTCCGCGCGCTCTTCCCGCAGCCGGTCCCAGCCGGCGCGGTAGCGGTCGCGGTAGCTCGCGACATCCGCTTCGCGCGCGTGCAGCGGCCAGTGCGGTGCCGTATAAGAGAGGTACAGGAAGAACGGCGTCTCCTGCTGCGCCGATCGTCCGACGAAGTCCGCCGCACGGCGGGACAGGTCGTCGGTGAGGTAGTAGTCATCGGACGGCTGCTCATCCACGCGTCGCTCCCCGTCGTACAGCGGGGGCCGGTAGTAGCTGGAGGCGCCGGGGAGGATGCCGTAGAACTCGTCGAATCCGCGACGGGTCGGCCACGTCTCGTTCGGTGCGGAGATGTCGGAGGAGAGGTGCCACTTGCCGACCAGTGCCGTTGCGTATCCCCGAGCCTTCAGCAGCTCGGCGATCGTCGGGACCTCGAGGCTCAACGATCCCGCATACCCGTGCGGTCGGTCGTCGGTCGTGAGGATGCCGATGCCGACGGAGTGGGATTCCCGGCCGGTGAGCAGAGCCGCGCGCGATGGGCTGCAGCGCGGGGTCGCATAGAACGCGCTCATGCGCACGCCCGACGCGGCGAGACGGTCGAGGTTCGGGGTCTCGATCTCGCCGCCGAACGCACCGGCATCCGAGAAGCCGAGGTCGTCGGCGAGGATGACGATGATGTTCGGTGCGGTCATGCAGCCGTTTCACCGCCCTCGAGGAGCACCGAGCGATACGGGGCGATGAACGCTTCGAGCGCACTCCGCTCGGCTGCCGTGCATGCCGCGAGCGGCGGGGCCACGTGCGGCGGCAGCAGACCGAGCAGGTCGAGGATGGCCTTCACCGTGGGGACGCCGGGTCGGATGCCGTGCATCCCGGTGAGCGCCGTCGTGACCCGCTGGGCTTCGTCCGCCGCCGCGTCATCGCCCGCCCGCTGGGCGGCGACGAGCCGGAGCGACAGCGCGGGTGCGACATTGCCGGTGCCCGGCACGATGCCGTCCGCGCCGAGACGCAGCCCCGCCACGAGCGCGGTCTCGCCGCCCTGACTGACGCCGAAGTCAGGACGCGACTGCTTGAGGGCGACCAATCGCTCCAACGTCTCGAGGTCGCCGGAGCTGTCCTTCACTCCGACGACGTGCGCGAGGTCCGGAAGCTGCCCGATGACGGCCGGGCTGATCTCGCTCGTGTAGCGCGGCAGGTTGTAGACGATGACCGGGATGCCGAGGCGTTCGAACCGGCGGTAGTGGTCGAAGATCTCGTCGTCCCGGTGCCGGAAGTAGAAGGGAGGACACAGGGCGACGGCATCCGCCCCCCCATCGACCGCGATCGTGCCGCGTTCGAGCGCCTCCGTCGTCGCGGGCGCGGTGGCGTTGACGACGACGACTCCGTCCGCAACGCGCTCGCGCCAGGCGGCGACCATCTCGGCGACGTACGGTGAGAGGCTGCTGGTGGCGAGCAGCGGTCCCTCGCCGTTGCTGCCGAGCAGCATGAGCTTGGTGACACCGGCGCCGGCCATCGCGTCCAGCAGCCGCGTGCTGGTGGAGGCATCCGGCATCCCGTTCTCATCCAGACCCGTCACCAACGGCACGACGAGTCCGTTCAGCAGTTCGGTGCCGTTCATCAGTAGGGCCGCACTTCGGGAAGATCGGGCCACGCGAGCTCGATGCCCGCCTCGGTGAGCCGGGCCTGGAAGTCCGCGAGCTCGCCGGCGTCGTTGCGCACCCCGGACGGCGTGAGCCCGCGTTCGAGGCAGTGGGCCGCGAGAAGCCCGGCGACCTCGCCGACGTTCCACTCCACGGGGTGGAGCCGGAAGCAGCCGTTCGTGATGTGCGTCGTGCCGATGTTCTTGCCGGCGGGCAGCAGATTCGTCACGCGCTCGGGGATGAGCGCCCCGAGCGGGATCTGGAACGGGCAGCTCGCGACGTCGATGTAGTTGTCGCCACCCGTCGAGGGGTGCAGGTCGATGCGGTACATGCCGATGCCCACGCTATCCGGGTAGTCGACCGCACCGGCCTCGCCCCGGACGGCGAACGAGAGATCCTGCTCGACGACCGTGTACTCGGCGCGGATGCGGCGGGACTCCCGGATGTACGGCGCCTTGGCGAAGCCGTCGTGCGTCCCCATGACATCGGGGCGCAGCCGCAGACCCGGCCAGCCGCGGCCGCCGTCGGGACGCGGTGCCTCGGTCTGCAGCCAGTAGAGCATGCTCGAAGCCAGCTCGCGGCTGCCGTCGAGGTGGCGCTGCTTCTCGTCGTCGTCCACCCCGATGAGGCCGCCGTCGAGGTAGTCGATCATCGGCCAGTTGACGATCGTCACCTCGCTGTCGCAGAAGCCGGGCTCGAACACGTCGCGTGAGACGATGCGGCGGAAGGCCCACAGTTCGCGGTCGCCGGGATCGACGCTCTGATCCGCGACGACCTCGCCCGCCTTCTCGTGCGGCACGAAACGGCGCTCCAGCGGCTCGAGCGTACGGGGGTCCGGCGCCGTGAGGCCGAGCAGCGGCCCCGGCCAGTAATCGGGGCGGTACGAGCGCCAGTAGTCGTAGCCGGCCGGGCGTTCGATCGTGTGGTCTTCGCCCTCGCGGTACTCGAGCGCGAACACCCACGAGAAGGCCTGCATGTTGTCGGGCTGCGCCTCGTCCGAGGCGCTCGGCTCTCCGGTCTCGTCGCGCGACTCGAATCCCGTGACGAACTCGGTGCCGGTGAGGGGCAGCAGGTCGCCGAGTTCGGTCGCGTCCAGGAAATATCGGGCCTGCACCGTGACGTCGCCGCCCGGGCCGCGCAGCGTCACCGCGGTGACCTCGTCTCCGTCGGTATGGGCCGCCACCGGGACGTGGTTGTAGAGGACGCGCAGGCGACCCGACGTCAGGTAGGGCGAGACCAGGGACTCGAGAACGGATGCCGCGACACGCGGCTCGTGACAGAGCCGGCTGACGCGCCCGCGCCCGGGATTGAGCTCGAGGTCGGCCATCGCCTCCTCCGTGAGCGGGTACCAGCGGCGGTAGTGCTCGCGGATGCCGTCACGCAGGGCGCGGTAGGTGCGTGTCGCGCCGAACCGCTCGATCCACGGGTGCTCGTCCGGCGGGACGCCCTGGCTCGTCAGCTGACCGCCGATCCAGTCCGTCTCTTCGCTGACGATCACGCGAAGCCCGCTGCGCGCGGCACTCAGGCTCGCCGCCACACCTCCCAGCCCCCCTCCGACGATCAGCACATCGCACGTCTCGACCCCGATTTCAGCCAACGCATTCCCTTTCATCGTGCTCATGTCGCAGCATCCGCTCATGCCTCCGCGCCGGACAGATCCAGCGCGGCGGCCAGCAGGTTCCGCGTGTACTCGTGCTGCGGTGCGCCGAAGATCTGCGCGGCGTCGCCGGATTCGACAAGCTCGCCGTGGCGCATGACCACCACGCGGTCCGCGATCTGCCGCACGACGCCGAGGTCGTGCGAGATGAACAGCATCGAGAGGCCGTGCTCGCGCTTGAGATCCACCAGTAGGCGCAGGATCTGGGCCTGCACCGAGACGTCGAGGGCCGAGACCGCCTCGTCGCACACCAGCAGGCGCGGCTTCATCGCGAGAGCCCGAGCGATGCTGACCCGCTGGCACTGTCCGCCCGACAGCGCGGACGGCCGGCGATCGGCGACACCCGAATCCAGCCCGACGTCGTCCAGCAGTGCCGCCAGGGCCTTCTCGCGGGCACGCCCGGGTGCGATCGCGGGATTCGTGCGCCAGACCTCGTTGATGATCGCGCGCACGCTCATGCGGGGGTTCAGCGATGACCGCGGGTCCTGGAACACCATCTGAAGCTCGCGCTTGAGGGCGGCAGGACGGCGCGAGACTACGTCGAGGGGAGTGCCGCCGAAGGTCATCGTGCCCTCTTGCGGATGCTGCAGACCTACGACGCAGCGGGCGACGGTCGTCTTTCCCGACCCCGACTCGCCGACGAGCGCGAGAGTCTCGTTCTCGCCGAGGGTGAACGAGACCTCGTCGACCGCGCGACGCGCGGGCGGTGCGCCGGGCTTCTCACGCCGCTTGCGGCTGAAATCGACGACGAGGTCGCTCACCTCGAGCAGGGCGGCGCTCATGCCGGGACCTCCTCAGCGAAGTGGCACGCGCTGCGACGGCCGGGACCGACTTCGAGGAGTGCGGGGTCCACGTCGCGGCAGATATCGCGCGCCATCGGGCAGCGGGGGTGGAAGGCGCACCCGGTGGGACGTGCGCGCGGGTTCGCGGGCGCGCCGGGGAGCGGGTCGGCGATCGCGCTCTTCGCGCTGACCGAGGGCACACTGTGGACGAGGGCGCGGGTGTACGGATGCTTCGGGCGTCGCAGGAGCTCGCTCGCGGGCCCGCGCTCGGCCACCCTGCCGGCGTACATCACGACGAGGTGGTCGGCGACGTGCGCCATCACACGTAGGTCGTGGCTGACCAGCAGCATCGCGGTGCCCTCGTTGTCGCGCAGCGAGCGCAGCAGGTCGAGGATGCGGGCCTGCACGGTGACATCGAGGGCGGTCGTCGGCTCGTCGGCGAGGATCAGCTGCGGCGTGCCGGCGAGGGCGAGCGCGACCATCGCGCGCTGGCGCATGCCGCCCGAGAACTGGTGGGGATAATCGCCCGCGCGTGCAGCGGGATCGGGGATGCCCGCCCGCTCCAGCAGTGCGACGGCGGTGCGCTGGGCTTCCGCGCGACTCGATCCGTTCGCGCGGAGGATCTCGCCCACCTGCTTGCCGATGCGCTGCGTCGGGTTCAGGGCGGCGAGCGGGTCCTGGAAGATCATCGAGATCTCACGACCGCGAACCCTGCGCCGTTCGTCCTCGTTCATCGTCAGAAGGTCGCGGCCGCGGAAGCGGATGTGCCCGCCTGTCGTGGAGCCGGGAGGCAGCAGTCCGAGGACGGCCATGGCCGTCATCGTCTTGCCGCTCCCGGACTCCCCGATCAAGCCGGTCGTGGTCCCCGCCCGCATCGAGAACGAGACGTCGTCGATGATGCGCACGGGACCGTCCGCCCCGGGGACGTCGACCGTCAGGTGCTCGACCTCCAGCAGCGGCGGTTCGGTGCTCCGCGCATCATTCACCGACGATCCCCGTTCCTACTCGGCTGCGATCGTGATGCCGGAGAAGTCCACACGACCGTCCGGCGCCGGCACGAATCCCTGGACGTCACTGCGCCAGACGTACGCGGTCTCGGGGAACATCGGGAACATGCCCACGGCGTCACCCCAGATGATCTCGATCGCATCGGCGTAGAGCGCCTCGCGCTCCTCGACGTCGCTGATCGAGCCCGCCTCGGCGAGGAGCGCGTCCAGCTCGGGGTTGCAGTAGCCCATGCGGTTGGCGGCACACGTGTAGAGGCGGCCGAGGTTGGTCGCGGCGTCGAAGCCCGCCGAGCCGATCTGCTGGATGTTGATGTCCCAGTTCAGAGCGAGGAGGTCTTCGAGGAACACGGCCTGCTCCTTCTCGAGCACTTCGACCTGCACACCGATCTCGGCGAGATCGGAGGCCACAGCCTTCGTCACCTCGGCGAACTGCGGCTGCGAATACTGGAAGCGCAGCACCGTCGAGTAGTCGAAGCCGGCCTCATCCAGGGCCGCCTTCGCCGCGTCGGGATCGAACTCGACGAGCTCTTGCGGCGCATAGCCCAGGACGTTCGGTGCCACGGGAGAATCGGCGATCGTGCCCGTCTCGGGGAACAGGCTCGTGACGATCGTCTCGAAATCGACCGCCTGCCAGATCGCCCGACGCACCTCGGCGTCCGCGAGAGCCGGCGTCGAGCTGTTCATCCACATCGTCAGGACCGCTGCGGTGGGCTCTGTCTCGACGACGAGTTCGCTGTCCTCGCGGAGCATCGTCACCTGGTCGTCGGGCATACCCCACGCGGCCTGGATCTCACCGGTCTGCAGTGCCGTGATCCGCGCCGCCAGCTCGGGGATCGTGCGCAGCTCGAGCGACTCGAGAGTCGGCACCTCGCCCCAGTAGTTCGGGTTGGGCACGAGCTGGAGCGACGAACCGGGCACGAACTCCTCCACCATGAAGGGGCCTGATCCGATTGGCTCCGCGAAGCTGGACTCGTCCACCCCGGCGGGCGTGACCGAGAAGTTGACCAGCTTGCCGAGCAGCGCGGCGTCGGAGGCCGGGGGAGTGAAGACGACCGTGCGCTCGTCAGGAGCAGCCACGGTGTAGTCCTTGAAGTTGCCCGCCAGCGGACCGGCCAGCGCCAGGACGCGTTCGAACGACGCCACGACATCCTCCGACGTCACGGGCGTCTCGTCCGAGAACACGATGTCGTCGCGAAGGGTGAACGTCCATTCGCTCGCGTCTTCGTTGGCCTCCCACGACTCCGCGAGCTCGCCCTCGAATTCACCTGCCCCTGTCGTCTTGATCAGGTTGCTGTAGATCGACTCGGCCGCAAGGCCCGTGCCGCCGTCCTGCGACAGGGCGCCGTGCGGGTCGAGACCCTCGATCGGGAACTGCACGCCGACGACGAGCTCCTGCTCTTCGGCGAGTGGCGCATCCGATTCCGCGGGGGGCGTCGCTGTGGTGGTGCACCCGGCGAGCGCGAGGACGGCGATCGCCGCGCCCACGACGGAGAGTGCGGTTCTGGTGCTGTGCATGTCTTTCTTCTCCTTGTGTGACTTCGTTGTCGGGTTCATCTGTGATCACCGCTGGTGAATCGGGCGGTGAGCCGGTCTCCGAGCAGTCCTGCGCAGATCACCAGTCCGCTCAGGGCGATGCCGGGAAAGGTCGAGATCCACCACGCGCTGCCGAGGTAGGTGCGTCCCTCGGCGATGGTCTGCCCCCACGACACCGACGAGGGCGGCAGGCCGAGACCGAGGAAGCTCAGCCCCGCTTCGGCGAGCACCGCGCCGGCGAATTCGGTGGTGGCGAGGGCGACGATCGGCCCGAGGACGAACGGCGCGATATGGCGGCCGAGCAGGAGTGGCGTGCGCACCCCGATCAGGCGTGCGGCGTCGACCCACGGGCGCTCGCGCAGCGTCAGGGCGAGCCCGCGCGACAGCCGCGCGAAGCCGATCCAGTTCGCCACCGAGAGGGCGATGATCACGACCATCATGCTGCGGTCGAACACGCCCGTAATGATGATGGCGAGCAGGATGCCGGGAAACGCGAGCAGCACGTCGATCAGGCGCGACACCGTGACGTCGATCCAGCCGCTGAAGTAGCCGGCGATGGTGCCCAGCAGCACGCCGATGAACCCCGAGATGGCCACGACGCTGACGCCGATGATCAGGGACGTGCGGGTGCCGTACACGAGCTGGCCGACCATGTCGCGGCCCAGTCCGTCGGTGCCCAGCGGGTAGAAGGCGCCGTCGGTGCCGACCGAGCCGGGCGGCAGCAGACGGTCGCCGACCGAGGTGAAGACGGGATCGTACGAGATCACGAGCGGGCCGATGAGGGCCACGAGCACGTACACCCCGATGATGCCGAGGGGGATCAGACCGGCGGTGGCGCTCATTCGCCGCCCGCGGCCCGCGAAGACGCTGGTCAGAGAGATGGCGGTCATGAGCGCACCAGCCGGATCCGCGGGTCGAGCTGCGCGTAGAGCAAGTCGACGGTGAGGTTGAGGACCACGACGATCGTCGCCGCGACGAGAGTGCCTGCTTGGACGATCGCGTAGTCGCGGTTCGATACGGCTGACACCAGCAGCGTGCCCAGGCCCGGCCAGGCGAACACGTTCTCGACGATGACGGCCCCGCCCAGAAGGGCACCGACCTGCAGGCCGAAGATCGTCACGATGGGGATCGACGAGTTGCGCATCACGTGGCCGGTGAGCACTCGACGCTCCGAGAGTCCCTTCGAGCGCGCGGTCTGCACGTACCCCTCCGACATCGTCTCGACGACGCTGCTCCTGGTGATGCGGGTGAGCAGCGCGATGAACGGCGCGGCGAGCGTCACGGCGGGAAGGACCAGGTGTGCCCAGCTGCCGGTGCCCGAGCTGGGCAGTACCTGCAGTTCGAGCGAGAACAGCAGGATGAGCATGATGCCGACCCAGAACGTCGGCATCGCCTGCAGCGTGAGGGCGAGGCCAGAGATACCGCGGTCGCGCAGTGACCCCGGGCGTGACCCCGCGAGTGCGCCGAGCACGAGACCGAGCAGCGCGATGGCGGTCGCTGCGAGAGTGAGTTCGATCGTGGCCGGAAGCCGGCTCATGACGAGCTCGAGCGCCGGTTGGCCGAAGCGATAGGAGTCGCCGAAGTCGAGCTGCACCACCTTGAGCAGATACAGCCCGTACTGCACCGGCAGCGGCGCGTTCAGGCCGAGCTCCTCCCGCAGAGCCTCGACTTCCTCGGTGGTCGCGTCGGGTCCGAGCAGGATCGTCGCCTGGTCGCCCGGCACCATGCGGACGATGATGAACACGAGCGTCACGGCGCCCCAGATGATGAACAGTCCGCTTCCGAGGGCACGGAGCAGGTATCGGGTCACGTGTACGCCGAGACGGACGAGGCGAGCGCGATCGAGTTGCCGTCGACCGGTTCGCAGGGCAGCAGTTTCTGCAGCGGCCCCGCGTCGCGGTCCTCGAGGAGGGTGATGAGCATCCGGACCGCCTCCTGACCCATCTCAGCCCGCGGAAGTGCGAGCGAGGTCCAGATCCGGGTGGGGGTCGGCGCCGGCGCTTCACCGAGGAAGGCGACCGACAGATCGGTGGGGATGCGGATGCCGGCGGTCGCCGCCGCCTGCTCGAGGGCAGGACCGATGTCGTCGGACTCGCGGGGCTCCACCAGGATCGCGGTGATCCCGGCATCCATCCACGAACGCAGCAGATCGGCGTCGATCTCGGATCCGTCCCCGACCTGGTGCACGAGGTCGGGGGTGAAGGGGAGGCCGGCTGCTTCGAGACCCTCTCGGTGACCGGTGGCACGGTCGATGCCCGGCTCGGCTCCCTCGGCGCGGCGCACCAACAGGATGCGGCTGTGGCCCATCGCCGCGAGCCGCTGCACCATCGTCTTGGTGGCTTCGGCGTAGTCGGCGCCGACGTACGAGAGATCGACGCCCTCGACTTCGCGTCGGCCGATGAAGACATACGGGAAGTCTTCGCGCGACAGGCGCGCGAGCTCGTCACGCGCGAGATGGCGACCGAGGAGCACGCATCCGTCCGACTTGAGCAGCCTGTTGGATCCTCCGGCGTAGATGCTGCGCTCGGTCGATCCGCCCGCCGACGTGAACAGCAGCATGTCGTAGCCCAGGAGTGCGGCCTCGGCCTCGACGCCCTGCAGGAACGGGAAGTAGAAGTCGCGCTCACTCACCGGGAACACAGGCTCGAACGTGTACAGGCCGAGGATGCGGTTGCCCTTGCCGCGCAGACTGCGCGCGGCGGTGTTGACCGTGTAGCCGAGTTCCGCGATGACGGCGAGGACCGCCTCGCGCCGGTCGGCCGACACCTGCGAACCGTGGCCGTTGATCACGAGCGACACCGTCGCCTGCGACACCCCCGCACGCCGCGCGATCTCGACCTGTGTCGGACGGCGGCTTCCCTGTCGTGTCCCCAACTGAACGCTCCGTTACGTATTAGAAAGTAGGCGGTCATGACTGTATATGAGCCCTCTCCGAGACGTCAAGCGGCCATTCGAAGGCGATATCGGATCGAGATTCGCCCTTGCAGGGCTGTTCCGGATGCCGTTACCCTGCCAATCACTAATACGAAACGAAACGCAGACCGAAACGAGCGAAGGAGCTCAGTGAAGCTCGCGACCTTCCTGCACGAGAACTCCGAGCGGTGGGGATTCGTGATGCCCGACCCCGTCACATCGGCGCCGCGCATCGTCGAACCCGCGCGCGCCGAAGCAGCGCTGTCCACCAGCGGCGGCGCGACGAGCGGCTACGCCGCGAGCCGGGCGAGCTTCCTGGGCGACTGGCCCGGCACCCTGGCGGACTTCCTCGCGCTCGGCGATGAGGGCATGGCTGTGCTCAGTCGCCTGGAGCAGTTCCTCACGAGGTTCATCGCGCAGTCCGACGCGACGCTCCTGGGCACCGTCTCGCACGCGGTCGCCGATGTCGAGCTGCTCGCGCCCATCCCTCGTCCGCGGTTGTGTCTCGGGCTCGTCAGCAACTCGCCGTCGTTCGCCCGCGCCAACCCGCGCGTCGGGCATCTGAACCTCTTCCCGGTGGCGCATCAGCGCCCCCAGGGCAGCATCGTGGGTGCGGGCGCCGCGGTGCTCATGCGCAACGGCCATCACGATCCCGTCATGTCGTTCAACGTCGAGCTCGGCGTGATCATCGGCCAGGGCGGGCGCGACATCCCACTCCACGAGGCGATGCGCCACGTCGCCGGCTACACGAACGTCACCGACGTGGCGGGCACGTACTACTACGGCCGGGTGCCCGGGAACGCGGGTCGCGGCTACAGTCTGCCGCCCGAGTACGGCGACTGGTTCTTCCAGGCGACCGCGTCCTGGGGCGGGAAGATCGCCGACACACTGTGTCCGGTCGGGCCGTTCCTGGTCACGAAGGACGAGGTCGGCGATCCGTACGACCTCCTGGTGTACACACGGCAGGACGGGCTCCGACGAGACCGCGCGCACACGTCCGCGACCATCCTCGGCGTCGAACGGGTCATCCAGTGGTACTCGTCGTTCGCCACGCTGCAGCCGGGCGACATCCTCCATCTCGGCACGCTGGGCGTCGACGGATTGCCGATCCCGCGCGAGGTGATCGAGAGCCGCGAAGTCGTGATCGAGTCCGAGATCGAGCAGCTCGGTGTCCTGCGCAACCCCGTCCAGGCGGTGCCCGTCGGTGAGCGCGTGCCGTTCGACCGGCATCCGTCGTATGCCATCCGGCGTGCGGCTCAGGAGCCGCCGACGGATGCCGCCGCCTGGCACCCACGCGATGCCCGGCATGTGTTCACGGCGTTCGGCAATCACGCCGGCTCACCGGACGAAGGGCTGCCTCGGCTGGAGATCCCCCGCTTCTTCACGGGACCGGCGACCTCTCTCGGCGCAGACGGATCCCGTGTGGTCCTGCCGGCGCGCGCGACCGTCGTGGACGTGACGATCGAGCTCGCGGCGGTGGTCGGTCGGCTCGCGTCGGACGTCGACCCCGGCGAGGCCGAGTCGTACCTCGCCGGTTACGCGCCCGTCGTGTCGCTGTGCGACGAGTCGTTCCGCGACGCCGTAGCCGAACCGGCCCGGCTGGGCGAACGGCACATCCCCGCGGTGTACGGCCGGTGGGGCGACGGGTTCAACGTGGTCGGCGCGCTCGAACCTCGAGCCGGGACGTGGCGAGGCCGCCGCATGCGTCTGGAGGTGGGCGACGCGTCCGCCTCGGGCTCCACCGACGACTACCTCGACGGCGCGGCCGAGCTGCTCGCGACCATCTCGGCGGTGACGACACTCTTCCCGGGCGACGTGATCCTGCTCGGCCGCACCGCTGCCACGCTCCGGCTGCCGGCGACCGGGGGCGTGGTCACGGGAGAGATCGAGGGCCTCGGCCGCGTGCGCGCCGAGATCCTCCGAGCCGGTGCAGACGGGCCGACGGACGGGGAGGCTTCCGTATGACCGCGGGCCGCGGCATCCGTCGGAACCTCCTCTTCCTGCACTGCCATGACCTGGGACGCTTCATCGGCACGTTCGGCGTGGCGACCGTGTCGACGCCGAATCTCGACGCCCTCGCGGCGCGCTCTGCGGTCTTCGACCGCGCGTTCGCGACCTCGCCGCAGTGCAGCCCCGCGCGCGCCTCGCTGTTCACCGCGACGTATCCGCAGCGCAACGGCGTGCTCGGACTGACCCATTCGCCGTTCGACTGGGACCTCGCCGATCCGTCGTCGCATCTCGCGTCGCGGCTCAAGGCAGAAGGATTCCGCACCCACCTCATCGGCGTGCACCACGAGTCCCGTGTGCTCGAGGAGGACGCCGTCGCGCGGCGACTGGGGTTCGACCGTGTGGAGTCGACCGGCGTGGGAGGGGCGCGGGCGGACCGGTCGGGAATCGTGGTGGCCGACCGGGCCATCGACGCACTGACGCGGTACGCCGACGATTCCCAGCCCTTCTACCTGCAAGTCGGGTTCTTCGAACCGCATCGGGCGCCGGATCCGCGGGACTCACCAGGCGTCATGGGATTCCTCGGCGACGGCATCGAACCCGATTCGTCTCGCGGCCACACGGTGCCCGGCTACCTGCGCGACGACGAAGGCGCCCGCGCCGAGATCGCCGAGCTGCAAGGAGCGGTGCGCTACCTGGACGAACACGTCGGTCGCGTGCTCGACGCGCTGGAAGGGCTCGGGCTCGCGGACGAGACGATCGTCGTCTTCACCACGGATCACGGTCTCGCGCTGCCGCGCGCGAAGTGCACTCTCTACGACTCGGGGCTGGAAGTCGCCCTCATCATGCACGTCCCTGGCAGGGAAGCGTGGACGGGTGTTCGCGTCGACGGACTCGTGAGCCACCTCGACGTGCGGCCCACTCTGCTCGACCTGCTCGGGCTCCGACCCGACGGCGACTCGGACGGCGTGAGCCTCGTGCCGGCGGTCGAGTCCGCGGCCGCCACGCACCGTCATGTGTTCGGGCAGCTGACCTACCACGAGTACTACAGCCCTCGACGCTCGGTGCGGTCCGGCCGTCACAAGCTCATCGTCAACTTCGACAACGCGCCGAACCCGATGGACGCCACGCAGTCGTGGCTGCGGCGCAGCTCGCCGCGCGATCTGGCCAAGGGCGGCATCCGCACCAGCCGACTCATCGAGCTCTACGACCTCGAAGCCGATCCCGGCGAAGAGGCCGACGTCGCCGCGTCGCCCGACCACGCCACCGTCCGCGACGAGCTGGCTGCGGCGATGCTCGCGTGGATGCGCGACGTCGACGATCCGCTGATATCCCAGGGGCCGCGATCCCCGCACCATGCCGCGGCCGTGCAGTTCCTGACCACCGCGGTGCATGAACCACTGAAGGAGAAGTACGAGGAATGTCAACGCTCAGTAGACGCCACGTGATCGGTGCGGCAGGCATGGCCGCTCTCGGTGCCACCATGGCCGGACAGCTGTCCCCCTCACAGTCCGCGGCCGCGGCCGAGGCCGCCGCCGACGCGGTGATGGGGACGACCCCGCAGGAGTTCGGTGCAGTCGGAGACGGTGTCGCGGATGACACCGACGCGATCCAGCAGGCGATCGACGCGCAGCTGACCCGCCCCAACAAGATCGTGTTCTTCCCGCCCGGGACCTATCGCATCACACGAACGCTCGTCGTGCCCGACGTCGAGGGTCTCGGCGGCGACAACTTCAACCGCATCGTCCTTGCCGGCGCCAGCACGATGAGCTCGCGGGTGTCGATCATCGACGTCGACTTCGACGGCACCGGGCTCGAGATGCGCGCGCCGCTCGCCGCCTTGCGCGGCCTCGCCTTCGTCGCACCGGCGAGCCTCAAGAACACCGTCGCGGTGCAGTCGGCGCGCGATGCGAATCGGGTGGGCGCGAACACCGACGACGTCGACCTCGTCGTGACCGAGTGCACGTTCATCGAGTTCTACCTCGCGCTCAGGCACGTCGGCCGCGGTCTCGTGTTCACGAACAACCTGGTCGCCGTCGGGGACTTCGGCATCGATATCTCCTGGCCGACGGCCGGCGTATCCGGGACGGGCGTGCACCTGCTTCCGTACGGCATGCGCAAGTGGCTCATCGAAGGCAACCACTTCCACAGCATGGGCACGGCCATCCGCACCACCGGTGAGAACGCCGCGAGCTTCCGCGGGGCGATCATCGCGAACAACGTGCTCGACATCGGACGCCGGCTGTTCGAGGGCGGCATCATCAACTCCACGTTCTCGGGCAACGTCGTCGAGAACGGCTCGGGCGGACCGCTGATCAACGTCACGGCCGGCGGCACCAACCTCACCTTCACGGGGAACGTCCTGGGCGGCGGCGAGCCGACGGGCGGCGGGCGGCCGCCGTACTCGATCGCTTTCGACACGGCCGTGCAGGCCCGCAATGTGACGATCACGGGGAACACGTTCAACTGGCTCACGCGTTCGCCGCTGTACTTCGCGGCAGCGGCATCCGAGGTCACCGTCTCGGCCAACTCGTTCGACAACTGGAACCTCGATCAGGACGATCGCTGGGGTGCCGTCCGCATCAACGGCGACGCCGCGGATGTATCGATCCTCGGCAATCTGTTCGGGGCGAACCCGGTCGCCGCGGCACCGCCGGTCCGGGTGATCGGGACGATCACCCGTTCCACGATCACCGGCAACACCTTCGAGAACACGGCGGGTGTGCTCTGGGCAGGCGCTGTCGGCGCCGACAACGTCATCGAGCGGCGTCGCGCCGGCGCGATGGAACAGGAACTCACGGCGGCGGCCAACGGCGCGCTGATCGTGCGGGCGACGACGACCGGTGCGCACCAGGTGGGGGCAGACGCCTACGGTGCGTTCGTCGCGGCCTCCGATCAGAGCGGCGGTGCCGGACCCGGGGTGAAGGGCGGCATGCGCATCGTCCCCGTGAACGAGGTCGGGTCCACAGCCGTCGACCTGCTCTGCTCCACCGACGATGAGAACGGCGTCGCCGCCATGCGCGTCGACATCACCGGCATCACGCCGACCGCCGACAACGCCCGCGACCTCGGTTCTGCTGAGAACCGCATGCGCACGGTGTTCGCGCACGGCGTCCAATTCGCAGCGGGTCCGAGGCCGCAGCCCGTCGCCGGGGCGATGGCGATGGTGTCCGATGGCGCGGGCGGCAGCGTGCTGGCGGTGTCGGACGGAACCACCTGGCGGCGGATCGTCCTGGGCAACCCGGTGTAGCCGTGCCGGCTGCCGCTTGACCAGCGCTCTCGCCCCCGACACCCGAGCGACGGGTTCGGGGGCGAGGTGCGTGGAGAGCGATGATCCGGCGCGGATGGAGCACAGGTCGGGTCGTCGAGTCATGCATCAAGAGGACAGAAGCTCGCCCAACTGCTCCGCGGCGTCGCGCAACCGGCCCAGAGTCTTAGCGGAGCGGTCGTCGGGAGAGAGCGACTCGCTCGTCCCGAGCAGCGCGAGCGCAGCCTGGATGCCGTGAGGGCCGAAGACGGGAACCGCGACGGATGCCAGACCGATCCGGCCGAGGTCGGCCCAGGCGACTCCGCGTGTGCGTACCTGTTCGAGTTCGCGCGCTTCCGCGCTCGCTTCAGCGGCCGTCAGCCCCTCGTGCACGCGGGCGATGACGGCGGGGTCGGACTGGTACGCGAGAAGGACTCGTGATTGTGCGGCGCGGACCTCGAGCACCGTCCCCAGCCGGACCGTGAGGACGATCGTGCCCGCGTTCGCTTCTTCGACGAGGGTGACCGTCGCGCCCGTGCGGCCGAGAAAACTCAGGACAGACGTGAGACCCGTCTGGTCGGAGAGCTGCCGCATGACTTCGGGACCGAAATCGATGATCTGGCGGCGTCCTGTGATCAGCACCGACAGGGGCTCGAAGATCGGGCCGAGCCCCAGGGCGGAGTCGAGGAAGCCGGCGCTCTGGAGTGACTGGAGATATCGATGTGCAGTCGTTCGGTTCAGCCCGAGACGCTCTGCCACCAGTCCAGCCGTCAGTGAGCGCGTGCGTTCGTCGAGGAGACCCAGGACAGCCGCGGCCCGGTCGATCGACTGGATCGACCCCTTCTCCAGGTCGGAGAAGACGATCAGTTCGCCCTCCGCCTCGGCCTCGACCGCTGAGGTTCCACGCCGCATCGCTCAGCCGCTCGCCGTCGACCTGAGGAACGGGGAACGAAATGCAACCACGCGAGTCATAATACGAACACTAGGCACGCGCGACTGGTCGCGTCAATTCGCACAGTGGTATGCGATGCAGCTCGAATGACCTGGGTCCGAGCGGATATCGGGAGATAGACAAGAAGTCTCGGGAACCGTATTCTGAACGAACAAGTCATAATCCGAACACAAGGAGGTCGTCGGATGAATGCCACCGACACCCGTCCGACGCCGTCACTGGCGCTGCTCGCCGTCCTGGACGGTGCTGTCGACCTGCACGTGCACTCAGGTCCGAGCCCCTTC
This sequence comes from Microbacterium sp. I2, assembly GCF_051364985.1. Lineage (NCBI taxonomy): Bacteria > Bacillati > Actinomycetota > Actinomycetes > Micrococcales > Microbacteriaceae > Microbacterium > Microbacterium sp. I2. The sequence goes on from NZ_JBLWIH010000009.1 coordinate 289,605, forward strand.
CCCCGCAGGCTGAACCACGTGGAGGCTTCGTACGACGCCGCGTCGATCAACCTGCGCGCGCTGTTGATCAAGTCGCACCATCACAACACCGTGATGGATCTGCTCGCGATGAAAGACCTCCTGAAGGACGCTCCCACCCCCGTCTATGGGGGCGTGGCGCTCAACTCCGAAGTCGGTGGAGTCAACCCGTCCGCCGTCGCGGTCACCATCCAGATGGGCGGCCGCGCGATCTGGGGGCCGACGGTGTCCGCCGCCCGGCACATCGAGGCGCACAGTCACGACGACGGATTTCCCACCCTCTCCGACGATCTCGAAGAAAGAGAGGAATCGATCTTCGATGAATCGGGCGGTGTCTCGGCAGAGACGGTACGTGTGACGCAGCTGGTCGCCGAGGCGGACATCATGCTCACCGGCGGTCACCTGGACGTCGAATCACAGAAGGCCCTCTTCGCCACCGCCCGGGACAGCGGCGTTCGCCGCCTGCTCCTCCACCACCCCGACTTCATCGTGGGCGCATCCGAGGGTGACGTCGAAGAGCTTCTCGCGTACGGCGCCTACGTCGAGCACGAGATGTCGATGTATCACCCCGGCGTGGCCGCGCCGGGTTGGCCCATCAGTCGGCTCGTCGAGTGGATCGAGAAGATCGGTCCGGATCGGACAGTCATCGACTCCGATCTCGGTCAACGCGACAACCCCTATCCCGTCGACGGTTATATCTATGTCATCCAGCAGCTCCTCGACCACGGGGTCAAAGAGAAGGACATTCGGCAGATGATCTGCCACAACACAGCGTTCCTTCTCGGTCTCGAAGACTCGCCGGAGGCGTCCTGAGCATGCAGCGGGCGGAGAAGGTGATCATCAGTACGGCGGTCACCGGCAGCGTGAACGTCCCGTCTCAGAGCGAGTATCTGCCGCTGTCGGCTGAACAGGTCGTCGCATCCTCGGTGGAGGCCGCGCGTGCGGGCTCGGCCATCATCCATCTGCACGCGCGGCATCCCGACGGCCGGCCGGCGTTCGAGGCGGCGGTGTTCGAAGAGATCATCCCGGCGATCCTCACGCAGGTCGACGTCGTCATCAACATGAGTACCGGCGGTTCTTCGCAGATGACGATGGAGGAGCGCCTCGCGGGCGCCACCCGGTTCAGCCCTGAGTTGGCGAGTTTGAACATGGGGTCCATGAACTTCGTGTATTCGGGCATCGCCGACCGGGTGACGAACTGGAAGCACGAGTGGGAGAAGCCATACGTGCAGGCCACCTACACGCACCCCTTCATCAACTCATTCGACAAGATCGAGTACGTCCTGCGCGAGCTGGGCGAGAAGGGTGGCACGCGGTTCGAATTCGAGTGCTATGACATCGGCCATCTTTATACGCTCGCCTACTTCGTCGACAAGGGACTCGTCCGACCGCCCTTCCTCATTCAGGGCGTCTTCGGAATCCTCGGCGGGATCGGCGCTGATCACGCCAACCTCACCCATATGGTGACGATCGCCGACAAGCTCTTCGGCGACGATTATCAGTTCTCCGCGTTCGCCGCCGGTCGCGACCAGTTCCAGTTCGCCACGCATTCCGCCTGGCTCGGAGGGCATGTGCGCGTTGGTCTTGAAGACAGTCTGTGGATCGGCAAGGGGCGGCTCGCAGAATCCAACGCGCAGCAGGTGTCGAAGATCCGTGGCGTGGTGGAAGATCTCGGCCGTGACATCGCCACACCCGTCGACGCCCGCCGGGTGCTGGGTCTCAAGGGCCTCGCATCCATGACCATCTGACCTACGAGGAGCACACCGATGAGCAGCCAATACGCCGTTGACGATATCCGCTCGCAGCTGGCGCCCACCGCACCGGTCGCGACCGTGGATCCGTCGACACCCATCAAACCGTCGCAGTGGATCGAGTTCCTCACGCGGGAGCCCACGGAGGTGACTGCTCGGGGTAGTCGCACGTGGAACGCCAGGAGTGCGACTCTGGTGATCTCGTACACCCAAGCGCGGAAGGGTGACACCCTCGACCGCATCGGCCAGCCCGATGAATATGCTCTCCTGCAGTACTCCGCGAGCGCTCGAGTGCGCGTGACGGCCGGCGGCTCGTCCGCACAGGTCGAAGAACCGTCTTTCGTGGTCGTCCCTCCCGGCGATTCCAGCCTCGAAGCGCTCAGCGATGGCGTGATCATCCGGGTGTTCTCGACCCGCGCCGCCGACCTCCGCGCGAACGTCCTCAACGCCGATGCGTACATCGAGCCGGACGCGCGCGCGGCCGTGTTGGGTGAATGGCCGGACCCGATCGGCGGATTCCGGTTGCGCGTCTACCGGCTGGCCGATCACCCGCTCCGGGAAGGGCGCTTCGGACGCATCTTCCGGACCACGAACGTCATGGTGAACTTCCTTGCCGAGGAGCCGGGTCCCCGGGACGAGCACCGGCTCTCGCCGCACCACCACGACGACTTCGAGCAGATCTCCTTGGCGGTTCGCGGTGACTTCGTCCATCACATCCGCTACCCCTGGGGTCCGGACTCCACTCAATGGCGCCCCGACGAGAGCCGGCGGATCGCGACGCCGTCGATCTGCATCATTCCGCCCCCCACCATCCACACAACCCAGGGAGTGGGGGAGTATCAGCAGTTGATCGACATCTTCTCCCCGCCGCGGGTCGATTTCTCCGCGTCCGGATGGGTGGTCAACGCAGCTGACTACCCGGCTCCGGCTGGTCGTGGCATCCCGGACGGGAACTGAGACATGTCCGAACTTCCGCTGCGACGCAGTCTCTTCCGTGCCGCTCTCCGGAGAACAGATGGCCCGGCCATCGGCACGTGGATCAAGCTTCCCGCGATCGAGAGCATGGAGATCATCGCCCTCGCCGGGTTCGACTTCGCGGTGATCGACCTGGAGCACTCCCCGATCGATCTCGAGACGGCATATCGCCACATCGGCATCGCGTTGCTCTCAGGCGTCTCGCCCCTCGTGCGCGTTCCCGGCATCGACGGCGGCATCATCCAGAGAGTCCTCGACGCGGGTGCCGAGGGAATCGTGGTTCCGCATGTGGACACCGCGGCGCAAGCGCGTGAGGCATCTGCCCGCATCAGGTTCCCTCCCCGGGGCGGCCGGGGTGTCGGGAGCACCGGCCGGGCCGGGCAATGGGGAACGATGCCGCGCGAAGAGTACCTCCGTTACGGCAATGAGGAGGTGGCCTTCATCCCCCAGATCGAATCCGCCGAGGCGGCCAGGAATGCCGCGGCCATCGCGCACGTCGAGGGTGTGGACGCGATCCTCATCGGTGCAGCCGACCTCTCGGCCGACCTGGGCATGCCGGAGCGCGATCCGTACGTGCTGGGCGTGATCGCCGGGGCCGTCCGTGCCGGTGTCGCCGCCGGGGTCGCGGTGGGCAACGCGGGTGGTGCGACGGCGGACTCGGTTCGCGCGTCCGTCGACGCGGGCTTCAGCTTCACGATGATGAGTAATGACGCGAGTCTCCTCGCCGGCGCGGCTGCGGCTGCGGTCGTGGCGGGTCGCACCGTCAGCAAGACGTGAATCCGAGAATGCCGATCGAAGGGGGACAAGTGACGATGGGATTGCTGGACGGGAAGGTGCTGCTGCTGGTCGGGGCGAGCACCGGCATCGGCGCTGAAGCCGCACGCGTCTTCGCGCAGGAGGGAGCGCACCTCATGTTGGCAGCTCGTTCCGAGCCGGCGCTGGAGCGGGTGGTGACCGAACTGACGGCAGCCGGCTTCACGGCCGACTATGTTGGCGCAGACGTGACGAATGCCGCGGATACCGCCCGCATGGTGGACGCGACGGTCCTCCGCTACGGGCGCCTCGACGGGGCCTTCAACAACGCGGGGATCAGTCAGACCGGGCTTCTCCACGAGGTGAGCGAAGCGGACTTCGACCGGCTGATGTCCGTCAACGTCAAGGGTATGTGGCTGTGCCTGCGCGAGCAGCTGCGGGTCATGCGTGGCCAGGGGTGGGGGTCGATCGTCAACACCTCCAGCATCGGAGGGTACAAAGGCACCTCGGGACTCGGCGCGTATCAGGCCTCGAAGCACGCGGTGATCGGTCTGACGCGTGCCGCGGCGCACGATAACGGCCCTCTCGGCATCCGTGTGAATGCGGTCGCCCCAGGGCCGACCGAGTCGGTCATGCTCGACCAGATGCGAGCCGCCGATGCCGATGCGATCCCGAAGCGCCTCGCGGCGATGCCGTTACGCAAGGTGGGCACCGGCGCAGAAGTCGCGAATGCCGTCGCCTGGCTGCTGAGCGACCGGGCGAGTCACGTGACGGGCACGGTGCTGCCCGTCGAAGGCGGCATCACCGCCTGATCAAGGTCGTCGGGCACGAGAACTCGATGTAGGCAGGGTGGTTCATATGTCGCCTCGTCAGATTGCATCGTGAACACTCGAATCGTCCACTGGCCTGCGCGGGCCGTTAACGGGGCGTCGGCCACACCTCGAGACAGGCGCACATGCCCATGCGTCGGTGAGTTTCAGGTTTACTGGACAAGCCCACAATCAATCCGTATTATGAACACGTAGCACGCATTCCGAACACAAGGAGGTAATCGGATGCCGGAGAGCTGTGTGAGCCCACAGTCGGCGATCGAACCCGAACCCGGTCCCTCTCAGAACCTGCGCGGTCTTCGAACGCAGCACGGGTGCGTCCGATGAGGGCGCGTCTGGTGCACTATGCCCGCCTGCTCGTCTCGTCTTTCATCCTCTTCATCGCGGTCGTGACGACGTTGTTCTTCCTTCTCGAGCTGGCCCCGGGTGATCCCATCCAGGCGCTCGTGGGGGACGTGCCGCTCTCGGATGAACTTCGCGAGCGACTGACCGTCGTCTACGGGTTGGATCGCCCGGTGTTCGAGAGGTACCTGACGTATCTCGGGAATGTGCTCACCGGCAACCTCGGGTATTCGGTCGGCACGAACAACGAGCCGGTCCTCGACATCATCATGAGCCGTGCCGGCAAGACCCTCGCCCTCGCGGTTCCCGCCTTCGTGATCTCGACCACGGGGGGCATCGTGCTGGGGTCCATCGCGGCTCGGACTCGCAAGCGCTGGCTGGATGGCGGAATCTCCGCGCTCGCGGTCGGCTTGTTCTCCGTCCCGAACTTCTGGCTCGGGATGCTGCTGATCCTGACGTTCTCGATCACGCTGGGCTGGTTGCCCACCCAGGGGAGCGCGCCCTTCGGCCAGAGCGGCATCGACTGGCGATACGCGATCCTGCCGATCATCACGATGGCCTCGACCGAGCTGGCGTACAAGACCCGCATCATGCGCTCGTCCATGATCGAGTCACTCGGACAGGACTTCATAGACACCGCTCGGTCGAAGGGCCTCACCTCGGCCCAGATTCTGTGGCGCCATGCACTCCCGAACGCGCTTCTGCCGATGGTGACCGTCGCCGGCTACAGCCTCGGCTTCATCTTCGCGGGATCGGCGCTCGTGGAACGGGTGTTCGGCTGGCCCGGGATGGGTCTGCTGTTCATCGACTCGATCGACCGGCAGAACAACATGGTCGTCCTCGGCATCGTGATCGTGCTGACCATCACGATCATCGTCGTCAACATCCTCACCGACGTCGTCTACGGGATCGTCGATCCCAGACTGCGCGCCCAGTTCTCTCCGAAGAACAAGAAGGAGGTCGCGGCATGACCCTCTCGGAACAGACTTCGACGCCCACGGCCGGGATCGATGCCGAAGCGGGACTCCCGCTCACCACGGAACCGATTGCCGCTCCGCTCCGCGACCGATCCTCGGAGCGATCGGGCTGGAGGGTCTTCCTCGCGAAGCCGTCCACGCGCGTCTTCCTGCCGATCATCCTCTTCTTCACGGTCGTCTCGATCTTCGGTCCGTTCTTCGTCGGCGATCCGATCACCGCGGGCTATCCCGAGCTGCTCCCGCCGGGATCGCCCGGGCACCCGCTGGGCACCGATCAGCTCGGCCGTGACTTCCTGGCCAGGCTCGTCAACGGCGGGCGCGTGTCGCTGCTCGTCGGCTTCAGTGTCGCGCTGCTCTGCATGACGATCGGACTCGTCGTCGGCGGTCTCGCGGGATACTACGGCGGTGTCATGGACGCGATCATGGTCAAGCTCGCCGAGTATTTCCAGGTGCTGCCGGGCTTGGTCCTCGCGCTCGTCGTCGCGTCCCTCTTCGGTGCGAACGTGTTCTTCATCGTGATCATCCTCGCGATCACGATGTGGCCGGGCGTCGCCCGAATCGTGAGAGCCGAGTCGATGCGGGTCTCGAAGCTCGGCTACGTCGAATCGTCGAAGGCCGCCGGCTTCCGCGGGGCGAGGATCATCTGGTCGGATGTCGTCCCCAACGTCATGCCGCCGGTGCTCGTTGCCACGACCATGACGGTGGGCCGAGCCATCCTGATCGAATCCGGACTGTCGTATCTCGGGATCGGCGACCCGAGTCGCCCGAGTTGGGGCGCACTTCTGAATTCTGCTCAGTCCTATATGCGAGACGGCTGGTGGCTGGCGGTCTTGCCGGGCGCATGCATCGTCCTGGTCGTGCTGTCGATCAACATGCTCGGTGACGGCCTCAACGATTCCTTCAACCCCACCGTCGGGAGGGTCAAGTGAGCACGTCGGATCGCACGACGACACAGCCTCTGCTGCAAGTCACCGGGCTCAACGTCTTCCTTCCGACCGGGCGACGCAGCGAGATCGAGGCCGTGCGCCATGTCGACCTGCTCGTCCGCGATGGCGAACGCGTTGGCATCGTCGGGGAGTCCGGGTCCGGCAAGTCGGTCACCGGACGCGCAATCGCCGGTCTGCTGCCGACGTCGCCGCTTGTCCGCGTCAACGGATCGATTCGCTTCGCCGGTAAGGAGATGGTCGGCGCCGCGGCCGAGGAATGGGACGAGATCCGGCGGGAGCGGGTCGGCATGATCTTTCAGGATCCGCTCACCTTCCTCAATCCGGTGATGCGGATCGGACGCCAAGTCGCCGAGTCGATCCCTCTCGCGCGCGTCGGTCGAGACCACCGCGCACAGCTGGCCGCCGTGCATGAGTTCCTCCGTCGTGCGGGCCTCGAGCAGGTGGAGCAGGTGGCGAACAGCTTTCCGCACGAGCTGAGCGGTGGGATGCGGCAACGCGTCCTCATCGCGATCGCCATCGCGAAGAAGCCCGCCCTCATCCTCGCCGACGAGCCCACCACCGCGCTCGACGCCACGGTTCAGCAGCGAGTGCTGCGCACGCTGGACGAGACCGTCGCCGAACTGCGCACGGCGATGATCCTCATCTCCCACGATCTCGCTGTCGTCGCGGGGATGACCGATCGCGTCTACGTCATGTACGCCGGACAGATCGTCGAAGAGGGACCCACCGAGCGCGTGCTCGACGACCCCCAGCACCCCTACACGAGGGCGCTGCTGCGCAGTGTGTACAGCATCACTGAGCCCGGCACCGAGCTCTACTCGATTCCGCCCGCGTTGCGGGGCGAACTGAACGCGGAGGCGGCTCATGCTTCTTGAGGCCAAGAATGTGTCGAAGGTCTATCGGTCTCGACGCTCGTCCGGCCCCGTGCAGGCGGTCAAGGACGCCACGCTGAGCGCCCGGCCCGGCGAATTCATCGCGATCGTCGGAGAATCGGGGAGCGGCAAGTCGACACTGGCGCGCATTCTGCTCGATCTGATCCCGCCATCGACTGGGTCGGTGGAGCTGGACGGCACTCGAATCAGCTCACTGCGAGGCGAGCGGTACCGGGGGTACAGGCGCCTCGTTCAGGCGGTGCTGCAGGACCCCGCCGGTTCGCTCAACCCGCGCAAGTCCGTCGAACGCACGATCGGCGAGGTGATCCGCCTGCATGGCATCGCCCGCACCCGCCCGGATGTGCGCGCCAAAGTGCTCGAGGTGCTCGAACTGGTAGGGATGTCTCCCCCTCAGCCGTTCCTCGACCGATACCCGCATGAACTCAGTGGAGGGCAGCGCCAGCGGGTGCTCATCGCTCGCGCGATCTCGCTCGATCCCCGGATCATCGTCGCCGACGAAGCCGTGTCGGCTCTGGATGCGTCAGTCAAAGCGGGCGTGCTGCGGGTCATGGTCGACCTCAAGGACCGCTTGGGGGTGGGCTACGTCTTCATCACCCACGACCTCCCCCTGGTTCAGAAGGTGGCCGATTACGTGTACGTGATGCGCGCCGGCGAGATCGTCGAGCAAGGGCCGAAGGATCAGATCTTCTCGGCGCCCCAGCATCCGTACACGCAGACGCTGCTCGCCGCGGCACCGGTGCTGCGCCGGCGGTCGTCCCTTTGATTCGTTCCCACAGCACCACCCGCACCATCGATCTCGTGCAGAGAGGCAAGAGAAGGACATGAACAAGAAGGCAATCAAGGCGAGCGGGCCGCTCGCGATCATCCTGGCGGGGGCGCTCGTCCTCACCGCCTGCACCGGCGGCGGAGAGGGCGGCGATGCCGACGGCGACGACGGGGCGGAACGGGTCTACGTCCAGGCCGTCGGTGGCGATCCTGTGACGTTCGGGATGAATGCGCAGTTCTCCAGCGCGCCCATCTCGCTGCTGATGAGCGCTCAGATGATGGACACGCTCATCATGCTGTCCGAGGACTACGAGATGACCCCTGGACTCGCGGAGAGCTGGGAGCTGAGCGATGACGGCCTCGAGCTCACGCTTCACCTGCGTGAGGGCGTCGATTGGCACGACGGCGAACCGTTCACTGCGGAGGATGTGAAGTTCAATTTCGACGAGATCGTGCCGCTGCAGGTCTATGGCGGTCCGCTCGCCGAGCGGATCACATCGACCACGATCGTCGACGACACGACAGTCGCGATCACTCTGAGCACTCCATATGGCCCGCTCCTGGAGGCCGTCGCCATGCAGTTCATGATTCCGAAGCACATCTACGAGGGCACCGACTATCTCACCAACCCCGCGAACAACGAGGTCGTCGGGACCGGACCATTCGTCTTCGAGTCGTACTCCTCGGGCGAGCAGGTCACGATGCTCAAGAACCCCGACTACTGGGGTGGCGACATCCCGGTGGACCGGCTGATCTATACGACGCTCCCCGACGCCAACACCCGTGCCGTCTCGCTGTTCGCGGGCGAGCTCGATCAGGCGGCCATCAATCCCTCCGAGCAGGAGCGCGTCCTCGAGGATCCGAACACAGAACTGCTCGAAGGCGGACTCTTCGAGCAGGTCGTGGTGGCCATGTTCAACACCCAGAATCCCTACTTGCAGGATGCGGCGGTTCGAGCTGCCATCTTCTCGGCCTTGGACCGGCAAGAGATCGCGGACACGGCTCTCTCGGGTCTCGCGGAGCCGGCCAACGGCTTCTTCCCGGACTCACTGGACTGGGCGGTGAACAAGGACGTGAACTTCGAGGAGGACTTCCCGCGCGATATCGAAGCGATCGAGAAGACGCTCGACGACGCTGGATTCCCCCGGGGCTCGGATGGGACTCGCTTCACTCTTCGGCTCAACTACATCACTCCCCTCACCGAGGTGGGCGCGACCGTGGAACTGGCCCAGTCGATGCTCGCCGAGGTGGGAATCGCGACGGAGGTGCTCGGCACGTCGGGCGCGATCTTCAACGAGCAGACCTACACCAACAGCGACTTCGACATCGCCTTCCTGCGTACCAGCCTGGGTCCCGACCCGAGCGTCGGAATCACCCGCTGGTACGTCTGCAACCCGGAGCGACTGGCCGCGTCGAATCCTTCCGGCATCTGCGATCCCGAGATCGACGCCGCCGCCGATGTGGCGCTCTCGACGACCGACCAGCAAGTGCGCGGCGACGCCTTCAAGGAGCTGCAGGCGCGCGCCGGCGAGCTGATGTTCTACGGCACGCTCGCCTGGTACTACGGCGCGAACGGAACCGTCAACACGTCGCGCTGGGCCGGCCAGGATGTGACTCCGCCGATGACATCGCGTATGCCCTGGCTCGAGATGACGCCTGTCGACTAGACGCTCCGCCGCGGTGGTGGGCGTGCGGCCGATCAATCGGCTCGCGCCCGCCGCCCTCCCGACGACCCCTCCGAGGCTCAAGCGAAAGTGTGACCGATGACCCTGCCCTTGTTCGACACTCATGCGCATCTCATTTCGGATGACTGGGACACCTATCCGCCGAAACCACTCCGCCCGGACCTTCCCGTGCCCAAGAAGCCGGACTACACGGTGACCGCCGAGGACCTGATCCGTCTCATGGACGAGCAGAACGTCTCCGGGGCGGCCCTCGTGCAGCGCGGACACCTCTACGGGTACGACAACGGGTACATCCTGGCCGCCGCGCAGAGGTACCCGGGCCGCCTGCATCCCGTCGTCATCCTCGACGCGCAGGATCCCGCAACGCCGGATGTGTATCGCGACATGGTCGCGAACCAGGGCGTCAGAGGCTTCCGGCTCGCGGGCCTGCGCCCGTGGTTCCTCGATACCGCCTGGATGAGTTCGCCGCAGGCGATGGAGATGTGGAAGACGTGCGCCGAACTGGGGACTCCGGTCACGCTGCTGTTCTTCATGAATCAGCTGCCCTACATGCTGCCGCTGCTCAAGATCATCGCCCAGCAGTTCCCCGACCTGCCGATCCTCCTCGACCACGGCGGCATGCCCTACGGAATGACGCAGTACGAAGTCGGACTCGCGAAGGCGGACGGACGGGACGTGGTTCTGCCGCGCGCGCCACACTTCGGCATCGACACCACCATCGGCCTGTTCGAAGACACTCCGAACGTGATGTTCAAGATCACCGAGATCAACATGGAGCGCTTCGAGGCGGAGGGCGTGCGCGCCGCACATGTCGTGCGCCGAATGGTCGACAGCTTCGGACCGGACCGCGTGACCTGGGGCTCCGACGTCGGCCAGAGCATGCTCTGGGACTACACGCAGAAGGCCGCCATGGCCCGCGCCGCCGCAGACTTTCTCACGGAGGACGAGGCGCGCAAGTTCCTCCACGACAACGCCGCCGCCGTCTACTCGGGGGACGCGAGATGACCGCGATCCGCCAGTTCGCCAAGCCGCGGACGGCGACGGATGCCGAGCACGCCGTCGTCTACCGCCGCGACGACGAATTCACCGCCTGGCCGCACACGATGGGTTTCTGGCAGACGGGCTCCGGAGAGCTTGTGCAATGCGTCATGACCTTGGACTGCGACTATGCAGATCCTTCGAGCATCAGTCACGACAAGCTCGGCGAGAGGAAGGGCCGCGGCACCCGCATCGTGACGGTGCGCTCCGGTGACCGGGGGCGCACCTGGAGTGAGCCCGCCTTCGACATCTACCCGTCGATTCGCTCCGGTGACACCGACCGACCCGCCGACCTGTCGGAGTTCGGCCCGATCGACTACCTGGACGGGAACACCCTCCTGGGCAACAGCACGACGGACTTCGGCAAGCCCGAGGGGCGCTCCTATGTGAGGGTGTCGAAGGATGCCGGGCACACCTGGTCGCCGGCGGCAGAACTGCCCCTCGACGGACTCGGCGCCCTGCTCGGGATCAACTCGACACTCGTGCGTCCGGACGGTCGGGCACTCGTCTTCCTCACGTCCGTCAGCACAGACGGATGGACACGCCGGCCGCTCGTCTTCGGGAGCACCGACGACGGCACCGAGTTCCACTTCCTCTCGTTCATCACGCCCAAGGAGGACCCGCTCGGCGCCGCCGACGGCGACTGGAGCAGCACCTTCCGCTTCGGCGGACACCGCTGGTTCTACCCGCGCGGAGTGATGCTGCCCAGTGGTCGCATCCTCTGCACACTGCGCTCCCAGCGCGACCCCCGGGGTGTCATGTGGACAGAGGTCTACGCGAGTGATGACGGCGGGCTCACGTGGCGCTTCCTCTCGCGGGTCAACGACTTCGGTGCCCCGGGCAGCCTCGTGCCGATGTCAGACGGGCGGCTCGTGGTGGTCTACGGCTACCGGCAACGGCCCTACGGCATCCGTGCCGTGGTCAGCGACGACGAGGGCATGACGTGGGGTCCCGAGCTGATCGTCCGGGACGACGGCGGGAGCTGGGATCTCGGCTACCCGAACGCGTTCGAGGTGGAGCCGGGCAAGGTCGGCGCCATCTACTACTTCAACGAACGGGACGACGCGATCCAGGCGAACGGCGGCGTGCGCCACATCGCGCGAAGCGTCTTCTCGATCGACTGACCCGGCTCGCGATCGCGAGCCTCTGATTCATGCAAGGAAGCAGGAGCAACATGTCGAAGTACACGAATCGACGCCGCGCGGTGGTGGCCGCGTTCGTCGCAGGAGCGCTCGCCCTCGGCGGGTGCGCGGCCGCCAGTCCGGCTGAACCGGATGCGGGCGGGGGCGGCGGCGAGCCGCAGGGGATCTGGGTGCGGGCACTCAACGGCGACCCCATGGCCGTCGGCTTCAACGCGCAACTGACCGCCGGCACCGTGCCGAGCCTCTTCAGCGCGCAGTTGTTCGACCCGCTCATCTTCCTCTCACCGGAGGACGGATCGCTCAATCCCGGTCTGGCCGAGAGCTGGACGCTGAGCGACGACGGCCTCGAGCTCACCTTCGAGCTTCGGGACGGAGTGACATGGCACGACGGGGAACCGTTCACCGCAGAGGACGTCGTCTTCAACTACGAGAAGATCGTCCCGCTCCAGACGTACGGCTCGGCCCTCGCCGCGCACATCGAATCCGTCGAAGCTGTCGACGATGACACCGTCGTCCTCACGCTGACGGACCAGTACGGGCCGCTGCTCGAGACCGTCGCGACTCAGTACATGCTGCCTCGGCATCTCTACGAGGGCACGGACTACCTCCTGAACCCCGCGAACAAGGAGCCCATCGGCACAGGCCCGATGAAGTTCGACACGTACAGTCCCGGTGAGTCCGTGACTCTCGCGGCCCACACCGATTACTGGGGTCCCATCTCGCAGGTCGCGCAGGCCGTCTACACGGTGATCCCCGACCCGAACAGTCGCATGGAGGCGCTCGGCGCGGGGGAGATCGACCAGGCGATCATCGAACCGGCACAGCAGAGCCGCGTCGAGGAGGCCGACGACCTCCAGCTGATCGAGCACGGCGATTATCCGCAGGTCGTCACATTGACCTTCAACGCCCGCAATCCCGCGCTCGCCTCCGCGGAGGCACGCGCCGCCGTCTTCGCCGCTCTCGACCGCGAGGAGATGGCGGAGGTCGGGATGTCGGGGGTCGGACAGGCGGCCACGGGATTCTTCCCGGAGTCGCTCGACTGGGCTCGCGACCCCGAGATCGACTTCGATACGGATTTTCCGCACGACCTCGAAGCGATCGAAGAGGCCCTCGACGAGGCAGGATTCCCGCGTGGCACGGATGGCACCCGCTTCACGGTGAAGATCGTCTACATTCAGACCCTCACCGAGGTGGTCGGTGCCGTCGAGCTCGCTCAGTCCATGCTCCACGAGATCGGGATCGAGTCAGTGCTCGTGCCGAGTACCGGGCCGGCTTACAGCGAGGCTCTCTACTCCACCTCGGACTTCGATCTCGCGTTCTCGCGGGCGAGCATCGGGCCCGACCCGAGCCTCGGGATCGCGACGCGCTACATCTGTGCGCCTGAACTGACCTCCGGGTACAACCCTTCGAACGTGTGCGACGAAGAGATCGAGGCCGCCGCAGACCAGGCGCTGTCGACGACGGATCAGGCGGCGCGGGGCGAGGCGTTCCGGCAGCTTCAGCAGCGGGCTCGTGATCTCATGTTCTTCGCGCCGATCGCTTGGTTCGACGGCGCCTTCCCGACGATCTATTCGGGTCGCTGGGATGGCCAGGACGGACCCCGCGAGATCGCCGAGCGCATGCCCTGGTCGACGATGACCCTGGTCGGCTGATCGTGGTCGCGCCCGAAGACGCCGGCGCGATCGCGGCCGGCATCGCGGACGTCGTTGCGGTGCGCGCGATCAAGCGACTGCAGTACGCGTGGGCCCACTACGCCGAAGCGGGCGACCTCGAGGCGATGGCGGATCTGTTCTCCCGCGGAGGCCGCATCATCCTGCCACCGCGAGAGGCGGCGGGGCGCGCGGCGATCCACGCGCTGCTGATCTCCACGATGGGCCACGGGCAGCCGTCCTATCCGGCCGATCGGCTCAATGTGCCGATGTTCTTCTCCCCGGTCATCACGATCGCCACGAATGGACGCAGCGCGCGCGGCCGCTGGCACGAGGTGGCGATGACCGGACGCTTCGGCAAGCGTGCCTCGTGGACGGGTGGCATCCACGAGAACACCTACGTGCTCGAGGACGGTGTCTGGAAGATCGCCGTGCTCGAGCTCCACCCCCAGTTCGCGGGGTCGCACGCGGAGGGGTGGCGCAACGTCACGAGCGCCGTTCCGCTCGTCCCCTTTCACTTCACTCCTGACGGCGCGGGAGCGCCCGTCTCGCGTCATCCGACGCGACGGGGTGCGGATGACGCAGACCGGGCGCTGCTCGCCGGTGGGGCGCGATCGGCGGTCGACGAGAGCCTGGTCGTCAACATGATCGGCGCCTACGGTCACTACATGGATCGCAAGCTGTGGGACGATGTCGCCGATCTCTTCGCGGAAGATGGTGTGCTGACCTGCACGGACGAATCCTGGGTGGGTCGCGAAGCGATCCGGGCGGGCCTCGACAAGCTGGGGCCGGCCGGTCTCGGGCAGGGCGAGCTCTTCGAGCACTACGAGCTGATGCCCGTCGTGTCGTTGACCGCTGATGGCGATGAAGCCGAACTGCGGGGCGTCGAACTGCAGCTGCTCGGACAGCACGGTGTATACGCACGCTGGAGCGTGCGGATCGCGGAAGGACGGCTCCGTCGCGCCGGCGACAAGTGGGTCTTCACCTCGCTGCGGTTCCTCCCCCGGCTTCTCGCCGACCACTCCGCCGGCTGGGAGAGCGATCTGCCCGCCCTGCACCGGAACTCGACGGCGTATCCAGAGCACCGCGGTCCCGCGGTCGCGTTCTCCCATCCCGTGGTGGGACGAGTCCCGTCGCCGCCGCTCGTCTCGGGGGGCACCCTCGAGCAGGCATTCGTTGCGCTCGAGACGGCGCGGGCGTTCGACGCCGCAGAGAATCTCGCCTCGGCGTACGGCTACTTCCTCGACGAGGCTCACTGGGACGAGTCCGCGGATCTCTTCGCCCGCGACGGATGGAAGGAGCTGTCCTTCATCGGCACCTTCATCGGACGCGAGCGGATCCGCGATTCGCTCGTCGCGCGCTACGGCAGGCGGCCGCGACGCCCAGACTTCCTTCCCATCCACCAGAAGACCCAGCCGTACATCACGGTCTCTCCTGAGGGCGACTGCGCCCAGATCCGGCTCAAGATGCTCCAGATCAACAGCGGATGGACGGCCGAGCCCAGCATCGTGACGGGCTTCTATGAGGAGCAGGTCATCCTCGAGGACGGCACCTGGCGGATCCATGGCATGGACCTCGAATACAACCTCGTGGCGGACTGGGCCGATGGATGGGCGGCTGTGAATCCGGGGCTCTCGCGCAAGTTCGCTCCCGACGACGCCGGTATCGCAGCCTTCGAACCCGCACCTGACGGCCCGCTGCGCGGTCGTGCCTTCGCTCCCTACCCGGAGGTCGCGACGGTGGGGTACCACTACGCCAACCCCGTCTCCGACCGCGAGCCCGGGCTGCGCTTCCATTGGTCCGACGGTCGCTTCGACATCCCCGCGGGCTGATCTACACGAGCGGTTCGATGTAGTCGGGTGGCAGCTCCACGCCGTCCCGCTCGGGTCCGTTCGGAGGCATCTGGTATCCGTGCGCCGTCATCCGGGTGGCGGGAAGGTACTCGCTCGGGACGCAATCCGGCCAGTAACGCTCCGGTGTGCGGCCGCTCACCGGATTGCGGTAGTGGAACCACATCGGCAGGATGCCCGGCCACTCGATGAGCTCTCCGGTTCCTCCCCGGAAGTGCTCCTCGCGGCGGCCGAGTGCGGTCATCGGGATGTCGGGCGGATACTTCTCCAGGAGGGGACTCGGACGCGGTGAGGAGCCGGGGCGAGGCGCGGGAACGCCGGCCCAGCCGCCCTTCCAATCGATCGAGGTGAAGTACGGCTCGTCGATCGTCAGGCTCCACAGGCGCCACACGCCATCCTCGAGCACCAGCTGATCGTTCGGGTACATTCCGCCGTGGAATCCCGCGGCGTAGAACTCGCCTGGGCGGCTCGGTTCCTTCGACGTGCGTGGCTGGAACAGCCTCGTGCGCAAGTGCGCGGAACGGCCGTCGGCCGCGACGTGGATGACCGGTTGTGTGCGCCAGTGGTACGAGATGCCGGGACGTGTCGCCGGGGGTGCGCCCCAGTTGGCCGTGACGGAGCCGGCGATACGGTCCCGTCCGAGGTAGTAGCCGGCGAAGGGAGACTGCTTGTTGCCACGGGAGGCGAAGAGCGCAGCCAGTTGCGGCCATTGGAAATCGTCGAGATAGAAGCCGTAGGCGGCCGAGACGTTCTCGACCGCGTCGTACGCCGAGGCCCGCCGCAAGCGGCGCTGTGCGTCGGCCACACGCATCTCGGCATCCGCAGATTCGGCGCGAACGTCCGCTGCTGACGAGGAGGAGGAATCGAGGGTGTGAGCGTCGCGCTCCGCGAGGAGGGCGGGAGCGGTCTCTGACGCGACGATACCGTCGCCGGAGCCCCACCCTTCGAAATAGTCCGCGCGGAGCACCGGGTGCATCCACAGCTCTGCGAACCGCCAGCGTCCGCCCCGTTGGACGAATCGATTCCGGAACACCGAGATCTCCCACGCTGCCGATCGGCGTGACACGTCGCCCAGCATCCCGAACTCGATGCCTCGGCTGACGGCGAGTCCGCGACGCGCGTCGACGCGGACGACGGTGTCGAACAGCGGGCGATCGTTCAGCTGGCCGTAGCCGAGACCTTCGGGACCCATCGTCTCGAGGAAGCGGCGCAGTCCGTCGTGCCCACGATATGTCTGGTCCTCGCCTACGCGAATGACGCAATCGTCGGTGAACATGTCGACGATGTCGGGCCACATCCTGCGGTCGACGTAGTAGCCGTACGCGTGCTGGAGATTGCGGACGGCGTCTTCTTCGTTGAGTGACGTGATCCGATCCTCGAGAGCACTCAGCGGCGCATCGGCGGGAGGGGCGGGCTGGGCGTGCGGCGGGACCGGCGCTCCGGTCTCGTCCACTTCGAAATGGAACGGCACGACGGGAAGATCACGCTGACCGACGTTGGTCCAGCCGTGCGCGTGGTCGCCGTCGAATTGCGGGTGGTACCGATGCTCGGAGATCCGCCATACACCCTGCTCGCGCAGGTAGGTGTTCTCGTAGATCCCGCCGCGTATGCCGGTGGTGCCGTCACCATCACCGAGGAACGACAGGCTCAGCCAGCGGCCGCAGGCACGCTCGCCATCCGTCGAAAGGTTGATGAGCGGCTGATCGATCAGCTCCGTCGCGACCGCGCCCGGAGAGAGCCCGTCGGGCTGTCCACCGCTCAGCGCGCTGCGGATCGCGGTACGCCCCCTGACCTCGCCGTCGCCGTGGTCCCACACGGCGCCGGCGGTGAAGAGTGCGGCCATGGCACTCCAATTCCCCATCTGTCGGGCGTGCGCGTATCGCCTCTCGAGGTCTTTCACCGCTCGCAGGGACTCGGCGCGGTCTACGTCGCGTGCGAGTTCGGACACCATCGTGTCGAGCACTGCGTCCGGCTCGACGGTCCTGATCTCCGCCGCTTCGGTCATCCGCCCAGCAGGTTCCCGAGTTCGGTGGCGGCGTCGCGCAGTGCCTGTACGCGCTCATCGGCTTCCGCAGAGGCAGTGAGCAGCGCCGTCGTGCCGAGGAGGCCCAGCGCCGCGTGTACGCCGCTGCGGGTGCCGAACACGGGGGCTGCGACCGACTCCAGCCCGGTGCGGTGGAGGTCCGCCCAGGCGACGCCGTCGCGTCGGACCTTCGACAGCTCCTGTTGCTCTGCGCGCGCTTCTGCGGGGCTGAGTCCCTCGAGGGCGCGCATGACGACCTCAGGGTCGGACTGGAACGCCAAGAGTACACGCGACTGTGCAGCCCGAAGCTCGAGGACCGTTCCGACGCGCACGGTGAGGAGGATCGTGCCCTCCGTCGCCTCTTCGACGAGGGTGACGACCGCTCCGGTCCGGCCGAGGAAGCTCATGACAGCAGTGAGCCCCGTGCGGTCGGAGAGAGCCCGTAGCACCGGCGGCGCAAGCGTGATGAGCTGCTGCCGGATCGACACCAGCGCGGACAGCTGGTCGATGAGCGGTCCTGGGCCGAACCCCGCCGAGAGAAAGCCCGCACCCTGCAGCGCCTGCAGATAGCGGCGCGCCGTCGTGCGATTGAGGCCGAGTTGCTCGGCGACGAAGTTCGGGGTGAGCGTTCTGACGTTCTCATCGAAGAGCGCAAGCACATTCGCCGCGCGGTCGATGGACTGGATAGGACCGCGCTCGCCCGAGGGAGCCGACTCCCCGGTCTCGTCGTCCTCGTCGAGGGAGAGTTCTTGACTGTGCATCGTGCCCCCAGTAAATCAACACCGCGTCCGAATTGCAATCATCGAGTTCGTATTGCGAACGCATTCGAAGGGCCGGAACCATGAGGGCGTGCGAGGCGACGTGTGCGCGAAACCCGTCGCAAGGTGCGGTCAACATGCGATCACATGGTTCACAATATGGTAAGCAAGAAGTGTGACTCCTCCCGGAACTCCAGATCCGGTGCAGGGGCGGCCAGAGCGGTAGGAGATGGACGGGTGGCAGATGTGGTCAGGCAGGCACAGGAACAATCGCTTGCGGCCGGGGGTTCCGACGTGACCCAGGGGCTCGGGCTGATGCGCCTCCCGACGGAGGTGCGTTTCGGGTGGGGAGCACGCGCGGCGGTTCCTGAACTCGTGGCCGGGTTCGGCGACCGCGTGCTCGTGGTCACCGACCCGGTTCTTGCGACGACTTCACACTTTCGCGACATGGTCGATGGGCTGATGCTCGTCTGCGGGCATGTCGAAGTGCACTCCGACACTCCCGCGGAGCTGCCGATCACGGCGGTTGCTCGCGCAGCGGAGCACGCGATCGCCTTCCGTCCCCAGGTTGTCGTGGGGTACGGCGGCGGCAGCGCACTCGACGCGGCGAAGCTGGTGGCACTGCTGTGCGCGCACGGCGGCTCGCTCCCCGATTACTACGGTGAGAACGGCGTGCCTGGACCCGTCCTCCCCATCGTCGCGATTCCGACCACAGCCGGGACGGGGAGTGAAGTCACCCCCGTGGCCGTCCTCTCCGACCCCGACCGGGAGTTGAAGGTGGGAGTCTCCAGTCCGCACCTGATTCCGCGAATCGCCGTCGTCGACCCAGAGCTGACGATGGCAGCGCCGAGATCGGTGTCCGTCTACGCCGGTATCGACGCGTTCGTCCACGCGGTCGAGTCTCTGACCGCACGAGCTCTGCGCCCGGAGCACAGGGCGGTTCTCCCGGTCTTCGTCGGGCGCGACCTCTTGACCGAACCACTGGCGCTCGAAGCGGTGACGCTGATCCATCGCGCTCTGCCTCGGGTGGTGGACGACCTCGGGGATGTCTCGGCGCGCATCGACATGGCGCGGGGCAGTCTGCTCGCCGGGATCGCGTTCGGCTCGGCGGGAACGCACGTGAGCCACGCCATCCAGTACCCGATCGGAGCCATGACGCACACTCCACACGGTCTCGGGACCGGCACCCTCCTTCCCTACGTCCTCCAGGCGTGTGTGGGGGTTGTGCCCGAGATGCTCGCGAGGATCGGGGAAGCGATGGGGCGCGGGCAGGGCGGCGGCATCCCCGAGCGTGCCCAGGACGCGGTCGACGAAGTCGCGTGGCTCTGCGCCCGTGTCGGTCTGCCCGTGTCGCTGGCCGAACTCGGCGTGGCTCAGGCCGACGAGGAGCGCGTCGTCGAGCTGACTCTGCAAGTGACGAGGCTTCTCGGGATCGCCCCTATCGAGGCGGACCGCAACGCGATCCGGAACATCGTGCGTGCGGCCATCGCCGGGGATCGCGACCTGCTTCGGGGTGACGGCGGGCGCCCGGTATCGTCTGCGGCGGCGGAAGCATCGCGATGATCGCACAGCTGCATATCGACGGTCTGTGGCGTGACGGATCCGCCGGCGACACACTTCCCGTCATCGACCCCGCAACGGGCGAAGTCATCGAGCGATTCGCGGCGGCGACATCGGACGACTGCATGGATGCGGTCACCGCGGCGGAGACCGCCTTTGCCGCCTGGGCGCGCACGACTCCACGGGCGCGATCCGAGATCCTGTACCGCGCCTTCGAGATCCTGCGCGCCGAACGGGACGAGTTCGCCGAGATCATGGTCCGTGAGAACGGAAAATCCTGGCCCGACGCAGTCGCGGAGGCGAACTACGCCACCGAGTTCTTTCGCTGGTTCGCGGAGGAGGCGGTCCGGGTGTCGGGCGACTACAGGCTCTCTCCGGCTGCCGATAAACGCATTCTCGTGACGCACGAACCGATGGGGGTGGCGCTGCTGATCACGCCGTGGAACTTCCCCGCCGCCATGGCGACACGCAAGCTCGGACCCGCACTGGCAGCGGGGTGCACCGTGATCCTGAAACCTGCCCGCGAGACACCCCTCACCGCGGCGTACATCGTCGATGTGCTGAGACGTGCCGGCGTGCCACGCGGAGTGGTGAACCTCGTCACGCCCGTCCCGACGGGGCCGCTCGTCGCGGAGATGATCGCTCATCCCGCGGTGCGCAAAGTCTCGTTCACGGGATCCACCGAAGTCGGGCGGGAACTGCTGCGCGAGTGTGCCGGCACGATCGTGAGCGCATCCATGGAACTCGGCGGAAACGCACCGGTCATCGTGCTGCCCGGTGCAGATCTTGATCGTGTCGTACCGCAGGCGTTCCTGGCCAAGATGCGCAACGGAGGGTCGGCGTGCACCGCGGCGAACCGCTTCTACGTGCACGAGAGCCTGCGAGAGGCCTTCGTCGAGCGCATGGCAGATCAACTCCGCGCTGTCCGCACGGGACCCGGCCTCGATCGCGAGAACACGCTCGGGGCGATGGTGTCGGTCGCCGAGCGCGACAAAGTCGCCGAGCTCGTCGATGCAGCTGTCGCCGAGGGTGCGCGACTTGTCACCGGCGGCGATCCCGTGATGGCCGGGGCGTTCTACCCGCCGACCCTTCTCGACGGTGTGTCGCATGGTGACACGATCACGCGGCGCGAGATCTTCGGTCCGGTG
Organism: Microbacterium sp. I2; assembly: GCF_051364985.1. Taxonomy (NCBI): domain Bacteria; kingdom Bacillati; phylum Actinomycetota; class Actinomycetes; order Micrococcales; family Microbacteriaceae; genus Microbacterium; species Microbacterium sp. I2. The sequence continues at coordinate 310,709 of NZ_JBLWIH010000009.1, forward strand.
ACGGCGGTCATCGGCTATGAAGATGTGGACGATGCGGTGCAGCAGGCGAACGACACCGAGTTCGGTCTCGTCGGGTACGTTTTCGGACCCGAGGATCTCGCCCTGAGGACCGCGCATCGACTGGAGACCGGCATGGTGGCCGTCAATCGCGGGGTGCTGAGCGACCCGGCCGCGCCCTTCGGCGGAGCGAAAGCAGAGCGGCCTCGGCCGCGAGGGCGGCTCCGTCGGCATCCTGGAGTACCTCGAGGAGAAATACATCGCTCTCGACGGCCTCGACGCCTGACGATGCCCTCATCCGTGATGTGGACCCGTGGCGATGTCCTCAAGCCGCAGCTCCCCGCGCCGGTGGTCAGACCGGGCCGTTCAGAGGACGATGACGGTGCGCTCGCCGGGCTCGTCCACGTGCGCCCAGGCCTCTTCGACATCGGCCAGTGCGTATCGGCGCGGCTGGATCACGAGCGCCCCCGACGCGACGGCGGCTGCCGCATCGGGCAGCTCCCTGCGGTAGACGGACGGCGATACCGACCCGAATCCGCTGCCGCTGATCCGCAGCGCGTGCGAGCGGATCGCGGCGCCGTCGAGAGCGATGGCGGCGCCACCCGTGCTTCCGATGTGGACCCAGTCGAGGACCTGGGCCGGGTCGGTGCGGGCCGACAGGATCGCACGCATCGCGTGCTCGGCGGGTGCGCCCCACACATAGTCGAGCACGACGTCCACGTCGGCCGCGACAGCGGCCAGTGCGGTGCCGGTGGCCTCGATGTCGGAGGTGAGCGGCACGACATGGTCTGCGCCGTCGTCCACAAGAGCGTCCAGCCGCGCGCGGTTGCGCCCGGCGGCGACGACGCGTCCGGCCCCGAGGTACCGGGCGACCTTGACGGCCATGGAGCCGGCGTTGCCGGTCGCGCCCAGGACGAGCACCGACTGTCCCGGGGAGAAGGGCACCCGGGCTCGCAGGACGACCCACGACGACATGAGCGGATTCATGGTGGCGGCGACGATCGCGGGGTCGGCGCCCCGGGGTACGGGGATCGCGCGGGCCGGGTTGAGCAGAATCCGCTCCGCCAGGGTTCCGCTGTCGCGGGCGATGACGAACGCGAGCGAGCCGTCGGCACGGCGGACCACGCCGTCCACGCCGGGGACCATAGGCAGCCGGTCGGGGCTGGCGTAGTGCAGGCCTGCGGCGGCACCTCGTGTGACGGGGTGCACGCCCACGGCGAGCACGTCGACGACCTCGCCGCCCGCTTCCGGACGGGGTTCGAGGATGGAACTGTAGCGGGGCGATTCGCCGTAGGTCTCGACGAGCGCGGCTCGGATGGTATTCATGGCATCTCCTGTCGATCGGAATGTGATGGGTGGTGTGTCGGGTGGGCCGGCATGTCCCGGGTTCATGCGGTGGTGTCGCGGGCGTCCTCGCGGTCCGAGAGGGGCATGAGCCGCCGGTAGGTGAGGATGGCGATCGTGATCGTGATGACGTGCATGCTCATGAGAACGGCCGCGTAGAGCCATCCGTCACCCGTTCCGGTGGTGACGCCGATGAGGATGTCCGGTACGAACGACACGGCGAGGAACGACGGGACCAGCCAGCGCATGACCCGGCGGGGACGCTTCGCGAACCGGTCGATCAGGTGCCAGCCGACCGCACCGCCGATCGCAGCGACGACGGTCAGACTGAGATACGCGATCGGCTGCAGCCCGGGACCGGTGGCGCCGACGGCGCTGCCGACGAGCGCCAGCACGGAGTTGACGGCGCTCGCGAGGACGGCGACGATCGCGATGGACAGTGGGACCGCGACGGTCGGACTGTAGGTGCGGGGCAGTGTCGTGGACATGCTCTCCTCCTGGATCGGATGCCGTCGCGAGACGCTCTGCGACGGTGAATCCAGGCTCCCGGCGCGGCGAGACGCGCGCGTCCCCTCGAGGGCGTATCCCCGGTACTGCGCTCGCGGTATTCCGGCCTCGGGTCAGGCGGCCCCCGGGCGGAGCAGGCCGCTTTCGTAGGCGAGGATCACCAGCTGCGCCCGGTCATGCGCGTGCAGCTTCATCATGATCCGGTTCACATGCGTCTTCGCGGTGTGAGGCGAGATGAACAGGTCGGTCGCGATGTCGGTGTTCGAGAGTCCACGGGCGACGAGGACGAGCACCTCACGCTCGCGGTCGGTGAGCTGGTCGAGCTCTGGCGGCGTGCGCAGCGGTCGGTGATCGGGCGGCGTGCCCGACGCACGCACGTACTTCTCGATGAGCGCCTTCGTCGCGAGGGGCGACAGCAGCGACTCGCCCGCGTGCACGGCGCGGACGGCGCGCGAGATCTCGTCCGGCTCGGCACCCTTGCCGATGAAGCCGCTGGCGCCGGCACGCAAAGCAGCGAGCACGTACTCGTCCTCTTCGAACGTCGTCAGGATCAGGACGCGGGTCTGCGCGAGCGCCGGGTCGCTGCAGATCGATGCGGTGGCGTCGATGCCGTTGAGTTCCGGCATCCGGATGTCCATCAGCACGATGTCGGGCAGCAGAAGCGCCGCCTGCGCGATGGCGGCCACACCGGTGGCGGCCTCGCCGACGACCTCGATCCCTTCGGCCTGATTCAGGATGCCGGACACGGCCTGGCGGATGAGCGGCTGGTCGTCCACCACGAGCACGCGCGTCATCAGGGTCGCTCCTTCGCGAGGGGAAGGGTGGCCGCGAGGCGGTAGCCGCTCGCCGTCGTCCCGGTCTCGACGACGCCGCGGACCGACGCGACGCGCTCCCTCAGCCCGATCAGACCGTGGCCCGCGCCTGCTGCGGTGTCGCGCCGGGCATCGTGCGCAGAGGGGATGCTGGGATTCGTGACCACCACCGTCACCTGCTCATCGGCGACCTCGACGAGGACGTGAGCGCGCTGGTCGGTGCCGTGCTTGAGGGCGTTCGTGAGCCCTTCCTGGATCACGTGGTACGCGACCAGGTCCGCTGCGCCCGAGACGCGGCCGGGATCGCCCTCCACGCGCAGATGGACCGCCAATCCGGACTGCGCGAACTGCTCCACCAGCTCGTCGAGCCGGCCCAGGCCCGACGGCGGTGTCATGGTCGCGGCATCCGGATCCTCGGTGCGAAGCAGGGCGAGCAGAGCGCCGATCTCGCCGAGTACCGTGCGGGAGGCGCTGCGTATCGTGCTCAACGCCTCTTGTGCCCGCTCGGGTGATTCCAGCGACGACGACGCGACGCCGGCGTTCAGGCTGATCACCGCGATCTGGTGTGCGACGGTGTCGTGCAGGTCGCGGGCGATGCGCAGACGCTCCTCCGAGACGCGGCGCCTGGCCTCTGCCTCACGGGTCTGCTCGGCGCGCTCGGCTCGCTCTGTGACCGCGACGATGTACTCGCGGCGGGACCGGGTGGCGTCGCCCGCCGCCGCGGCGAACGCGACGGCGAGTGTGAACTGGACCATCCGCGGGTCGGCGGCGCTCACGACCGCGCCGAGCACGCTGAGGAGGAACACCGCGGCCGCGGTGATGGCCGCGGCGATGATCGTGATGCGCCGCGTGGACCGGTTCGCGAGCCCGAACATCGCGATGGCGACGGCCAGGATGATGCCGGGAGCGACGGTGCCGGTCACGGAGGCGACTCCGTAGAGCGCGACGCAGCCCGCGAGGACCGGGATGGGCCATCGTCGCCGGAACAGGAGCAGAAGAGCCGCGGCGACGACGGCGATCACCGCCACCACGGACGCCGAGGGGGGTGCCTGCTGCGGGCCGTGAAGGAAGACCGACGAGACGACGAGGAAAACCGCGAGGGCGTCCCCCGCCCATCGCAGCACATGCCTGGTCAGCATCCGTCTTCTCGTCGGCGACCAGGGATCTCGTCCGTCCGTGGTCGCGTTCACGTGTCCAGTGTGGGGCAGTGCAGGGCGGTGCGCATCATCCCGCGGGGGCACATGGGGTACCGCAGCCGCGGTATCGAAGTGCCCGCGCCCGGGGGACGTGCCGCGAACGCGTCCGGACGACGCTGGAGTTCCACCCCGATCCTGAGGAGTCCCATGAGCATCCCGATCATGTCGGTCACCGACGTGCACAAGTCCTACGGCCGCGGCCAGAACCGATTCGACGCGCTCCGGGGAGTGAGCTTCGACGTTCATGAAGGCGAGAGCGTCGCGATCGTCGGCAAGAGCGGATCCGGCAAGTCCACGCTCATGCATCTCATGGCTCTGCTGGACGCTCCCTCGTCCGGCACGATCGAGCTGGAAGGCGTCGACACCGGCACGCTCCGGGGCAGCCGGCTCAACCGCGCGCGCAACCGGACGTTCGGCTTCGTCTTCCAGCAGTTCTTCCTCACCGGCGACACCACGGTGCTCGACAACGTGGTCCTGCCGATGAAGATCGCCGGCTACGGTCGAGCGGAACGACGACGACGCGCTCTCGCCGCCCTCGAGCAGCTCGAGCTCGAGACGAAAGCCGGCAGCAAGGCCGCCGATCTCTCCGGAGGGCAGAAGCAGCGCGTCGTGATCGCCCGAGCCCTGGTGAACAATCCGCGCATCCTGTTCGCCGACGAACCCACCGGCAACCTCGACAGCCAGACCGGCGCGGTGGTCGAAGACATCCTGTTCGCCCTCAACCGCGAACACGGCATCACCCTGATCGTCGTCACGCACGACGAGGACCTGGCCGCCCGTTGCGACCGCCGGATCTCGCTCAAGGACGGGCTCGTCGTCCACGACAGCGTGGCGGTGGCGGCATGAAGACGCTCGATCTCGTCCGGTCGGCCGTGTCGAACACGTTCCGCTCCAAGACCCGGACGACCCTGACGGTCCTTGCGATCTTCGTCGGCGCCTTCACGCTGACGCTCACCAACGGGCTCGGCACCGGCATCAACGCCTACATCGGTGACACGCTCACCGCGGTGGGCGCGCAGGACGTGATGACCGTGACGAAGAACTCCGAGGCGGCGGCATCGGCCGAGGAGGACTCCGGACCTGCTGAGTACGATCCGGATGCCGTCGCCTCCGGCGGCTTCGACGGTGCCACGGTCTCGGCGCTGACACCGGCCGACCTCGACACGCTGGCCGAGGTCGACGGCGTCCTGGACGTTCAGGCCACCAAGTCCATCTCGCCCGACTACATCCAGGCCGGTGACGGCGACCGGTTCGTGCTGAGCGTCGGGGCTCTCGTGGAGGGTCAGTCCGTGCAGCTGGCGGCCGGCGAGGATCTCGACGACGCGGCGGGCGAACTGCAGGTGCTGATCCCCGTCTCGTACGTCGAGCCGCTGGGATTCGACACCGACGAGGCTGCGGTGGGGCAGACGGTGTCGATCGCGGTGACCGACGCCGACCGCGCCCAGCACGTCATCGACGCCACCGTCGTCGGCGTCGCCGAGGAGGCGCTGGCATCTCCGGCCGGTGTCTCTGTCACGACGAACGACGCTCTCACCGATGCGTTGTATGCGGCGCAGAGCACCGGGCTGCCCACCGACGAGACCGAGAGGTACGCGCAGGCCAGCATCTGGTTCAGCCCCGACGCCACCGACGAAGAGATCGCCGCGCTGAAGGATCGGCTGGCCGACGCCGGATTCGCCGGCACCACCGTCGCGGATCAGCTCGGCGCCGTCACCGCGGTGATCGACGGCATCGTCCTGGTGCTCAACGCCTTCGCGATCATCGCGCTGCTGGCGGCCGGCTTCGGCATCGTCAACACGCTCTTCATGTCGGTGCAGGAGCGCACTCGCGAGATCGGCCTCATGAAGGCCATGGGGATGGGCAGCGGCCGCGTCTTCTCGCTGTTCAGCCTCGAGGCGGCCTTCATCGGGTTCCTCGGCAGCGCCATCGGCGTGGTCATCGGGATCCTCGTCGGCGGCGTGGTCAGCTCCGCGCTCTCGGGCGGTCTTCTCACGAGCCTGCCCGGCTTGACGCTCATCGCCTTCGATCCGGTCTCCGTCGCCCTGATCATCGTGGCTGTCATGGGCATCGCGTTCCTCGCCGGCACGCTGCCGGCTGCCAGGGCGGCGCGCGCCGATCCGGTGACGTCACTCCGATACGAGTGAGGCGGGATGCCGGGCGCCCAGCGGTTCGGGTGTCCGGCATCCATGCGTTCAGCGCTACGCGAGGGCCGGGGCGTGGCGCGTCTGACGCCACGCCGACGGCGGCATCCCGACGCTGCGACGGAACGCGCGGCTGAAGCCCTCGTCGGAGGAATAGCCCAGCTCGCGCGCGATCGTCGATACGGGGAGCCCTGATTCAAGCATCCGCTTCGCAGTGTTCATGCGCACTTCGGTGACGTAGCTGGCCGGTGTGCTCCCCACCGTGGCGCGGAAGCGCTCGGCGAACACCGAGCGCGACATCGCACCCACGGACGCGAGCAGTTCGACGGTCCAGTCCCGGCCGGGCTGGTCGTGGATCGCTTCGACGACGCGGTCGAGGAACGGATCCTTCGACGCGGCGGGCCAGCCCTCGGGCGCGCACCCGTTCTCGGCCCACGCGCGGATCACCGAGAGCAGGACGGTCGTCGCCATCATGCGGCAGATGACGGGGTCGCCCGAGCGTAGAGCGGCGCTGGCGTTGTGCGCGAAGCCCATGTTCGCCGCCAGTGCGGCCGCGGCCGGTTCGAGGCCCGCGAAATCCGTCACCGTCACCACATCGGGAACGACCGTGGCCAGCCCGTGCGCGACGTCGGACAGCTCGAACTCGAACACGACGAGCGATGCCGAGGCGTCGGGTTCGAGCACGAACCGCCGGCTGCCGAGGGTGATGAGCGCGTCGCCGGCGACGAGGCGCGAGCGGTCTCCGGCAGCGGTGGCCCAGATCCGCTGCGACGCGCGGTCGACATCGAGGCGGCATCCGGTACCCAGAGGGGGATGCCCGTGGACTGCGCCCTCCGCGACGTAGACGAGCGTCACCGCATCAGCGGCGATCGGCAGCGTGCCGGCGGGCTCGAGCGTCAGACGCCGCGCGACCCCCATGCGCACCTCGATGGAGGAGAGCACCTCGGTCAGGGCTTTCGAATCGACCACCGCCATGCGAAGCCGCAACGTGCGGGCGGCGGTGGCTATTCCTGCAGGACGGGGATGCCGTCACCCCTCGCTGACGATGTGGCGGTGCTTTCGCGCACCAGCAGTTTGTGGGGGGCGACGATCTCTGTGGCCGGAAGCGCAGGGTCTTCGATTCGTGCGATGATCCGGCGGACGGATTCTCGCGCGATGAACGGGGTATCGAGCGAGATCGTGCTGAGCGTCGGTCGTGAGAAGCGCCCTTCCTCGACGTCGTCGATGCCGATCACCGCGATGTCCTCAGGTACACGCAGGCCCGCGTCGAACACGGCGCGCATGGCGCCGATGGCGAGCAGGTCGGAGAAGCAGAAGATCGCGTCCGGTGGGGTGGGGAGCTCGAGTAGGGCGCGGGCCGCGGCGTAGCCATCACTGCGGCTGTAGTGTGCGGCGGTCGTCACGTAGCCGGGATGCCGTTCCAATCCGGCATCTGCCAGTGCTGACTCGTATCCGGCCGAGCGTTGCAGCGGGGTCGCGTATTCTTCGAGCGGCTGGGAACCGATCGCTGCGATCCGGGTGCGTCCGATCGCGATGAGATGGTTCACGGCATCTCGCGCGGCGGCGACGTTGTCGATGGCCACGTGGTCGTAGCGCCCGTCGAAGTCGTGCTCGCCCAGGAGGATCAGCGGCATCCGCATCGATCCGTGCATGGCCAGCAGCTCGGACTTCGTGACCAACGGGCTGAACAGCAGCCCGTCGAAGAGCATCGTGCGATCCTCCCCGGTGAGCAGTTGCCGTTCGCGCTCATGGTCGTGTCCGGTCTGGTCGATCATGACGCGGTATCCCACCTCGGCGGCGGCGTCGATCACGTCACGGGCGAGCTCGCTGAAGTACGGCACGTCGATCTCAGGCACCACGAGTGCGAGCATCCCGGTGCGTCCGGTGCGCAGTGTCCGCGCGACGGGGTTGGGGCGGTAGTCGAGCTCTTCGATCGCCGCCAGCACCCTCGCACGCATTCGCTCGCTGACGTGGGTATATCCGCTCACTACGTTCGACACGGTGCGCATCGAGACCTGCGCGCGTTCTGCGACATCGCGGAGTGTGGCCGGCATCCCGCCATCCTACCGTTTGCAACGTGTGCAAACATGGGTTACAATTTGCATACGTTGGCAAACAGTGGCAGACCATCACTGCGACCCGCCGAAGACCACCGCGCCTCACCCGACGTCCACACACAGAAGTTCCACACACAAAGGAGTGTCCATGAACCGCCACCCGAGCCGGACCGCTCTCCGCGTCGTCGTGACCGGCAGCTTCGCCGTCGTCGCACTCGCGCTCACCGGCTGCGGCCCCGACATCACGGCCGGCGACGAGTCGGCATCCGACCGGCTCCAGGCACCCGCCGCTGAGCAGCCGGCAGGCGAGATCACCATCTGGGATCGCTCCGGCGACCTCTACGAGGTCTTCGACGCGGTGATCGACGACTTCGAGGCGAAGTACCCCGAGATCACGGTGAACCACGAGGCGGTCGACATCAACGCCAAACTGCAGAACACCCTCATCACCGGCACCGACGTGCCGGATGGCGTGTTCCTCGACGACGCGCTGGTAGGCGGCTACGCCGAGCACCTGTGGGACGTCACCGACGTGCTCGAGCCGTACATCGATGACATCGCTCCGCAGAAGATCGACGCCACCACGGTCGCCGGCGGCATCTATGGCGTGCCCTTCGACCTGAACCCGGGATTGCTGTATTACAACGCCGCTGCACTCGAAGCGGTCGGCATCGACGCGACGACGATCGAGACGTACGACGATCTCCTCGCCGCCGCCAAGGAGTATCAGGCGGCGAAGCCCGGCTCGAAGCCGATCCACCTGGAGCAGAGTCCCTTCCTCGGACAGCTTCAACTCGAGATGTACGCGAGCCAGCTCGGCACCTCGATCGCGGATTCCGACGGGGAACTGCGCCTTGACAGCGACGAGTACGAGCAGATCCTGACCTTCCTCGACACCGTGCAGAAGGAAGGTCTCGGCACGCGGGCCGAGTACCTCAGCCCGACCGACATCGCCGACCTCGATAACGGCAACCAGGTCTTCTACCCGTGGGCGATCTGGTTCGACTTCGCTCCACAGCAGCTGCTGCCCGAGACGAGCGGCGACTGGCGGGCGATGCCGCTGCCGGCGTGGACGGAAGGTGGCGCGCGCAGCGGCGCGATGGGCGGTTCGTCGTTCGTCCTGCCGAAGGACGGGGAGAACGCCGACCTCGCGTGGCTGTTCTACGAGTTCCTCATGTACGACGAGGCCGGCTACAGCGCGGTCTGGGGCGTGAACGACATCTACCCGAGCGGGCTCAACACGTCGATCCCCGCGTACTCGCCGGCGGCCGACCCGTCGACGCCCCTGTTCGAGCCGATCGAAGCGCTGGGCGGCCAGGACCTGTGGGCCGTCGCCACCGAGGCCGGTTCGCAGATCCCGAGCGGCACGGCGATCCCGTCGTGGTGGAACGGCGCCGTCGACTACCTCGGCAACGACCTGCAGCGGATGCTTGACGGCGATCTCACGCCCGCCGAGGTCATCAGCAGCTCGACCGACGGCATCCAGACCAACCTCATCGACAGGCAGTGACAGGCTCTCCGAGATGACGACCTCCGCCCTCCCCTCCGCGCTGCCGCAGCGCGCGCGTCGCTTCGGCGCGGCGAAGCTGCGACGACGCTCGGCGCCGTACCTCTTCGTGCTGCCGTTCCTCGTGATCTTCGCCGCTTTCAGCGTGTACCCGCTGATCTTCACGGCGCGGCTGAGCTTCACGAACTGGCGCGGGGCCGGTGCCGCGGAGTGGGTGGGCTGGGGCAACTACGCGTACCTCCTCGCGAGCGAGGCGTTCTGGAACTCGCTCGGCAACTCGGCCCTGCTGTGGCTGCTGATCGTCCCGGTACAGCTCGTGCTGGGCGTCGTCGTGGCCGTACTGCTGAACTCGGCGAAGCTGCGGCTCCGCGGTCTCTACCGGGTCGCGTTCATCGTGCCGTTCGTCACTCCGCTGGTGGCCGTCGCGCAGATCTGGGTGGTGCTCTTCGACCAGCAGTACGGGGCGGTCAACGCGCTCCTCGGCGCGTTCGGCATCCCCGATATCGGCTGGCTCACGACGAGCGCCTGGGCGAAACCGACCCTTGCGCTGCTGTTCCTCTGGAAGACCACGGGGTTCATCGTGATCATCCTGCTGTCCGGTCTGCAGTCCATCGACCAGTCGATGTACGAGGCGGCCGAGCTCGACGGCGCCTCGCGGTTGCGGCAGCTGTGGAGCATCACGGTGCCGCTGCTGCGCCGCACCATCATGTTCGCCGTGGTGTTGCAGACCCTCGCGGTGTTCCAGATGTTCGCCGAACCGTTCGTGGTCACGCAGGGCGGGCCTTACAACTCGACGACGACCGCGGGCTACTACCTCTACAACCACATCACGCGGGGAGACCTCGGTACGGGAGCGGCGAACTCCTTCCTCCTGGTCATTCTCGTGATGGTGCTCTCGCTCTTCTTCGTCCGGATGCTGCGAGCCAAGGACTGATCATGACCGGCACTCTCCTCCGTCCCGCAACCACCGCAGCGGCATCCATCCCTCTCGAGCGCCGCCCGCGCAAGACGAGTCCCCGGATCGGCTCGCACGCGTTCCTGATGCTCCTGCTGATCGGGTTCCTCGCACCGGTCGCCTGGGCGATCGTGTCGTCGTTCAAACAGCCGAACGACATCATCCGCGACCCCCTGGGTTTCGACGTGACGACGTTCACGCTCGACAACTTCACCGCGATGTTCCAGGACGTGCCGATCGCTCACGGGTTCCTCAACACCGCGATCGTGCTCGTGGTCAAGGGCGGCATCACGCTGTTCTTCGCCCCGCTGGCGGCGTTCGGGTTCGCCAAGTACGACTTCGTCGGCAAGAACCTGATCTTCGGCACGGTCCTCGTCACGCTGATGCTGCCGACGATCGTTCTCATCATCCCGCTGCTGCTCGAGATGAAGACTCTCGGGTGGGTGAACACGTATCAGGCGCTGATCCTGCCCGGCGCGATCGATGCGTTCGCGATCTTCTGGATGCGGCAGGTCATCAGTGCCGTGCCCGACGAACTGCTCGACGCGGCGCGCGTGGACGGCTGCAGCGAGTTCGGGATCTTCTGGCGGGTGATCGTGCCGGTGATCCGCCCGGGCCTCGCGGGTCTGGCCGTGCTCACGATCATGAACATCTACAACGACTTCGTATGGCCGGTGATCGTCGCGAGCTCCGAGCAGATGGCGACCCTTCAGGTTGTGCTGTCGACACTCGCACAGAACATCACCGGCAACCGGATCGGCGCCGACTACGCCACCGTCACCGGCGAGCTCCTCGCCGCGAGCTCCATCGCCCTCATCCCCCTGCTGGTGCTCTTCATCGTGCTCCAGCGCCACTTCATCAACGGCATCCTCGCCGGCAGCGTGAAAGGCTGAATGTGTCACTTCCCATCACCTCCTCTCCTCTCGAGGCACCCGTTCTCGAGGAGGTTCCTCGCCCCGAGTACCCGCGCCCGGATCGCGACCGATCGGAGCGTTGGCTGACACTCAACGGGCGCTGGGACTTCGAGGCCGACGGGATCCAGGCGCCTATCATGGTGCCGTTCGCCTGGGAGAGCGAGGCGTCGGGCATCCGCCGCCCGTGGCTGGAGCGCGGGAGGTACCGTCGCTCCGTCCTGGTGCCGGCCGCGTGGGGCGACCGCCGGCTCGTGCTGAGCTTCGGCGCCGTGCATCACCGTGCTGTCGTGCGGATCGACGGCACGCTCGTCGGCGAGCACGTCGGAGGCTATGAGTCGTTCGAATTCGACGTGACGGAGTTCATGGTTCCCGGGGTTGCGTCCGAGCTCAGCGTCGAGGTCGAGGCGCCGGCCGACAAGCGTCAGATCGTCCACGGCAAGCAGCGGTCGATCCCCCGCGACGACTACGACGGAGTGTCGTTCACGCCCACCTCGGGCATCTGGCAGTCGGTGTGGCTGGAAGCACGCGGGCGCACCTACGCGCGTTCGGTGTCGCTGCGTGGAGACAGCCTGACCGGAATCGATGTCGCGGTCTCGGTCGCGGGCGATGCGGTGGCTGGTGCCGTCGTGCGCGCGCGGGCGGGGGAGGCCTCGGTGGAGTTGGTGACGGATGCGGCAGGCCGCGCGATCGGACGGATCGAGCTCGCGGAGCCGCGGCTGTGGCAGCCCCACGATCCGCACCTGTACCACGTGGAGATCATCGTCGGAGAAGGCGCGACGGCAGACCGAGTGGTCGCGACGACCGGACTCCGGCGCATCGAGACCCACGGCGAGGAGCTGCTGCTGAACGGGTCACGGTTGTACGTGCGAGGCGTGCTCGATCAGGGCTACTGGCCCGACACGGGTCTGACCGCGCCGGATGCCGAGGCGCTTCGGCGTGACATCGCCCTGGCGGGCCAGCTGGGCTACAACCTGGTGCGCAAGCATCTGAAGTTCGAGGATCCGATCTGGCTGCATGAGGCGGATGTCACCGGGATGCTCGTGTGGGCCGAGCCGGCCTGCCCGAGCCGCTTCTCGGATGCTGCGGCCGCCGCGTTCGAGGCGCAGTTGCCGGCGATGGTGGAACGCGACGGGAATCACCCGAGCATCGTCATCTGGGGTCTCTACAACGAGGAATGGGGTCTCGACTGGGACATCCCCGGCAGCGCCGCACGGGCAGAGGCGGCAGTCCGCGCGTACGACCTGCTGCGTGCGCTCGACGACTCGCGGCCGATCGTGGAGAACTCCGGCTGGGCGCATGTGAAGAGCGACCTCGTCGACTGGCACTACTACGAGCCGGATATCGCGACGTGGAAGCAGGCTGTGGCCGAGCTCGCCTCCGGAGCACGCGAGGCGTTCCCGGTCCGGCTCGGCCCGGACTTCGTCGTCGACAAGTCGTTCTACAGCTCTGACGAGTTCGCGCGAAGCGGCGTGCCCATCTTGAACAGCGAGTACGGCGAGGGGTTCACAAGCCTGGAACGGGCCTGGCATCTGCGGTGGGAGACGCAGGAGCTCCGCCGTCACGACCGGTACTCCGGGTACGTCTACACCGAGTTCTCCGACGTCGAGCACGAGTGCGCCGGGCTGCTGACCGAGGATCGGCGCACCAAGGACTGGGGCGGAACCGTCCCCGCGCATGTGAACGCCGAAACCGTGCTCGTGCTCGACCTCGTTCCCGCCCAGGCCGGAGCAGATCTGGCGCTGCCGGTAGCCGAATTCGGGCTCGACGTGCACGTGTCTCATCATGGGCGCTCTTCCGTCACCGTCACTGTGCACGGAGTGTGGGCAGCCGCCGGGACTCCGGCCGGCTCAGTCCGTGCGCCTGCGGTGTCGTCCGCTGTCGTGACGGCGGAGCCGTTCGAGCTTTCGGGTGCCGTGACGCTCGCTGTTCCCGCATCACCGGCACCGGGACGGTTCCTGATCTGGGCGACGGATGACGCGGGCACCGTGATCGCGCGGACGTTCCTGGATACAGCCGACGTCGAGGCGCCGAACAGGCGCGGCGCGCGGGCGGAGGAGTAGCGCTCGGGAGGCGTGCGCCCACGCGGGGACTGCGGGGAAAGGCGTGGCCGCTGTCTCCGCAGGGTCAGCTTCGGGCGCGGTTGGAGGCGCCGAAGAGTCCCGCTCCGACGACGAGCATCCCCGCGCCGATGACGTAGACCAGTTCCACTCCGACGTTGTCGACGAGGAACCCGCCGAGCGCCGCGGCGATGGCGATGGCGCCCTGGAAGCCCACCACGACGAGGCTGCCACCGGCCTCGAGGCGATCGGGCATGCGGTGACCGATCCACGTGTTCACGACGATCAGCCAGGAGGCGAAGAAGAAGCCCCACACGAACGCGACGACGGCGATCGCGGCCACCGAGCCCGACAGCAGCAGCATCGCGGCCACGGATGCGGCGATCACGAGCGGCGTCAGCACCGCGAAGAACGCGAAGGAGCGGTCGACGACCATGCCGATGACGATGTTGCCGATCAGGCCGCCCGCGCCGAACAGCGCCAGCAAGAGCACGACGGTCCCGGCATCCACGGATGCCGCCCCGTCCCCGACCTGCATGCGCTCCAGCGCGAGCCGGATGTAGGTGTACGCCAGGAAGTGACCGAGCACGACGAGGACGTGGCCGACGAGGCCGAGCGTGATCCCGGGCCGGCGCGCCGTGTCGGCGAGGATCGCGAAGCTCGACGCCGGCGCCGGCGGCACCGACGGAAGGAGCACCCGCATCGCGATCGCGAGCAGGCCCGTGACGACGCCGGCGAGCGCGAAGACGACGCGCCAGTCGAGCATCGTGCTGAGCATGACCCCGATGGGAACGCCCGCGACGGTGGCGAGGGATGCTCCGGCGGACGAGAACATGACGGCGCGTCCGAGTCGGTCGGGGCCCGCGATGCGGGCGGCGACCGTGATGGACATCGCCCAGAACGCACTGATGGCCGCGCCCAGGAAGAAGCGGGCGAGGAGCACGATCACGAGGTTCGGGGCGATCGCGACCACGAGGTTCGAGATCGCGGCGGCGACGGCCATCCACGTGAGCAGCGAACGACGGTCCAGCCGCGGGAAGACGAGCCCGACGGTGGGCGCGACGACCAGGCCCACCAGCGCCGTGACCGTGACGGTCTGTCCGGCCTGCCCGGGGCTCACGCCGAGTCCCGCCGCCATCTCGGTGAGCACTCCGTTGGGGAGGAATTCGGCGGTGACGAGCAGGAAGCTCATCAGCATCATGGCGATGAGCCCGCCGTAGCGCAGCTTATCGACGGACGACGCGGGGGCGACGGGAATGGAGGCGGTCGTGGGCATGGTCCCACCGTCGCATCGACACAGTGCCTCCGCCCGACCGGTCGTCCGCCGCATCCGACCGATCGTCCGCGGGAGTTGCGCGGGCGGTGTCGCGGTGCCGCAGCTTGCCTTCGAGTGCGCTCGACCCCGTACCGTGTGGGGCATGACGACGAGCGACCGCACGAAGACCTGGCTCATCACCGGAGCGAGCTCGGGCCTAGGCCTGGCCCTGGCCGAGGCTGCCCTCGAGGCCGGCGAGCAGGTGGTGGGCACCGCGCGCCGGGCGGACCGCTTCGACGCACTCAGCGCCAGATTCGGCGATCGGATCGTCGCGGTGCAGCACGATGTGCGTGACTCCGACGGCGCCCCGGCCGTGGTGGAGCGTGCCGTCGACGCGTTCGGCCGCATCGACGTGCTCGTCAACAATGCGGGCACCGGCCAGGTGGGCGCCGCGGAAGAGGTGACGGATGCCGCATTGCGCGACATGCTCGAGCAGCATCTCTTCGGTCCGGCTGCCTACGTGCGGGCGGTCCTCCCGCATCTGCGCGCACAGCGGTCGGGCGCGATCGTGCAGATGAGCAGTCAGGGCGGGCGGATGTCGTTCCCCGGCGTCGGCAGCTACTCCGCCGGCAAGTTCGCCCTCGAGGGGTGGTCGGAGGCTCTCGCGGGCGAGGTCGCCCCGTTCGGGATCCGCGTGCTCATCGTTGAGCCCAGTCGCTTTCGCACCGCGTTCAACGCCGCCGGAGTGCTCAGCACTGCCGAGCCGCATGCCGAGTACGACCGCGTCATCGGGGCGGTCCGCGCCAACTTGGCCGATGTCGACGGGGCGCAGGAAGGCGACCCGGCTCGCGCGGCGACGGTCATCCGCGAGGTGCTCTCGCGGCCGGACGCCCCCGTGCGTCTGCCGCTCGGGGCCGAGGCGGTCCGCAACCTCACCCGGGCGTACGAGCGTTCCCTCGCCGACGTCGAGAGGTGGGCCCCGGTGAGCGAGTCAGCCGACTTTCCGGGGATGCCTCCTGCCGTGCGGGCGTTCTGACCAGTGGAGGACGGCGCCTCCGGTGTCGCGTCGCCGTCGCGGCCTTGGGAGTTCGGGCACGGTGACGGATGCCGCGGGCCTATCGGCACCCTCGGATCGGCCCTACGATGACGAGCACACGGCGGCGGAGTCAGTGCGTCCCGGTGCCGACGAGGTTCGGGAGGCAGCATGTGTCGCTGGCTGGCATACACCGGTGAGGCGCTGCAGCCGTCGACGCTCATCCTCGACGCGCAGCACTCGGTCGTGGCTATGTCGCTGAACTCTCCGCTGGGCGCCGAGACGGTCAACGGCGACGGGTTCGGGTTCGGCTGGTACCCGGCGGATGCGGCAGACTCCGCGCATCCGGCGGTCTTCCGCAGCATCGAGCCGGCGTGGAACGATCAGAACCTGCGCGAGGTGAGCTCGGCGGTGCGCAGCCCTCTCTTCTTCACGCACGTGCGCGCCGCCGCGGGCCCGCCGATCCAGCAGACGAACTGCCATCCGTTCCGGCACGAGCGCTGGCTCTTCATGCACAACGGCTTCATCGCCGGGTTCAGCCAGATCAAGCGCGACCTTCTGCTGGCCGTGGATCCGTCGCTGTTCCCCCTCCTTCAAGGGACGACCGATTCCGAAGTGCTGTTTCACCTGGCGCTCACCTACGCCCTCGAGGACGATCCGATTGCGGCGGTCGGCGCGGCGATCCGCCGAGTCGAGGAGGCCGGACACGCGGCCGGAGTGCAGTTCCCGATGCAGGGGACGGTCGCCGTGACGAATGGTGAGATCGTGTGGGCGTTCCGCTATTCGTCGCAAGGGCGCTCGCGGACCCTGTTCCACTCGGCAGATGTGCCGACTCTGCGGACGATGTACCCGGACGTCGAGCGTCTGTCGGCGTTCGGCGACCACGCGCAGGTCATCGTATCCGAGCCGCTGAACGACCTGCCGGGCGTGTTCCTCGAGGTTCCCGAGTCGGCGGTGGCGGTGCTCGACTCCACGGGGTATCACCACGCGGACTTCCTGCCCGCATAGGCGATCCGGCAGCCGGTGAGACGACGCCCTCCTGGTGTACCAGCGAGCTGAGCGACGTAGCATGGCGCCCACGGCTCGACGACGTGCCGGAGAAGGGCAGACCTTGGAAGCACAGACCTCACCGCTCGATGACCAGTACCTCCGGCGTTGCGTCGAGCTCGCGGAACTCGCACTCGAAGCCGGCGACGACCCGTTCGGCTCCGTGCTTGTCGACCGCGAGGGGGTCGCGCTCGCCGAAGCCGTGAACCGCGAGACGACCGACCGCGACCCGACCGCCCACCCCGAGCTTCACCTCGCGCAATGGGCGATCGCGAACCTGACGCCCGATCAGCGCGCGTCGTCGACCGTCTACACCTCAGGCGAGCATTGCCCGATGTGCGCGGCAGCGCACGCCTGGGCGGGCCTGGGACGGATCGTCGCCGCAGTCTCGAGCGAGCAGCTGGTGGGCTGGCGGGCATCGTGGGGACTGCCTGCCGGTCCGGTGCGCGCGCTGCCCGCCGCCTTCGTGGCCCCAGCAGTACCCGTCACCACGCCCGTGCCCGCATTCGAGCGGCAGATGTACGCGCTTCACGAGCGCGCTGCCCGGCGGGGCCAGGGAGGCTGAGGATCTAGCCCAGTTCGTCGGCGAGCAGGGACCGGTAGAGCTGCTGCGCCTCGGCGTGGACCTTGGCGCCCTTCTCCGTCACCCCGACGAACATCGAGCGACGATCGAATCCGCACTCCATGCGCTCCACGAGCCCGGCCTTCTGGAGCCGGTCGACGATGCGCGAGAGCGCGCTCTGCGTCATTGGCGTGCGCTGCACGAGATCACGCATCAGGCACGGGTCCTGCCGCTGTTCGGCGACCAGGTCGAGGATCTCGAACTCGCTGAGCCCGAGATCGCAGCGCTCATCGAGTGCCCGCTCGAGGACCGAGGCCGTCGAGAGATACGCGGACTGCAGCGATCGCCAGCGCTCGACCACATCGTTCTGAGCCATGCCCACATCGTATCCGAATTATTCATGTGCACGCATTACATGCAGCAGAATTCAATGTTGACGCAACCTATGACGAAGCATGTATCTTGACCGAGTGACTTCACCGACCGCGCGGATCACCCCCGCCATCACCCCCGCCTCCGGAGCGCAGCCCTGGACGACACGCACGTGGCTGCTGCTGCTCGTCGTCTGCATCGTCATCGCCCTCGATGGGCTCGACGTCTCGATGGTGGGCGTCGCGCTCCCCGCCATCGGAACCGAACTGTCGCTCGAGACCGGCACCCTGCAGTGGATGGTGTCGGCGTACGTGCTGGGCTACGGCAGTCTGCTCCTCCTGGGCGGGCGTCTGGCCGACCTGCTGGGCCGCCGCCGTATCCTCCTCATCGCCCTGGCCGTGTTCGCCGCGGCCTCCCTCGCGGGAGGTCTCGTGAGCGATCCCGCGATCGTCATCGCCTCGCGGTTCGTGAAGGGCATCGCGGCGGCGTTCACGGCGCCGGCCGCCTTCTCGCTGATCACGACCAACTTCGCCGAGGGGCCGTCGCGCAACCGGGCGATCTCGATCTTCACGACGTTCGCGGCGAGTGGGTTCTCCCTCGGATTGATCGTCGGCGGTCTGATGACGTCTCTCAGCTGGCGGTGGACGTTCCTGTTCTCCGTTCCGTTCGCCGTCACCGCGCTGGTGCTGGGACTGTTCTTCATCCCGCGGGATCGCGTCGCCAAGACCGGTGGCCACGACATCTGGGGTGCGCTGACGCTGGCCGTGGGCATGCTCACCCTGGTCTACACGGTGGTCTCCGCGCCGGAAGTGGGCTGGAGCTCGCTTCAGACGATCCTCGGACTCGTCGCAGCGGCTGTCGTGCTCGCGGCGTTCGCCATGATCGAACTGCGGGTGCGGCATCCGCTCATCCGTTTCGGCATCCTGCGCGAAGGCTTCGTCGCGCGGGCCAACATCAGCGCGATCGCCCTGTTCGGCTCGTATGTGAGCTTCCAGTTCATCCTCACGATCTACCTGCAGTCGGTGCTCGGGTGGCCGCCGCTGAGCATGGCCCTCGCGCTGCTGCCGGCGGGCCTGGTGGTCGTCGCCACGGCGCCGTTCGCAGACCGGTTGATCGACCGGTTCGGCTCACGGCTGCTCATCACGGTCGCCCTCGGCGCGCTCTCGCTCGGCTACCTGCTCTTCCTGCGAGTCGGCACCGATCCGCTGTACGCCGTCGACATCCTGCCGTCGGTCCTGCTGCTGGGTGCAGGTTTCGCGCTGGGCTTCCCCGCGATTCAGGAGCGCGCCACCGCGGGGATCTCGAACGACGAACAGGGTCTGGCCGCAGGCCTCGTACAGAGCAGCTCTCAGGTGGGCGCGGCGCTCGTACTCGCCGTGACGACGGCGCTCATCGCCGGCGGCGAGCACGCCGCGGATGCCAGTGCCGCGCAGATGCTCGACGCCTTCCGGCCAGGACTGGTGCTGTCGACGGCGGTCGCCCTCGCCGGGTTCGCGGTCGCCCTCGCACCGGCGCGGCGGGCCGCCCGGCGGAGGTAGGGGGCGGTCCGAGTCGGGCGAAGCCGGCCGCCGCATGTCGGCGGACGCGGATACCCTGCAGGCATGACCACGGACCAGCGGGTTCTCGACTGGCTGCTCGACTCGGACCCTGCCCTGCGCTGGCAAGTCCAACGCGATCTCGCCGGCGCTCCGCCCGAGGTGTGGGAGGCGACCCGAGCGCGCGTCGCGACGGAGGGATTCGGTGCCCGGCTGCTGGCCGAACAGGGCGACGACGGTCAGTGGGCGGGGGGAGCCTTCTTCCCGGCCGGCTTCTTCGGCAGCCCCGAGGCGGAGGAGCCCGGACAGCCCTGGGTCGCGACGACGTGGGTGCTGAAAGACCTGCGGGAATGGGGAGTGGATGCCGCGGCTCTCGCCGGAACCGCCGAGAAGCTCGCAGCGAACAGCCGGTGGGAGTACGACGACCTGCCGTACTGGGGCGGTGAGGTCGATGTCTGCATCAACTCCTACACGCTCGCAAGCGGTGCCTGGCTCGGTGCGGATGTGTCGCGACTGGTCGCCTGGTTCCCCGAGCACCGTCTCGCGGACGGCGGGTGGAACTGTGAGGCGGAGGAGGGGGACTCGGTGCGCTCGTCGTTCCACTCCACGCTCAACGCGGCGCGCGGCATCCTCGCGTACGAGCGGATGACCGGCGACACCTCGATGCGCGACGCCCGCCACAGCGGCGAGGAGTACCTGCTCTCGCGCCGCTTGATCTTCCGTGCGACGACCGGCGAGCCCGTGGGGGACTTCGTCAGTCGCTTCGTCTATCCGAACCGCCACCGCTACAGCGCCCTCGCGGCCCTGGACCACTTCCGCGATGTCGCCTTGCTCGAAGGCACG
The DNA here is from genome assembly GCF_051364985.1 of Microbacterium sp. I2. Lineage (NCBI taxonomy): Bacteria > Bacillati > Actinomycetota > Actinomycetes > Micrococcales > Microbacteriaceae > Microbacterium > Microbacterium sp. I2. Next base: position 330,843 of record NZ_JBLWIH010000009.1, read on the forward strand.
CCTCCCGACCCACGGCTCGCCGAGGCGGTGGAGCTCGTGCGATCCGCACGGCAGCCGGACGGCACCTGGCTGCAGACCACACCGCTCGCGGGCCGCGTCTGGTTCGACACCGACGTCGCCGAGGGCGAGCCCTCGCGGTGGCTCACGCTGATCGGCACGCGAGTGCTGGACTGGTGGGATGCCGCCGCCTGAAGCGGCGCGCGATGACCGGGCCGCGACATCCGTCACCCGTCGGGATCCGGCTACTCGACGAGCTTTCCCGCGACCGAGACCTCGTGCATGAGATCCGCGATGTGGGCGGGGATCGGCGGGATCTCCTCACGCACGACACCCGTCGTCGGCGACCACACGAGGTTGACCTGCAGCTCGGGGTCGAGCTGGGGGTAGTCGCTGCGGTTGTGGCAGCCTCGCGTCTCGCGCCGTTCCAGCGCCGCCTCGAGCGTGGCCCGCGCGGCCAGGGCGGCCGAGCGCAGGTCGAACGCGTGGGCGAGGTCGTGGTAGCCGGCGATGTCGGGGTGCACCCCGATGTCGGCCATGCGCGCCTCGATCGCATCGAGCTCGGCGAGCCCGGTCAGAAGCCCCTGTTCGTCGCGCACCACGCCGGCGTGCTCCGTCATGGTGTCGCGGATCGCACGCTGCAGCGCGCGCACGTTCTCGGTTCCGGATGCCGCGAGCAGCTGCGCGATCTCGGTCCGGGCCTGTTCGATCGCGGTCTTGGAGCGGATCTGCGCCGGAAGTGACGCGGAGTACTCGGCCGCGGCCTGACCGACGATGCGCCCGAACACCAGCAGCTCGATGAGCGAGTTGCCGCCGAGGCGGTTGGCGCCGTGGAGCCCCGACGATGCCTCGCCGATGGCGTAGAGGCCGGGCACGTCTGTGGAATGGTCGGAGGAGCGCACCCATACGCCGCCCATCGAGTAGTGCGCGGTCGGCGCGATCTCGATCGGCTCCTTGGTGATGTCGAGCATCTGCAGCTCGAGCATCGTCTGGTACACGCGGGGGAGGCGGGTCATGATGACCTCGCGGGGCAGGTGCGACACGTCCAGCCAGACGCCCCCGTTCGGCGTGCCGCGGCCCTCCTTGATCTCGGTGTAGCACGCGAGGGCCACGCGGTCGCGTGTCGAGAGCTCGAGCCGCTCAGGGTCGTACTTGTGCATGAATCGCTCGCCGAGGCCGTTGCGCAGGATGCCGCCCTCGCCGCGGGCGGCCTCGGAGATGAGCGTGCCGGCGGCGTTCTCGGGCTCGATGATGCCGCTGGGGTGGAACTGCACGAGCTCGGGGTCGCGTAGCCGGCCACCGGCCTCGACGGCGAGGCGGAACGAGTCACCGGTGTTCTCGTCGCGCCGTGACGACGTGCGGCGCCAGATGCGGTTGTGCCCGCCCGCGGCCAGGATGACGGCATCCGCGTGGATGAGGTAGCGCGTGCCGTCCTCGAGATCGAATCCGTACGCCCCGAACACGGCGCCGTCGTCGTTCACGAGGATGCGCGTGACGTACACCGTGTCGAGGATGGGCACCTGGAGCTGGGCGGCACGGTTGATGAGAGTCCGCTGGATCTCGAGGCCCGTGTAGTCGCCGGCGAACGCGGTGCGGCGGTAGGTGTGGGCGCCGAAGAAGCGCTGTGAGATGCGGCCGTCCTCCTCGCGGGCGAAGGGCATGCCGTAGCGCTCGAGGTCGTCGATGCCCTGGGCAGCGCCCTTCGTGACGGTCTCGACCGTCTCGGGGTTGGCGAGCAGGTAGCTCTCCTTGAGCGTGTCGGCCGCGTGCTGCTGCCAGGTGTCGGCGGCATCCATCGTGCCGAGGGCGGCGTTGATCCCGCCGGCGGCCAGGGAGGTGTGGGCGTCCGACTTGGGTCGCTTGCCGAGGGCCAGCACATCGACACCGGCTTCGGCCAGTTCGATGGCGGCTCGCAGCCCCGACCCGCCGGTGCCGATGACGAGGACGGTGGTGGACAGCTGACGTTCTGAAGTGGTCACCCTTAAACGCTAGGTTTCCGCATTCGATAACTCCAATGCATCTTTATCGTCATGTCGATAGCGTTAGGCTATATATATGAATCTCGAGCAGCTGCAGAGCTTCGTCACCGTCGCCCGCTTGGGCAACTTCACGCGCGCGGCCGAGCAGTTGCACCTCGCGCAGCCGTCGCTGAGCCGCCAGATCTCCGCGCTGGAGCAGGACCTGGGCGCCATGCTGTTCCATCGTGCACGGGGCGGCAGCACGCTGACCGCTGCCGGTGAGTCGCTCCTGCCGCTGGCCCGCCGCATGCTGGCCGATGCCGACTCGGTCCGACGCGAACTCGCCGAGATCGCTGGGCTCGAGCGGGGACGAGTGCGTCTCGGCGCGACGCCCACGCTCTGCGTCAGCCTCGTCGCCGAGGCGCTCAGCGTGTTCCACGCCGCTCACCCCGGCATCGACCTGCACCTCTCGGAACAGGGATCGCGGCGCCTGCTGGAGGAGCTGGCGGCCGGCGAAGTCGACCTCGCGCTGATCACGACCTCGGGCGGGGCATCCGTCGACCGCTTCGTCGTCGCGCCGCTGCTGGTGGAAGAGCTCGTCGTCGTCTCGTCGAGCGCCTCTCCTCCGCTGACGTCGAACGAGGTCATGCGGCTCGAGGAGGTCGCTCGTCTGCCGCAGATCGTCTTCAGTTCCACCTACGACCTCCGCCGGACGACCGATGCCGCCTTCCGCGCGGCCGGTCTCATGCCCGAGACGGCCATCGAGGGTGCGGAGATGGATGCCGTGCTCCGATTCGTCGAGCGGGGGATCGGAGTGGCCATCGTCCCGGCGATGGTGCTCATCGATCGACCGGGGCTGCGGTCGGTGCGGCTGGCCGAGCCGACGCTCACGCGGACGATCAGCATCGCACGCACAGCCGATATGGTGCCGTCGATCGCGGTCGAGGTCATGCAGCAGACCGTCGCCCGTACCGCCACGGCGCTGGCTGCCCGTGCCGGAGCGACCATGCGACTGGCGGATTCCACAGCCTGAACTATCGGCGGTGCGGCGGGGGCGGCACTTCCTTCGCGGCGATGATGTCGGCCACCGCGATGCGCTCGACACCGCGCTTGCCGTCGACGACGACGGTCTCGGCATCCGCGCTCAGCAGTTCGCCGAGCGCATCCGTCGCCTGTCCGGACGGCAGCCGGTAGCGAACGACCACCCGGTGCCCGGGCGCGGGCAGGTTCACCATGCGCCGGGGGCGTAGTCCTTGAGGAAGACGCCGAAGAGGTCTTCGCCGGCCTCGCCGCGCACGATCGGGTCGTACACGCGGGCGGCGCCGTCGACCAGGTCGAGCGGCGCGTGGAACCCCTCTTCGGCAAGGCGCACCTTGGTGGGGTGCGGGCGCTCGTCGGTGATCCAGCCGGTGTCGACGCTGGTCATGAGGATCCGGTCGGTCTCGAACATCTCGCGGGCGCTCGTGCGGGTGAGCATGTTGACCGCCGCCTTGGCCATGTTGGTGTGCGGATGCCCCGGCCCCTTGTATCCGCGACCGAAGACGCCCTCCATGGCGCTGACGTTGACCACGTAGGTGCGCCGGGCGCTGCTCGCCGCGAGCGACGCGCGCAGCCTGGACACGAGGAGGAACGGGGCAGTCGTGTTCGCCAGCTGCACTTCGAGCATCTCGAGCGGATCGACCTCGCCCACGCGCTGCGTCCACGAGTTGACGTGGTCGAGGTCGGGGATGAGCCCGCCGGCGTCGATCGCGGTGCCGGCAGCCAGGCGCTCGAGCGAGCTCGAACCTGCGGCCATCGCCTGCTCGGTCAGCTCGTCGGCGCGCGCCGCCGCGGCGGCGAGGATCGGGTGGGCGCTCACCGAGCGCTCGAGCGCGCGTGGGTGCTGATCGTTGGTGTGGCCGAACGTCACCAGCTCGGGAAGCGGCCCGTCGGGCAGCGGTGCGAGCTCGGCGTCGACGAGCGGCTGGTAGGCGCCCGGCGAGCGGCGCACCGTCTGCGTGGCGTTGTTGATCAGGATGTCGAGGCTGCCGGCGGCCGCGACGTCATCGGCGAGACCGATGACCTGGGCGGGATCGCGCAGGTCGATGCCGACGACCTTGAGTCGGTCGATCCACTCGGGGGCGTCCGGCAGGCTGCTGAAGCGGCGTACGGCATCGCGCGGGAACCGCGTGGTGATCGTCGTGTGCGCGCCGTCGCGGAGCAGCCGCAGCGCGATGTACATGCCGATCTTCGCGCGGCCGCCGGTGAGCAGCGCTCGCTTGCCCGTGAGGTCGGTGCGGGCCTCACGCTTGGCGTGGCTCATCGCCGCGCACTCGGGGCACAGCTGGTGGTAGAAGGCGTCGACGAGCGTATACGGCTGCTTGCAGATGTAGCACGCGCGCGCCTTGATCAGCGTGCCGGCGACGGGCGCCGTGGTGGAGGTGCTGATCGGGATGCCGCGCGTCTCGTCGTCGATGCGGTCCGCCGCGCCGGTGGCGGTGGCGGCGACGACGGCCTTGTCGGCCTGCGCGATCGCCTCGCGGATCTCGCGACGGCGCTCCTTCTTGACGGCCTTGAACATCTTCGCGGTGGCTTGGCGCACCGCGACGAAGTCCGGATGCGTCTCGTCCAGGCCCGCCATTCCGCCGAGGACCCGAAGGGTGACCTCGAGATCCGCCGGGTCGATGCCGCTCGGCGGGAGGTCGGAGGAGGCGGAGGTCTCGGGAGGCACACGCGATTCTACGTCGGCCCACATGGGCGGAGCCTGTTACCGTGCGACGGTGAGCTCTGTGAACACCGATCAGACCGCACCGCTGCGGATCCACGTCTCGGCTGCGGTCATCCTCGACGAGGACGGCCGGCTTCTGCTGGTGCGCAAGAACGGCACGACGGCGTTCATGCAGCCGGGTGGAAAGCCCGAACCCGGAGAGACCGCGAGCGAGACGCTGAGTCGCGAACTGGCCGAGGAACTGGGCATCCGGATCCCCCCGCACGACCTGCGTCCGCTGGGCGAGTTCACCGCCGCGGCGGCGAACGAGCCGGGCTTCCTCGTCGTCGCGGACGTCTTCGCCGCCGACCTGGGCGGGCAGAGCCCGCGTGTCGGCGCGGAGATCGCCGAGCTCTGCTGGGTCAGCCGAGCGGATGCCGGGACCTTGGAGATCGCGCCCCTGGCCCGGGAGAACTTCCTCCCCGGCTGAGGACGCCCCGAACCGCGGCATCCCCGAGCGCAATGAGATCGACCGTCGAGAGGAATCGCACATGACCACCGGTATCCCCGAGGTGATGAAGGCCGCCGTGTGGGACGGTGAACATGCGCGACTGCAGATCGAGCAGATCCCGACACCGGCGCCGCTGCAGGGCGAAGTGCTGATCGGGGTCGCCGCGTGCGGCGTCTGCCACACCGACCTGCACGTGCTGAAGGGCGAGGTGGCCTTTCCGGGTCCCGCCGTCCTCGGCCACGAGGTGAGCGGAGTGATCGCCGCGATCGGCGACGACGTCGAGGGGTTCGAGGTCGGCGACCGTGTGATCGGCGCCTTCATCATGCCGTGCGGCACGTGCGACCTCTGCCGCCGCGGCCGAGACGACATGTGCTCGACGTTCTTCCGTGAGAACCGGCTCGGCGGCAACCTGCTCGACGGCACATCGCGCCTGCGAAGGGCGGACGGGAGCCGCCTCTCCATGTACTCGATGGCCGGCCTCGCAGAGTACAGCGTGATCCCTGCGACGGCGATCACGCGGCTTCCAGAGGGGCTTCCGCTCGAGGAGTCAGCAGTCCTCGGGTGCGCCGCCTTCACCGCCTACGGTGCGCTCGCGGCCTCAGGTCTCGAGCCGGGTGAGTCGGTCGCGGTCGTTGCGACCGGCGGTGTGGGCTCGAGCATCGTGCAGCTCGCCTCCCACCTCGGCGCGGCACATGTCATCGCGATCGACGTCAACGACGAAAAGCTCGCCGCGGCGACCGAACTGGGCGCGACAGCCGTGGTCAACTCCGCGAGCTCGGATGCCGCTGCCGGCGTTCACGCGATCGTGCCCGGCGGTGTCGACGTGGTCTTCGAGGCGCTCGGGCGCAGCGAGACGTTCGAGCAGGCCATCGCGCTCCTGGCCGACGGTGGACGCATGGTCGCGGTCGGCATCGCGGCCGGTGCCGCCGTCGCCCGGGTGCCGATCACGCCGCTGGTGCGCCGCGGCTACACCGTTCGCGGCTCGTTCGGCGCCCGTACGCGGCGCGATCTGCCGCGGGTCGCCGCGCTCGCCGCGGAGGGCGGGTACGACGTCCACCGCGCCGTGACCCGGCGATTCTCGCTGGACGACGCGGATGCCGCCTACCAGGCACTCGCGCGGGGAGAGATCACCGGCCGCGCGATCATCGTGACCGGCTGAGCGAGCTCGCCCGTCGTCCCCACTGACAACGAGGAAGCGGGCCGGTATCTTCAGGGGCGTACCGAGCGGCTGCACCGCCCGCACTCGGTGCAGCCGAAGGAGACGGAGGCGAGCTCTATGACGATGGCATTGTCCTCGGTGGTGTGTGAGCGGCCCTGGGTCGGCCATCGGTCACCACTCCCGACAGATTGAGGTCACCATGGGTCATCTGATCTACGGGGTCGCCCCCGCGATCGCCATCGACGACTGGGCGCTGGAGCACTTGCGCTTCGTCATCGTCACCAAGCTCCGTCGCGACGAGAGTTTCAGCTTCAACTGGGAGAACGAGCCCGACGTCCACGGCGACGACGCTCGTGAGGCGCCGGGGATCTACGGCACGGTCTGGATCTCAAAGGGCTCTTCGCTCTACTTCAGCTTCGACAAGCCGCGGGCGCGCGACCTCAACAGAGCCTGGCTCGACGCGCTCGCTGCGTCCGCGAACAGCAGCAGCGGCCTACGGCTCGTACCTGAGCCGACCGTGCCGGATTAGCCGCCGGCGCCGGCTCAGCCGGTCGTGCGGAGCTGCCGGGGAGGCCGTCCGCTCGGCTCACGGGACAGCGAGCCCACGGTGCGCGACAGGGCGCCGCGCAGCCACACGATCGCAGGGTCGTCTTCGTCGCGAGGGTGCCAGTACATGCACTCGGTCATCGGCATCCTCAGCCCTTCGGGCATCTCGAAGACCGAGAGCCGGAGCGTGCGGGACGCCTTGGCCGCCAGCATCCGGGGCACCAGAGCGACCATCTCGGTGCCCGAGACCAGCAGGGGAAGCGCCGCGAGACCGAAAAGCCGCGCACCGACGATGTAGTCGACTCCTGCTCGCCGGAGGAGATCCTGCAGGTCGTCGTGATCGGGATCATTCAAGTAGGCGGTGGCGTGCGGCACGGCGGAGAGGTCGTTCACCGAGGGCTCCGGCGTCGAGAGGACGGAGTTGTCGGGGTCGGCGATGAGCACGAAGTCGTCCGTGAACAGCTCCTGGCTCCGCCCCGGAAGGTGAAAGCCCACGGGCCCCACGATCAGGTCGAGCTGACTGTACGGCGCGAGCGTGCCGTCGCGCACCGGCTGCGGCGCGAAGTCCACCGAGGCGCGGGGCGCGTCGACGGCCAGCGTGCGCAGCAGCGGGCCTGCCAGGATCGCGGTCATGTAGTCCGTCGCGCCGATCACGAATCGGCGTTCTGTCTGCGACGGATCGAACGACTCCTTTCGGTCGATCACCGGGTTCAGCTCGGCCACCGCGTGGGCCACGGCGGGGAGCAGGTCGCGCGCGAAGGGGGTGAGCTGCATCGTGCGCCCGGCGCGCACGAGCAGCTCGTCGTCGTAGTGGCGCCGCAGCCGTGCCAGTGCCGCGGAGGTCGCGGGCTGGCTCAGGTGCAGGCGCGCGGCCGCGCGGGTGACGCTGCGCTCCTCGAGCAGCACGAGCAGCGGGCGCAGCAGGTTGAGATCGAACGCCGGCACGTGGCTCCTCCCGTGCGCAAGAAACAGGCATGTATCCACGGCGTGGATATGACTCATGGCAGATGCGACATTGCGTGGATAGTACCGCGTTGAGAGCATGTGACTTCGGCCACCCGAGGCCGAGACGGCTTTCAACGTCGAAAGAGAGATGTTCATGACGCAGACAGTGACCCCGGACGAAGGGACGGTCGCTTCCTCCCGGAGCGAGTTCCGGCGCGGATGGCCGACGCTGGTGTTCAGCACGATCGGCGCCGGTGTGGGGCTCAGTGCACTGGGCTACATCCTGGGCACACTCGTGGTACCGCTGCAGGAGGAGTTCGGCTGGGGCCGGGGCGAGATCAACCTCGCTTCGCTGGTCAGCTCGCTGGGCCTCGCGGCCGCGCTGCCGTTCGTCGGCAGGTTCCTGGACCGATTCGGAGTCAAGCGCGTCGCCCTCGTCTCGATCCCGCTGTTCGTGATCATGCTCATCCTCGTCAGCACGTTGACGTCGAGCCTGGCGACGTTCCTCGCGTTCTACGCGCTGGCCGGACTGCTCGGCGCCGGAACCTCCGCGGTCACGTACTCCAAGGCGGTCATCGACAAGTTCGACAAGCGTCGCGGCATCGCGCTGGGCATCGTCGCGGGCGGGCTCGGCACGGCGGGACTGCTGCTGCCGCCGCTGATGGGGATCGTGATCGCCGGCAGCGGGTGGCGCGCCGCCTACCTGACGATGGCCGTCCTGGCCGCGCTGCCGTTCGTGCTCGTCTTCTTCGCGCGCCTGAGCACCCCCGCGGCGGTCGCCGCCGTCGACCGCTCCACGCTGCCGGGTCTCACGATCCGCACGGCGGTGCGCCGACGCGAGTTCTGGAGCCTGTGCGTCGTGTTCTTCCTGCTGGGCTGGGCGCTGCTGACGATGGTCCCGCACTTCGTCCCGCTCCTCATCGACTCGGGCGTCGATCCGGTGCAGGCGGCCTTCCTGTCTTCGCTGGTGGGCGTGGGCACGGTCATCGCCCGCCCCGTGATCGGGTGGCTGTTCGACCGCTTCTATGCGACCTACGTCGCCGTCCCGCTCTTCATCGCTGCAGCATTGGGATGCCTCCTCCTGCTGTGGGCAGGGCCGGCCGCGGCACCGCTGACCGCGCTTCTGATCGGCATCGGCTTCGGCGCCGAGATCGACCTGATGTCGTACCTGAGCTCGCGCTACTTCGGACCGCGCGCCTTCGGCGCGCTGTACAGCATCGTGTACAGCCTGTTCATGATCGGAAGCGCCTTCGGCCCGGTGATGGCCGGATTCGCCTTCGACGCGAACGGCAGCTACACCGTCCCGCTCATCCTGGCGGCATCCATGATGGGCGTCGCCGCCGTCGTGCTGCTCACGCTCCCGCGCTTCCAGAGGACTGCGGCCTCGTGACCTCGGCACCCGAGCTGCAGCAGGTTGCCCACGGAGTGTGGGCGTACGTCCAGCCCGACGGCGGCTGGATGGTCAACAACATGGGGCTCGTCACCGGACACGACGGCTCCACGAGCATCGACACGACGTCGACCGAGAAGCGCATGCGCGACTACCTGCACGCGGTCGCGGGCGTCACCGGCGACCCGGTGCGCCGAGTGGTCCTGACGCACTCGCATCCCGACCACTGCAACGGCGCCTCGCTCCTGCCCGACGCCGAGATCATCGCGCATCGCACCGTCGCCGACGACCTGCGACGCCCGCACGCGCTGGCCCCGCACATCTTCGCGCCGTTCGAGCAGGGGGCGGCCGAGCCGCGCCTGCCGACGATCCTGTTCGAGGACGCGCTCGGGATCGACGCCGGCGATCGGCGGATCGAGGTGCGTCACCCCGGCGGGCCGGCGCACACCGCGGGCGATGCGTACGTGTGGCTGCCGGAGGACGGCGTGCTGTTCACGGGCGACCTGGTGTTCCACGGCGGCACGCCGTTCGCGCTGTCGGGATCACCCGCGGGGTGGCTGCGAGCGCTGGGCGAGATGGCCGCGCTCGAGCCCGAGACCGTGGTGCCCGGCCATGGAGAGGTGGGCGGACCGGCGTTGTTCGCACCGGTCGCCGACTATCTGCACTTCCTCATCGACGCGGCCGAACACGCCCACCGCGCCGGACTACCACCGCTGGAGGCGGCGCGGCAGCTCGACCTGCGCCGATTCGACGGCCTCCTCGAGAGGGAGCGCATCGTGGGCAATCTGCATCGGGCGCTGGCCGAGCTGAACGCCGCCGAGGTCGACTTTCCGCAGGCTTGGCAGGACATGTACGACTACAACGGCGGTCGTCCGCTCGCGTGCCACGCATGACCGAGGTGGTCCGCGCGCATCGTGAACGCCGACTGTATCGACGAACGGAGACCCATACATGAGAATCGCCCGCTGGACTCATCAGCACACCGTCGGCGAGGGATTCGTCATCGACGATCGCGTCGTGGCCTTCGGGGACGGAGCGACCGTCGCCGACGTGCTCGCGGCCGGCCTGGATGCCGCGCACGACGCGTACGAGCGCATCCTCCAGGACGGCACGGCGGTGACCGCCGGCATCCCGCTGACCGACGTCGCTCTTCTCTCCCCCGTTGTTCCCGCGTCCATCCGGGACTTCGTCACGTTCGAAGAGCACGTCGAGGGCGTCTCGGCCGGTGTCGAGGGCAAGAGCCACGTCGCGCCGGAGTGGTACGAGGCGCCGACGTTCTACTTCACCAACCCGCACACCGTGCTGGCGTCCGGTGAAGAGCTGCACCCGCCGGTCACCGAGAGGCTCGACTTCGAGCTCGAGCTCGCCGCCGTCATCGGCGCTGCGCCCGACGGAGCCGAAGCGAATCTCGCGCCGGAGGACGCGGCATCCGTCATCTTCGGCTACACGATCATGAACGACTGGTCGGCGCGCGACCTGCAGGCCCGCGAGATGAAGGTGCGCCTCGGACCGGCCAAGGGCAAGGACTTCGGCACCGTGCTCGGTCCGTGGATCGTGACGGCTGACGAGTTCGATCAGTACCTCGACGACGACGGGTTCCTGGCGATCCGCGCCGCGGTCCGGGTCAACGGCGAGCTGATCGGCGAGGACCTGGTCTCGAACATGGGCTGGCCGTTCCCAGAGCTCGTGGCCTACGCCTCGCGCAATTCACGGGTCGTTCCCGGCGATGTGCTCGGATCGGGGACGGTCGGCAACGGCGGATGCCTCGGCGAGCTGTGGGGCCGCAACCAGGGGCTCGTGCCGCCACCGCTGCAACCCGGCGACGAAGTGGCGATGACGATCGAGGGCATCGGCGAGATCGTCAACCGCATCGGCGCTCCCGTGCCCGCGCCAGAGATCCCGCCGGCGCGCAGGCGGACGCGGGCGCGGACGCGCTGACGGGCGGGCGCACCGCTCGCGCATATCGCGCGTGTATCGAAAAGCGCATACGGGGTGACAACGGCCGGCTGCCTTGACTGGACGCATGGTCGTTCCCCCTCCCACGCGATCCGGCAGTCGCGGGATGCTGCCGCCGTCGTTCCTCGTCGGATCCGCCCGTGCGGGGAGTGGGGTCGGTGATGATCGCCCGACCCGCCGCCTGGACGTCACCGTCTTCGGGTGCGATGTCGACGAGGCGATCCTGTTCCGCGAGAAGGCGCCGGCGCTCGGCATCACGCCGGTCATCACTGGCGCCGCGGTCTCCGAAGCGACGATCGAACTGGCGACCGGCAACCGCTGCATCAGCGTCGGGCACAAGTCCGACATCACGAACCCCCACCTGCGTGCGCTGAGTCGCGCCGGCGTGGAGTACATCTCGACGCGAAGCATCGGCTACAACCACATCGACGTCGCCTATGCCGAGAGCCTCGGCATCCGCGTCGAGAACGTGGCCTACTCGCCGGCGAGCGTCGCCGACTACACGCTGATGCTGATGCTCATGGCGCTGCGGCACGCGGCATCCATGCTCCGCCGCGTCGCTGCACACGACTACCGGCTGCCCGTGGCGCGGGGTCGCGAACTCGGCGATCTCACGGTTGGGGTCATCGGAACGGGACGGATCGGCGCTGCCGTCATCGATCGACTGCGTGGATTCGGATGCCGCATCCTCGCGCACGACGAGCGGCAGACGACGGGTGCCGACTACGTGCCGCTCGACGAGCTGCTGCACGAGAGCGACGTCGTGACCCTGCACGCCCCGCTCACCGTCGGTACGCGTCACCTCCTCGATGCGCGCCGGGTCAGCCGGATGAAGTCCGGTGCCGTCGTCGTCAACACCGCGCGCGGAGCGCTCATCGACACCGATGCGCTGATTCGGGCTCTGGAGACCGGCCGGCTGGGCGGTGCGGCTCTGGACGTCGTCGAAGACGAGGAGGGCGTCTTCTATGCCGACCATCGCGACCGGCCCGTCGAGAGCGAGCGCCTGCGGCGCCTCCAGCGTCTGCCGAACGTGATCATCAGTCCGCATGCTGCCTATTTCACCGAGCGCGCGTTGAGCGACATCGTCGAGAACTCGCTCCTGAACTGTCTGCGATTCGAAGGGAGAAACCATGGCTAGAACCCGGATCGGCGTGTTGTTCGGCGGTCGGTCGGAGGAGCACCCGATCTCGCTCAAGTCCGCCCGGGAGGTGGCGGCGCACCTGGATCTCGACAAGTACGAGCCCTCCTACGTCGGGATCACGCCGGAGGGCGCGTGGCGGCTGTGCGACGGTCCGGACGACGGCTGGGAGTCGGGCTCGTCGCGTCCGGCGGTGCTTTCGCCGGACCCTGTGACCAGGGGGCTCCTCGTCCTGGGGGACGACGGCTACGAGACGGTGGAGCTCGACGTCGTGCTGCCGGTCCTGCACGGCAGGTTCGGCGAGGACGGGGCGATCCAGGGCCTGCTCGAGCTCTCGGGCATCCCGTACGTCGGCTGCGGCATCCAGAGCTCCGCCGTGTGCATGGACAAGTCCCTCGCCTATGTGGTCGCGCGTGCCGCGGGGATCGCCACGCCCGACTTCTGGGTGCTCGCCCGGGGGGACGACATCGATCCGCGGGCCATCCGCTACCCCGTCTTCGTGAAGCCCGCGCGCTCCGGGTCATCGTTCGGAGTGAGCAGAGTCACCGGTCCCCAGGAGTTCGGTGCGGCCGTGGCGGAGGCGCGGCGCTACGACGAGAAGGTGCTCGTCGAAGCGGCGGTCGTCGGCAGCGAGGTGGGGTGCGCCGTCATGGGGAGCGGCCGCGAGCTGACGGTGGGTGAGGTCGACCGCATCGCGCTGTCGGGCGGGTTCTTCCGCATCCATCAGGAGAGCACTCCCGAGACCGGTTCCGAGAACTCGACGCCGATCGTGCCGGCCGACATCCCGGACTCCTCGCGGCGGCTGGTGCAGGCGACCGCAGAGGCCATCTACCGCGTGCTGGGGTGCACCGGTATCGCGCGGGTCGACATGTTCCTCACCGAGGAGGGCACCGTGATCCTCAACGAGGTCAACACGATGCCCGGCATGACCTCGTACAGCCGGTACCCGCGCATGATGGCCGCGGCCGGCATCCCCCTCTCCGAGCTGCTCGACCGACTCGCGACCGAGGCGATGGCGGGGTCCCGGCGATGAACCTCGACTTCGCCTTCGTCGACGAGCTGGTGCCGGGTATCCGGTGGGACGCGAAGTACGCCACGTGGGACAACTTCACCGGAAGGCCCGTCGAGGGCTACGCGGCGAACCGCATCGTCGGCACGCGTCCGCTCTGCGAGGCGCTGCGCACCGCGCGGGCGAATGCCGCCGAGCTGGGGTTCGGTTTGCTGCTGTGGGACGGCTATCGCCCCCAGCGGGCCGTGGACAGCTTCACGCGCTGGGCGCAGCGGCCGGAGGATGGTCGCACGAAGCCGCGCCACTATCCGAACCTCGACCGGGATGCGATCTTCGAGAGGGGGTACGTCGCGACGAAGTCGGGGCACAGTCGCGGCAGCACCGTCGACCTGACGCTCTTCCACCTCGGCACCGGCGACCTTGCCGCCATGGGAGGCGGCCACGACCTCATGGACCCCGTCTCGCATCACGGAGCGCGCGGACTCACGCGCCTCGAGTCGGGCAACCGGAACCGGCTGCGTGCCGTGATGGAGGCATCCGGATTCCTCCCTTACGACACCGAATGGTGGCACTACACGCTCCGCGACGAGCCCTATCCCGACACGTATTTCGACTTTCCGATCGGGCAGCCGGGGGGACGCGCATGATCCCGCTGAGCCTCGGCGAGATCGCGCGGATCGTCGGCGGCAGGGTCGAGGGCGACGCGGCGGTGACCGTGACCGCACCGGCGGTGCTCGACGGACGGCGCGCAGAGCCTGGGGGGCTCTTCGTCGCCTTCGCGGGGGAGCACGCCGACGGCCACGACTTCGCGGAGCAGTCCGCGCGAGCCGGGGCGGTCGCGGTCCTCGGCACCCGCTCCACGGCGCTGCCGACGGTCGTCGCCAGCGACTCGGCGATCGCACTGCAGTCGCTCGCCACGCACGTGGTGGCCGGGCTTCGTCCGGAGCTGTCGGTGGTGGGGATCACCGGCTCGCAGGGCAAGACGAGCACGAAGGACCTGACGGCCGCGGTGCTCGGCTCGGTCGCCCCGACGGTCGCGACCCTGGGCAACTTCAACAACGCGCTCGGGGTGCCGATCACGATGCTGCGAGCCCAGCCGCACACGCGGTTCCTGGTCGTGGAGATGGGTGCGCGCCGAGTGGGCGACATCGCGAAGCTCACCGGCATGGTCGGCCTGGACATCGCCATCGTGCTGAACGTCGGCAAGGCGCATCTGGGCGAATTCGGTTCGCGCTCGGCGATCGCCAGGGGCAAAGCCGAGCTCGTCCGCGGATTGGTGCCCGGCGGCACGGCGATCCTCAACGCCGACGACGCGCGCGTGCGGGGGATGCGCGCGCTCACCGACGGGCCGATGCTCACGTTCGGCCGCGCCGAGGGCGCCGACGTGCGGGTGGAGGGCGTGAGCTTGGATCGACTGGGTCGTCCCTCCTTCACCCTTCGGGCGGCGGATGCCACGGCCTCGGTCGCATTGCCGCTCGTGGGTGCTCACCAGGCCTTCAACGCCGCGGCCGCCGCAGCGGCCGGGCTGGCTTTCGGGGTTCCGCTCGGCCAGTCCGCCGCCGCGCTCGCCGCCGCATCGCTGTCGGGGCAGCGGCTGGATCTGAAGGACCTCGAAGGCGGCGCGACTCTGCTCGACGACTCCTACAACTCGAGTCCGGGCTCGGTTCGTTCGTCGGTCGACGCGCTGGCCTCGATCGCGGGTGCGCGCCGCATCGCGGTGCTGGGCGAGATCCTCGAGCTGGGCGACCACAGCGAGGCCGAGCATCGCTCCGCCGGAGCCTACGCCGCGGAGCGCGTGGACATCGTCGTCGGCGTCGGCGCGAACGTGCGCCCGCTCGCCGACGCCGCCGGCGACCGCGGCGTCGCGGTTCCCGACAACGCCGCGGCCGTCGACTGGCTGCGGGCCAACCTCACCCGCGGCGACGTGGTGCTCGTGAAGGCCTCCCGCGGCGCCCACCTCGACGAGGTCGTCGCGGCGTTGGTGTAGCCGGGGGTTGTCCGCGGCACGGGCCTCAGACGGCGACCGGTCCTTCGAGGCGATACTGCGCCGGGCTGCGGCCGGTCTGCTTGCGGAACACCGTTGCGAAGTACTGGCTCGACTGGAAACCGCACAGGAACGCGATGTCGGTGACTTTGTAGTCGGTCTCTCGGAGCAGCTGCTTCGCGCGATCGACTCGTACCCTGCCGAGATACTCCATCGGCGACACGTTCACCAACTGCCGGCAGTAGTGGGCGAAGCGTGTGCGCCCGAGGCCGCAGGCGTCGGCCATGGTGTCGGCCGTCCAGGGCTCATGCACGCGCTCGATCAGCGATTCGAGGAACAGGCGCACGGTGCGCTCGGTCGACGACAGGTAGGGATCGAGTACGGGCGACTGGCTCTCGAGCAGGTCGCCCAGTTCGATGAAGACCTCGGCCACGCTCGTGGCGATCCTCGCCATCGGCTGTGAGACCTCGTGCTTGAGCGTGCGCTGCAGGGTGTCCATGGCGCTCAGCATCGGCTTGCTCGCCTTCCACACCGGCGCCTCGTTGTGGCTGAGGAGCTCGGTGAGTCGCCGCAGATCGCTCTCGGGGAGCGGGAGCCAGGTCGGCCATTCCCATTCCTGGTTCGGCCGCCGCACGCCGACATCGAGGATCAGCCACGTGAGCGTCGACGCGCCGATGTTCGGGCGCCCGACGCGGTGCAGCTGCCAGGGGCGGGTGATGGTGAGGGAGCCGGCCGACAGGTCGAATTCCTCGCCCGCGCAGGAAAACGGCAGGGAGCCGGCTCTCACGCACGTGATCTCGATGCCCTCGTTCCGATGCCAGCCGAGTCCCCAGTCCTGAGGCGAGGCGACCTCCCAGTGCCCCGCGTTCTTCAGCTGTGGGAGGAAGTCAGGATCCATCGGCTCGCCCGGGTAGGTGCCGCGGCCGTATGCCCAGAGGCCGACTTCGCCGCGAGCCCCCGCCGTACGCAGCGGAGCGCAGGTATCCGCCACATACATCTCACCGTTGTCGCGATACACCGGTATGTCGGTGGCGAACGGGTCGAAGGCGACAGCTGATTCCACAGTGACCATGGCAAACCCCCAGGTTGGCGACGTCGCCGACTCGGGTGCGGTCCGGATGTTCAACATACGCCAGTGAACGGAACTGGAAGACCGCCGGCGAACGTCCTCTTAGCGTAGCCAACGCACGACCTCGACGGTCGGCCCAAGCAGAACTCGAAGGAGAGGACTCCTCCATGACCATCAAGATCGGATGCTTCGCGCTTGTCGATCCGTTCTCCACGCTGGACCACCAACTCGATCGCATCCGCGACTGGGGCTTCCGGTTCGCGGACGTCACGGACACCAGCGACGGTGCCGTGCTGGGCAACCACTTCGGGTTCTCAGCCGTCGCGAGTCTGGATGCCAACCCGTTCGATCTGAACCGGATGTTCGAAGAGCGCGGGCTGACGATCACCTCCTACTGCGCCCACGCTGACCTGCTGGACCCGGCAGCCCCTTGGCGCTACGGCACGGGCGAGATCATCAAGGCCATCCGCGCGGCGGCCGCGATCGGCGTGCGACATGTCGTCACCACGGAGGGGGAGCCGGTCACCGAGTTCGGTCGTGGCCTCGAGCTTCGCGAGGCGATCCTCGTGCTCAAGGAGAAGCTGTGGGAGCCGGTGCGGATCGCCGAGGACCACGGCGTGAAGATCCTGTTCGAGCCCCACGGCCCGATCTCGGGTACGATCGACGGCACGACGGCACTCCTGGAGGCCATCGATTCGCCGGCGTTCGGACTGAATCTCGACACCGGCAACTGCTGGCTCGCGGGGACCGACCCTGTGGAGTACACGCGTACCTTCGGCTCCAAGATCGAGCACGTCCACTGGAAGGACCTCGGTGCAGAGTGGGAGGCCAAGCGGGGCCAGATCTTCGGCTGCGGCATGGCCGACATCGCGCTGGGCACCGGCGTCGTCGACATCGAGGGCTCGTTCCGCGCGCTCGAAGCGGCAGGATTCGACGGCTTCACAACGCTCGAGGTGGGCGGCGATGAAGCCGTGCTCGGATCAGCCGCCTTCCTCGAGGCGCTGGGGGCGACCCGATGAGTCAGCCCCTCGGCATCGGCCAGGTGGGGCTGGGCAGCATCACGATTGCGCACCGTGCCGGATACCGCAAGTACGGCCAGCCGGTCGTCGCCGGCTACGACCCCTCGCCGGAAGCCCGCGAACGCTTCGCCGCGGACAGCCCGGATGCCGCTGTCTACGCGTCGCTGGAGGAACTGCTCGCCGATCCGGCGGTCGGGGTGATCGACGTCGCGACACCCCATCGACGGGACACCCGATTCCCCGTCGTGCAGGCGATCGCCGCGGCCGGCAAGCCCATGCTGATCCAGAAGCCGCTGTCGTACACGTATGACGAGGCGGTGGAACTCGCCGACCTCGTCGCCGACGCCGGCGTGATCGCCATGGTGAACCAGAACATGTGCTTCACTCCGGGCTCGCTGCGCCTGGTCGACGCGATCATGAAGGACCGCGCGGTCGGAGAGCCGCAGTTCGCGCAGGTCTCGGTGCAGTACCGCTTCGATCTCGACCCCGGCCACTGGTTCGGCAAGGACGATCGCTGGTGGACGGGTGCACTGACCGTGCACCACTTCGGGTTCCTTCAGCTGCTGCTGGGCCCGCCCGAGACGGTGTACGCCGTGACCGGATTCGATCCGTCGCAGCCGGGCGTGACCAGCGACGGGTTCGGGCACCTTCTGCTGCGATACGCGACCGGCGCGTCGGTTGCCGTGACCTCGACCGGCACCTACTACGGCACCGAACCGAGCCCGCACGGCAACGAGAAGCTGTGGATCCAAGGTCCATACGGCGTCGCCGATTGGCGACCGCAGGGTCGGCTGGAGCTATCCCGCCGGGGCGCCGACGATATCGAACGGACCGTTGTGGAGTGGCCTGAGACGGCGACCTGGTTCCCGGATGCCTTCGGACTCACGATGTCGCACCTGCGACAGTCGCTCGAGGCCGGGAAGACGCCCTTCTGCGCCATCGACGACAACCTCTACGTCATGGCGGTCATCGAGGCTGCCTATCTGTCGAGCGCCGAGAACAGGGTCGTGCCGCTTGTCGAGATCATGGGCGACCGGTACAACCCCGCCTACGGCACCGGCTGGTCGCACGGGTTCTCCGGCTGGACGCCCGTCGAGCCGATCGAGGTCGTGATCTGATGACCCTCGGCTGGCGCCCTGTCGACGGTGGGATGGGGGACATCGCCGCCCGCGACGGCACGGTGCTCGCGCGCTATGACCACAGCGGGCGCAAGAACCACCCGTTCTTCGCCGACGTGCGACCTCTCGCACACGGCGGTGTGCTGACCAATCACGCCCCGTGGGACCACCGCTGGCACCACGGACTGTGGTGGTCGTGGAAGTTCATCGACGACGTTCTGTACTGGGAGGACCACGAAGGATACGGCGGCAACCGTGTCGGCCTCGGTCGTTCCCTCGTCATCGAGCACCACGCCGAGCAGACCGACTCGGTTGTGCGTCTTCGGGAGCGGGTCGAATGGCGCGAGGACGGCAGCGGGGCGGTCGTGCTGACCGAGGAGCGCGCACTCGAGATCTCGAGCGACCCTGAGCACGGGGTGTGGTGGATCGACTGGGACCTCTCATGGCGACCCCAGCGCGATGTCTTCTTCGATGTGACTCCGTTCCCCGAGAAGCCCTGGGGCGGATATGCCGGGCTGAACTACCGGGCCGCGCGATCCATGGTCGCGGATGAGCAGATCCTCGCCTCCGGGGGGCTGGCAGGGGCTGAAGCCATCCACGGCACCGACGTGGACTGGGTCGCCCTCTCGGGCAATGTCGACGGATCCGGAGCGGATGAGCCGGACCGGCCCGCCTACGGGGGAGTGCTGCTCGTGGCGCACCCCGACAACCCCTGGGGTCGTTCTGGCTATGTCTTCTCCGGAGCGACCGGCGAGTTCGGCTTCGCCGCCATGGCCCCGCTCATGCACGGCGGGCAGAAGCTCGCCGTGACCGAGACCCTTCGTCTGCGCTACCGCACCGTCATCTATGGCGAGCGCTTGACCTCAGACCGCCTCGGCGCCCTGGCCGAGGACTACAGGCGCGACTGATCCGCGCCACCAGCACCGAAACACAGCAGAAAGGCACGTCAATGAAGACAACACGATCCACCACGCGCCGGAGCCTCGCGATCGCCGCGGCGATCGGCTCCGTCGGGCTCATCGCAGGCTGCGCCGGCGGCGGAGCGCCGGAGGACTCCAACCCGGACGAGACCATCGAGCTCACGGTGCTCGACTACTACACCGATGAGCCCAGCCACTCGAACATGACCGCGAGGCTCGAGGCATGCGCCGAGGAAGTCAACGCGACGATCGACCACCAGAGCGTGCCGTCGCCTCAGCTGAACGCCAAGATCCTCCAGCAGATCTCGACCAAGACGATGCCCGACGTCCTCATGGTCAACAACCCCGACCTTCCGCAGTTCGCCGACACCGGAGCGCTGCGTCCCCTCACCGACCTCGACATCGACACGAGCGCGTACTACCCGTCGGTCCTCGAGGTCGGCACGTACGAGGACGAGCTGTACGGCCTGGCGCCGAACGTCAACTCGCTCGTGCTCTTCTACAACAAGACCCTGCTGGAACAGGCGGGCGTGGAGGTCCCCACGACGTGGGATGAGTTGGCGGATGCCGCAGCCGCGCTGACGCAGGGTGAGACCTACGGCTTCGCGTACTCGGCCGCCAGCGGCACCGAGGGCACGTGGACGTTCATCCCGTTCCTGTGGAGCAACGGCGGGTCGCAGCTCGAGCTGAACGCCCCCGAGGCCGTGGAGGCTCTCGATTTCTACACCGGGCTCGCCCGGGACGGTTACGTGTCGAAGTCGGTCGTCAACTGGGCTCAGGCGGACGTCAAGGACCAGTTCGCCGACGGTCGCGCCGCGATGATGATCAACGGCCCGTAGCAGATCCCGAGTCTCAACGAGACCGAGGGCCTCGAGTGGGGCTCGGCGACCATTCCGGTGCCGGAGGCGGGCGACGAGCCGATCGCACCGCTCGGCGGCGAGGTGTGGACGGTGCCCGTGACGACGCCCGACCGTGAGGCGCGTGCCGCTCATGTCGTCGAGTGCCTCAACGCGCCGGAGACGCAGCTCGAGACCGCGCTCACCAACAACACGGTGCCCAGCAACGAGGAGGTCTCGCAGGACCTCATCGCGGAGCAGCCGGAGATGGAGTCGATCGTGCAGACGGTCGCCACGGCCAACTCGCTCACGGGCGACTCGGGCCTGAAGTGGAACGACGTCAACGCGGCTCTGTCGGCGGCCATCCAGGCTGCGATCACCGGCCAGGCCGATCCGCAGACGGCGTTCGACAACGCGCAGGCCGAGGTCGAAGGCTGACCGAATATGGCCTCCTCCCACACGCACACGGCCGTCGTCGCTGACGGCGCCGCCCTGCGGGCTTCACGCCCGCGGGGCGGCGCCCGCGACGACGGTGCCCGCGGCAGCCGCAGCACCTCGAGACGCCACATCCTCGTGATGTGGGCCTTCATCGCGCCGGCCGTCCTCTACGTGATCGTGTACTTCGGGTACCCGATCGTCGGCAACCTGGTGATGAGTTTCCAGGACTTCGACACCTCGACGTTCTACACCGGTGAGGCGCCGTGGGTCGGATTCGACAACTACGTCGACGTCCTCACATCCACGCTGTTCGGGACGCTCACGTACAACACGTTCATGTTCACGGTCGTCTCGCTCGTCTCGACCTTCGTGATCGGTCTGCTGCTGGCGCTGTTCTTCAACAAGCACTTCCCGCTGGGCCGTGTGCTGCGCTCGCTGATCCTCCTGCCGTGGCTGTTGCCCCTCATCATCTCGGCCGCCGTGTGGCGGCGCATGATGGACGAGGAGACCGGCATCCTCAACCAGATCATCACGGCGTTCGGGCTGCCCCAGGTCCCGTGGCTGACCAGTCCCGACTTCGCGCTCTACTCGACGATCATCGTGAACGTCTGGATCGGCATCCCGTTCGTGATGGTCGTCCTCTACGGCGGACTTCAAGAGATTCCGCGGGACTACTACGAGGCGGCGGCGCTCGACGGCGCCACGGGCTGGAAGGCGTTCTGGCACGTCACGTGGCCGCTGCTTCGCCCCGTGGTCGTGGTCGTGCTGATGCTCGGATTCATCTACACGATCCGGGTGCTCGACATCATCCTCGCTCTCACCGGCGGCGGGCCCGCCAACTCGACGCAGACCTACGCCACCGAGGCGTACCAACTGTCGTTCGTCGATTTCAAGTTCGGCCTCGGAGCTGCCCTCAGCAACGTGCTGATCGTCGTGTCGCTCGTCGTCGCCGCTTTCCAGCTGCGGTTCAACCGCAAAGCCAACGACCTGGCCGGGTGATCGCATGAAAACCGCACGCAGATCCATCGCCCCCATCGCGGGCGTCGTCATCGTCGCCATCTTCCTGTTCCCGGTGTACTGGATGGTCAACTCGTCGCTCCAGGGCAACGAGAACCTCCTCGACACGCAGTGGTTCCCGTTCGACCTCAGCTTCGCGGGCTACGAGCAGGCGCTGCAGAGCCAGCTGCCGAACCTCGTCACGAGCCTCATCGTCTCGCTGGGATCGGTCGTGGTGTGCCTCGCCGTCGCCGCGCCCGCGGCATACGGCCTCTCGCGGACCGGGATCCGGATACCGGGGACGAACATCTTCCTGGTCATCCTGATCATCACGCAGATGATCCCCGGCATCGTGATCGCGAACGGGCTGTTCCCGCTCTACAACAACCTCGGGCTGGTGAACTCGTACGTCGGGCTCATCCTCGCGGACGCCTCGCACGGCATCCCGTTCTGCATCCTGCTGATGCGCGCCTTCATGGCGAACATCCCGAGTTCGCTGATGGAAGCGGCGCGCATCGACGGTGCGAACGAGCTCCGGGTGTTCCGGTCGATCGTCCTGCCCATCAGCCGCAACGCGCTGGTGACCTCTGCCGTCTTCGCGTTCCTGTTCGCGTGGAGCGACTTCCTGTTCGCGCTGACGCTCACGACCGACGACACGGTCGTGCCGATCACGTTGAGCATGTATCAGTTCATCGGCGCGCACACGCAGAGCTGGGCGGCCCTCATGGCCACAGCCGCGATCGCGAGCATCCCGGCGGCGGTGCTGCTTGTCGTCGCGCAGCGGTACATCGCCGCGGGTGTCACCGGTGGGGCGGTCAAGTGATGGCGAGCACTCCGTGGCGGGTGGCGATGATCGGTACCGGCTTCATGGGCACCGTGCACTCGCACGCGTGGCGATCCGTGGCGCACGTGTTCCCGGTGAGGCCGGTGGAGAGGTCGGTCGTATGCGGGCGCGACCCCGAGCGCACCGAGGAGGCCGCGACCCGGCTCGGATGGAAGCGCGCCGAGACCGACTGGCGCCGCGTCATCGAGGACGAGACGATCGACATCGTCGACATTTGCGCGCCCGGCGATGCGCACATGGACATCGCCATCGCCGCCCTCGATGCCGGCAAGCATGTGATCTGCGAGAAACCGCTGGCCAACACGGTCGCCGAGGCGGAGTTGATGGTGCGCGCAGCGGATGCCGCGGCATCCCGTGGAATCGCTGCCATGGTCGCGTTCAATTACCGGCGGGTGCCCGCCGTCGCCTATGCGCGGGCGCTTGTGGCCGAGGGACGCCTCGGCGAGATCCGCCACGTGCGTGGACAGTACCTGCAGGACTGGATCGCAGACGCCTCGTTTCCGCTGGTGTGGCGACTGCAGAAGGAGCGTGCGGGGTCCGGCTCGCTCGGCGATATCGGCGCACACGTCATCGATGCCGCCGAGTACGTCACCGGGCAGCGCTTCGATGAGGTCACGGCGACACTGCACACGTTCGTCACGCAGCGCCCGCTCGCGCGTGCGTCGGTGGGCCTCAGCGCGGTCGGGGGTGACGAGACGGGCGAGGTCACGGTGGACGACGCCGCGCTGGTCACCGGGCGGATGACGGGCGGCGCACTCGCGACGATCGAAGCGACACGCTTCGCCACAGGACGCAAGAACGCGATGCGCCTCGAGGTCAACGGTTCGCTTGGCAGTATCGCGTTCGATTTCGAGTCGATGAACGAACTGCATTTCTACGACGTGAACGATCCGGGGCGTGATGCCGGGTTCCGCCGCATCTATGTCACCGAGCCGGACCACCCGTACGCGGCGGCGTGGTGGCCCCACGGTCACGGGCTCGGATACGACCACGCGTTCGTGAACGAACTCGGGGATTTCCTCACCGATCTCGCCGAGGGTCGCCGGCCGCAGCCGTCGTTCGACGACGGGCTTCATCTGCAGCGCGTGCTGGACGCATCGGAGCGCTCGAGCGACAACGGCTCGGCGTGGACACCGGTCGAGAACGGCAAGAAGC
Source organism: Microbacterium sp. I2 (assembly GCF_051364985.1). NCBI lineage: Bacteria > Bacillati > Actinomycetota > Actinomycetes > Micrococcales > Microbacteriaceae > Microbacterium > Microbacterium sp. I2. The sequence goes on from NZ_JBLWIH010000009.1 coordinate 354,517, forward strand.
GGAACCGAAGCAGACCGAGATGATCAGGCGGGTCCGCCGCGCATGTCTCGCACTTCAGTTCCGGGGTGGCGCCGTGGACTCGCGGACGATGAGCTCTGACGCGAGCTGAACGCGCGTGTTGGCGACGCCATGCCCCCGCGACATCGCGATGGCCATGCGGGTGGCCTCGGTCGCCATGCCCTCGAGAGGCTGCCGCATCGTCGTGAGCTGCGGGGTCACCCACTGGCACAGCTCGACGTCGTCGAATCCGACGACCGACAGATCGTGGGGGATGCTGAGGCCCCGGGCGCGCGCAGCCTGGTAGACGCCGTACGCCTGTTCGTCGGAGCCGCTGATGATGGCGGTCGGCGGTGCTGACAGGTCGAGCAGTTCGCCGCCGCGCGTGACGCCGCCGTCGACGAGGGAGTCGCCGACGCGGATCAGCTCGGGATCCCGCTGGATTCCCGCGCGGCCGAGCGCGGAGAAGTAGCCGTCGAGCCGGTCCTGGTGGCATGCCTGGTCGATCGGCCCGGTGACGAACCCGATCCGCCGATGGCCGAGTGACAGCAGGTGCTCGGTGGCGTCCCGGCCGGCCTCCCAATCCGTCGCCGACACGTTCGGGAACGACTCGGTGTCCACTCCGAGCGGATCGATCATGACCACCGGCACTTCGAGGCGTGAGAAGAGCTCCTTGGCGTCCTCGGGGAGACTCGAGACCACCAGCACCACGCCGTCGGTTCCGCGCTTCGCAAGGTGCGAGACCCAGTCCGGCGCGCCGGCGGGCCTCAGATTCGTGGTCGTGACCACGAGGTCGATCCCTGATCGCGTCGCCTCGGTCTGCGCCCCGCGGAGAAGCTTCATCGCCCATTGCGTCTCGAGCCCGCGGATGACGAAATCGACGATGCCCGTCTCGCGACGTGTGCGGTGACGTCGTTCGTAGCCGTGCTCGTCGAGGAGCTTCTCGATGGCATCGCGCTTGGTCGGCGAGATCCCTTTGCGGCCGTTGAGGACGCGCGAGACCGTCGCGACCGACACGTCCGCGGCCGCCGCGATGTCGGCCAGCGTGCTCCTGTCGCTCATGATCCTCAACCCCTTCCGTCGTGCGAGCCGTTGACCGGCAGGACAACTGTAGCTAATCTTACAGCGCAAGTTGCGTTGCAACTTTATGTGCAACTCTGATAGAAACGTTCCGCAAGTTGCAGTCCCCAATCACGAGCCCGTCGAAGACGCGGGCGGAAGGAAGACGCAGATGTCGAAGTGGATGTCAGTCCGGCGAGGAGCCCTCGCGGCCGTCGTCGCCGTGGGAATGGTTTCGGTGGCGGCATGTTCGGGCGGTGGGGGTGGCGGGGCCGGCTCGGACTCGTCGACCGCCACGGAAGGCGACCTGATCTGGTGGGGGTGGACGCCCGACAAGCCCGTCGCCGACCAGCTGATCGCGAAGTTCAACGAGGAGTACCCCGACATCGCGGTCGAGTTCGTATCGAAGCCGATCGACACCTACGACTCACTCATCGGCCCCGCGATCACATCGAGCGAGGGGCCCGACATCTTCAACCTCGCCCCGGGTTCGGCCAACGGCGGCGTCGGGGTCTTCCACGCCGGCGCCATGGACCTGGGACCCGTCGTCGAGGAGGCGCTGGGCGAGGACTGGCAGGACCAGCTCGCCGCGACCGGTGTCGAGGGGCTGACCGTCGACGGCAAGGTGGCCGCTCTCTCGGCCGGCGCCGTGTACTCGGGCGGGCTGTGGATCAACAAGGACATCTTCGATCAGCACGGACTGACCGCCCCGACCACGATGGCCGAGTGGCAGTCGGTGTGCGAGACGCTCGAGGCCGCCGGCCAGGGCTGCTTCATCCAGGGCGCCGGCCAGAACGGCTTCAACATGGACACCTTCGAGGCGATCATGGAGAACGTCGAGCCGGGTGCCTACGTCGCCGCGTCGCAGGACGAGAAGAGCTACACGGATCCGGAGTTCGTCGAGGGCCTGGAGATCTGGAAGTCCCTGTTCGACGACGGCATCATGCAGGAGGGTGCCGTCGGCGTGCAGCAGTACCCCGAGGCCAACAACGCCTTCATGAAGGGCGAGTACGCCATGATCATGATGGGTTCCTGGTACACGCAGTACACGGTGCGCGACATCATGACCGGCGCGATGTCGGCCGCCGGCGTGGCCGACCCTGAGCCGTTCACGATGGTTCCCATCCCGTTCCCCGACCTCGCGGGCACCGGCAACGTCGGCAGCATGTTCGGCGACGCCGACTACGGTCTGGCCATCAACGCGCAGTCCGACCAGCAGGCTGCCGCGGAGACCTTCGTGCTGTGGCTGACCACCTCGGAGGAGGGGCAGCAGGCTGTCGCGAACACGCTCAACGACATCCCGTCCCTCGTCGGGATCCAGCCCGAATGGGACTCGATCGAGCTCGTCGACCCCGAGGTCCAGCGGTCGCTCCTGATCGACTACACCGAGCAGGCGAGCGAGTCCACCCAGCCGCGATTCGCGACCGTGAGCCCCGACCTCAACGGGGCGTTCGAAGACGTCCTGATCGGCGTCGCGAGCGGATCGATGTCCGTCGACGAGGGTCTTGAGACTCTCCAGGCCGCGGCAGACGCGGACTGATTCCCCACGCACGTCCCCCGCGGGTCCTTCGGCGCGCGCGGGGGACGGAATGGAGCGAACAATGGCACTCGCAACCGATACCGAATCGCTCGTGACCAGACGGACGCCGGCGGCGCGAGCTCCGCGCAGGACGCGGGCCCTCTCGGGCGGTGGCCTGGTGTGGATCCTCCCGGCGCTCGCGCTCGTGGTCGGCATGATCTACTTCTCGATCGGCTATACCGGCTACGTCTCGACGCAGGACTGGAACGGGTTCATCCTCAGCCCGTCGGAGTTCGTCGGATTCGAGAACTTCACCGCGATGTTCGGCGACGCGATCTTCTGGCAGGCCCTCGGGCACACCGTCGTCTTCTTCATCGTGACCTTCACGATCCAGACCGCCATCGGGTTCGCGTTCGCCGCGATCATGCACTCGCGCCTGCACCTGAGGGCGATCTACAAGGTGATCATCTTCGTGCCCACGGTGCTGGCGCCCGCGACGATGGCGCCGGTCTTCCGGTCGATCTTCGATGCGAACGGCCAGCTGAACCAGTTGCTGGATGCGATCGGCCTCGGAGCCTTGACGACGCCGTGGCTCGCCGACGGGGCCACCGCGATGCCGGTCGTGATGGCGATCACGATCTGGCAGTGGACCGGCCTCACCTTCATCCTCTTCTACGCCGCGATGAGCCAGATCGAGCCCGAGGTGCTCGAGGCCGCGCGCATTGATGGCGCGGGCAACTTCCGCGCACTCGTGTCGATCGTGTGGCCCATGTGCAGCGGCACGACGATCGCGCTGGCGACCCTGGGCATCATCGGTGCGCTGAAGACCTTCGACGTGCCGTACCTCGTGACCCGCGCCGGGCCCAACCACGCCACCGAGTTCCTCGGCACCTACATCTACCAGGAGATGGTGCAGGAGAAGCACTTCGGGTACGCCGCCGCGATCTCGGTGGCGCTGCTCGTGCTGGCGATCGGCGGCGGCGTGCTCATGCGTCTGCGTGCACGACGAGAGCGAGGAGTCTGACATGTTCGACATCCGTTCCCGTATGAGCCGGGTGGCGATCCAGGTGCTGGCCACCGTCATCGTGATCCCGTTCCTCCTGCCCCTGGTCGCGATGGTGGCCGGCTCGCTCGCAGGAGAAGGCTGGGGCAACTACAAGAAGGTCTTCGACACCGGAATGGTGCCGCTCTACTTCATGAACAGCGCGATCGTCGCGGGCGTCACGATCCTCTTCGTCTATGTCTGCACGATGCTCGCGGCGTTCGGCTTCGCGAAGCTGCGGATCGCGGGCAAGGAGATCTATTTCTGGCTGCTGTTGGTCGCGCTGACGATGCCGGAGGCCGTGCTGCTCACGCCGTTGTTCGTGACGGCGTCGACGTTCGACATGTACAACGAGCTCATCGCTGTGATCCTGCCTCTGGCGGCGCTGCAGGTGCCCTTCACCGTGCTGCTCGCGCGGGGCTTCTTCGAGGGGATCCCGACCGAGCTGATGGAGGCGGGCCGCGTCGACGGCGCGAACGTGGTCCAGGTCTTCTGGCACATCGTGCTTCCCCTCACCAAGCCGATCGCGGGCGCCATCGTCGTGCTGACGCTGATCAACGCGTGGAACGCCTATCTGCTGCCGATGCTGATGCTGCTCGACCCGGCGAAGCAGGTCGTGACGCTGCTGCCGTCGTTCTTCATCAGCCAGTACACGAACGACCAGACGGGAGTGCTCGCCTCGGCGGTGATCACAGCCGTGCCGGTGATCGTGGCCTACCTGCTGCTGCAGCGCAGCTTCGAGCGGGGCCTGGCCGCGGGGGCACTGAAATGACGGCGTCCGCGTCCTCGTGCCGGAGGCTGGACGGCCAGCTGGCGCTGGTCACCGCGGGCACGGCGGGGATCGGCCTCGCCGTCGCGGAGCGGTTCATCGCCGAGGGTGCGGAGGTGGTGGTCACCGGCACGAATGCCGTGCGCGCCGACGAGGCCGCGCGCCGGCTCGGCGATCGCGCGCACGTGGTCCTCGCCGATGCCGGCGATGTGTCGGGCGCCGCATTGACCGGGCGCCTGCGTGAGCTCGGCCGACCGCTGGACGTCGTGGTGGTCAACGCAGGGAGGGACATCGCGGCGACGCCGATCGTCGACACGACGCCGGAGGCATTCGATCTGGTCGCCGGCCTGAACTTCCGCGGCGCGTTCTTCACGCTGCGCCAGAGCATCCCGTTGATGCGCGACGGGGGTCGCATCGTCCTGATGTCGTCGATCGCCGGTCACAACGGCGGGCCGGGTCACGCGGTGTACAACGCCACGAAGGCCGCCGTGCGCTCGCTCGCCCGCACCGTCACGGCCGAGCTGCGGGGGCGAGGCATCCGTGCGAACGTCGTCAGCCCCGGCCCGACCGACACCGAGGGGTTCGACCGGTTCATCGGCGGGTCCGAGGATTTTCGCGGCCGGATCGTCGACCAGGTCCCCGTGGGCCGCGTCGGCCGGCCCGACGAGGTGGCGGCGGTCGTGCTGTTCCTGGCCAGCGAGGAATCCAGCTTCGTCGCCGGCGCCGAGATCGTCGTCGACGGCGGAATGAGCCAGGTGTGAGCCGTCCGGCTCTCAGACAACCAAGGAAGGCAAGAAGTACATGACAGATCCGGTGAGATTCGCGGTGGTCGGAAGCGGGTGGCGTTCGAAGTTCTATCTGCGGCTCGCTGCCACTGCGCCCGAGCGGCTGAAGGTGGTGGCGGTGGTGAGCAATTCGGATGCCGCCGCCGATGCGATGGCGAAGGAATGGGGGCTGCCCTCGTACCGTTCGCTGGACGACGCCGTCGCGCTGCGGCCGGAGTTCACGGTCGCCGCCGTGTCGTGGCCGGCGATGCCGGGCGTCGTGGAGCACCTGGTCGATGCCGGGGCGCGCGTGCTCGCCGAGACGCCCCCTGCGCCGACCGCGGACGGGCTGCGTGCGCTGTGGCAGTCGGTGGGCTCGTCGGGCCTGGTGCAGGTCGCGGAGCAGTACATGCTGATGCCCGGTCATTCCGCCCGGCAAGCGGTCGTCGACCGCGGGGCGATCGGCGCGCCGACGGCGGTGCAGGTGGCCTCGACGCACCTGTATCACGCGACGGCGATCATGCGCGCGCTGCTCGCGGCGGGCATGGCCGAGGCGACCGTGACGGCCCGCACGTTCGACGCGCCGCAACTGGATCCGCTCGGCTTCGACGGATGGGTGCAGGACCCGCAGCCCGAGCCGCGGCGGACCACCATCGCGACGCTCGACTTCGGCGACGGCCGCATGGGCCTCTATGACTTCGTCCAGAACCAGTGGTGGAACCCGTTGCTGGCCCGCCGGATCGTGATCCGGGGCACCCGCGGCGAGATCGTCGACGACGTCGTGACCCGCATGACGGTGGACGGCCCGGTGACCTCGCCGCTGTCTTACCGCCGCACCGGAGTCGACATGAACCTCGAAGGCAACGACCTCATGAGCGTCGCCTTCGACGGCGAGGTCGTCTACCGCAACGCATGGGCCGGCACGAGGTTCTCGGAGGACGACCTCGCCGTCGCCGAGATGCTCGCCAAGGCAGGCGCGTGGGCGCGCGGCGAAGGACCCGAGCCGTACTCGCTCGCCGAAGCATGCCAGGACCACCTGCTGGGCCTGGCGATCGAAGAATCCGCACGCTCCGGTCAGGACGTGTATGTCAAGAAGGAGGCCTGGGCCTGATGCCACTCGTCACTGTTGAGATCTCGGAGTCCGTTCCCGTCGAGACCCGCCGGAGGTACGCCGACGCGATTCACGAGGGGCTCGTCGAAGGGCTCGGGATGGATGCCGCTGATCGGTTCCAGGTCATCCACCCCCTGCCGGACGGGCACATCATCGCCGACCCGAGCTACCTGGGCGGAGAGCGTCGCAACGTCGTCTACATCCGCGTCCAGATGGTGCGCATGTACGACAAGGCGGCCAAGACGCAGATGTTCGCAGCCGTCGCCGCACGGCTGGAGGCCGAGGGCGTGCGGCCGGACGATGTGTTCATCGTGATCACCGAGAACACCCTCGAGGACTGGTACCCCGGCGCGAGGGGGGCGCGATGACGGACCGCGTCGAGACGCTCGACCTTCAGCTGCGCGCGGCCGACGGCTCGCCGATCGCCGACACCGTGGTGGTCATCGAGCAGACGAGACACTCGTTCGGGTTCGGCAACATCGGGTTCGACTTCATCGGGCTGCTGGGCGGTTCTGCCGCCGATCCGACCGCGGACGCCGCCCGGTTCTTCGGCGGGGCGGACGCCGAGGCCGCCGGCCTCATCCTGCCGTCGTGGCTGGAACTGTTCAACACGGTGACGCTGCCCTTCTACTGGCGCGGCTACGAGCCACGGCCGGGCGTCACCGATGTCGATCGCCTTCGCGCGACCGCGCAGTACTTCGCCGACCGAGGGGTCACCGTGAAGGGGCATCCGCTGGTGTGGCACACGCTCGCCCCGTCGTGGCTGCTGGCGTTCGAGGACGACGAGGTGGAGCGCATCCTGCGGGACCGAGTCACCCGTGAGGTGGGCGACTTCGCCGGTGTGATCGACCAGTGGGACGCGATCAACGAAGCGGTCATCCTCCCGGTCTTCACCGCCGAAGAGAACGCCGTGACCCGTCTGGCCCAGGTCCGCGGCCGCGTCGAGATGGTCAGGCTCGCGTTCGAGACCGCACGAGAGGCGAACCCGCAGGCACGGCTCGTGCTCAACGACTTCGATCTCTCGCCGTCCTATGAGCGGCTCATCGAGGAGTGCCTGGCGGCCGGCATCCGCATCGATGCTCTCGGCCTGCAGACCCACATGCACAAGGGGTTCCGCGGTGAGCGCGAGATCTTCGAGACGATCGACCGGTTCTCGCGGTTCGGGCTCCCGCTCCAGCTCACCGAGACGACGCTGCTGTCCGGCGAGCTCATGCCGCCGCACATCGGCGATCTCAACGACTACGTGGTGGACTCGTGGCCGACGACCGAGGAGGGTGAGGCTCGCCAGGCCGACGAGATCGTGCGCCACTACCGCACCGTCCTCTCGCATCCCGCGGTCGAGTCGCTGACGTACTGGGGGATCACGGATGCCGGAGCCTGGCTGGGCGCTCCGTCCGGGCTGCTGCGGGCGGACGGCTCGCCCAAGCCGAGCTTCACCGCTCTGCACGACCTCATCAGGGGTGAGTGGTGGCATGCCGCGCAAGAGCTCCGCACGGACGGGGACGGGGTCGTGCAGGTCCGCGGCTTCGCGGGCGACTACCGCGTGGCGCAGGACCGCGGGGAGGCGAGCTTCGTCGTTCCGCGCGGCGGCGGCCGCGCGGAGGTCGCGCTCCACGCGAGCGCCTCATGACCGCGGTCACCGCCGGCGACGGCGCCTCGCGGCATCCCGCGACGACGGTGCGAGCCAAGTGCGTGGACGATGCCGGCTGAGAACATCGGCCGCGCCGCACGCAGCACCGCCTGGTACGGCGGCGACGACCGCAACACGTATCTGCATCGGGCGTGGATGCGCCGCGGGCTCCCCGACCACGCGTTCGACGGGCGGCCCTCGATCGCGATCGCGAACACCGCCTCGGACCTCGCGCCGTGCAACAGCCACCTCGACGAGGTGGCGCAGAGCGTCAAGTACGGCGTCTACGAGGCGGGCGGCATCCCCTACAACCTGCCGATCCCCTCGCTCGGAGAGACCACGGTGCGCACCACCGCGATGCTGTGGCGCAACATGGTCGCGATGACCGCCGAGGAGCTTCTGCGCGCCAACCCGGTCGACGCGGTCGTGCTCCTCGGCGCGTGCGACAAGACGATCCCGGCACTGCTGATGGCCGCGGCATCCGTCGGCATCCCCGCCGTGGTCGTGCCGGGCGGACCGATGCTCAACGGCTCGTTCCGCGGCGAGACGCTCGGGTGCGGCACCGACGTCTGGAAGCTCAGCGAGGAGGTGCGCGCGGGTGTCGTCGACCAGGACTTCTTCCGGCAGTCCGAGTCCGCGATGATCCGCAGCCGCGGCACCTGCAACACGATGGGCACCGCCTCGACGATGGCATGCGTGACCGAGGCGCTCGGCATGACGATTCCCGGGATCGCCGGGGTGCCGGCATCCGACAGCCGCCTCCTTCAGATGGCGCATGAGACGGGAAGGCTGGCCGTCGAGCTCGCGCACGAGGGGCGCACGCCCGATCGGATCATGACGCGGGAGGCATTCCACAACGCGATCGTGACCCTCGCCGCGATCGGCGGGTCGACGAACGCCGTCGTGCACCTGCTGGCCATCGCCGGTCGCCTCGGAGTCGACCTGACTCTCGACGACTTCGACCGGATCGGCCGGGACGTGCCGCTGCTGGTCAACCTGCAGCCGGCCGGCCGCTACCTCATGGAGGACCTCTTCCGCGCGGGTGGCCTCCACGCGGTGCTGGGGCAGCTGCGCGACCGCCTCGAGCCGTCCGCCCTGACGGTCACCGGGCGCCCGTTCGTCGACACCGTGGACGGTGCGATCTGGGATCCGGACGTGATCCGCACCCGTGACGAGCCGCTGCAGGAGGCAGCGGGCCTGGCGGTGGTCCGCGGCAACCTGGCACCGGGAGGCGCGATCGTGAAGCCCGCGGCGGCGACGCCGGCGCTGCTGCAGCATCGCGGCCGCGCCGTCGTGTTCGACTCCGTCGAAGACATGCGCGAGCGCATCGACGACCCCGACCTCGACGTCGACGAGACCTCGGTGCTGGTGCTGCGCGGCTGCGGTCCTCGCGGCTACCCGGGGATGCCGGAGGTGGCCAACATGCCGCTGCCGCAGAAGCTCCTGGCCAAGGGCGTGCGCGACATGGTGCGGATCTGCGACGGCCGCATGAGCGGGACGGCGTACGGCACCGTGGTGCTGCACGTCGCCCCCGAGGCGGCGGTGGGCGGCCTGCTCGGCGTCGTCCAGGACGGGGATCTGATCGAGCTGGACGTGCCCGCGCGGACGCTCACGCTCCACGTACCCGACGAAGTGCTCGCCATGCGCACGCCGCCCGCCGGCTTCACTGCGCAGCTCGCCGCGCCCCGCCGCGGCTGGGAGCAGCTGTACGTGTCGCACGTGAATCAGGCGGATGCCGGCGCCGACCTCGACTTCCTGGTCGGGGCCAGCGGGGCCGGCGTCCTGCGCGAATCCCACTGACCCGGCCGGCACCGCCGGCCGCCACCGACCTGTTATCGAGAGGAGAGTTCCATGCGCGCCGCCGTGCTCCGCGAACCCGGGACGCCCTTGTCCATCGAAGACGTCGAGTTGCTTCCGCCCGGGCGGGGCGAGATCCTCGTCGACGTCGAGGCAGCGGGCGTCTGCCATTCCGATCTGCACTACATGCGAGGTGAGCTCTCGTGCCCGTTGCCGGCCGTGCTCGGGCACGAGGGTGCCGGACGCGTAGCCGCCGTGGGGGAAGGTGTGACGTCAGTCGCGCCGGGCGACCGCGTCGCGTTGATGTGGCGCCCCAATTGCGGTTCGTGCCCGCCCTGCCGGCGTGGCAACCCCGTCATGTGCGTCTTCGGACCCGTGCAGGCCCAGGGTGGCGGACTGCTCGACGGCCCCGGGCGGCTGCGGCAGGGGAGTGAGCGGATGAATCACTTCCTCGGGGTGTCCTGCTTCGCCGAGCAGGTCGTCGTCCCCGAGCGGAGCGCCGTGAAGGTCCGCGACAGCATCCCTGCGGCCCTCGCGGCGATCGCCGGGTGCGCGGTCGTCACGGGCGTCGGTGCCGTGACGAATGTCGTCGGAGCCTGCGCCGGCGACTCGCTCGTCGTGGTCGGAGCCGGCGGCGTCGGCCTCGCCGCGGTCATGGGTGCGAAGCTCGCGGGGGCATCGCCGATCATCGCGATCGACCTCGACCCGCGCAAGCTGGACCTTGCGCAACGGTTCGGTGCGACCCATGTCGTCGACGCGCGCGCCGACGATGTCATCGCGCGGGTCCACGGCATCGTGCCGGGCGGGGTCGACTGGGTCATCGAGGCGGTCGGGCGTCCTGCCACGCTGCGCGACGGCCTCGGGATGCTCGCCCCGGAGGGAACCCTCGTCGCCGTGGGCCTCGGCAGCGCCGGGCAGACGTTCGACGTGCCGATCAATGACCTCGTGCAGCGGCAGAAACGGATCGTCGGCTCGCTCTACGGCTCATCCAACCCGCACATCGACATCCCGCGGATCCTGGGCCTCTACGAGTCGGGGCGGCTTCCCCTGGACGACCTGATCGGCAGACGGTATCCGCTCGGGGCGGTCAACGAGGCATTCGACGGACTGCGCGACGGGGCCGTCGGCCGGGCCATCATCGTGCCGACACAGGAGGATCACTCGTCATGACCGATTTCGCCACGTACCCGAGCCTCCGCGGGAAGGCAGCGCTAGTCACGGGCGGTGCGGCAGGGATCGGCGGTGAGATCGTCCGCCAGCTGGTCGAGCAGGGAGCCGAGGTCGCGTTCCTCGATGTCGACGCCGGTGCGTCCGCCGCGGCGGGTGCACGCTTCATCCGCTGCGACGTCCGCGATGTGTCCCCGCTCCAGGCCGCGGTGCGGCAGGTGGCGACCGAGCTCGGCGCCCTCGACATCCTGGTCAACAACGCGGCCCGGGACGACCGCATCCCCTTCGACGAGCTCGACGTCGACCGGTGGGACGAGCAGATCGACGTCAACGTCCGCCACCACGTCTTCGCGACCCAAGCGGCCGCGCCGTTCATGCGCCGCGCCGGCGGCGGGTCGATCGTCAACATGGGTTCGATCAGCGCGCACATCGACCTGCGCGATCTCGCGGGCTACGTCACCGCGAAGGCGGGGATCGAGGGGCTCACCCGCACCCTCGCTCGCGAACTCGGGCGCGACCGCATCCGGGTGAACTGCGTCATCCCCGGCTGGATCATGACGGAGCGTCAGCTGCGCGACTGGGTGACACCCGAGGCCGAGCGGCTGATCGAGGCGAGTCAGGCTCTGCCCGAGAAACTGGCTCCGGCCGACGTGGCCAGGCTCGTGCTGTGGCTGGCGGCCGACGACTCCCGCCTGTGCACCGGGCAGAGGTGGATCGTCGACGGCGGCTGGATGTGAGCTCAGCCGCCGAAGGCGTGGACGGGCGCGCCGGCGACCTCGGTCTGGATCGCGAACAGACCGCCGGCGTGGGGCTCGGGGTCTGCGAGTCCCTGACGCGAGGTCGTGATGTAGAGGGTGCGGCGGTCGGGCCCGCCGAATGCGCACGACGTGACGTTCATCGCCGGTACCGTGACGACGAGGTCGAGGGCACCCGAGGGCGCATAGCGGTGGACCGCGCCGCCGCCCCACAGTGCGACCCAGACCCCGCCTTCGTCGTCGATCGACATGCCGTCCGGCATCCCCTTCGTGCCGTCGAATCGTACGAAGGGCCGGCGATCGCCGAACTCTCCGGTGGAGAGGTCGAAGTCATACGCCCAGATGACACCCTCGCCGGTGTCGGCGTGCAATGCGGTCGTGCCCGCGTCGCTCCACACGAGTCCGTTCGGGATGGTCACCCTGCCCATGACCACGTGCACAGACAGATCCGGATCGAGCCGGTACATGCGTCCGCCGTCCGCGCGGGTGTCGTAGGCCATGCTGCCGCAGTAGAAGCGTCCGGCAGCGTCGCACGCCCCTTCGTTCATCCGCGCAGTGCGCTCGCGAAACACCGGGATCTCGGTGACGATCGCCAGGTTCTCGTCGGTCAGCGCGAAGCCGCGCTCGATCGCGACCACGTAGCCGCCATCGCGCCGGCCTCGGATCACGGCTGCCACATCGGACACGTGCGACCTGCGCACGCTCGCGTCGTCCGACGTCAGCACGTCGCCGCGAAGCATGTCGACGAACCGGACACTGCCGGTCGCGTCGTCCCAGAACGCGCCTTCGCCATGGAATACCCCGGCGGTGTCTGCCGACACCAGTTCGGCTCTCATGCGGTCCCCTGTCTGTCATCGGCAGGCCGTCCGGCCTTCGGCTCGCCCCGACTTGGCAACGTTGTACAACGACGCTACCCTGAAATCCAGAATTGTTGTTGACGAGAACAAATATCCGGAAGGTCAAGGATGACACACCCGACGGACGTCGTGGCGGCTCCCGCGTGGGCTGATCCCACGGCAGACATCGAAGCCCGCGTCGAGGCGCTCATAGCCGAGATGACACCCGCCGAGAAGATCGCGCAGCTGGGCAGCTACTGGGCCGACAAGCGCGACTCGACGCAGATCATCGCACCCATGCAGGACGTGCTGTCGAAGGGCCGCCCTCCGTTCGAGGAGGCCGTCGCCGACGGCATCGGTCACCTCACGCGCGTCTTCGGCACCGCACCGGTGACCGCTCGTGAAGGCATGGGCAAGGTCCGCGACTCGCAGCGCCATCTGCTCGAGGGCACGCGGCTGGGGATCCCGGCCGTCGTCCACGAGGAGTGCCTGACCGGCTTCACGACTCTGGGAGCCACGGTGTATCCCGCTTCGATGGCGTGGGCGGCGACGTTCGACCCCGAGCTCGTGCGCGAGATGGCGAACGCGATCGGCTCCGACATGGCCGCGGTCGGGGTGCACCACGGGCTCTCGCCGGTGCTCGACGTGGTCACCGACTACCGCTGGGGCCGCGTCGAAGAGACGCTCGGCGAGGACCCGTACGTCGTGGGCACGCTCGCGACCGCCTACGTCGAGGGACTCCAGGGTGCCGGCGTCATCGCGACGCTCAAGCACTTCGCCGGACACGCCACATCCCGCGGCGGGCGGAACCACGCCCCGGTGTCGATGGGTGAGCGCGAACTGCGCGACCTCGTGCTGCCGCCGTTCGAGATGGCGGTGCGCGTCGGCGGCGCGCGGAGCGTCATGAACTCGTACACCGAGCTCGATCGTGTTCCCGCGGGCGCGGATCGCTGGCTGCTGACCGAGCTGCTGCGCGATGAGTGGGGCTTCGACGGCACCGTCGTGTCGGACTACTGGGCCGTCGCGTTCCTCAAGTCCAAGCACGGCGTCGCCGAGACGATGGCGGATGCCGGAAGGCTGGCCCTTCACGCGGGAATCGATGTCGAGCTGCCCGACATCGCCGCGTACCGCATCCTCGACGACGGCGATCCCGATCCGGCGCGCACCCGGGCCGACATCGATACCGCGGTGCGGCGCGTGCTCACCCAGAAGATCCAGCTCGGGCTGCTCGACGCGGGCTGGGCGCCGGCCGAGCCCGCCGACATCGATCTCGACAGCGCCCGCAACCGCGACATCGCGCGGCGCCTCGCGGAGGAGTCGATCATCCTGCTCGACAACGACCGAGGCCTGCTCCCGCTCGACCCCGCCACCAACGCCGGCACACGGCGGATCGCTGTCGTCGGCCCGTGCGTCGAAGACCCGGGTGCGCTCATGGGTGCGTACTCCTACCCGATCCACGTCATGCCGCGGCATCCCGACATGGGACTCGGCATCGACGCGACGTCGATCCCGGCCGCCCTCCGCTCCGCGGCGCCCGGTGCCGAGGTCGTGGTCGAACGGGGCACGCCGCTCGTCGACCCGGCCGACGACGTGGAGTTCGCACGCGCCGTCGAGGCCGCGGCGGCAAGCGACGTCGTCATCGCGGTCGTCGGCGACCGCGCAGGCATGTTCGGCAAGGGCACGTCGGGAGAGGGATCGGATGCCCCGAGCCTGGACCTTCCCGGCGACCAGGGCCGTCTCGTCGACGCGCTGCTGGACACGGGCACGCCGGTCGTGCTGCTGGTGCTCTCGGGCCGGCCCTACGCGCTCGGTGCCTACACCGGACGCGCGGCGGCGATCGTGCAGTCGTTCATGCCGGGCGTGGAGGGTGCCGCCGCCATCGCGGGCGTCCTCACCGGCGAGGTCAACCCGAGCGGGCACCTCCCGGTGCAGATCCCGCGCACCAACGGGGCGCTTCCTCACACCTACCTCGCGCCGCCGCTCGGCCAGGACGGCGACCGCATCAGCAACCTGTCGATCGCACCGGCGTTCCCGTTCGGCCACGGCCTGTCGTACACGACGTTCGCGCTCGGCGACGTCACGCTCGACGGTGACGCCATGCCCAACGACGGCACCGTGGTCGCATCCGTCGCGGTCACCAACACCGGCGACCGCGCAGGCGCGACCGTGGTCCAGCTGTACAGCGCCGATCCGGTCGCGCAGGTGACCCGGCCCGTGCAGCAGCTGGTCGGCTACGCCCGGGTGTCGCTCGAGCCCGGCGAGACGGCATCCGTCTCGTTCGAACTGCATGCCGACCGGTTCTCGTTCACGGGACTTCAGCGCCGCCGCATCGTCGAGCCCGGCGTGGTGAACTTGACCGCGGGGCTGTCTCTGACGGACGTCACGGCGCCCGCCGCCCTCACCGTCACCGGTCCCACGCGCGTCGTGGATGATCCGGTGCTCGTGACCGGGGTCCGAATCGAGAAGGGGGATGCCGCATGACCGGCCTGACCGCGCAGAGCTGGCCGATCGCGGCCGCGGCGCTTCCGTTCCCCGGGCGCCTGCCCGACGGTCGCAGCGTGACCGAGGCGGGACCCGAGGCGTGGCGCGGACCGTTGACCGACGTCGCCGACGCCGGCTTCGACCGCATCGATATCACCGACTCCTGGCTGCGCGTCGGAGATCTGAGCCCCGAGCGTCTGACGGACCTCACTGCTCTCGCCGGCGAGGCAGGCGTGGTGCCGACGTCGATCTCGGCGATCCGGTGTAGCGTGATCGACCACGCGAACGGCGAGGCGAACCTCGCCTACAGCCACCGGACGCTGGATGCCGCCGCGGCGCTGGGCATCGAGACGGTGTCGTTCGGTCTGCACCAGGCGCTGACGGCCGAGCAGCAGGAGCAGCTGTGGTTCTGGACCGTCGAAGGCCACCAGGACGACCCGGCGGACTGGGACCTCGCGGTCGGCAGGCTGCAGGAACTGGGCCGTCATGCGGCCGAGATCGGCATCCTCGTCTCGCTCGAGATGTACGAAGACACGTTCCTCGGCACCGGCGATTCCGCCGTGCGGCTCGTGCAGGACATCGGCATGGACAACGTGGGGCTCAACCCCGACATCGGCAACCTCGTGCGGCTGCACCGGCCGATCGAGCCGTGGTCGGAGCTGGTCGAGAAGACCGTCCCCTACGCGAACTTCTGGCACGTCAAGAACTACGCGCGCGACGAAGACCGCGCGCGGGGCGCCTACTTCGCGGTGCCGGCGCCCATGCAGTACGGCCTCATCGACTACCGCCGCGCCTTCGCGTACGCGATAGAGCAGGGCTTCCAGGGCGTGATCTGCGTCGAGAACTACGGCGGCGACGGACTGAGCGTGTGCGCGGACAACCGTGACTACCTGCGCCGGCACGTGCTGCCCAAGCGCGAGGGCTACGCGCTCGGTGCGAGCAGAGTGCGCCAGCCGCGTCATGACGGCGGTGCCGCATGACCCGCATCGCGAACGACGCCGCGGACTTCGTGCCGCAGGCCCTCGCCGGATTCGTGGCCGCCCACGGCGACCTCGTGCGCGCCGTCGACGGCGGCGTCGTGCGCGCGACCCCGGCCCCTCGCGGCTCGGTCGCCGTCGTGGTCGGCGGCGGTTCCGGACACTATCCGGCCTTCGCAGGCGTGGTGGGTGCCGGCATGGCCGCCGGAGCGGTCTGCGGCAACATCTTCACGTCGCCGTCGGCGGGCCAGGCCTATCGCGTCGCGAAGGCGGCGCACCGCGGCGGCGGAGTGCTGTTCAGCTTCGGCAACTACGCCGGCGACGTGCTGCATTTCGGCGAGGCCCAGGACCGGCTGCGCGAAGAGGGAATCGACGCGCGCACCGTGCTGTGCACCGACGACATCGCCAGCGCGCCCATCGACGAGATCGACAAGCGCCGCGGCATCGCCGGCGACTTCACGGTGTTCAAGATCGCGGGCGCCGCCGCCGAACGGGGCGACTCGATCGATGAGGTCGAGCGGCTCGCCCGGCGGGCGAACCATCGCACGCGCACCCTCGGGGTGGCTTTCGGCGGATGCACCTTCCCCGGCGCCCACGAGCCGCTGTTCACCGTCCCCGAGGGGATGATGTCGATCGGGCTCGGCATCCACGGCGAGCCCGGCATCCGCGACGTGCCGCGCACGAGTTCGGCCGAGCTCGCCCAGACCCTCGTCGACGCGCTGCTCGGCGATGCGCCCGAGAACCGCGGCGATCGCGTGGCCGTGATCGTCAACGGGCTGGGCACCGTGAAGTACGAGGAGCTCTTCGTGCTCTTCGGGGATGTCGCGGCCCGGCTCGAAGGAGCCGGCATCACCGTCGTGCAGCCCGAGGTCGGCGAGCTCGTGACGAGTCTCGACATGGCGGGGGCATCCGTCACGCTCTTCTGGCTCGATGACGAGCTCGAGCCGTTGTGGGCGGCTCCCGCGTACACGCCGGCGTACCGCAAGGGCATGGTCCAGATCGCGGCCGCGAGCGATGCCGACGTGGTCGAGGTCGACGAAGTCGCTGCGGTGGACGCCGTCGAGGCGTCCGAGTGGTCCCAGAACGCGGCGGCCGTGGCGCTGACGTATCTCGATGTCGTTCGCGCGACGATCCACGAGCACGAGACCGAACTCGGCCGCATCGACGCGATCGCCGGAGACGGCGACCACGGGGTCGGCATGCGCAACGGAGTCGATGCCGCGACGGATGCCGCGGACCCGGCTGCCGGACTGTCGGCCATGCTCACCACTGCCGGCGACGCCTGGAGCGAGAAGGCCGGGGGCACGTCCGGCGCTCTCTGGGGTGCCATGCTGCGCGCGATCGGGCGCGCACTCGACCACGACGACGCCGACCTGCGCAGGGCCGCCCCCGAGGCCGCCCGCGCCGCGCTCGACGCCGTCGCCTCGCGAGGCGGCGCCCACGTCGGCGACAAGACCATGGTCGACGCACTCGACCCGTTCGCGCGCACGCTCGCGGCCCGACTCGACGCCGGCGACGACGTCGGCGACGCGCTCCACGCTGCGGCGCAGGCGGCGACCGACGCAGCGGCGTCCACTTCGGCGCTGCGGCCGGCACTCGGCCGAGCGCGCCCGCTGGCCGAGAAGAGCCTCGGGCACCCGGACGCCGGAGCGACCTCGCTGGCACTCATCGCGACGGCGATCGCCGAGGCATCCACATCCCGCCCCACCCGAGAGGAAGAACGATGACCGAGCCACTGCGGATCGTCGTCGGAAGCGACGACGCCGGCTACGAGTACAAGTCCGCGCTGAAGGCCCTGCTGGAGGCCGACCCGCGGGTCGAGTCCGTGGCCGACGTCGGGGTCGCCGGCGATGAGCACACCGACTACCCCCATGTCGCGGTGGAAGCCGCGCGACGCGTCGCAGCGGGTGACGCCGACCGGGCGCTGCTCATCTGCGGCACGGGTCTGGGCGTGGCGATCTCGGCGAACAAGGTACCGGGCATCCGCGCCGTCACCGCCCACGACAGCTACTCGGTCGAGCGGTCGGTGCTCAGCAACAACGCGCAGGTGCTCACGATGGGCCAGCGCGTCATCGGTCTCGAGCTGGCCAAGCGGCTGGTGTCGGAGTGGCTCGGCTACAGGTTCGATCCGGCATCCGCTTCCGCCGCGAAGGTCGCGGCCATCGATTCGTACGACAACCTCGGCGAGCCCGGCCATGGTGCCGATCAGAACAGTGCCGATCAGAACGGTGCTGATCAGACCAGTGCCGATCAGAACAGCGAGGCAGGCGCATGACCCGGATCGCCGTCGTCGGCAGCGGCTACATGGGCGGCGGGATGGCGCAGGTCTTCGCGCTCGCCGGTCACGACGTCATCATCTCGGACGTCACCGCCGAGATCGCCGCGTCCAACCTGGAGCGCATCCGCACCGAGACCGAGGAATTCGAGCAGCAGGGGCTGTTTCCGGCCGGTGCGAGCGCCGTGATCGCCGAGCGGATCACCGCCGCGCAGAGCATCGAGGATGCCGTCGCGGACGCCGAGTTCATCGAGGAGGCGGTGCCTGAGCGCATCGAGATCAAGCACGAGACGCTCCGTCGCATCTCGCGGGCGAATCCGACCGCGGTCATCGGCAGCAACACCTCGACGATCTCGATCGCGAAGCTCGCCGAGGCCGTGGAGCACCCCGAACGATTCCTCGGCGTGCACTTCTCCAACCCGGCGCCGTTCGTGCCCGGCGTGGAGCTGATCCCGCACCCGGCCACAGCCGAGAGCGCGATCGTCGTCGCCGAAGAGATCGTCGCCGGAAGCGGCAAGATCGGCGCCCGCGTGAAGGACGCGACCGGATTCGTGCTGAACCGGCTGCAGTACGCGCTCTTCCACGAGGCGACCCAGCTGGTCGACGAGGGCGTCGCGACGCCGGAAGACATCGACGCGATCGTCCGTTCGACGTTCGGCTTCCGCCTGCCGTTCTTCGGCCCGTTCGCGATCGCCGACATGGCCGGGCTCGACGTCTACGCCTTCTGCTACGCGTCGCTTCAGGGCGACTTCCCCGAGCGCTTCGCGACGCCGGCGATCCTCGCCGAGCGCATCGAGCGCGGGGAGCTGGGAACCAAGACCGGCGGCGGCTTCCGGGCCATCGACCCGGAGCGCATCTCCGAGCTGGTCGCGTACCGCAACCGCGCCTACGCGAAGATGAAGGAGCTGCTGGACGAGCTCGGCCCCTCGCCGTTCGACCAACCGGCAGGGGAGGCGCGGTGAGCGTGACGAAAGACACGGCCGGGGAGCGCAACTGGGCGTCGAACGTCGTCTACGGATCCGAGCGGATGGTGGCGCCGCGTTCGATCGAGGAGCTTGCGGATGCCGTCCGTTCCGCGTCGCGCGTGAAGGCCCTGGGCAGTCGCCACTGCTTCAACACGATCGCCGACACCGACGGCGTGCACATCGTCGCTCGTGAGCTGCCGGCCGAGGTGGCGGTCGACAGCGAGCGCCGGGTCGTGCGAGTGGCGGCGGGCCTGCGGTACGGGGATGTGGCGCCCCGGCTCGACCGTGAAGGATGGGCGCTGGCCAACCTCGCGTCGCTGCCGCACATCTCGCTCGCCGGAGCGGTGGCGACGGGGACCCACGGGTCGGGAGATGCCGTGGCGTCGCTGGCCGCATCCGTCGCCGCGGTCGAACTCGTGACGGCCGACGGCGAGACGCTCCGGTTCGCGCGGGGCGACGCGGACTTCGACGGAGCGGTGGTCTCCCTCGGGGCGCTGGGCATCGTGACCGCCCTGGAGCTCGACATCGTTCCCACCTTCGACATCGCCCAGACGGTCTATGAGCGGTTGCCTCTGGACGCCGCGCTCGACGATCTCGACGCGGTCACCGGCCTCGGCTACAGCGTCTCGATGTTCCACACCTGGCGCGATCCCGACGTGGTCGACCAGCTGTGGGTGAAGCGGCGCGCGGATGCGGCCGGCGCCGTACGTGACGAGGTGCTCGGCGCTTCGCGCGCGACCGTGAAGCGGCATCCGCTCCCCGATGTCTCGGCCGAGAGCTGCACCGATCAGCTCGGCGAGCCCGGCCCGTGGTTCGCACGCCTGCCGCACTTCAAGCTGGAGTTCACGCCGTCCAACGGTGACGAATTGCAGTCGGAGTATCTCGTGCCCCGCCGCAACGCCGTCGCCGCCATCTCGGCACTGCGCGAGCTCGCCCCGCGCGTGGTTCCGCTGCTGCAGGTGTGCGAGCTGCGCACCGTCGCGCGGGACGACCTGTGGCTGTCGCCGGCGTACCAGACCGATGTGATGGGTCTTCACTTCACGTGGAAGCCCGATCAGCCGGGCGTGGAGGCGCTGCTGCCGATCATCGAAGCAGCGCTCGCTCCACTCGGCGCGCGCCCGCACTGGGGCAAGCTGTTCACCCTCGAGGGTGCGGAGCAGCGGATGCGGCAGCTCTACCCCCGCTGGAACGACTTCGCCGCGCTGCGCGAACGCCTCGACCCCCGTGGAGTCTTCCGCAACGACTTCCTGGCCCGACTCGGACTGTGAATCAGGGCCGCGTGCGTCTTGTCGGCTAGGTCGCCGCCGCTTCCTCGTCTGCGGCGAAACCGGCGCGGAAGCGCCGCGCTGACTCCTCCACGTGGCGCCGCATGGCGTATGCGGCAGCATCCGGTTCCCGCGCGCCGATCGCGTCGATGATCTGCTGATGCTCCTCGATCGCCTCCGCGGTGATCGAAGACGTGCTACTCAGGCGGAAGAGGTGGACGTGAGGATGGAGCCTGGCAAGCGAGTCTCGGATGTACAGATTCGAGCTTCCGAGCGCGATCGCGTCGTGCAGCTGCGCATCGATCTGCGAGAAGCGGGCGTAGGAGGTCAGGCCGTCGGAGCCGCGTTGCTCGTGCAGCTCCCGCATGTCCGCTTCGAGAGTCGACAACAGGGCGATGTCTTCGGGCGACATCCGCTCGGCCGCCCGCCGGGCGGCCGCCGGCTCGAGCAGCAGCCGTACTTCGACCATCTGCTCGAACTGGTCGCGGGTCATCTTCGGGGCGACGCGGTAGCCGGCCAGGTGATTGCGGACGACGATGCCCTCGGCGTCGAGCCGATGCAGGGCCTCGCGTACCGGAGTCTGCGAGACGCCCAGTTCTCGTGCCAACGCGTCGATCGTGAGCCGATCTCCCGGGCCCAGGTCTGAGGTGAGGATCCGCGACAGCAGCGATCCATAGATCTCGGTCCCCAGCGGGGAGCGCGCGGCGCCGTCACGCGGGGAGGCGGAAGCGCCCCTGGTGTCCAGGGGCAGGTGCGCACGTTGGGCCATGTTCGTCTCCCGCGATCCGATCTGATCCGATGTCTGATGAAGTTCTAGTCTGCCGCACGTTGGACGGCCAGCGCCACTATGGGCACCGGCCAGGGAAACTCAGCGGCGCCGCTGCGACGTGTGATCGTCGAACCTCGCGGTCGGATTGACAAGTCGCGGTCTTGCCTCCTACTGTCGAATCAGATCGTATCGGATACGGTCGTTGTTCCAACGGAGGATGCTCGGATGTACGCGGTGCTGCGATCACCTGAAGAGATCGTGTTCGGACGTGGCGCGCGGCGCGCGGTGTCCGCGCTCGTGGCAGCGCGCGGATCGCGCGCCTTGATCATCGCCGACCCGTTCCTGGCCGACTCCGTGGAGATCGGCGAACTGCGGACGGAGCTCGAAGCCGCTGGACTCCGATCAGCCCTCTTCACCGACGTCGTACCGGAACTGCCCGTGAGCGCGATCCTCTCGGCTGTGAGGGCAGCGGCCGACTTCGAGGCGGACATCTTCATCGCGATCGGCGGCGGCAGCAGCATCGACACCGCCAAGATGGCCGCCGTGGTCTTGGCGCACGGGGGAGACGTGCCCGACTACTACGGCGAAGGCAACGTGCCTGGCCCGATCGCTCCGATCATCGCCGTCCCGACGACCGCAGGCACCGGCTCGGAAGTGACTCCCGTCGCCGTCGTGACCGACCCCGCCCGCGAATCCAAGGTCGGTGTCTCGAGCCCGTATCTCATCCCGGCAGTCGCGGTCTGCGACCCCGAACTCACCCTGAGCTGTCCGCCCTCCGTCACGGCGGCATCGGGCGCCGACGCACTGTCGCACGCGATCGAGTCGTACACGGCCCGCAAGGGCGAAGTCGGAGATCTGGCATCGAGCCGAGTCTTCATGGGCGCCTCCGCGCTGACCGACCTGCTCGGGCTCGAAGCGATCCGTTGTCTGGCGGCGGGCCTGGCTCAGGCCTACCGACAGCCCGACGACATTCAGGCACGTACTCTGACGATGTTCGGCTCCCTGCTCGCCGGACTCGCTTTCGGCACGGCGGGCACCGCGGCCGCCCATGCCCTGCAATATCCCATCGGCGCGGTCACGCACACGTCGCACGGCGTGGGAGTGGGGCTGCTGCTGCCTCACGCGATGGCGCTCAACGCACCGGCGCGACAGCAGGAGCTGGCCGATGTCGCTCGCGCGATGGGCGCCGGCGACAAACCCGTGAATGAACTGGCGGATGCTGCGCCTCAGCTGGTCCGTGACCTGATGACCCAGATCGGGATCCCCCACACGCTCGAAGAGCTCGGGTTCCCGCGCGATCGTCTTGATTGGGCGGCCGAGCAGGGGACGCACGCGAAACGGCTCGCAGACAACAACCCCGTAGGGCTCACGGTAGAGGCCGCTCGCGCGGTCCTCGAGGCCGCCTACGCGGGCACCCTCAGCTTCGACCCCGAGACGTTGGGAGCATCGCGATGACCATCCTGTCCTCTGACCGCGCTATGACCGGCACTGCCGATGCCTTCGCCGTCATGAACCCGGCCGACGAGTCCGTCATCGCGGAGGTGGTCGATCACGGGCCCGACGACGCCGATCGCGCTGTCGCCGCCGCGAGCGAGGCGGCAGGGGCGTGGGCGGCTCTTCCCAGCCGCGAGCGCGCTGCCGTGCTGCTGAGGGCGTTCGACATCATGATGCAGCGTCAGCGTGAGCTCGCGGAGCTGATCTCACGTGAGAACGGCAAATCACACGCCGATGCGATGGGTGAAGTCGCCTACGCTGCGGAGTACTTCCGCTGGTACGCGGAAGAAGCGGTCCGTGTGCGCGGCGAGCTCTTCGACAACCCGGCGGGCACGAGCAAGGTGCTGGTCTCGCACGAGCCGATCGGCCTGTGCGTGCTCGTCACCCCGTGGAACTTCCCCGCGGCGATGGCCACTCGCAAGATCGGGCCGGCGCTCGCCGTCGGCTGCACGGCCATCCTCAAACCGGCGGCCGAGACTCCGCTCACCGCGTTGGCGATCGCCGACATCCTGGCCGAAGCGGGGCTTCCCGACGGTGTCCTGACGGTGCTGACGACCAGGTCCGCGGGGGCGGTGGTCGACCGGCTGCTGTCCCACGACAGCGTGAGGATGCTGTCGTTCACCGGATCCACCGAGGTCGGCCGGCATCTGCTCGAGCGCGCGTCGCACCGCGTTCTGCGGACGGCCATGGAGCTCGGCGGCAATGCGCCCTTCCTCGTCCTCCAGGACGCCGACCTGGATGCCGCCGTCGATGGCGCGATGATCGCGAAGATGCGCAACGGCGGACAGGCCTGCACGGCCGCGAACCGATTCTTCGTGCACGAGAGCGTCGTCGAGAGGTTCGCGAGCGAACTGGCGACACGCATGGGTGCGCTGACGGTGGGCGGTGCCGCGGATGCGTCGATCGACGTCGGCCCGTTGATCAATGAGGCGGGCCGCCGCAAGGTGCAGGAACTCGTCGACGATGCCGTCGCGCGTGGCGCACGTGTCCTGACCGGCGGGGCGACACCCGACGGTGCGGGGTACTTCTATCCGCCCACCGTCCTGGTCGATGTTCCGCGCGATGCTCGCATCCTGCACGAAGAGGTCTTCGGGCCCGTCGCCCCCATCGCCGCCTTCTCCTCGGAGGACGAGGCGATCGGCGTCGCGAACGACACGATCCACGGCCTCGTCTCCTACCTCTACACGGAAGACCTTCGCCGCGGTCTTGCGCTCGCTGCTCGCCTGGAAGCGGGGATGGTCGCTCTGAACCGGGGCCTCGTCTCCGATCCGGCGGCGCCGTTCGGCGGCGTGAAGGAAAGCGGCCTGGGACGCGAGGGCTCCACCGAGGGCCTGCACGAATATCTCGAGACCAAGTACGTCGCCACCAACTGGTGATCGACGAGGATCCTCACACAAAAGGAAGGCAGTAGTCCGATGGATTACCCCGAAATCAAGAAGCTGTACGACGGTCTGCGAGTGTCGGACGTTCGCGACGGCATGGACTGGATCGGTCTGTTCAGCAAGGGGAGCGTCGCGCGCGACATCCGTCCCCTGTTCGACGGCGCCCGTCTGTGCGGTCCCGCACTCACCGTGCGGCTCGTGGCGAGTCATGAGCAGGCCCCGCCGCTGACGCCGGACGAGTACACCGAGTGGGCGAAGCAGTACTGGTACAAGGAGAAGCACATCGAGCCGTACGTCAGCGAGATCGTGCAGGGCGATGTCGTCGTCATCGAGTCCCCATACCTCGGAGTCGGCCAGCTCGGGTCGTGGAACACGCTCAACTTCTTCCTCAACGGTGCACAGGGCGTGGTCTCGAGCGGCGGCGTGCGCGACGTCGACGAATGCCGACTTCAGAAGGTGCCGATCTTCACCCAGTTCATCGGCCAGACCATGACGCAGGGGCGCATCGAGTACCTCGAGCACAACACCCCGATCACCGTCGGCGGCCAGCGCGTGAACCCGAGGGACCTGGTCGTCGGCGACGGCGACGGTGTGATCGTCGTGCCGCACGAGCACATCGAGGAGGTCGCGAAGTACGCATGGCAGGAAGCCGAGAACGATAAGCGCGGCCGCCGCAAGATGTACGAGCAGCTCGGCTGGGCACTCGACGACACCGTCCAGGTCGACTGACGTCGGACCCGGACGAGAGCGCATTCGAAGGAGATTGCCATGCGAGTCGGATTCATCGGGCTCGGCGACATCGGGATGCCGATGGCGCTCAACCTCATCGACCAGGGATTCGATGTCGTCGGATCAGATCTGGCCGAGGACAAGCGCGCCCGGCTCGAGGAGGGGGGCGGCCGGCTCTCGTCCGACCTGACCGACTTCGCGGACTGCGACGTCGTATGCCTCGCCGTTCCGGATGACGCCGTCGTCGAGTCGCTCCTCGTCGAGCAGGGTCTCGCCGGCATCGTCGCGGCGGGGGCGACCTTCCTCGTCCACTCGACGGTTCTACCCAAGACCGTGGAGCGATTGGCGTCCGCCGACGGGCGTGTCCGGATCCTGGACGCGCCCGTCAGCGGCGGCGCCGCCCGCGCGCGCGACGGTTCCCTCACCATCATGCTGGGCGGCCAGCCGAGCCCCGATGCTCAGCGCGTGCTCGACGCGCTCGGCACGACCGTCAGGTGCGGGCGGGTCGGCGCCGGCGCCGCCGTGAAGCTGGCGAATCAGCTCGCGATGCTCGCCTCGCTCCAGGCGCTGTACGAGGGCCTCGAGCTCACCGCCACGTTCGACGTGGCGGACTCCCTCGTCCTGGAGGTCCTCCGGTCCTCGACGGGAGACAGCTGGACCGCACGCAACTGGGGCTTCTTCGACGAGTTGGCGAAGGCATACGACCGCGCCGACGTGGACGTCTCATACCGGCCATGGAGCAAAGACCTGTGGGACGTCGTCGCAGCGGCGAGGCACGCGGGCACGCGGGTGCCGCTGGCTGCCCTATTGTCACAGATCCTCGCCGCTGAGGTCGAGGATCATGCCCGGAAGGCGGTCGATCCGTCATGACCCAGCAAGCCATCCTCGAGCAGATCCCCGAGCAGAGCTCGTTCGGCGGCGCCACGCTCGCGACCGACCCGGCGCGCAGGCGTGCGATGAAGCGCAATCGCCGGCGCAACGCGCTGTCGGCATACGGCTTCCTGTCGCCGTGGCTCATAGGAATGGTGGTCATCACGCTCGGGCCGATGATCGCATCGCTCTACCTGTCCTTCACGCGCTACGACTTGATCGGCTCGGCGGACTGGATCGGGCTGGACAACTACGTCCGGATGTTCGAATCCGACCCGCGGTATCTCAAGTCCGTCGGCGTCACGGCCATGTACACGGTCCTCAGCGTTCCCGGCATCCTGATCTTCTCGCTGCTGCTCGCCGTCTTCCTCAACAGGGGCATGAAGTTCCTGTCGGTCTACCGAGCGCTGTTCTACATCCCGTCGCTGCTGGGAAGCAGCGTGGCAATCGCCGTGCTCTGGCTGCAGGTCTTCGGTTCGAGCGGCATCTTCAACGCCTTCCTCGGACTGTTCGGCATCGAAGGCCAGAGCTGGATCGGCAACCCGAGCACCGCGCTGTACACCGTCGTCGCGCTGGCGATCTGGACGTTCGGAAGCACGATGGTGATCTTCCTGGCGGGATTGCGCCAGATCCCGGCGTCGTACTACGAGGCGGCTCAGCTGGACGGGGCCAATCGCTGGCAGCAGTTCTGGTCGATCACGTTCCCGCACCTCACGCCCGTCATCTTCTTCAACGGCCTGCTGGTCGTCGTCAACTCGCTGCAGTCCTTCACTCCGGCCTACGTCATCAGTGGCGGCACGGGGCAGCCGGCCGACTCGCTGCTCCTCTACACCGTGTACCTCTACCAGAAGGGCTTCGTCGACTTCCAGATGGGATACGCGTCCGCGATGGCATGGGCCCTGCTCCTCGCCCTCGCCCTCATCACCGGGGGGATCTTCTGGAGCTCCCGCTACTGGGTTTTCTACGGGGAGGACTCATGACCGACACCTACACCATCACCACCGGCCGGCGCCGGCGAGTGAGACTCTTCCCGACCCGGCCGACGAAGAGCCGCGTCCTGGCTTCGTGGGCACGGCATGCGGTCACCATCGCCGTTCTGGTGATCATGCTGTACCCGGTCGTGTGGATGATCGATGCCTCGTTCCATCCGAACGCCGAGATCGGCAAGACCTTCCTGCCGTTCACCGGCTCCTACACGCTGGAGAACTACGTCGCCGGCTTCACGGCCTCCTCGACGCTGAACTTCGGCGTCTTCTTCGTCAACTCGTTCATCATCGCGGCGCTGTGCGTGGTGGGAAACCTGTTCGCAGCGACGCTCACCGGCTACGCGTTCGCGCGTCTGGACTTCCCACTGAAGCGGACGCTCTTCGCGCTCCTCATGGTCACCCTGCTGCTGCCGTACCAGGTGACGATCGTGCCGCAGTACATCCTGTTCAACGAACTCGGCTGGCTGAACACGTACCTGCCGCTGATCGTGCCCAAGTTCCTGGCGACCGACGCCTTCTTCATCTTCCTCACGGTCCAGTTCATCCGCGGCCTGCCACGTGATCTCGATGAGGCGGCGCGCCTCGACGGCTGTGGCAACTTCGGCATCTTCCGACGCATCATCCTGCCGCTGCTCGGACCGGCGATCGCGACGACGGCGATGTTCACCTTCATCGCCACGTGGAACGACTTCCTCGGTCCCCGGCTCTACATCTCCGACACCAACCTCTACACCGTTCCACAGGGGCTGGTGCAGTTCGTCGACTCGACCGGAGAATCCTCGCTCGGCGCGCTCTTCGCCATGGCCACGCTGTCCATCACTCCCCTCATCGGCTTCTTCCTGGCGGCCCAGCGACTGCTCACCCAGGGCATCGCGACGACCGGCCTGAAGTAGCACCTGCCCGAACACAGAAAGCGAACACATGCACCGGAACATCCGAATCGCGGCCATCACCGCCGTGGCGCTCGCGTCGACGCTCGCGCTCTCCGCCTGCGGCGGTGGCGATGCGGCGCCCCCGAGCGCCGAAGGCGAGATCGCCGGCGAGATCCAGTACGCCTGGTGGGGCGGCCCCGCACGGAACGACAAGACCGAGGCCGTCATCGACCTCTACGAGGAGGCCACCCCGGGCGTCACCGTCAAGGGCACCACTTCCGAGTTCGGCGCGTACTTCGAGAACGCGAGCGTGCAGGCCGCGGGCGGGAATCTGCCCTGCGTGCCGCAGATGCAGAACCGTCTGATGGCGGACTACGCCGATCGGGGCGCGCTGCTGCCACTCGACGACCTCGTCGAGTCCGGTGCGATCGATGTCTCGGCGATCCCCGAGAGCGTCCTCGACAGCGGTCGCGGATCGGACGGCAAGCTCTACATGATCCCCTATGGCGCCGCGTTCGGCTCGCTGCTGGTCAACGCCACGGACATCGAGGCGCTCGGCCTGCCACTTCCCCCCGAGGGCTACGACTGGGAATGGCTGGCGGACTGGCTGACCGAGATCTCTGAGAAGACCGGCGGCCGCGCGACGGGCATCGTCGGCAACCAGCAGGACGTGCTCGAGGCCTGGCTGCGCAGCCATGACGCCGACTATTACGACGAGGGATCGATCGGCTTCGAGGCCGAGGACGTCGCTGACTTCTGGGACTACGCGGCTGCCCTTCAGGACGCCGGAGTGACGATCTCGGCCGAGCGTGCGTCCGAGACCCAGGGTCTCCCGCTCGAGCAGAACGACTTCAGCCAGGGCACGGTACCCACGTTGTTCTGGCCCGCCAACGGGCTGGGCACGGCGCAGGCGACGATCGATCAGGTCGACCCCGGTCACGAACTGCAGGCCTTCCCTCTGCCGAGCGGCCCATCCGGAAACGGCAGCGCGTTCTGGCTGTCGGGCCTGTCGATCGCCGAGACGTGCGACAACGTGGCCACCGCCGCCGACTTCATCGACTTCTTCGTGAACGACCAGGACGCCGCCCTCGTCTACGCGTCCGACAACGGGGCGAACACGCAGACCGACAACCTGCAGGCCATCCTCGACAGCCCTGACACCACCGCGGCCAAGAAGGCGGAACTGTCGCTGTACCAGACACTCGCCGATGAGGGCGTCGCGCCCAGCGTGTACGGCAAGGGCTACGCGAGCGTCTTCCAGCAGGCGGTGACGCGCTACTTCCAGCAGGTGTCGTTCGGAGAGATCACCGTCGAAGAGGCGGCGGAGCAGTTCACCGCCGAAGCCGAATCCGCCATCGGCTGATCCAGTGGGGGCGGGACCAGACGGTGCCGCCCCCACTGCTGGACCCCGACCCCAAGAGAGTGGACATGCCTCCTGTTGCCCTTGACAGAATGAAAGTCGTCGACCTCACTCAGGTGATGGCCGGCCCCTTCTGCACGATGCTCCTCGCCGACTTCGGCGCGGACGTGATCAAAGTCGAGCCGCCCGGCGGTGGCGACCAGACCCGCCACTCCTGGGGTCGCTCAGGCAAGGGCGAGGACGGCCCGGCCTTCTTCGCGCTGAACCGCAACAAGCGGTCGGTCGTGCTCGACCTGCGCTCCGAGCAGGGCCTTGCCGACTTCCGTGCGCTGGTGGCCGACGCCGACGTCGTCGTGGAGAACTTCCGTCCCGGCGTCACGACCCGCCTCGGGATCGACTACGAGTCGGTGACGAAGATCAACCCGTCGATCATCTACGCGAGCATCTCCGGATTCGGCTCGACGGGACCATACGCAGACCGTCCCGGCTACGACCTCATCGCGCAGGGCATGTCCGGCGTGATGGGTGTCACGGGGCATCCGGATGCCCCGCCGGCCAAGGCGGGCGTCCCTGTCGCCGACCTCGGCTCGGGGCTGTTCTGCGCGTATGGGATCGTCACGGCCTACGTCCACAAGCTGAGGACCGGCGAAGGGCAGCGCATCGAGACCTCGCTCTTCGAGGCCGCGCTGGGCTTCACGGTCTGGGAGGCCACCGAATACTGGGCCAGCGGAGAGGTGCCCGCGCGAACCGGCTCGTCCCACCGCATGTCGGCGCCGTACCAGGCGTTCCGGACCCGCGACGGCTGGATGACGATCGGGGCCAACAATCAGCGCCTGTGGGGCTTCCTCTGCGCGGCGCTCGAGCGGCCCGAGCTAGAGCATGACGAGCGTTTCGCCACGAATCCGCTGCGGATGAAGCGCAAGAAGGACCTCGCCGACGAGATCGAGTCGGTGCTGATCGAGAACGACACCGCCTACTGGGTGGATCGGCTCCTCGCCGGCGGGGTGCCGTGCGGACCGATCCTGGCGTACGACGAAGTCCTGCGCGATCCGCACACGCAGCATCGAGAGATGGTCCAGAGCATTCCCCATCCGGTCGAAGGGGAGGTCCGGACTCTCGGCTTCCCGGTCAAGATGAGTCGCACCCCGGCGGCAGCGCGGCGGCACCCACCGCTGCTGGGCGAGCACCAGCAGGAGCTGCTCGGCTCCGAGGACACGAGTGGGAGTCCGGCGTGAGCGAGGAGGTCCGCACGTCGACAGATGCCGGCGTGGTCACGGTCACCCTGTCCAACCCGGGTCGCCGCAACGCGATCACACGCGACATGTACGCGGAACTGGAGCGGGTGCTGACGGATGCCGCCGCCGACCGATCGGTGAGGGCACTGGTCTTGCGGGGGGCTGATGGCGCGTTCGCGGGTGGCACCGACATCCGCTGGCTGCAGGAGATCCGTACCGGTCAGCACGGCGTCGACTACGAAGCCGAAATGAGGCGGGTGCAGACGCGGCTGACGGATCTCGATGTTCCGATCGTCTCCGTCGTCGAAGGTGCGTGCGTCGGCGGAGGCCTCGTGCTGGCCGCCTTGAGCGACATCGTGGTGTGCACGCCGTCATCGATGTTCGGCTCGCCGATCGCGCGGACTGTCGGCAACACCCTGTCGCCGACATCCATCGCGCGCCTGAGCTCGACATTCGGCCGCCATCGGACTGCTGAGATGCTCTTCACCGCCCGGCTGTTCAGCGCCGACGAGGCGCTCGCCGCAGGGTTCGTCAACGACGTGGTGGAGCCGGACCGCATCGAGGAGCGCCTTGCCGGCATGCTCGACGCGATCCGGGCTTGCGCTCCGCTCACCCTGCGGTCGTTCCGCATGCTGTGGCGGCGAATGGACGCCGCGCTCGGTGAGATCGAGCACGACGACGTGTATCGCGAGATCTACGGCAGCGCCGACTTCGCCGAGGGTGTCGATGCGTTCCTGGGCAAGCGCCGGCCGCGATTCGAAGGAATGTGATGACGAAGGTCGACTCCCATCACCACCTGTGGCCCGCGGAAGTGATCGGGCGTCAGGATTGGCGACCAGCGGAGGACGAGGTGCTGCGGCGCGCGTTCGATGTCGCCGAGTATCACGATGCGCTGGATGCCTCGGCGCTCGACGGCAGCATCCTGATGCAGTCGGTCGACGCGATGGATGAGAACCAGCGGCTTGCCGCCTATGCGGCCACCAGCGAGCGGATTCTGGGCTGGGTGGGATACGCCGATCTGCCGGACCCCGCGCGAGCGCTCGACGACGTCGGCGCCTTGGTGCGGATGAGAGAAGCTCCCGGCGGCGACAAGCTTGTCGGGCTGAGGTGTCTCGTGGGCTCCGATCCCATGAGCTGGACAGCCGAGGCGGCGGGTATCGCCGCCTTGCAGCGCGCCGCGGACGAAGGGTTGGTGTGGGACACGGTGCCGATCACCGACGCCCAGACGGATGCCGTGGCCGCGGTCGCGCAGCGCCTGCCGCATCTGCGGATCGTCGTCGATCATCTCGCTTCACCTCCGATGGTCACGGACGCGTTCGATGCGTGGCGGAACCGGCTGCAGCGCCTTGCGGCTCAGCCCAACGTGGCCGTCAAGCTCTCGGTCGGGGTCGCGGTGCTGCAGCGGTGGGAACGGTGGGATGCGGCGGCTCTGCGCCCCTATGTGCAGACGGCGATCGAGCTGTTCGGAGCGCGTCGCTCGATGCTGGCCAGCAACTGGCCGGTCGTTCTGCTGCGTGCTTCGCACGCCCAGGCGTGGAGCGGCGTCATCGAGGCGCTCGCAGACATGGATGGCCAGGACCGCGCTCGTGTGGAGGGCGGCACAGCACTCGATTGGTATGGAGTCACGCGATCATGACCGACAAGCTACGACTGGGACTCATCGGCACCGGATGGGTCGCCAATCAGCACATGGCCGGCGCGAGAAGCGTGGCGGCTGACGACCTCGAGGTGACGGCCGCGTGCGATCCGCGTCGTGAAGTCCTCGACGACTTCTGCGACCGTCACGGGATCGGCGCTCGCTTCGCGAGTGCCGGCGAGCTCATCTCCTCCGGCGCCGTCGACGCGGTGGTTCTGCTCACACCGCCCGCGGTGCGCCACGAGGTCATCGACCCCGCGCTCGAGCACGGGCTCCACGTCCTCGTCGAGAAGCCGTTCGGTGAGAACGGGCATGACGCGGTGACGTTCACCGAATCGGCCGAGGCGGCGAGAGTGACGATGGCGGTGAGTCAGAACTTCCGCTGGTTCCCCGAGTACACGTGGTTGAGGGACCGACTCGGACGTCCGGATGCCGGCGGGATCGACTTCGTCGAGGCCCGGACCTTTCAGAACCGACCGCAGGCGCCCGGCGCGTGGCGGGCGGAAGAGACCAAGCTCGAGATGGCCATCTTCAGCGTTCACCTGATCGACCGCGTGCGATGGATCGCCCGGACGCCGCCGGTGTCGGTGCGCGCGGTGACCCGGCGTCGTCGCGGCAGCTCGCTCATGGGAGAGCAGTTCAGCTCGCTGCTCATCGAGTTCGCCGGGGGAGTGGTCGGGACGGTCACGTCGTCGTGGACGAGCAGGACGCTTCCCCTCAACACGTTCCGTGTCGACACCGACCTCGGCTCCGCCTCGGTGGAACGCACCGCCCCCATGTCCGGAGACGCCACCGGAACGGCGCACTTCGGTGCCCAACCAGAGCGCCTCACGTTCGCCGAGACGCAACCGGGTGAGCACGCCGCGCTGTCATACGGGTCGAGCCTTCGCGAATTCGCGGTCGCGATCGCTGAGCGGCGATCGCCGCAGCACAGCGCTCGCGACAACCTTCAGACGATGGGCATCATGGAGGCCGCCTACCGCTCGGCGGCTCGCGGTGGCACCCCGGTCACGGTCGAAGAAGCGCTCTACGGGCATGTCGCCTACGCCTGACATCGACTCCGTGCGGGTCGGGCTGGTGGGCCTCGGCAACAGCGGACGTCACTACCACCTGCCGCTCTTGACTCGCGATGCCCGATTCCGGCTGGTCGCCGTCGCGACCGAGAGCGGGATGGCAGATCCTCATCCCGTCGATGTGCGCGTGCACCGGGGCTGGCGCGACCTGCTGGACCGCGAGCCCGTTGATCTGCTGGTCGTGGCCACACCGCACCACCTGCACCACGAGATCTCCGCGGCGGCGCTCGATCGTGGGGTGAACGTACTCGTCGAGAAACCCATGACGGTCTCCGTCCGCGAGGCGGACGACCTGATGCGACGGGCGGAGCGGACGGGCGCAGTTCTCGCCGTGCACCACCAGCGCCGCTGGGAGGAGGACTTCCAGGCGCTCCTGGGCATCGTGCGCTCGGGTGAGATCGGTGCCCCGTGGCGTGTGGTCGCCACGAGAGGGCACCAGGGCGAGTATGTCAACGCGACCGCCTCCCGCCCTCACGCCGGGCCACGACCCCTGCGCTGGGCGCGGGAGCGCTCCGGGGGAGGTGGGGTGCTGCGCGTCATCGGTCCGCACCCGGTCGATCACGTGCTTCGTCTCGCGGATCGCTCCCCGGTGTCAGTTGCAGGTCGGCTGTCGGTGGCAGCGGGCGAGCAGGTCGAGCGGTGGGCCGGACTCGACCTCGACTTCGGCGATGGCCTCACCGGCCGCGTGGAGGTCTTCCGTCATCAGGGCGTGCCCGGCGCGCGGTTCGCGGTGTGGGGGGAGGACGGCATGGCCGTCGCGAGCGACGGCGCCAGCGTGCTGGTGCGCCGACATGGTGGTGTCGAGCGGGTCGTGGGCGGCCTGGCCAAGCCCGGCATCCTGGGAGGCGAGATCTACGATGACGTCTTCGCGGCGATCCGCACCGGCGCCGGCGTTCGGGCGACCACCGCTGAGGCTCGAGAGGTCGTCCAGGTGATCGAATTGTGCGAACGCTCCGCGGCCGAAGGCGGACGGCCGTTGCGCGCATGACCGGACCGGCACGCGCAGGCACAGAAGGGGGCGCCGGTCGCAGACCGGCGCCCCCTTCTTCATGTCACCGGATCAGCCCAAGGTCCCTTCCGCCTCGGCCATGAACGCGTCGGCGGCTTCTTCGACGGTCATCTCGCCGAAGGCCACCTGCTGGTAGTAGCGGTTGAGGGCGTCGAGGAAGATGCTCTGGTACGCCTTGCCGTAGACCACCGGCGCGATGTCGGACTCTGCGAGGTAGGCGTAGAGCTCCAGTTCGGTCTTCTTCGAGTCGGGTGTGTCGGGGCTCTCGAGAAGTGCCGCGAGGTTCGCGTTGTTCGTATTGGCACCGTTGTCGGACTCGTACGCGAGCGCAGCCTCCTCATCGTTGATGAAGAAGTCGATGAAATCCGCGGCCGTCGCCACGTTGTCGCAGTCCTCTGCGATCGACAGGCCCGACAACCACAGCGCGTTCCCGGGACCGCCCTCGCCGCTCGGCATCACATACGCGGTGAGCGTGGATCCCGGCGCGACGCCGTCGATCGTGGCCTGCGCGCTGGAGAGCCCGTTCGCCGGCCAGAAGAAAGCCGCCTGCTGGCCCTGGCTGAACGGCATCTGCTCCAGCGGGACGCCCATGAGCTCGGACGCGCGCTCGGCCGAGATCGTCACACCCGCCTCACGGAGCTCCTCGCTGTAGTTCCAGAACTCCACCAGATCGTCGCGGTCGAATCCGAGGGCACCGTCCTCGTACAGGTTGCCTCCGCGGCTGCGCACCCAGCCTTCCAGCTGATCGTCGTTCGCTCCTATGAGGTCGATCGACGGCTGCCCGGCCGTCTCACTCAGATCGGTGAGCCACTCTGCGAGCCACTCCCAGTCGTAGCCGTTCTCGGGGAGGTCCTCCCCCGCCTGCTCGACCTGCGTCTGATTCACCATGAGTGAGCCGAACGCGGCACCGTAGGGAATCATGTAGAGCTTGCCGTCTGCGCCACGACCGCTGTCGAGGACGCCCTCGGGGATCTCCGAGACATCGATCACGCCCTGCTCGACGAGATCATCGAGCGGTCGCAACGCGCCGCGATCGGAGTAGTCGGCCATCACCCGGTTCTGCATCTGCGGCACGCACGGCATGTTCCCGCCCGCAGCCTGAACGCTCGCGCCTTCCCAGTACGCGTTGTAGTCGGTGGTCGTGCCCTTGACGGTGACGTCCTCGTTCTGGGCCATGTAGAGGTCGATCACCGCCTGCGTGCGCTCGTTGCGAGCGGTTCCACCCCACCACGCGTACTGGATCTCCCCGCCGACCTCGCCGAGATCGGCGGTGGTCGTGGGCTCGGCGGCCTCACCGCCGCCTCCACAGCCGGCCAACCCGATCGTGGCCGCGGCGACCGCCGCCACGGCGAATGCTCGCTTCGTATTCATCACATTCCGCTCCTGTCTCCGTTGACATTCCCGGGTGCGTCGCCGTGTCGACGACGTCGGGCGTCAGTCCACCTGGACTGTCTCGTCGAGCGCCCAGCCGAGCTGCTCGTACATCTTTCGGCGGCCGCGCTTGTCGTTGAGCGCCTCCTGCCACGCGTACTTCGCGACTTCTTCGATGTGCTCGTGCGGCACGACGATCACGCCGTCGCCGTCGCCCACGACCAGGTCCCTCGGATTCACGCGCTGACCGCCGATCGTGACGGCTACGCCGTGCTCGAGGTACTCGATGCGACCCTGCGTCATGGTCTGGCTGATGAACTGCGCGAACACCGGCACCTTCTGCAGCCGGCACTCATCGACGTCGCGCACGCCGCCGCTGGAGACGACACCCTGTGCGCCCAGCGTCTTGAACGCGAGAGTGTTGTTCGAGCCGAGCTGCCCGACTCCGAGATCAGGTGCTTCGATCACGACGACGTCGCCTCGGGTGATGTCGGCCTTGTACGGAGAGATGTGCTTGCTGCCGTACCAGTGCTCATAGGCCCATGCCGTGTACTCGTCCGGGGTCATCGGAGGGGCCTGCTCGTGCGTCGCGACGAGGCGCACCGTCAAGGCCGGCCCGCACAGGCGGGCGCCCTCGTAGAGCGGGCGGATGTCGCGGTGGACACTGCCCTTGCTGAACAGGCCGATCCAGTCCATGCCGTCCCGGACGTCCGAGACACGGAGTCCCGCGTACAGCTTCTCGATCTCGGTGTAGTCCGTCATCGCACTCCCTGGTATCGCCATCAATCGAAGGATCCGATCCGATCCAATTTGAAGGTAGCGACAACAAACGACCACGTCAAGGCTCGGAGTGTGATGCGGAGATTCGACAAAACCGGCCGATTCGAGTCGAGAGATCCGACCTCTGATCCGATCTGATGAAGTGAATCAAGCGGGAGAGGGCGACAGCGTAGGCGCTGGCAGGAATAGGAATCACCCGCGAAGAATGCGATATCAGATCGGATTAGACCCCTTTCGACCGCCGCAAGAAGGCCCCGCGACGTTGCATGGCGTCGCGGGGCCGACGATCCGGGGTCAGGGCCGCGCGGGCCGGTAGACCATGTGCGTCACGCGCGACGTCGGGCGCACCGAGACCCGCTCGAGCTGCTGGGGCGGTACCCCGTCGAACACGCGCTCGCCGGCTCCGAGGATGCACGGTGTGACGTGCAGTCGCAGCTCGTCGATGAGTCCGGCCGCGAGGTATTCGTTCACCGTCGTCGGTCCGCCGGCGACGGAGATGTTGCCGTCGCCGGCAGCAGCGCGAGCCTGTTCCATCGCAGCGTGGATGCCGTCGGTGACGAAGTGGAACGTCGTGCCGCCTTTCATCTCGATCGGGTCGTGTGCGAAGTGCGTGAGCACGAACACGGGACCGTGGTAGGGCGGGTTCGGCCCCCACCAGCCGCGCCAATCGCGGTCCCATTCGCCGCGGACGGGGCCGAACATGTTGCGGCCCATGATGGTCGCATTCGAGTCGAGGATCGCGTCGACTTCGGCCTTGTTCTCCTCCTGCGCGTGGAACATCCAGCCGTGCAGCCAGTTCTCGTCGACGTCTCCGAACGGCGCCTCTTCGCGCTGGTTGAGTCCGGTGGCGAAGCCGTCGGCCGAGACGGCGAGGTCGCTGAACACGATGCCCATGATCTGATCCTCTCAACTGGTTGTGGATTGCAACTGGTTGGCAGGCTAGCGCAGACCAGTTGTAGACTGCAAGTGGTTGTTTTCGAAGGAGGCCAGCATGGA
This sequence comes from Microbacterium sp. I2, assembly GCF_051364985.1. Lineage (NCBI taxonomy): Bacteria > Bacillati > Actinomycetota > Actinomycetes > Micrococcales > Microbacteriaceae > Microbacterium > Microbacterium sp. I2. The sequence continues at coordinate 391,488 of NZ_JBLWIH010000009.1, forward strand.
TCATCGTTCGGGGTGCCCGATCAACCTCTCGCTGGAGGTGTTCGGAGACCGATGGTCCCTCATCGTGATCCGCGACATGATGTTCGGCAATCGGCGGCACTTCAACGAGCTGCTGGCGAAGTCCGACGAGGGGATCGCGTCGAACGTGCTCGCGGACCGCCTTCAGCGGCTGGTGAGTCTCGGCATGATCTCGCGCGCACCTGACCCGAGCCACAAGCAGAAGGTGCTGTACAGCCTGACCGAGCCGGCGATCCAGCTGGTGCCCGTGCTCGCCCACCTCGGGGCATGGGGCCGCCGGCATCTCCCGGTCAGTCGCGAGCTCTCGGTCCGCGCCGAGCTGCTCGAACGCGGCGGACCGGAGTTCTGGGACCGCTTCATGGACGAGCTGCGCGAGCAGCATCTCGGCATCCCCCGCCCGCCCGGAGACCCGTCTGCCTTCGGCGAGCTGCGCGCGGCCTACGAGGCCGAACTCGCCCGGGCTTAGCCGCCGGGAGGAGCCGTCAGCGGGATGCCGCGACCGCCGGCATCCACTTCTCCAGCAGTGCCAGCGTGTCCGGCGCGAAGCGGCGGTTCGGATCCGCGATCATCGCCCGCAGTTCACCGAGCGCCACCCACGCTCCCCACGCCACCTCTTCGGGCTGCCAGCGGATCGGGCCGTCGTAGTCGGCGAGGTATCCGAACGCGTGGTACCTGGCCACGTCGTCCTCGTATTCGGCCTCGCCGAGCGGCACGAGCTCGACGCCTGTCACGCCGAGCTCTTCCTCGACCTCCCGGAGCGCCGCGTTCATAGGGGTCTCGCCCGGCTGCAGCACGCCGCCCGCCATCACGTCGTAATGACCCGGGTAGACGTCCTTGGTCTCGGTGCGCCGGTGCAGGTAGACCTGGCCCGAGCCGTTGCGGACCAGCACGGCGACGCACGCGTGACGAAGGTTCTGTGCGCGCACGAGCGATCGCGGCGCGGTCTCGGTGAGTCGGCCGTCCGGATCGTAGACGGCGACGATCTCGTCGCCTTTCGGCTGCTCGCTCTCGGGCTGTGCATCACGACTCACGGGTTTCCGCCCTCTCATCCGTGTGTGAGACGGTAGCGCACCCCGCCGTCACGGCTTCGTGTCCCCCGACAGCACCGCCTCGCGCCCGGGCGGCATCGGCTCCACGAGCCGGCGGAGGAAGATCAGCCCGACCGCCGGCATCCCGATCAGTGGCGCCAACCCGAGCTGCAGGGTCGTCGTGTCTGCGATCCAGCCGAAGAGGGGAGTGGCCAGGCCTCCGACGCTCACGGTGAGCCCCAGCGTCACGCCGCTCGCCGTTCCGACGCGCTCCGGGAGGTAGTCCTGCGCCAGGGTCACGTGCAACGAGAACGGCACATAGAGTCCGGCCGAGGCGAGGGCGACGAAGACGTAGATCGCGGGCCCGGGCACGCACACGATGCCGGCGACGGCGACGATCGTCGCGGCGTACGACCAGCGCACGATGTCCATCCGCCGCCACCGCGTGGCGAGGTAGCCGCCGAGCAGTGTGCCGACAGCGCCTCCCGCGTACAGGATGAACAGCGCGACCGCCCCACCGACGGCGCCGTCGCCCGTGCGCTCTGCGACGTAGAGGGCGACGAACGCCGACAAGCCGACGAAGACGACGGATCGGCACATCACCGCCGCGGTCAGCCGGCCGAACGAGCCCCAGTCGTTCGGCGTCGGCTGCCCGACCGAGTCTCGATGGCGCGGCTCCCTCCTGACCGGCGCTCGCAGCGCGACGAGGCACACGACTGCTCCCGCGACGGCCGGCACGGCGAGGAGAGGAGACGCCTCCCAGCCGCCGAGCGACATGACGCCGACGACGAGCAGCGGCGCCAGCGCGAACCCGACGTTGCCGCCGAGCGAGAACCAGCTCATCGCCCTCGGGTCGGACGGACTGACGGCGCGGACGGCGACGGCGGCGGCTGGGTGGTACGCCGCGACCCCGAGGCCCGCGATGCCGACGGCGATCACCGTGAAGACGTAGACGTCGCCCACGCCGGCGAGGGCGATCCCGGTTCCCGCGACCAGCGTCGATGCCGGCAGAAGCCAGCGCATCGGCCGTCGATCGATGACGGCACCGAAGATCGGCTGGACGACGGAGGAGAGGAGGGATGCTGCGAGCACGATCGTCGCCGCGGCGTAGGTGTAGTCGCGCTCGAGCACGAAGAACGGCACGAGCGCGGCGACGGCACCCTGGTACACGTCGACGAAGGCGTGGCTGATCGAGAGCAGGGCGATCGGAGCCCGGCGCCGGCCGGGCAGAGGAGGCGGCATCACGCCATCGTCCTTCTCGGATCGGTGTGACGACTTCCGATATAGTGCCGACTTGTGTCGAAGATCCGCCATCAGTCGGTTGCGCCCACCGAAGGCCGGAAGGTCGCGCCGCGTCAGACGACGGACGTGCACACACACGATGATCATCAGATCCTCTTCGCCGATTCGGGCGTTCTCGAGGTGATCACCGATGTCGGCACGTGGTTCGCGCCGGCCACGCGCGCGATCTGGATCCCGGCGGGGACGCCGCATTCGTGGCGCGCTCACGGACGCTTGACCGTGCACATGCTCGGTCTGCCGCTGTCGGACAACCCGCTGCGCCTCGATTCACCAGCGGTCCTGACCGTCTCACCGCTCCTTCGCGAGCTGCTGCGGGAGCGGACTGCGAACGCGACGGCCTCTGCGCCCGAGAGCAGGCGACTTCACGCCGTGCTGCTCGACCAGCTGCGGGACTCGCCGCAGGAGCCGATCCGGCTGCCTTCGCCGGCCGACGAGACGCTCGCCCGGGTGTGCCGGGCGATGCACGCCGACCCGTCCGACTCGCGAAGCCTCGCTGAACTGGCCGCCGACGTGAGCGTGAGCGAGCGGACGCTGTCTCGTCGATTCCGGTCCGAATTGGGCATGACGTTCCCGCAGTGGCGGACCCAGTTGCGCCTCTTCCACGCCCTGAAGATGCTCGCGTCGGGTGCGTCGGTCACCGTGACCGCTCACGCGTGCGGGTGGTCGTCGACAAGCGCCTTCATCGACGTGTTCCGGCGGGCGTTCGGTGTCACCCCGGGCGCCTACGGGCGAGAGTGAGAGTCCGACCCGGCGCGGGTTGCGTCTATACGGGTCCGGATAATAGCGTGGGTTCGTGGCACAGACCGAGACGGATGACATCGTGAGCACCCTCGTCCAGGAGGTCGTCGGCGTCCATCGCAGCGGGTCACACGACTTCAGCAAGCGGTCGCAGCCCTTCGTCGACCTCGTAGAAGGCCTGGGCGTCGAGGGCGACGCGCACTTCGGAGCGACCGTGAAGCACCGTTCCCGCGTCGCGGCCGATCCGTCACAGCCGAACTTGCGTCAGGTGCACCTGATCCATTCCGAACTCCTCGACGATCTGCGTGCGGCGGGCTATGACGTCGCCCCCGGCGAACTCGGCGAGAACATCACGACCCGCGGGCTTGCGCTGCTGGAGCTGCCGGTCGGAACGCGGCTGACGATCGGGGATGCCGTCATCACCGTGACCGGCCTGCGCAATCCCTGCCAGCAGATCAACGACTTCCGTGACGGGCTGCTGAAGCAGGTCGTGCGGCGCGACGAAGACGGGAACATCGTTCGTCTCGCGGGTGTCATGGGGATCGTGTCGCGGTCCGGACGCGTCCAGCCTGGCGCGTCCATCCGCGTCGACCTGCCCCCGGAGCCGCACCACCCTCTGACGCGCGTCTAGCGTGCCGCGAAGGGATGCCGACGCTCATGGCGCGGCGGGACCAGCGGCGCGACCGAGGATGAGCGTCGCCGCGTCGGCGACGACCTGGTCGCGGGCGCGCCCGGCATGGTCGGCGGCGATGAGATGGCGCCCGATGGCGAGGCAGAAGGCGGCCAGGCTGCGCGCCTCGACCTCGCCGGGGTCCGAGCAGTAGCTGCTGATCGCCTCGCGGAGCACCTGCATCCGCCGGTTGTCGACCGTGTGGAGGCGCTCGGCGACGACCGGGTCGCGGCGCGCCCACGCGCGCACGGCGAGGTCGATCGGCAGCAGCCGGTCGTTCGAGAATGTCAGCTGACCGGCGATGCGCGCTTGGTCCACGATGTCGCCCTCTGCGTTGCGCGCGCGCTCGATCACGTCATCCACGCTTTCGTGCTCCCACGCGTCGAGCATCGCCGCCAGAAGCGCGTCGCGATCGCCGAAGTATCCGTAGAACCCGCCCTTCGTGACCCCGAGCGCCCTCGCCAGCACCTCGACGCGCACGGCGTCGACTCCCTGTTCGGCGAGCACTCGGAGACCCTCCTCGATCCACTTCTCCCGTGGTGTGCGCAGCGCGCCCATTTCGACCTCCCGTCGCCCGGTTGTGCGGCAGCGTATAACCGGTGTACATTCTAACTATTCGGCATCGTATAACGCCGGGTTGCCAATGACATGGCGCACGCTCGGCCCGTCGGCAGGAGGAGATCACATGATCACGTGGGCAGGATGGCTCATCGTCGCGTTCGGAACGGCGCACACCGTCGGCGCACTCACAGTGCTGGGGGCTGGGCAGCACGCCGGGACCTGGCTCACAGGGGGGCTCTGGGACGAGAGTCTGTTCACCATGGGTCCCGCGCTGAGCGCGTACTGGCTGAGCATCAACAGCTTCGGCCCGGCGTTCATCGTCATCGGCTTCATCGTGCTGTGGCTCGCGCGGCGAGGCATCACGCCGCCTGCGTTCATCGGATGGGCGCTGGGAGCCTGGACGATCGTCGACAACGTGCTCTCCGGAGTCGGCTTCGGGCAGGGCCTGATCCCGCTCGTGGCAGCCGGACTGCTGGTGGCCGCCGCGTTCCGCGCGAAGCGTCTCGACCGCGCTGCCGCCGCGGACAGGCGCCCCGAACCCGTTGCATCGTGAGCGCATCGACGATGGTGGCGACACCGGAGACGGCGACGAGACCGGGCGTCCGGCCTGGCCTCGACAAGCAGCCGGACGCCGTCACCGCGATGTTCGACCGGGTGGCGCCTCGCTACGACCTGCTCAACGTGCTCATGACCGGAGGCTATGTCGGGCGGTGGCGACGCGCCACGACCTCGGCGATCGAGCCGCGCCCGGGGGAGTGGATACTCGACGTCGCCGCCGGCACCGGCGCGTCGTCGGTCCCGCTCGCGCGGGCTGGAGCCCGCGTGCTGGCCTCGGATCCCTCGCCCCGCATGCTCGAAGTCGGGCGCCGTCGTCATCCGAGCCTCGACTTCGCCCCCGCGGACGCGCTCGAGCTGCCGTTCGAGGACGAGACCTTCGACACGGTCACGATCTCTTTCGGGCTGCGCAACATCGCGGATCCGTCGCGTGCGCTGCGCGAGATGGCACGGGTCTGCCGGCCCGGCGGGCGGCTGGTGGTGTGCGAATTCTCGACGCCCACGTCGTCACTGCTCCGCGCAGGCCACCGTCGGTTCGTCCAGACGGCCCTGCCGTGGCTGGGGCGCCTCGCCTCCTCGGATCCGGCTGCGTACAACTACCTCGCCGACACCGTCCTGGACTGGCCCGACCAGCGCGGACTCGCCGCCCTCATCGCGCGCAGCGGCTGGGAGAACGTCGAGCATCGCGACCTGAGCGGCGGCATCGTTACCGTGCACCGCGCGACCCGCCGGGGTGCGCGCACCTTCTCGACTCGATCGGAGAACCCTCGATGACCCCGCACGGTGCTGCCGCGAGAACTCTGCGGATCCTCGTCAGGCTGTTCGCGCTGAACGCCGTCGCCACCGGCCTCGCGTGCGTCGTCTTCGGCCCCGAGCTCTTGTCGGGAAGCGGCAGCGTGATCGCGCCGGACCTCGCGCAGGAGTTCCGGTTCCTCTCGGTGTGGTGGCTCGCGGTCGGTGCCTACCTGTGGATGCTCGCCGCGCGAGCGCACACCGCGACGGCGGAGTTCCGGATGGTGTGCATCGTCCTGTTCGCCTCGGGCGTGGCACGGTGGGTCACATTTGCGACGCATGGTTGGCCGGCGTCGCTGTTCGTCGTGGTCGCGACCATCGAGATCGTCGCGCCGGCTCCGCTGTGGTGGCTCCAGGCGCGAGTGGCCGCCCGCTCGGCCGTCCGACCCGAGGCGATGGCTTCGCAGGGCCATGCGGACCGATCCGTCTCGTAGGCGCGGGGTGCGCATGGCGCGGCGACCTGCCCGCGCGTTCTCGGCACCCGCGTGGCGCACCGCCTTGCTGCAGGCCTCCGACATCCGCGGGGACTGGGCCAGCCGGCAGCGTCAGCCGGTGACGGCTCACGCGTGCGCAGATCCCGCGGTCTGGACGGCCGCGCTGTTCCACGAACCCTCGGCGACGATGACCGCCGTGCTGGCGGTCCGCGACCGCCTCGTCGCACTCGTCGGGCTGCGGCCGGCTTCGCGTGACAGCTTCCGCGTTCTGGCGCGGGACGGGGACGAGGTGCTCGTCGGCAGCGACGACCGGCATCTCGATTTCCGGGCATCGGTGCGCTGTACGCGCCACACTGTAGACGTCGTCACGTACGTCGAAGTGCACAACCTGCTGGGCCGGTTGTATCTGGTGCCGGTGCGGATGGTGCACGCGGCGATCGTGCGAGGCATGCTCCGCCGAGCGGCGAAGCGGCTGGATCCGGTGTGACCATGGAGAGCCCAGTGAAGACGGATGCCGCAGCGCAGGGCGCGTTCGAACGCTCCGCGATGGCCGTGGCATGGATCGCCATCGCGGTCCTCATCGCGGTCGTCCTGGTGTTCGCGTCGCTTCGCGCTGCCACGGACCTTCCGCTGCTCCTCGGCGCGGAGCATCCTGATCCGGACGCGTTCGAGGCGCGATACGTCGCGGCGCCATGGCTGGCGTATCTGCACATCGTGCCGGGCGTGGTCTATCTGCTCGGCGCTCCGCTGCAGCTGTGGCGAGGGTTTCGTGAACGGCACATCCGCGTGCACCGGCTGGTCGGCCGCATCATCCTGCCGGCGGGCATCGTCAGCGGTATGTTCGCGCTCGCGTTCGGCGTGCCGTTCTCGTTCGGCGGGGCGTTCCAGTCGCTGGCCACAGCCGTGTTCGGCTCGTGGTTCCTGGTCTCGCTGCTCGTCGCGTTCGCCGCCATCCGGTCGGGGAACGTGCGTGTCCACCGGCGGTGGATGATCCGCGCGTTCGCGGTCGGGCTGGGCGTGGGGACGATCCGCCTGTGGATCGGCCTCTTCGTCTCGCTCACGGACATCACGATCGTCGACACCTTCGCGCTGGGCTTCTGGCTCGGGTTGGGCACCAACGTGCTTCTCGGCGAGCTCTGGCTGTGGTGGCGCGGCGATCCCGTGTCTGCGCGAACGCAAGGACTCTCATGAATCCTCTCCGCCCGCTCATCGTCGCCGCGCAAGGCTGGTGGGTGCGTCGCACGATCCATCTCCTGCCACCCGCCGGCGGGCCGGCGTCGGGCCTGATCGGCGACTCGCTCGACGAGCCGCTGCGAATCGCCGTGGTGGGAGAATCCACGGCGGCAGGCGCCGGTGTTCGGGCCCACCAGGACGGGTTCGCCGGCGCGCTGGCGCACGGCCTCGCCGAGTCGGCGGGACGGCCGGTGCTGTGGAGCGTGGTCGGGCAGTTCGGCGCGACCGCGCGGCGCATCCGTCATCGCCTGGTGCCGCAGCTCGGCCCGCGATACGACCTGGTCGTCCTGCTCGCGGGCGCCAACGACGTGCTGAGCGGGCGGTCGGCGGCCGAGTGGCGTGAGGACCTGACCGCGATTCTCGACCTCCTCGCGCTGCGGACCGGGCGCACGATCGTCGTCGGCACGCCCCCGTTCGCTTCGTTCCCGTCGCTGCCGCGCACCCTCCGTCGGCACCTCGCCGAGTCGGGCCACGTGCTGGACGAGGTGGCTCGGCAGGTGTGTGCCGCTCGAGAAGACGCGGAGTGGATGCCGTCGGCAGACGATCAGGTCGACGTCGGCCCTGATTTCTTCGCCGCCGACGGCTTCCATCCGTCCGCGATCGGCTACCGCCGCTGGGCCGGGCTCGTGCGGCAGAGAGTCGAGGCGTCCTCGCTCGCAGCCGCACAGCCGTCGGCGCCTGGCGAGCCGGAATCCGTCACCGCGAGCGAATCGACTCCGTGAGCACACGCCCGTCGGCGCCGGCGGGACCGTCGAATCCGAGCAGAGCGGCGATCGTCGGGGCGACGTCGATGTGACGAGGGCCCTGCGGGGCGGCATGCGGACGCACGCCGGCTCCGGCGATCACGAGCGGCACGTGCAGCTCCCGCGTCGTGCCGTGCGCACCGGCCGGGTCGGCCGGGGTGGCCCCGAGCGACCACCCCGCCTCGGGCTCGATCACGAGCTCGCCGTACTTGGCCGACATGTGCATGGCCTGCTGTTCAGCCTTGTCGTACACCGCGGCGACGTGCGGCAGCGACGAGACGGCCGCTTCGATCGCGGCAGCGGCATCAGCGTCGCCGGCGGCCGCGCCGACGAGATGCAGCGAGCCCACACCGCCCACGACCACGACGGCGTCCGTCTCGGGCTGCGGCGCCTGGCCGGCAGAGAGCATCTCGGCGTCGTAGCCGGCCGCCTCGATCGCTGTGAGGAGCTCGTCGCGCATCCCCTGCGTGAAAGTGCCCATGCCGTGGTCGCCGGTCACGACGAAGGCGGTGCGCCCGTGGATGCCGGCGTCCTTCGTCGCCTGCACGAGCCGGCCGATCTGGGCATCCACCTCGGCCAGGGCCGCCGGCATCCCCTCCGCCTCCGCGCCGTCGGCGTGGCCGAGCGCGTCCAGGCGGTCGCAGTACACCGCGATGAGGTCGGGCACGCCCGCCGTCTGCACAGGCACCCCGCCGCTCATCACGGGCTGGCCGTTGATCACGGCGATCGCATCGTCGGCTCGCCGGGCGCAGTCCCCGCCCGGCTGCGTGTACAGGCCATCCGCGTCGCCGAAGGTGACGCCGTAGTTCTGCAGGATGAACCACTGCGCCGACATCACGGTGCCGCCCTGCTCGCGGATCGCCTGCGCGATCGTCGGCACCGCGAGATCACGCTGCTGGCTGCGCGCGACGCCCGTGCCGGCGTCGAACCAGTACGCGGTGTTGCCGTGGGTCGCCGGCCACGCCCCGGTGGCGATCGACGACCACGAGGGGTTGGTGATGGAGGTCATCACTCCCGTCGAGACGCTCAGGCTTCCGCGCTTGGCCAGCGCCTCGAGGTTCGGCATGGGAGCGAGGTCGAGGTACTCGACGTCGAAGCCGTCGAGGGCGATGAAGACGACGTGCTCCGCCGGTGGGGGAGCCGTTGCGGCCTCGGCGGAAGCGGCGCCCTGGGCAGCGGCCGGGAGCGCTCCGGCGCTGAGCGCCGCGACGGCGAGCAGCGCGACGGCGAGGCGGGCGGGGGGGCGGAATCTGGCGGTGGAGCGCATCTTCGGTTCCTCTCGCGGGTCGGCAGCGGACCCCGGCGTGCCCGGGAGGCCGACTGCCTTCGACGCTGGCGGCGCGGAGGCCGCGCAGGCAACAGCCTGCCCGCCGCGTGCAAGGAATCATCCATCAGGGTCACCTCGTTGCGGGGAATCCGCCAGACCGACCGGAGGTGCTCGCGGTTCGTCGGTTTCTTGCGCCACGACCGCTGCCCGTGTCGATCCCTCGCAATTCGACGCGTGAGGCTTGGCCCGGGCTGCGGCATCCGGATTGTGTGCTCGTCGTAGGCACGACGTGAGGAGCGGCACATGGCGGACACAGCAGGGCGAGGTGCGGGGCTCAGTCGCCGCGGGTTCCTCGGTCTCTCGGCGATCGGGGTCGGGCTGGGGCTCGGAGCCACCGGCTGGGGCCCGTGGCCGGGTGGGGCGGTGGCGGCGCCGCGTGCGGCAGGGGATGCCCCGCTGAGGTTCGTCGTCCTGACCGACACCCACGCGAACCCGGAAGAGGCGGCGCGGATGGAGAACCTGCGCAGGGTCTTCGCCGCCGTCGATGCCGAGCAGCCTCAGTTCGTGCTGCACTGCGGTGACATCACCGACTACGGCAGCGACGATGAGTTCGCGGCCTACCGTGCGGCGATTCCGGACGGACTGTGGGATCGGTTGCGGCACGCGCCCGGCAACCATGAGATTCGCTGGGATACGAGCGCACGCGAGCGCTTCCAGCGCTGGTTCGGGCCGACGAGCTACAGCTTCGATGCCGGCGGGGTGCACTTCGTCGCGCTCGACCCGACCCAGGCGCTCCAGGAACCCGGCCTGTTCGGAGACGATCTCGAGCGGCTCCGCGATGACCTCGATCACGTCGGCGACACACCCACGGTCATGTTCCTGCACTATCCGCTGGCGGGACGCAACTACTACGTCAACGACACCGACGCGTTCCTTCGCACGATCGATCCCTACCCGGTGCGGGGCATCTTCGCCGGTCATATCCACCGCAACGAGATCGACCGTTTCAACGGGCTGACCCAGGTCGCCGCTGTCGCCACCCGCAGCGGACCCTTCTACTTGCGCGTCACACAGTTCGACGACGGCGACGGCCGCCGTCTGCTCGTCGAGCAGGTCACCCTCGGCGCGACCGACGCGGACGCAGCAACGGTGCAGCTCATCGGCGAGATGCCGCTCGATGCACCGCCCGCGGGCGAGGACCCGATCCGGATCGCAGCACGGCCCGGCGATGCGGCCATCGCACTTACCGCGGTAGCCGGCCACTCCGCCAGCGCCGTCGAGGCGCGTGTGCACCCCCAGGCGGTGTTCGGCGCGGTCGATGACGGGGCGTGGACCCCGTTGTCACCGCGGGGAGCTTCCTGGCATGGCGCCCTCGACGCCGGCACGCTCGCCGCGGGAGTGCATCGCGTGCAGGTACGGGCGACGGATGCCGCCGGCGGGCGCCGCTACGACACGTCCGAGATCGACCGCCGCGGTGCGACGCGCGCGAGACCCGCGTGGGACCTGGCGATCGGGGGACAGCTGCAGGGCGCGCTCGCCGCGCACGAGCGCACCGTCGTCGCGACGTCAACCTCGGGCCGCGTCGTGGCGATCGAGATCGAAGGCGCGTCACGCCACCGTCGCCGGTGGGCGACCGACCTCGGACCCGCTCACCGCGGAGCCGCCTTCACCACGGACGGCGCCCTGGTATGCGTGCCCGGCGCCGACCACCGTCTCACGGCGCTCGATGCCCGCACCGGCGACGTCGCCTGGATCAGCCGCTTCGACAAGCCGGTGATGTCGACCCCCGCGGTCATCGCGACCGGCGACGGCGACCGCATCCTCGTCGCCGCCGAAGACCGGCTGCGAAGCCTCGATGCGCACGGGCGCACGCTGTGGGAGGCATCCGTCCCGGTGCGCACCGCGGGGCGTGCTGCCAGCGACGGCACGCGCGTGTTCGTCGGCGCCGGCGACGGCCGCGCGTACGCGTACGACCTCGCGACCGGCGCGCAAGTGTGGTCATTCCTCACGAACGAGCGGCCGGACTCGTACCGGCAGCTCATCTACGGTCCGTGGGACGACTGGATCGAGGTGCTCCCGACCGGGGCGGTGCTCATCAGCACCGTGACGCACGCCATCGCTGTCGACCCCGCGACGGGCGCCGAGCTCTGGCGGGTCGCCGGCAGTCACATCTTCGCGCCCAGCCTGATGCTCCCCGACGGCGGCCTGCTGCTCACGACGGAGTGGGGCGTCGTGAGCGTCGTCGACCCCGCGACCGGCGCTCTCCGCTGGAGCGGGCAGGCGGTGCCACGGGTGGTGAACGCCGGCCCGGTGCTCGACCCGCGCGACGGCACGGCGTGGCTGGTGTCGGTGGGCGGGCTGCTCGCCGCGATCGATCCGGTCGCCGGTGCAGTGGTGGTGGATCGGCAGCTGTTCACCGCCAACACCTTCGCCACTCCCGTCGTGGTGGGCGAGCAGCTCATCGTCGGCGCGCAGGACGGGGTGCTCCGCGGTCTCACGATCTGAGCCTCGCGGACTCGTCAGCCGACGGCGGCGAGCTCGCGGGTGCGTCCGGCCCGCTTGAGTGAATGCAGCGCGACGGCGACGTCGGCGTGCTGCAGCCCGGGCAGCCCGCCGATCGTCTCGGAGATGAAGCCGTACAGCGCCGCGTCCGAGGGCAGCGCGACCTCGCCGCACAGGTTGCGGTCACCGGTCGTCGCCGAGATCATCAGCATCGACGGATGCTGCGCGAGCAGCTCGCCTGCGCGGCTCAGCTGCGTGGGGTTCACGCTCAGCGCGACGAACGCGTTCACGGTCAGTCCGATGCGTTCCGGCTCGACCACCGTGCGCAGGCGGAGCGCGCCCGACGACATCATCGCCTCCGCGCGCCGCCGCACTGTGACCGGGCTCGCATCGCACAGCTCCCCGAGGCGCTGCCAGCCGAGCCGACCGTCGGAGGCGAGGGCGGCGGCGATGCGCTCGTCGAGGGCGTCGGTCTTGACGCGGCTGTCGGGCAGGGGGTCGCTCCACGGGTCGAGGCGCTGAGCGCGCAGCTGCTCCACGACGTCGGGAGGCAGCAGGTCGGGCAGCCAGCTGTGCGGCGTGGCGAAGCGCCGGATGACCTGGTTGCTCCACACAGCCAGCACGCCGTCGAGCGCCGGCAGCTGCTCGAGCGTGATCGCCAGCAGATGGTCGTTCGAGGTGTAGCTGATCTCGGCGATGCAGTCGACGCTTCCGGTCAGCAGCTTCACGGACCCGCACTCCGGCCAGGTCGCCAGCCGCTGCGCCGACCGGTGCGCTTCGCCGGGCCGGCAGCGCAGTCGTACGAACAGCGACCGCGATCGTCCTGTCGCCTCGCCGTCGAGCACGCCGATCACACGCGCGGTGCCGTCGCGCACCAGGCGCGCCACTCGTCGGGAGGCGGTGGCCTCGGACGTGAAGACGGCCTCGCTGATCTGCGCGTTCGTGGCGCGCGGATTGGCGAGCAGCGCGCCGGTGATGCGCAAGTCGAGGTCGTCCACGCAATGCACCATACATTCAGGAGTAGCGTCGAGATAGGTGCTTTGTTGCATTCTCCGGCCTGATCTCATCGAGTTTGATCGCAAACGGGCAGGATCGCAGCACCGCGAGAGCACCGACGACGCTGCGCCGGTCTCGCCCCCGTTCCGGCGTTCGTCGCCACGAAGTTGAGGAGTGATGCATATGACCCGATCGTCCACCGCGCGCATCGCGGCCCCCCTCGCGGCGATAGCCGCGCTCGGCCTGCTGGCCGGTTGTTCCGCCGATACGAACGGCGGCGGCGGCGGCGAGCCTTCGGCCGAAGACCAGAGCGTGGTCTTCTGGACCCCGCAGACGACGCCCGAGCGACTCGCAGCCCAGGAAGCGGTCGCCGCCGCGTTCACCGAAGAGACCGGCATCGAGGTCGAGGTCGTCCCGATGGCGGGGGCGGACCAAGACCAGGCGCTGGTGACGGGTTCCGCCACCGGCGACGTGCCCGATGTCATCCTGCATGCGTCGCCGCAGACCGGTGTGTGGGCCTCGCAGGGCCTGCTCGACACCGAGGCGGCCACGGCCGTCGTCGACGAGCTCGGCGTCGACACGTTCAACCAGAACGCGATCGCCGCGCTCACGATCGACGGTGAGCTCTCGGCGGTTCCCAGTGACGGGTGGACGCACGTGATCGCGTACCGCAGTGACCTGCTGGAGCAGGCAGGTGTTGAGGTTCCCACCAGCATCGCCGAGCTGGCGGACGCCGCCACCACCGTCAAGGAGCAGCTGGGCATCACAGGACTCGCCTTCGGTACCCAGGCGGGCACCGCCTCGGCGACGGAGGGCATCCAGTCGATCTTCCAGAGTGCCGGGTGCGAGCTCGTGACCGACGGTGAAGTCGTCATCGACTCGGATGCCTGCACCGAGGCCGCCGAGCAGTTCCTGCAACTGCGCAACTCGTCGGTGGCCGGTGACTTCGACGTCACGAGCGCCCGCGCCGCGTATATGAACGGCGATGCCGCGATGCTGCTGTTCTCGACCCACATCCTGGACGAGCTGGCCGGCCTCGACGAGGCGACGCCCGCGACGTGCCCGGAGTGCGCCGAGACTCCGACCTTCCTGGCCGACAACACCGAGTTCGTGACGGTGCTCGATGAGGAGGACCCTGCGCAGTACGGGGCGATCCTCGGCTACGGCATCCCCACCGGTGCCAACACCGAGGCCGCCCAGCAGTACATCGAGTACGTGCTGGGCGCCGGCTACGTCGACACCCTTGCGGTGGCGACCGAGGGACGCATCCCGCTGCGAAACGGCACCGCCGACAACCCGACCGAGTTCATCGAAGCGTGGGGAGGTCTGGGCATCGGACCGGCCCACGAGCGCACCACCGTCGAGATCTACGGCGATGAGTTCGTCGATCAGATGGCAGAGGGCATCAACGCCGTCTCGCTGTGGGGAATGGGCACACCGGACGCGACGCTCGCGGGGCTGGTCTTCAGCCAGGGCGTGCTCTCCGGACAGATCGAGCAGCTGTACAACGGCGTGCCGGCAGCCGACGTGACAGCCGCGATGAAGGCTGCTGTCGAGGAGGTTCAGGCGGGCCTGTGAGCAGTGCCGTAACCCGTCACCGCTGGGGGCGGTCTCTCAGCCGCTCCCGGCGGGACAACCGCAACGGGATCCTCCTGACGACGCCGACACTCATCGTCGTCGTGCTGGCCTCGATCATCCCTCTGATCCTCGTCGTGGTGTTCGCCTTCAGCGAGATCCGGCTGGTCGACATCCCGCGTCTGGGGACGGAGCCGATCGAATGGACGCTCGACAACTTCCGTCGTGCGCTGGGCAACCCGTCGTTCTGGCAGGCGCTCGGCACGACGCTCCTCTACGCATCGCTCACGATGATCGGATCGGTCGGTGTGGGACTCGCCCTCGCTCTGGCCCTGCGTCGTCCCTTCCGCGGCCGTGGCATCGTCCGCGCGCTGCTGCTGGTGCCCTATGTGCTGCCGATCATCGCCGCCGTGACCATCTGGCAGACGATGCTCAACCCGCAGTACGGCGTGGTCAACGCGTTCGGCCGCGAGGTCCTCGGCTGGGAGCAGTCGATCGGCTTCCTGAACACCACGACCGCAAACGTGTGGGGCATCCCGGTGCCGCTGTCGCTGCTGGTCGTCGTGGTGTTCGAGATCTGGACCTCGGCACCGCTGTCGTTCCTGTTCATCACCGCTCGGCTGCAGGGTGTGGCGCCGAGCATCGAGGAGGCCGCAGCACTGGACGGAGCCAACGGGTTCCAGATCCTCGGCCGCATCGTCATGCCGCAGCTGAAGGGCGTGATCCTGCTCTTGTGCCTGCTGCGCTTCATCTGGACCTTCCAGAGCTTCAGCGAGGTGTACCTGCTCACCGAGGGCGCCGGCGGCACCCAGGTCATGGCGCTGAAGGTCTACACGGAGCTCGTCACGCGCGCCGATATCGGCAGCGCGGCCGCGTACGGCCTGCTCATGTCGGTCGTCCTGATCTCGTTGCTGGCCGTCTACGTCGCGCTCTCGCGGAGAAGGGTGGATGTCGAATGAGTCGTCGCCGATCCTCGCTCACACCCCATCCGATGGCCACCGCGGGGCGGTTCGTCTTCATCGCGCTCGCGTTGATCTTCGCGCTCGGCCCCGTGCTGTACGGCTTCCTGCTGTCGTTGCGCCCGTTCAATGCGATCGTTCAGGAGCCGTTGAACCTGCTCCCGTCGCTGGGCGAGATCGACTTCTCGGCGTACACCACGGCGATGCTCGATCCCGATCAAGGCGGGTTCGGCCTGGGCCGCTTCGTCATCAACTCGCTGATCGTGGCACTGTGCACCATCGTGCTGTCGATCCTGGTGTCGATCCTCGGCGCATACGCCGCCGCCCGGCTCCGCTATCTCGGCCGCGGGGTCGTCAACGCGATCATCCTGGGCGTCTACCTGTTCCCCGGCATCGTGCTGTCGGTGCCGCTGTTCGTGCTGCTGGCGAAAGCGGGCTTGACCGGATCGCTGATCGGATTGCTCCTGGTCTACGTCGCGACGACCGTGCCGGTGGCGATCTACATGTTGCGCAACTATTTCCAGGCGCTGCCCGAGAGCATCGAGGAGGCCGCGATCGTCGACGGCGCGTCGCTGTGGCAGATGCTGAGTCGTGTCGTCCTTCCGATCGCGCTTCCGGGCGTTGTCGCCACGGCGGTCTACGTCTTCATGATCGCGTGGAACGAGTACTTCTACGCCCTGCTGTTCCTCGTGCAGGACCGGGCGCTGTGGACAGCGCCGCTGGGCATCTCACAGCTGGCCGACTTCAACGTCCCCGTGACCGTGCTGCTGGCCGGCGCGCTCGCCGTCACCGCGCCGGTCGTCGTGCTGTTCTTCTTCGCGCAGCGCTACCTCGTCGACGGACTCACCGCAGGAGCCGAGAAATGACCCGACCGCAGCGCCTCGTCGTGATCGGCGCGGGCGGACGAGGCCGCGACGCCTACGGCCGCTGGGCGATCGAGCACCCTGGCCGCGCGACGATCGTCGCGGTGGCCGATGTCTCGCCGGTGCGCCGATCGGCGCTGGCGGCGGAAGCGGGCGGCGCCGCGGAATACGGCGACTGGCGAGACGCCGTCGCCGACCTGGGCGCGCTCGCCGCAGACGGTGTGATCATCGCCGTGCCGGATGCGCTGCACGTCGACGTCGCGACGGCCGTCGCCGACGCGGGCGTCCCGTTCCTGCTCGAGAAGCCGGCCGCGCCGACTCTTCCCGAGCTGGCACGACTGGCCGGGCACGCGCGCCGCACGTCCTCGCGCCTGGCCGTCGGACATGTGCTGCGGTTCACGCCGTTCTGGCGCTCCGTCAAGCGCATCGTCGACTCGGGTGCGATCGGTCGCACCATGACGATCGAAGTGCGCGAGAACATCGGATTCTGGCACTTCGCCCACTCGTATGTGCGGGGCAACTGGCGCAAGACCGCCACCTCGAGCGCGATGGTGCTGACCAAGACGTCGCACGACCTCGACCTCATCCGCTGGATCGCCGGTGCCGCACCGGAGAGCGTGTACAGCATCGGCGAGCTGACCTGGTTCCGCTCCGAGAACGCCCCTCCTGGCGCACCGGAGTTCTGCCTCGACGGATGCCCGGTCGCCGCCAGCTGCCCGTTCTTCGCACCGCGCTACTACGTCGACGCCCTCGCCGATGTCACGGGCCATCCGGTGCATCTCCTCGGTGCCGACACCTCGCCGAGCGGCCGGCTCGCCGCGCTGCGGACGGGGGACTACGGGCGCTGCGTCTTCCGCAGCGACAACGACGTGGCCGACCACCAGCAGACCTCGATGATGTTCCCCGGCGGTGTGACGGCGACGCTCACCGCGTCGGCGTTCACCGCCGAGAACACGCGCAACGTCACGATCACGGGCTCGGCGGGGCAGCTGACGGGCCACATGGAGAGCGGCGAGATCGTGGTGGACCTGTTCTCTCCCACGGCATCGCTGCCCGACGGGCTGCCGCTGGCCGCGCACGACGTCGAAGTGAAGCCGCCGATGAACCACGAGCGTCACACGATGCGCGTGCTCATGCCCAACGCCGACCTCGGCGATCACGCGGGTCACGCAGGCGGCGACGCCGCCCTGATGTCGGAGTTCGTCGACGCGCTGCGCGACGGCACGGTGGGCGAGGGAGAGCTGTCGTTCGAGACCGCGCTCGACAGCCACCTCATCGCCTTCGCGGCGGAGGAGTCCCGGCTGACGTCCGGGCGCATCGACTTCGCGGCGTGGGTCGCACAGCTCGGCATCGCCGGCGCGCCCGTCCCCGCCCACGAGAGGCCGTCTGCGCCATGACCGAGCCCGCCTTCGCCGACGAGCTGCGCGGCCTCATCATGCGGATGGGCGGTGATGCGACGACCGTACGGATCGAGCCGCGCGAGAGCGGGACGGATGCCGCGGCCACCGGCGCGTTCGAAGCATCCGGCGGGATCCTCACGGTGAAGGGGACGGACCTCGTCGCCGCCGCGAGCACGCTGGCCGCGTATCTGCGCTCCCATGGCCGCCGCATCACATGGGAGTCGCCGAGGCTCGAGCCGGCGTGGGATCGGTGGCCCGATGCCCCGAAGACGACCCTGCGCACGCCATTTGCGATCCGATACCACCTGAACGTGGTGACGCACGGGTACTCGACGCCCTTCTGGGACTGGGAGCGGTGGGAGCGAGAGCTGGACTGGATGGCGCTGCACGGCGTGACGCATCCGCTCGTGCTCACCGCGTACGAAGTCGTGCTGCACGAGACGCTGCGGCGCGAGGGCGTCGACGAGAACGAGGCCGCAGCATGGATCGGCGGCGCGCCGCACGTCCCGTGGATGTCGATGGGCGGCATGCACGGCTTCGGCGGACCACTCCCGGCGCGCTGGGCGGAGCGCCGAATCGACCTGGCCCGGAGGATCCTCGCGCGGGCACGCGAGTTCGGCATGACGCCGGTCCTCCCCGCGACGGGCGGGCACGTCCCCGCCGCGATCGCCGGCGCGGATGCCGTCGACATCGAGTGGCAGGGGTGGCGCACTCCCATGCTCGACCCGTCGTCGGCGGAGTACGCAGCACTGCTGCGGACCTTCCTCGAGGTCCAGCGCGAGCTGCTCGGCGACCCCGGACCCGACGCGGTCTTCGCCGTCGATCCGTACATCGAGTCGCTTCCGCCATCCGGCGAGCCCGCCGCGCTCGCGGCTGCGGGCCGCGGCATCCATCGGGCGCTCGCAGCGGTGCACCCGACCGCGACGTGGCTGCTGCAGGGCTGGCCCTTCCACTACCACCGCGCGTTCTGGACGCCCGAGCGCGTCGCCGCCTACCTCTCCGAGGTGCCGCACGACCGGTTGTTGCTGATCGACCTGTGGGGCGAGCACGCGCCGATGTGGCGCGAGGGCATGCACGGGCGGCGCTGGATCTGGACGGCCGTGCACAACTTCGGCGGGCGCTTCGCGCTCTTCGGCGACGTGCGAGGGCTCGTACGCGACGTGTCGGAACTGACCGAGCTGCGGCCGGAGCGCCTCGAGGGCGTCGGCCTCGCGCCCGAGGCCATCGAGAACAACACCGTCTTCTACGAGGTCGCCGCCGACCTGGTGTGGGGTCCGCTCGACGCCGACGCCTGGCTCGCGGACTTCGCCCGGCAGCGCTATGGGCTCGACGACGACGATGCCCGTGAGGCGTGGCGCCTCCTCGGCGACACGCTCTACGGTCCCGGGCGCACCCGCTCGATCCCCTCGCCGGTCATCGCCCGGCCGTGGAGTGCCGCCGCTCCCTTCGCCGGCCAGCGGCTGGCCGGCGAAGCGCTGCCCGAGCCGGCCCGGATGTCGGCGAACATCGATGCCGAGAACGACCCCGCGGTGCTCGGCGACCTGCCGGCGATCGCCCGCGCGGCTCGCCTTCTGATCGGACTCGGCGACCGTGCACCGCAGCGAGAGGCGCTCGAGCGCGACGTCGTCGAACTCGCCGGACACGTGCTCGCACAGCAGACGCGGCAGCACATCCGCGCGATCCTCGCCGGGTACGCGGCCCGCGACGCAGACGCAGTGCGCGATCATGCGGAGCGCCTGCGCGCCGACCTGCTCGCACTCGATGCCCTCGTGGCAACGCGTGCCGACTCCCGCGTCTCGACCTGGATCTCGACGGCGCGCTCGTGGGGCGACACGCAGGGCGAACAAGACGTCATGGAGCGCGACGCGCGGAGCCTGGTCTCGGTGTGGGGCCACCAGACGAGCGGCCTGCACGACTATTCGGGCCGGCACTGGGCAGGGCTCGTCCGCGACCTCTACGTGCCACGGTGGAGCGCATGGGGCGACTGGCTCGCCGACGCGATCGACCGCGGCGTCGAGCCCGACGAGGCGGTCCTGCGGCGGCGCATCGTCGAGATCGAGGAGTCCTGGCGCGCCGCGCGGGGCAGCGACGACGCTTCACCGCAGGACGCGCTGGCCGCGGCGGCTCAGGTGCTGACACGGATCGGCTTCTAGGCGGCGGAAACACGCGCGTCGCTGCGGCGGGCCCAGTACAGTGCAATCGCGACACGCATCGCGCCGGGGGAGCTGTCGGGAAGGAACGTCCATGCAAGCCGTCATCGAGGGCGCCATCACGCTCGTGCTGTCGAACTTCACCGTCACGCTGTTCCTGCTCGGACTGCTGACGGCGGGAATCGGGATGCTGCGCACCCGGCGCCGCCACGGCAGGCTGACAGCCGTGGACGTGTGGGAGAAGCTTCTCAACCACTTCCTCCTGCTGTCGGTGGGAATCAGCTACCTCTACAACTTCGTCATGCACAGCGTGTTCGGCGACTTCACGGCCGAGATCATCGGGTGGGATCAGAGTCCCTTCCAGCTCGAAGTCGCGTTCGCGAGCCTGGGATTCGCCGCCGTCGGCTTCCTGGCCTTCCCTCATCGGCAAGGCTGGATGGTCAAGCTCGCCGCCCTCCTCGGGCCTGCACTGTTCCTGTGGGGCGCCGCGGGCGGGCACATCTACCAGATCGCGACGGCCGGCAACCAGGCGCAGGGCAACGCGGGCAGCATCCTGTACACCGACATCCTCCTGCCGCTCGTCGGCTTCGTGTTCCTGTGGGGCTACGTGGCGGCGGGTCGCCGTGAACGCGAGGGAGCGGAGATTAGCGGTGCCACGCTCGAGGTGGCAGAAGTCTGATCGCTGATCCGCCGGGGATGGCCGGCGTGCGAGAAGCTCGCTAGCCTCGCGCTCATGGCACCCATCGAGGACGACGGCATCGACGCCGTGCGGGCAATGCTCGGCGCGAAGGCACGTCCCGTCGGATGGGTGGAGCGCCGGGCCCGGATCACCGAGGTAGGCGGGGCATGGCCGCTCGCCGACGACATCGAACTCGAGACGGTCGACGCGGGGGGTGTGCCCGCGGAATGGTCGCGTTCGCCGGCCGCCGGAACGGCGGGGGTGCTGCTGTTCCTGCATGGCGGGGGCTACTGCTCAGGCTCCCTCGTCAGCCATCGGACGATGGCGGCGGAGGCTGGGCGAGCGTCCGGTCTGCCGGCACTGGCAGTGGACTACCGCCTCGCACCGGAGCATCCGTTCCCGGCCGCGATCGACGACGCGGCGACGGCCTGGGAGTGGCTTCTGGCAGAGGGCCACCGGCCGGAGGAGATCATCGTCGGCGGAGACAGCGCCGGGGGCGGGTTGAGCCTCGCGCTCTGGCAACGGCTGCATCGCGAGGGCCGAGCCGGACCGGCCGGGCTGTGGCTCGTGTCTCCATGGACGGACCTGACCATCTCGGGCGCGTCGATCGATGACAACGACGCGGTGGACCCCCTGCTGCATCGCGCGTACCTCGAGGAGCTCGCGACGGCATATGTGCCGGCCGATGTCCGAAGAGACGATCCCCGGGTGTCTCCGCTGTTCGCAGACCTCGCCGGGCTGCCGCCGACGCTGGTGCACGTGGGCACCGACGAGACACTGCTCGACGACTCGGTCCGGCTCGTCCGTGCCGCGGCGCTCGCCGGAGCGGACGTCCGGCTGCACGTGTTCCCGCGGATGATCCACGCCTTCCCGCTGTGGAATGCCGTGCTTCCCGAGGCGCGTCGCGCACTCGCCGAGTTCGCCGAGTTCGCCCAGGGGCGGCTGCCCTGAGCGCGGTCGAGACAGGGAGCTGACCGGATCGGGTCCCGCGTCAGCGGAGGCTGGGAGCGTCCTTCGATCGCGGCGCGGCGTCTCGGTCGCGCACCAGCGAGGGCAGGTGGTGGTCGAGGAACGTCAGCACGACCGCGATCATGATGCCGATCACCAGGACGATCGCCGAGTTGCGGACCGACTCCGCGAAGCCGATCGTCGTGACGTCGAGGAACGGGTACGGGTACCACCCGGTGACGGCGCCGTGGACGAACGTGTACACGAGCCACAGCAGCGGCCAGATGAACGCGTACGCGGTGGTCGACCACGTCATGCGCGGGCGGGGTCCGAAGATGAGCCAGCCGATCAACGTCGCCCAGGGCGAGATGTAGTGGAAGCCGATCGTCGCAGCCAGCGCCCACCCTTCAGGATGCACGAGACGTGCCAGCACCGTCTCGTAGACGAGCCCGGTGATGATGATGCCGAGCAGGGCATCGAAGCGCAGCACGCGCCAGAGCTTGCCGTCGCGGAAGATGTTGAGCGCCAGCGCGATCGACGTGCCGAGCACGAAGAGGTTGCTCTGGATCGTGAAGAAGCTGAACAGGCGCACCAGGCGCGTGCCGATGGGTCCAGTGGCGTTCGTACCGGAGTTGGCGTCCTGACCACCCGTCAGGATCAGGACGATCTGGATGATCAGGGCTATCGCGACCACCACCGCGATCGTGCCGAACCAGATCCGGGCCACCCGCTCCCGGACGTGCGTGGACTCAGTAGTCGCGATCGTCGCGCTCATGGCGTGGCCCCCCAAGGTCGTATGCGCCCGCGTTCATGCTAGTGGCGCCGCTAGGGTATGCGCCATGGACGTCGTGTGGATTGTCGTCGGGGTGCTGCTGCTGGGTGTCACGCTCCTCGATGCTTTCCTCGCGGTGCTCAACTACGACCAGTCCGGCGTGTTCGTCGACCGCCTCGTGCGCGCCCAGTGGGTGCTGCTGCGTGCAGTGACCAGGCGGGTGGGACGCAGATGGCGCCCGCTGGTGCTGCGCCAGGTCACCGGCATCCTGATTCTCGTCACGATCCTGTGGTGGGTGGCGGGAGTCGTCTTCGGATTCGCGTTCGTCTATCTCGGGGCGATGGGCATCAGCGGCGCGGTCACGACATCGACGGGAGTCGCACCCGACTTCCTCGGTGCGCTCTATCTCAGCCTCGGGCAGTTCGCGACGGTCGGCGTGGACAACATCGGGCCGAGCGTCGCGTGGATGAACCTGATCACGGTGGCCGAGGCGATGATGGCCGTGGTGATGCTCTCGTTCATCATCACGTTCCTCGGCAGCGTCTACGGTGTGATCCAGTCCCTGCAGTCGCTGTCGGCCAACTTCTTCCGCGCGGGCCGGGGAATCACCGACCCGATCGAACCGCTCACGCCGTACTTCTCGGACGGACGCGCGCGTGGACTCGAACTGCAGCTGGATTCGATCCTCGGATCGCTCAACGCCTACGCCGACGGGCTGGCGCAGAACCGGGCGGCCTACTACTTCCAGAGCGGGCGCGACCAGTTCTCGCTCCCGTTCTCGCTCTACATGACCTCCGGAATCATCGGTTCGCTGCGGTGGGGGCTCCCGACGGGCAGCGAACCGTCCACCGAGCCCGGCGTCGTGCGGCTCACGGACGTGTTCGAGGACTTCCGCGTGCGCCTGGAGCAGGCGCTGCGGCTGTCGCCCGAGCCGACCCCCGCGCCGGTCCCGCGGCCGGAGTTCGACCGGATCGTCGACGCCTTCTCGGCGCCGGGCACGAGCGCGCACCTCGACCCCTGGGTCGTGCGCTTCCTGACGGTGGACCGGCGCATGGCGCAGTTGACGCGATCGGATGCCGCGATCGATCGTGCCGATGCGCACCAGCGTTACACAGCCTGGCTGCCGTTCGAGTTCCAGGCGCAGGCGCTGCTGGCGGCGGTGGCGCGCGACCTCGACTACCAGCCGATCTACCGCAGGACCGAGGCGGTCGACGGCGCGTACGAGCTGCTGCCCGCGGACGTCGCGCCGGCCACCCGTGTGCGGGAACCGTCGCCGCGGCGGCGCCTCTCGTCGTGGATGCGACGGCGTGCGCTGTTCGTCGACCCGGGCTTCGTACGACTGAGCGGCGCCGCACGGACCCTGGCGGCGGTCGCCGTGGCCGTCGCCGTCATCGTCCCGCTCGCGCAGCTGACCGGGTCCAAGCCCGTGTACGGGGCGGTGCTCGCGGGGCTGATCGCGCTGTTCGCGTCTCCTGCCGCGGTCGGCGCGCCGGCGGGCACACGCCGCTGGCTCGGGATCGTCGCGATCGTGCCGACGGCGGTCGGCGTGGCGTTGGGTTCCTTGTTGCCGCGCGACCCCGTCGTGACGGTGATCGCGATCGCCCTTGTCGCGGCAGCCGCCGTGTGGCTGCGACGGTACGGAACCCGTGCCGGTGGCCTCGGGCAGCTCGGGTTCATCGCGTTCTACTTCAGCCTGATGCTCGGGCTCGGCACCGCCAACCTGTGGGCAGGGCTCGTCGCGGCGGGAGTCGGCCTGGTGTGCAGCTGGGCGGCGAACCTGCTGCCGGGACCATCGCTGCATCGCCGGTTGACCAGTGGCATCGCCGCTGTCAGCGAGCGCACCGGGTCGCTTCTGAGCACGATGCTCGACCTCGTGTCGTCGGGCCGGGGCGACCCACGGCTCGTGCGCATCCTGCGGCACGAGCTCGCGTCGCTGCAGGCGGCGGCCGAAGTGACCGCCGGCCGCCTCGACGGCGCGGTCACTCCCGGCCTATCGGCCGACCGCGCGCTGGCCCTGCGCGTGAGGATCTTCGACGTGCAGCTCGCGGCCGAGAACCTCGCCGCGCTCGTCCCGGTCGTCGGCGGCGTCGCGCTCACGATCGATCAGCGGGCGACCCTTTCGGCCGAGCTCGCCGACGCACAGACTCACGTCGCCTCGTACCTGCCTCGCCCTGGCCATGACGCGTCACCGGCCTCGCCCCCTCCGCCTATGGCCGACGCGCCACCGTCGGCCGGCTGGCCGGCCGACGCCCGTCGCACCCGTGCGGCGATCGCCGAGCTGCGAGGTGCTGTCGACCGGCTCCAGGACGTGCGCGAGCATGCGGATGCCGCCATCGACCACCGCAGCGAGTTCCCGGATGCCGCGGCCGCCGCAGCCGGTGCTCTGACGACCGCGGGCGAGAGGACGCCGGCCGCCGCGTCCGGACGGCTGGCGGTCCAGGCAGGCATCTCCACCGGGCTCGCCCTGCTGTTGGGAAGCTTCGTGTCGACGATCCATCAGTACTGGGCAGCCATGCCGGCGTTCTCGGTGCTGAGCGGTTCGGATGGCGAGACCAGGACGAAGGCCCTGCAGCGGGTGCTGGCCACGCTCGCCGGCGCGACCGTCGCGTTCGGGCTCGCGATCCTCGCCGGCCATTCCCCGGCGGTCGCCTTCCCGCTCCTGATCGCAAGCGCCTTCTTCATCGCGTTCCTGCGGCCGATCGCGTCGGTGTGGACGGTGTTCTGGCAGACGATGCTGCTGGCGACGATGTACGACGTGCTCGGCACGCTGAGCGTCGAGACCATCCAGGTGCGCGTCGTCGAGACGGCCATCGGAGCGGTCGTCGCGGTCGTGGTCTCGGCCGTCATCCTTCCCACTCGCACCAGGGTCCGGCTGCGTGCGGGCATGGTCGACGTCGTGGGCGCCGCCCGCTCGGTGGCGGATGAGCTGTTCGCGAGAGGCGCCGACGGCACACTGGCGCGGGGCGACTTCGGCGCCCGCATACAGGGCGCTGTCGCAGATCTCACCGCACTCGAGGCGCTCGCCCGGCCGGTGCGGCGCAACCCGGGCTCGCTGCGCCGCCGCGGCATCGAGGCCCAGTTGACCGCGCTGTGGTCGGTGCTGTACTACGAGCGCCGCGCGTCGGCGGAACTGCGGGATCTCGACACGCATGCGCTCGAGGGTGTCGACCTGCCTCGGCTTGCGCTCGCGACGTCCGACAACTTCGCCGCCGTCGAGGCGGTGCTGTCGGGGGAGCTCCCGCTGCGGCTCCAGCAAGCCGAGCAGCTCGATGTCTCCGGGCCCGACACCTCCGACGCCGGGCATCGCAGCGTGCTCCTCCTGGTGCGGCTGAATCAGGCGCTGCTGTCGCTCATCGAGGCCATCAGGCCGGGGACGGTGGCGGCGATGACGACGGTCCATCCCGCCGCGCAGGTCGCGGAGTCCAGGTGAACGCGCAAAAAACTTGCGGTCCATGCCTCGCCAGACATGCAGCGGCCATGCCAGTATGACTCGTGGGGAGTCCCGCTCGGGGTGGTCGGGACCCATGATGCAGGAGTTGACATGGATCTGTCTCCGCGCGAGATCGACAAACTGCTGGTCTATCAGGTCGCGGAGCTCGCGCGGCGCCGGAGGGATCGCGGCACGAAGCTGAACGTGAGCGAAGCGCAGGCGCTCGTGACCGAGGCGATCCTCGAGGGCGCGCGCGACGGCAAGACCGTCGCGGAGTGCATGGAGCTCGGCAAGACCATCGTCACGGTCGACGAATGCATGGACGGTGTGCGCGAGCGCATCACGCTGCTGCAGGTGGAGGCCACCTTCCCGGACGGCACGAAGCTCGTGTCGTGCCACGACCCGATCGGCGGCTGAGCGGTGGGCCCAGGCGCTGCCGTGCGCGTGGTCCTCGTCGGCGGGCATGAGAGTTCCGACGGCGCCGACCTCGCCCGGTTCGACGACGTCGACGAGCGCGTGAGCGTGGCGGCGCCCGGCCGGGGACTGCACAACGCCCTCACGGCGTTCCTCGACGACGGCGAGACCGTCGTCGTGCTGCCGATGACTTTCGGCCGCAACCCGACGATGGTCGCCGACACCGCGAAGACGCTCAAGTGGCTCGCGCCGCGGCATCCGGGTCGTCTGTCGCTCGCGGCGCCGTTCGGCCAGCCCGACCACCTCATCGCCTGGCTGCGCACTGCTGCCAACCGTGCCCGGGCGACCGACGCCGGCACGGCGCTGCTGATCGTGGCGCCTCATTCGAACACGTTCGACGAGGCCGAACTGCACCGCATCGCCTACCTGGTCGCTGCGCACGGGTCGCTCCCCGAGGTCGCCGTCGCGATCGCCGACGACGCCGACGCGCTGTCGGGTGCGGTGCAGCGGCTGCGCCGGCTCGGTGCGACGCGCGTCGCCGCGGTTCCGGCCGGCTTCGCAGCGAGCCTGCCGGTGACGGATGCCGAAGACCTCGCTCCGCTCATGAGCCACAGCGCCGTGCGGCGCGTTGTGCACACCCGCGTCCGCGATGCGCTGACCGCGCTCGCCGCGGGCGGCGACGGCATCGACCAGGGCCTTGCCGCCGACCACGGTCACGGTTACGCGCACTCCCACGCTTTCGAAGAGAGCCAGGGGCACGGCCACTCACATCCCCATCCCCACCCTCACACCCACGCCGACGGCACGACGCACGCCCACGGCCATCCGCACGAGCATCACCAGCTTCAGCACTGAATCGGCAGCCGGAAGAAGGAACATCATGGTCAGCAGAAGACCGAAGTATCTGCACGGCGACGAAGCGATCGAGATCAACCGCGGACGCGCGTCGGTCACGCTGCGGGTCACCAACACCGGCGACCGGCCGGTGCAGGTGGGCTCGCACTTCCACTTCTTCGAGGTCAACCCCGCGATGCGGTTCTCCCGCGAGCAGGCGTGGGGGATGCATCTCGACATCCCCGCCGGCACGGGCGTGCGGTTCGAGCCGGGCGAGACCAAGGAGGTGACCCTCGTCGACTTCGCCGGCGCGCGACGGGTGGTCGGCTTCAACGGTCTGGTCAACGGCGGGCTCGACTCCGCGCAGACCCGCGCCTCGGCGCTGCGCCTGCTGACCGAGCGCGGTTTCGAGAACGGCGAGCCGACCAGCGCGCCGGCCGTGGGGACCGAATCCGACACGAAGAAGGCGAGCAGCTGAAATGGCCGTCATCCCTCGCAAGCAGTACACCGACCTGTTCGGGCCGACAGTCGGCGACAAGGTCCGGCTCGCCGACACGAATCTCGTGATCGAGATCGAGAAGGACTACGCCGCCGACAGCTACGGCGACGAGATCGTCTACGGCGGTGGCAAGTCCGCCCGCGACGGCATGGGCGCCGATCCTCTCGCCAGCCAGACGCAGGGCGCGCTCGACCTCGTCATCACCAACGCGGTCGTGATGGACCCGATCATCGGCATCGTCAAGGCCGACATCGGCGTCAAAGACGGCCTCATCGTCGGCATCGGCAAGTCCGGCAACCCGCAGACCCAGCACGGCGTCGATCCCAGGCTCCTCGTCGGCCCGGGCACCGAGGTCATCGCGGGCGAGCACCTCATCGCCACGGCCGGCGCCATGGATCCTCACGTGCACTTCATCTCACCGCAGCAGGC
Source organism: Microbacterium sp. I2 (assembly GCF_051364985.1). Taxonomy (NCBI): domain Bacteria; kingdom Bacillati; phylum Actinomycetota; class Actinomycetes; order Micrococcales; family Microbacteriaceae; genus Microbacterium; species Microbacterium sp. I2. Next base: position 419,279 of record NZ_JBLWIH010000009.1, read on the forward strand.
GTACGCGGCGCTGTCGAACGGCATAACGACGCTCTTCGGCGGCGGCACCGGCCCGACCGACGGCACGAACGGCACGACGTGCACGCCCGGAGCGTGGAACATCCACCGGATGCTGCAGGCCTGGGACGAGCTGCCGGTCAACGTCGGCATCCACGGCAAGGGCAACGGATCGCTCCCGGAGGCGCTGATCGAGCAGATCGAAGCTGGCGCCGGCGGGCTGAAGGTGCACGAGGACTGGGGGAGCACGCCGGCCGCGCTCGACCAGGCGCTGCGCGTGGCCGACGAGTACGACGTCCAGGTCGCGATCCACACCGACAGCCTCAACGAGGCCGGCTTCGTCGAAGACACCATCTCGGCGATCGACGGGCGCACGATCCACACCTTCCACACCGAGGGCGCGGGCGGCGGGCACGCCCCCGACATCATCAAGATGGCCGGTCAGAGCAACGTGCTGCCCTCCTCGACCAACCCCACCCTGCCGTACACGGTCAATTCCATCGACGAGCTGCTCGACATGGTGATGGTGTGCCACCACCTGTCGTACGACAGCCCCGAAGACGTCGCCTTCGCCGACTCGCGCGTGCGGGCCGAGACGATCTCGGCCGAGACGGTGCTGCACGACCTCGGCATCATCTCGATGTTCTCGTCGGACTCGCAGGCCATGGGACGCATCGGCGAGTCCGTCACCCGCGCCTTCCAGACCGCGCACCACTGCAAGGACAAGCGCGGCAAGCTCCCCGAGGACGCCGAGGGCAACGACAACTTCCGGGTTCTGCGCTACCTCGCCAAGGTCACCATCAACCCGGCGATCACGCACGGCATCTCCGACTACGTGGGCTCGCTCGAGCCGGGCAAGATGGCCGACATCGTGCTGTGGCCGATCGACACGTTCGGCGCCAAGCCGAAGATGGTGATCAAGGGGGGGCTCATCAACTGGGCACTCATGGGCGATCCGAACGCGTCGCTGCCGACGCCGCAGCCGGTGTACTTCCGGCCGATGTTCGGCGCGCTCGGTCAGACGCTGCACCACACGCGCGCGACGTTCGTCTCGAAGGCCTCGATCCAGAAGGGCGTCCCCGAGCAGCTGGGCCTGAAGAGCCGCATCCTGCCGGTGACCGGAACGCGCTCGATCGGAAAGGACGACATGGTGCGCAACAGCGCCGCGCCGGTCATCGAGGTCGATCCTGAGACGTACAAGGTCACCGTCGACGGTGAGCCCGCGCACATCGAGCCGGCCCAGTCGCTGCCGCTGACGCAGCTGTTCTTCCTGGTCTGACCGCATGACGCGAGCGCACGCGGATTCGCCGGTCGCCCGGCTGCTGGTGAGCCTGCAGCTGAGCGACTCGGCGTTCCCGAGCGGCTTCTACACGATGTCGCACGGACTCGAGGGGTTCCACCAGCAAGGGCTGGTCCGTCCGGCCGGCGTCGGTGACCTGCTCGCGGACCTGCTCATGTCGGCCGTGGGGCCGGGCGACGCCACCGCCCTCGCGCGCGCACACGAGGCGGCCGGCGCACGGGATTGGGATGCCGTCGCCGAGGTCGACGGGATCCTGTTCGCCTCCAAGCTCAATTCCGAGCTGCGCGTGGCCAGCACGCGCAGCGGCCGCCAGCTGGCAGACATCGCGAGCGAGGCGTTCGCAGATGGTCCGGGCGCGGACGACATCGCGACGTGGGCGAAGCGCGTGAAGGCGAAGGAGTCGCCCGGGTGCCAGCCGGTGGTCACGGCTGTCTGCTACGCGGCCACGCGCGTGCCGATCGCGGAGGCCGTGGCATCCGACCTCTTCGCGTTCGCGGTGAGCTTCGTCGGAGCCGCGCTGCGACTGCGGCTCACCGATCACCGCGGAGCACAGGTGCTGCTGCGCCACGCGCAGCCGGTCATCGAGGCGGTCACCCGCGACGCGATCGCGCGGCCATTGCACGACATCGGCGGTTTCGCTCCCGTCGCCGACATCATGTCGGCGGGCCACGAACGCGCCGAGGCGCGCCTTTTCACCAGCTGATCGACGCCGGCGCACCGCCGGCGTCCTTAAGAGAGGAAGCATCGCGACATGAGCGACAAGGTTCTGCGGGTCGGTATCGGCGGGCCCGTCGGCTCGGGCAAGACGGCACTCACCGAAGCCCTCGTGCCCATCTTCCTGGCGGCGGGCCGGACGCCCGGCGTCATCACGAACGACATCTACACCCAGGAGGACGCGCAGCACGTGCGGCGCGAGCTCGCGGGCATCCTGGATCCTGAGCGTGTCGTGGGCGTCGAGACCGGTGCCTGCCCGCACACCGCAGTGCGCGACGACCCCACCATGAACCTCGCGGCGGGTGAGGAGATGCTCGAGCGGTTCCCCGACATCGACACCCTGATCTACGAGTCCGGCGGAGACAACCTCACCCTCACTTTCTCGCCGGCGCTCGCGGACGTGTTCGTCTTCGTGCTCGACACGTCGGAGGGGGAGAAGATGCCGCGCAAGCGCGGTCCCGGCATCACCGAGAGCGACATCCTCGTCATCAACAAGATCGACATCGCGCAGTACGTGCGGACCGATCTCGGCGTCATGGAGCGTGACGCCCATCTGGTGCGCGGCGGCAAGCCGGTCGTGCTCACGAACTCGCTCGACGGCACGGGCGTGCACGAGCTGTTCGACACGATCATGGCGGTGTGGCACGCATCGAGGAGCGAGCTGGTCGCGTGAGTGCGGATGCGCCGGTGCTGACCGCGACGGATGCCGGCGTCCCGGCTCCGGCGCAGGACTCCGGCGCGTCCACCGATCCGGCCGTCGTCACGGCCGTGCCGGCGCTGTACGGAGGTCCTCGACTGCAGCCCGCGCATTTCGAGCCCGCGCACGTTCCGTCGGAGGTGGCACGCTACGGCACCGAAGCCCACACGCTTCCCGTCGGCAGTCCCGGCAAGGTGGGCATCCTCGAGCTCGACTTCGCGCTGCGCGGCGACGGTGACGCACGTCGCACCGAGCTTGTAGGCCACTTCCAGAAGTCTCCGCTGCAGATCATGCAGCCGCTGTACTACAACCCGGCCCGGCCCGACATGCCGTACACCTACTTGATGACGGCGGGCGGCGGCATCCTGCACAACGATCGCCACCGCACCGACCTCGTGTTCGGGCCCGGCACGTCGGCCCACGTGACGACGCAAGCGCACACCAAGGTGTATCGGATGGAGTCGGGCTACGCGACATCGCTGGTGAATCTGGAGGTCGGCGAGGGTGCGTACGTCGAGTACCTGCCCGACCCGCTCATCCCCTACATCGATGCGCGCTTCTACCAGCGCACGGCCGCGACGGTCCATCCGGACGCGACCTTGATCGTGGGCGAGACGATCTATGCGGGCCGGCTCAGCCGGGGCGAACGCCACGCGTACGCCGTGCTCGCGAGCGACCTCGAGGTGACGCGGCCCGGCCCGTCTGCCACTCCCGTCGCGTTCGATCGCGTGCGTCTGGTGCCACGAGGCGGGCGGGTCGGCGGCCCCGCCGTGCTGGGGGGACGCGACGTCGTCTCGAGCCTGTATGTCGTGACCTCACGGGTACCCGCACGCGAGGTCGCCGACGCGCTGCACGACGCTGTCGGCACCGTGCTCGCCGATTCGCCCGATGAAGCCGCGCGTGCGGGCGTCAGCGTGCTGCCGCACGATGCCGGGGCGTGGCTGCGGTTCGTCGGCGACGACACCGTGACCTCTGCCGCCGTCGCGACGGCAGCGGCCGCAGCGATGCACGAGCTGATCACAGGGTCGCCGGCACCGGCGATCCGCAAGTGAGCCCGGACGAGGGGATCGTGGGATGAGCACCGTCGCACTCGGCACCGGACGCACCTGGGCCTTCGGCCTGGTGCGCGGGTCGTCGCAGATCTACTTCCAGCAGAACCTCGTGAGCGGCCTGCTCGTGCTCGCGGCCTTCTTCGTCGCGGACTGGCGGATGGGACTGCTGGCTCTGCTCGGCGCGATCGGCGGGATGCTCGGGGGCCGGGCGGTCGGCTACCGTCGCGGCGACCTCTCCACCGGCATGCAGTCCTTCTGCGGCACGCTCGTCGGAGCCGCGGTGTTCGCAGCACTCGGCGGCGACGCGTGGTGGTCGTATGTGCTCGCGTTCGCCGGCGGCCTGGCCACCGGGCCGGTGACCTGGCTCGTCGATGCCCTGTTCACCCGCACGCCGCTCAGGCGCTACCACCTGCCGTACACGACGGCGCCGTTCGTGATCGTCGCGACGGTGATCTCGCTGACCACGACCGCGCTGGCGGTGCCGGCTACGGCATCCGATCTTCCCGACGATCCGGTGCCGGCGTTCCTGCTGTCGGTCCTCACGAACGTGTCGCAGGTGGTGCTCATCGACAACCCGGTCTGCGGCGCGCTGATCCTCGCGGCGCTGTTCGTCGCGAGCTGGCGTGTGGGACTGGCAGCCGTCATGGGCAGCGTGGTCGGCTCCGTCGTCGCCGTGGCGATGGGCGAGCCGTGGAGCGAGATCGCCAACGGGCTGGCGAACTACTCCGGAGTGCTCACGGCGATCGCGCTGTCGGTGACATTCCTCAAGAGCTCGACCGCGTCCTGGCTCTATGCGCTGCCGTGGGTCGCGGTGACCGCCCTCGTGACTCTGTTCATGCACCGCGCGGGCCTCGTCACGTACACGTGGCCGTACATCCTCACGACGTGGGTCGCCCTCGTCGTCGCGTCCTACATCCGGGGGTTGCCCCGCCCCGGGTGATCGGGCGCCGGGATGCCGGGGCCATCGGTGTTCTCGCCGACTCGGCCGCGCTCGGGAGTCTCGGTGTGCTCGTGAGCTTCGCTGTGCTCGTGGGCGAGCGGCACGCCGTGGGAGGGTGCGCGGAAGAGCAGCTGCAGGCGTCCGTCGCCGGCGCGCACGGCGTCGATGCGGATGCCGTAGACCGGCTCGAGCACGGCCGCGTCGAGCACCTCTTCGATGTCGCCGGCGGCGACGACCCGGCCGCGGTCGAGCAGCACCAGGCGGTCGCAGTACCGCGCCGCGAGGTTGAGGTCGTGCAGCACGATGATCGTCGTCACCGCCAGTTCGCGCACGAGCCCCAGGATCTCGTGCTGGAAGTGGATGTCGAGGTGATTGGTGGGCTCGTCCATCAGCAGGTGCGTCGCCTGTTGGGCCAGAGCCCTGGCGATGAGGACCCGCTGCCGCTCGCCGCCCGAGAGGTCGCCGAGGTCGCGGTCGGCCAAGTGCTCCGCGCCCACGCGTCGCAGCGCGTCGGCGGCGATGTCGACGTCGGCCGCGGATTGCCGCTGCAAGGCGCCCTGATGCGGCGCCCGCCCAAGCAGCACCGTGTCTGCCACGGTGAGGGGTAGCTCGCCGTGGGCTTCCTGGGTCACCACGGCGACGGTGCGGGCGAGCGCTCGCGGCGAGTGGGCGCTGATCTGCGCGCCGCCCACGGTGATCTCACCGCGGTCGGGAGTGAGGGAGCGGTAGAGGGTGCGCAACAGGGTGGTCTTGCCGCTGCCGTTCGGCCCGATCAGGCCGACGACCTCGCCCTCGGCGGCCGCGAGTGCGACGTCGCGCAGGACGGCGGCACCGTCGTACGAGTGGCTCACGCCTTCGGCGGAGATCATGAGGCTGTGCCGATCACGAGACGGTGCCGATCATGAGACGGTGCCGATCATGAGCCGAACCGTTCCACCATGAGCTCGAGCCCGGTGACCGACAGCGGGGTCGGCGGCTCGGTGAAGTTGAACAGCTGCGGCAGCACGTCGCCGTTGCGGAGTGCTCGCAGCGCCTCGCTCCCCGGCAGGCTGGCGATCTCGGCGGCGACGCCGTCCTCGTCGCCTTGGTGGAGCAGGACGAGCACGTCGGGATCGCGCGCGATGAGTTCCTCGACGCTCACCTCGAACACGCGCTCCGCCGCATCCGAGAACACGTTCTCGAACCCGGCCGCCGCCAGTTGCGGCTGCGCCATCGATCTGCGGCCGTAGGCGTAGAGCGGACCGCCGCCGACCGAGGGGTAGAGCACGGCGGCGGTGCGAGGCGCGGCATCCGCGGTTTCGCGTTCCACCGCCTCGACCCGCTGCTGCAGCTCACGCACCATTTCTTCGGCCTGGTCCGACCGGTCGAAGATCTCGCCGTACATCCGCACCTGGTCGTACAGCGTGTCGAACGACGCGTCGCCGACGCCCGACGGGCAGTACACCGGGTGGATCAGCGCGTTCACCCCGCTGTCGCGGAGGGCCTCGCGGGTCACGCCTTCGGGCAGGCCCAGCGCGAGGTCGGGTTCGTGGGCGAGGACCACCTCCGGCGACATCGTGAGGTGCCCAGAGGTGTCGATGTCGTCCGACAGCGAGTCGATCGCATCGATGCGGGCGGTGAGGCCGTCGTCGTAGTAACCGCTCGGGAACGACCCCGCGCGGGCGACCACGCGGTCGAGCACGCCGAGCCCGTCGAGGATCGTGACCGGTGCGCTCTCGAGCAGGATCACGCGCTCCGGGGCAGCGTCGAAGACGACGTCCTCCCCGCAGTTCGTCACGGTGAGCGGATAGCGGGTCCCCCCGCCTGGCGCGGCATCGTCTGCCCGCGGCGACGATATCTGCGTGCACCCGGCGAGGGTGACGACGATCAGCGTGAGAGCGGCGACGAGCAGGCGACGGGGGCGAAGCACGGTTCTCCTCGGAGGTTCAGCGTCGTCGCGCGTACATGCGGCGGACGAGGACGAGCAGGAAGGGAGCGCCGACGATGGCGGTGAGGATGCCGATGGGCAGCTCGCGGGGCTGCATAACGGTGCGCGCGAGGGCGTCCGCCCACACCAGGAACAGCGATCCGAGCAGCGCCGTGACCGGCAGCATCCGGGAGTGCACCGAGCCGACGAGCCGACGTGCGAGGTGCGGGACGACGAGGCCGACGAACCCGATCGCGCCCGCCGCCGCGACGACGGCGCCGGTGCACAGCGAGACCACCACGAGCAGCACCACCCGGGTGCGGTGGGGAGCCACGCCCAGCGTGAGGGCCGTCTCGTCGCCCGCCGCGATCGCGTCCAGCCGGCGTCCCGTCACGAGCAGTGCCCCGAGGGTCACGGCCACGACGACGAGCACGACGACCAGCACGGCGTCCCACCGGGCCAGCGCGAGCGAGCCGAGCAGCCAGAACATCACCGAGCGCGAGCCCTCGGCCGAATCCGACGCGAAGATGAGGAAGCTCGTTGCGGCCGACAGTGCGTAGCCCACGGCGACCCCGGCCAGAAGGAGGCGGATCGACGTCACGCCGCCGCCGGTGCGGGCGATGAAGTACACCAGGAGCGAGGCGCCCAGCGCTCCGAGGAACGCGCTGGCGGGAAGCGCGTACTCGCCGAGGACGGCGCCGAAGCCGAAGAGGATCGCCCCTGCGGCTCCCGTCGAGGCCCCGCCCGAGATCCCGAGCACGTACGGGTCGGCGAGCATGTTGCGCACCATCGCCTGCAGCGCGGCGCCGCACAGGGCCAGGCCGGCCCCGACCGCGATTCCGAGCAGCACGCGCGGCACGCGGACGTTCCAGACGATCGCCTCCTCGGCGGAGGTCCACGACTGCTCGGCGGGGAAGCCGAACACGTGGTGGGCGACGATCGCCAGGATGTCGGCCGGGGCCACCGGCACGGGACCGATCCCGATCGCGAGGAGGGCCGACACCGCGAGGGCTGCGGCGAGCCCCGCCGTCCACAGCGTCGTGCGAGTATGCGCGCTGCGTGCCGCGGCGGCGAGCGTCATGGGCTCGCGCGGCGCGGCGTCGGCGGTGGTCCTCACGGCTGCTCCCCCCGGCTCGGCACGCGGTCAGTGCGACGGTAGCGCATCCGGGAAGCTCGGTGCGCGTCAGGCGCCTCCTGCTCAGGCCGCCCGGGTCAGGGCTGCGTTCACGGCGGCGGCCGAGTACTCGCGATCGACGACCAGGGCGGCCAGCCCGACCGTGGCAGCCCGAGGGCCGAGCGTGGACACGCTGACGCTCAGATGCCTGGTCGCGCGCGGCAGGGAACGGGGGTAGAGCGATTCGCGCACGCCTGCCAGCAGCGGCGCCGATGCGAGCATGCCGCCGAGTACGACATCGGCCGGGTTCAGCAGTGAGACGACCGTCGCGACGACCTCGCCGATCACTCGCCCCGCCTCCTGTGTCAGGCGGGCGGCATCGGGGTCGCCCCCGGCGAGGTACCGCCCCACATCCGAGGCGGAGCTCGCGGGCTTTCCGAGATCGGTGAGGGCGCGGGCAACGGCTCGGCCCGACGCTGCCGCGGCCAGGCATCCGTGCGCTCCGCACTGGCACACGAGCTGGTCGTACCCCGCGATCTTCACGTGACCGATGTCGCCCGCTCCGCCGTCGGTTCCGCTGTAGACCTGTCCGTTGAGCACGATCCCCGTCCCGATGCCGGACGAGACCTTGATGAAGCACAGCGATCGAGAGTCGGGGTGTGCCCTGCGCTGCTCGCCGAGCGCGGCGGCGTCGGCATCGTTCGCGACGAGGACCGGCAGTCCGAGCGCGTCGCCGAGGTGATCCGAGATCGGATAGGCATCCCAACCCGGCATGATCGGCGGCTGGCTGGGGCGTTCGGTCTGGGGGTCGATGGGGCCGGGCACGCTGATGCCGACCGCCGCGATGCGGTCGATGCGTGGGCTGTCTGCTCGCAGCTCGCGCGCCGCGGCGGCGATCGCATCGAGCGTGTGGTCGGGCCCGTCGGCCACCGCGACGTCGGTGCGTCGTTCGGACAGGACGCGGCCGGCGAGATCGGTGAGCGAGACCGTCGTATGGGTGGTGTCGACGGATGCCGTGATCACGGCCGCGTGCGAGGGATTGAACTCCAGGCGGCGAGAGGGCCGTCCTCCCGTCACGCGGTCGGCGCCCTTTTCGACGATGAGCCCGGCATCGAGGAGTGCATCGATGCGGCCGGCCACCGTCATGCGCGACAGCCCGGTGAGCTCGAGCACCTCACCGCGGGTGAGCGCGCCGCGCTCGCGGATCAGTTCCAGAACATCGCCAGATCCTGGCATCGGGTGACTCCTGTCTCGCCGTTCGATTCTAATTATGCTTGACAGTTAGACATAATGCATCTAATTTCTATACATATCCGGTCGCGGGACCGCGTCCGCAATCGCAAGATCAAGCGCAAGGAGGCGTACGGTGAAGATCCGTTCCACAGCAGTGACCATCACGGCGGTCTGCGCGGCCGCGCTCGTGCTGACGGGCTGTACGGCCGGCGGTGACGGCGGGGATGAGGCCGAGGGCATCACCTTCTGGCTGCAGGAGGACCTGCCCGACCGGGTGGCAGCGACGGAGGACATCGTCGCGGTATTCGAAGAGGAGTCCGGCGTCGACGTCGAAGTCGTCTCTGTGGCAGAGGACCAGTTCTCCCAGCTCATCACGTCGGCCGCCGCAGCAGGGGACCTGCCCGACGTGATCGGCGGGATCTCGCTGCCGCAGGTGCGCACGCTGTCGGCCAACGAGCTGGTCGACACGGATGCCGTCGGGGCCGTCGTCGATGCGCTCGACACATCCACCTTCTCCGAGCGGGCACTCGAGCTCACCTCGGACGGCGACGCGCAGCTGGCGGTGCCCAGCGAGTCGTGGCTGCAGATGCTCTTCTATCGCACGGACCTCTTCGAGGCCGCCGGGCTGGAGGCCCCGGACAGCTACGACAAGATCCTCGAAGCGGCACAGGCTCTCAACTCCCCAGAGGTGGCCGGCTTCGTCGGAGCGACGGCACCGGGCGATGCGTTCACTGAGCAGACTTTCGAGCAGGTCGCGCTCGGCAACGGTTGCGAACTGGTCAACGGCGACGGCGAGATCGAACTCGACTCCGCGCCGTGCGTCGAGGCGTTCGGCTTCTACGGCGATCTCACGAGCAACTACTCGGTGCCCGGCGCCCAGGATGTCGACACCACGCGGGCCACCTACTTCGCCGGCGACGCCGCGATGTTCATCTGGTCGAGCTTCGTCCTGGACGAGATGGCCGGCCTCCGCGAAGACGCAAAGCCGAACTGCCCCGAGTGCGCCGCCGACCCCGCCTTCCTGGCCGCGAACACCGGTGTCGTGACGTCGATCTCGGGCCCGGACGGCGACAGCCCCGCTCAGTTCGGCGAGATCACCTCGTGGACCATCACCGACGGCGCCAACGTCGAGGACTCGCAGGCGTTCATCGAGTTCATGATGGGCGACGGATACGAGGACTGGATCGCGATCGCTCCCGAAGGCAAGGTGCCGGTGCGATTCGGTACCGCAGATGAACCGACGGTGTTCTCCGACGCCTGGGCCACGCTGCCCGCGGGCGTCGACACGAAGGCGCCGCTCTCGGACTTCTACGCTCCCGAGGTTCTTGAAGCCGTCGCCGCAGGACCCGAGGACATCGCGCGATGGGCGATCCCCCAGGGGCAGGGCGATCTGCTCGGTGCACTCCAGGGCGAGCAGCCGGTCGCCACCGCTGTGAGCGAGGTGTCGCAGGGTGCCGACGCCGAACACGCCGCTGCCGCCGCAGCCGAGGCGGCGCGATCGGTGCAGGAGTCGATCCAATGACTCAGCTCGCCGGGGGTTCGGGCCTGGCCGGCCCGCCTCCGGTTCCGGGCGACGTCGACGACGCGCGGGCGGGGGAGCACCTGCTCCCCGCCCGGCGCGGCCGGTCGCGTCGCAGCCGCGAGGAGAATCGCGCGGGACTGCTGCTCATCAGCCCGACGCTCGTCATCATCACGGTCGCGGTCATCGTCCCGATCGTGTGGGCCATCGCCCTGGCCTTCCAGCAGGTACGGCTCCTCAACATCCGCGACACCGGCATCATCGGAGAGTACACGCTCGAGAACTTCATCGAGGTCCTCAGCTCGCCCGGGTTCTTCGGCGCGCTGTGGACGACGATCGTCTACTCGGTGTGCGGTACCGCCCTCGCGATCGGCATCGGGCTGATCGCCGCGCTCGCGTTGCGCAAGCCGTTCCGTGGCCGCGGCCTCATCCGCGCGTCGCTCCTGTTGCCGTACGTCGCTCCCGTCGTCGCCGCCACGTTCGTGTGGTCGACGCTGCTCAACCCGCAATACGGATTCGTCAACTGGTTCGGCACCACCGTTCTCGGCTGGGAGGAGCCCGTCGCCTTCCTGTCGCAGAGGTGGCTGCCTGTCTCGGTCTTCGGCTGGGAGATCGAGGTGCCGATCGCGCTCGTGACGGTGATCTGCTTCGAGGCGTGGCGGTCCTTCCCCTTCGCCTTCCTCTTCCTCACTGCGCGGCTCCAGGCGGTGCCGGACGTTCTCGACGAGGCCGCCCGGATCGACGGGGCCACGCCCACGCAGCGCTTCTGGCACATCCTGTGGCCGCAGCTGCTGCCCACCATCGCGGTGCTGAGCGTGCTTCGTTTCATCTGGACCTTCAACAACTTCGACGACATCTACCTGCTGACCGGCGGCGGCGCGGGCACCGAGGTGGTGTCGGTGCGCGTCTTCGACTACATGACCGCGCGTGGCGACATCGGTGCCGCGGCAGCGCAGGCGCTCGTTCTGGCCGCGATCCTGGCCATCCTCGTCGGTATCTACCTCAAACTCTTCGGACGACAGGAGGAGCAGGCATGAGCGTCGCGACTGCCGGCAAGACGGGGGCAACGGCGCGGCGCGGCGTGGGGCGCGACCGCTTCGAGAACGGTCTGTTCAAGGTCCTCAAGCCGATCGTCATCGTGCTGCTGCTGATCGTGGCGGTCTTCCCGTTCTACTACATGGTCCTTCTGAGCTTCCGTTCGCTCGACTCGCTGCTGCAGAACCCCGGGGCGCTGTGGATCTCGATCGAAGAGCTCGACCTCGCGACGTACCTCGAGGTCCTGGCGCCGGTCTCGGACGGCGGGCAGGGCTTCGTCGTCTTCATGCGCAACTCGCTGCTCGTGGCGCTGAGCACGGTCGTACTGACGCTGCTGGTGTCCATCCCGGGCGCCTATGCCGTCAGCAGGCTGCGGTTCTTCGGGCGGCGGCAGGTCTCGGCGCTGTTCCTCGCGGTGTACTTCTTCCCCGCGATCCTGCTGGCCGTCCCGCTGTTCGTCTTCTTCACGCAACTGGGGCTCCGGGGATCGCTCGTCGCCCTCGTCGTCGTTTACGTGTCGCAGGTCGCAGCGGTCTCGATCTACACGCTGCGCAACTACTTCGCGACGGTGCCGGTCTCGCTCGAAGAGGCGGCGGCGATCGACGGATGCGGGCGCCTGCAGACCATGTGGAGGATCACTCTTCCGCTCGCGATGCCGGCTCTCGTCTCCAACGGGCTCTTCATCTTCATGATCGCGTGGAACGAGTTCCTGTTCGCCCTGCTCTTCCTGGTCGAGAAGCGCGACTCCTGGACGGTGTCTCTCGGTCTCTCGCAGCTGTCGGGGAGCATCGAAGTGCCGACGACCGTGCTCATGGCGGGATCGGTCATCCTGACGCTCCCGATCATCATTCTGTTCTTCGCGTCTGAGCGCCTTCTCGTCGGCGGTCTGACCGCGGGTGCCGAGAAGGGCTGACGCGCGGCATCCGTTCGTCCACCCATTCCATCTGTCGTCATCGCCCGAAGGAGCGCAGGCTCGTGCCGCACATCGTCCAATTCACCGAACCCCGGCGGGTCGAACTCGTCGAGACCGATCCCGTACCGCTCGTTCCGGGCTCGGTGCGCGTCGCGACCTGGTATTCGGGGGTCTCGGCGGGTACCGAACTCACCGCCTACCGCGGGACGAATCCGTACCTCACATCGACGTGGGACGCGCAACGCCGGCTGTTCGTCCCGGGGGAGCCGAGCTTCGGCTACCCCGTCCAAGGCTGGGGCTACTCCGAGGTGGGCCAGGTGGTCGAGGTCGCCGACGATGTCACGTCCCTGCGCGCCGGCGACGTCGTGCACGGCATCTGGGGTCATCGCAGCGACGCGGTGCTGCCGGCATCCGCTCTGGAATGGCGACGGATGCCGGACCAGGCCGATCCGCTGCTCGGTACCTTCGCGCGCGTCGGGTCGATCGCCCTGAACGGGGTGCTCGCCGCCGATGTGCGGCTGGGGGAGCGCGTCGCGATCTTCGGGCAGGGAGTCATCGGTCTGCTCGCGACCCGGCTGGCCACCCTGTCGGGCGGGCGGGTGTACGCGGTCGACACCGTTGCAGGACGTCTGGCGATGGCGGAGAACTTCGGTGCCGTGGCGACGATCGACGCCCTCCGACCGGGTGGCGCGGGCGCGTACATCCGAGAGCTGACCGGGGGCGGAGCCGACAGCGCCATCGAGCTGTCGGGCTCGGATCGCGCGCTCCACGAGGCCGTGCGCTGCGTCGTGGTCGAGGGTCTGGTCGCGGCATCCGGTTTCTACCAGGGCGGGGCGACCCAGTTGCGCCTCGGTGAGGAGTTCCACCACAACCGCGTGCGCATCGTGGCGAGTCAGATCTCGGGAGTGCCGGTCGGGCTGGGAGGGCGCTGGGACCAGCCTCGCCTGGTGCGCACCGTGATGGAGCTGGTCCTCTCGGGCGCCGTCGATGCCGGCGCACTCGTGAGCGACGTGGTGGCTGCCTCGGATGTGGCCGGCGTCTTCAGTCGGCTCGACGAGGGCGACCCCGACATCCTCCAGGCCGTGCTGCAGTTCGACGCCGCTCCGGAGCGCGCCCGATGACGGATCTGCCCGACTACCGGCCGCGGATCCCTGTGCAGCCCGCACGCGTCGGGCTGGTGGGCGCCGGCGCCATCGCGCGATCCGCGCACCTGCCCGCCTACGCGGCATGGGGGATCCCCGTCGTCGCGGTCGCCTCCCGCACCGCCGATCATGCCCGCGCGCTCGCCGCGGACTTCGGCGTCGCGACGGCGCACGCGAGGGTCGACGACCTCCTGGCCGATCCCGCCGTCGACGTGGTCGACATCGCAACCGGACCCGCCGGCCGTCTCGATCTCATCGACGCCGCCGTCCGCAGCGGCAAGCACGTTCTCGCGCAGAAGCCGCTGAGTGTCGACCCCGCCGAACTTCCGCGGCTGCGCGCGGTCCTCGCGTCGGCCCGTGAGAGAGGACTGCGCGTCGCGGTCAACCAGAACGCGAGATGGGCGCCCGCGTGGCGACTGGCCACGCTCCTGGTGCGCGGCGGAGCGGTCGGCGAGGTCGTCGGCGTCACCCACCTGCACGACAAGCCCCTGCCGCCGCTGGCGGGCACCGCGTTCGACGATGTGCCGCACATGCTCATCGCCGACTACCTGGTGCACTGGATCGACATCACCCGTTGCTGGCTCGAGGGCGCCCGAGTGGTGTCGGTCACGGCCCAGGACTCACGCGTCCCGGGTCAGCCCGACGCGGCACGCAACCCTTGGCATGCCGGAATTCAGATCGGGACGTCCACGGGCGCCAGCGCGTCCCTCCGCATCGTCGGCGACGCCCGCAGCCGATCAGGCGGCTGCCCGTTCTGGATCCACGGCACCGAGGGCACGCTCCGTGGCAGCGTGCTGCTGGGCAGCGACTTCCTCGAACTCGACCGGGACGATGCGCGAACGCGATTCCCCCTCGAGGGTCAGTGGTTCACCGACGGATTCGCCGGAGCGATGGGGGAGCTGCTCACCGCCGTCGCTGAAGACCGTGAACCCGAGAACGCCGCCGAGCACGTGCTGGCCACCGTCGAACTGGGCCTGGCCGCCGCGGCGTCCGCGGACGCGGGCGGCGTCCCCGTGCATCCGCTCGACCTCGTCCTTGAGCGCGCCTCCGACGGAAAGGCACCCACGACATGACGATCATCGACGAGGTGCCCGTCGCGCCGCCCGCACGTCTCTACGCGGAGGGCTGGCAGAGCTGGAGTCCCACCACCTGGTATCACCGGGATGCGCCGGCCCATCGACCGGACGAGCCATGGCAGCACCTGATGCGCTTCCGCCCTGGCACGCCGCTTCCCGAGGACGGGGTTCAGGGCGAGGGTCTGCTGGTGGTGGATCCGGGCGAGGGCGCGCCGGCGCGCGTGTACGCGAGCATGGACGCGTCGACACACGTGCCGACCATCCGCGCACACTGGCAGGGGGACCGCGTGCTGGTGCACGCGGATGACCCCGTCGAGCAATGGACGACGGATGCTGCCACCACGGCGGGCGACGACGCGCTGGCCGCGTTCGGCGAGCGCTTCGGCGCTGCGGCCGGCGCCCGTGCCGAAGCATCCGTCCCCCGCGTCTGGTGCACCTGGTACCGCTACTTCGAAGAAGTGACGGCCGTCGACGTGCTCGAGAACCTGCGAGCCATCGACGAGCGCGACCTCGCGGTGGACGTCGTGCAGATCGACGACGGCTGGAGTCTCGGGACGGGAGAGTGGACGAGGCCGAACCCCCGGTTCGGCTCGCTGCCTGCGACCGTCGACGCGATCCGTGACAGCGGCAGGCGGGCAGGGCTCTGGCTGGCACCGTTCTCGGTCGGCGCCCGATCCGATCTCGCCCGGAAGCACCCTGACTGGCTGACCGGACCGGCCGGCTACAACTGGGGAGACGACCTGGTCGGACTCGACCTCACCCACCCTGGCGTCCGGGACTACCTGACCGAGGTGTTCGAGGCCGTCCGCAGCCTCGGCGTGGACTACCTGAAGCTGGACTTCCTGTACGCGGGGGCGGTGCCCGGAGTGCGGCATGATGCGCACGCCACCCCGGTCGCCGCCTATCGCTCGGGCCTTGCGCTGATCCGCGAGATCATGGGCGAGGAGACCTACCTGCTCGGCTGCGGTGCTCCCCTCCTCCCCAGCGTGGGGCTCGTGGACGCGATGCGGGTCTCGCCCGACACCTTCCATGAGGGCGGCGAGGACGGGTCGCAAGGCTTGCGCGGACGGATGTCGCTCGAAGCGAGGGCCTGGCAGCACGGCCGGCTGTGGACGACCGACCCGGACTGCCTCGTCGCCCGCCCGGCATTCGCACTGCGCGACGAATTGGCTGACGTGGTGCTCGCGGCACCGGGGATCCGCGGGTTCTCCGATCGGATCGCCGAGCTCGACCCGCACGGCCTGCGGCTCGTGGACCGACTGCTGAAGGAGCCCGTCGCATGACCGTTCCCCTCACCGACCTGCGTGATCGGCTCGAGCCGTTGGTCCGCCAGCTGTACCCGGGCGCGGCGGACGAGGTGCTCGATGCACTCCTTCGACTCGCGCAGCACTGGGCACCGCAGCTCGGCCCGGTCGGCAAGGGGCGTCCGGACGAGGCCACCGCGTACCTGATCACCTACGGCGACGCGTTCCGCCGCGACGGCGAGGCCCCACTTCACACGCTCGCGGAGGTGTTGCGGACGCATGTCCGCGACGCCGTCACCGACGTCCATCTGCTCCCCATCTATCCGTGGACCTCGGACGACGGTTTCGGAGTCGTCGACCATCGCGGGGTGAATCCCGAACTCGGGACGTGGGGCGACATCGCCGACCTGCGCGCCGACCACGCGCTCGCCCTCGACTTCGTCGCCAACCACCTGTCGAGCGCGAGTCCGTGGTTCGTCCGCTGGCTCGCGGGTGACCCTCGCTACGCCGGGTACTTCCTCGAGCCGGGGCCGGACTTCGACACGTCGCACGTCGTGCGTCCGCGCACGACGCCGCTGACGCACGGGTACATGCGGCCGGACGGGACCGTCGCCCACGCATGGACTACGTTCGGCCCGGATCAGGTGGACGTGGATCCGAGCACGCCCGCCGTACTCCTCGATCTCACCGACGTGCTGCTGGGATACGTCGCCCACGGCGCCACGACGGTGCGCTTGGACGCGATCGGCTTCCTCTGGAAGCAGTCGGGCACCAGCTGCATCCACCTGCCGCAGACCCACGCGATCATCCGGTTGTGGCGAGTCCTCGTCGACGCCGTCGCCCCCGGCACACTGCTGCTCACCGAGACGAACGTGCCGCATGCCGACAACATCACCTACTTCGGCGACGGGTCGGACGAAGCGCACATGGTGTACCAGTTCGCGCTGCCTCCCCTCGTCCTGCATGCCTTCGTGACGGGCCGGGCGACGGCTCTGACGGAGTGGGCGTCGCAGATCGGTCCGGTCAGCGACACGGCCACGTGGTTCAACTTCCTCGCGAGCCATGACGGGATCGGCATACGCCCGACAGAGGGGCTGCTCAGTGACCACGACCGGGACCTGCTCGTGGAGCGCACCCTTGCTCGCGGCGGCCGTGTTTCGATGGCACGCCGGCCCGACGGGTCGGAGGGCGTGTACGAGCTCAACACGAACTTCCTCGACGCCCTCGTGGAGCCGGGCGATGCGGATCCGGATGCCTCGGCCGTGGTCCGCGGTCTCGCCGCGCACGCCATCCTCCTCTCGGTGATCGGTGTGCCGGCGGTCTACTACCACTCGCTCCTGGGGTCTGGCCAGGACAGCGCGGGAATGGAAGAGAGCGACATCGCGCGTCGCATCAACCGTGAGGTGCTCGACGCCGACCGGCTGGCCGCCGAGCTCGCATCTTCGCCGCGGCGATCGGGCATGCTCGAGGGGTTGCGGCGGATGTTCGAGCTCCGGCGCACGCTGCCCGGATTCTCGCCGTTCGCCGATCAGGCCGTCGAGCACCTCGATCCGCGGGCGTTCGTCGTCCGACGTGCTGCGGGCACGCCCGACGAGATCGTCGCCGCCGTCAACGTGAGCGCCGAGACGGTGCAGCTGCCTCTGGTGGGCACCGACCTCATCTCGGGTCGCCAGGTCGAGCGGCTGGAGCTGGAGCCGTTCGGGTTCGCGTGGCTCAGACCGTCCGCACGACCCTGACGGTCGCGCGGACGGCAGAGACCTTCAAGCGGATGCTGCCGCGCGGTGCCGCACGTAGCCCCAGGTCGCGAGGCCGAGCAGCGGGCCCCACGCCCAGAAGGGCAGCATGAGCGCCGTCCCGACCGGCACGGCGCCGGTCAGTGCGAGGCTCAGGGACTGTACGCCGCCCGCGGTGAAGAGCGCGGCGACCGTGGCGGCCGGGACGGCCGCCAGCGCCACCGGCACAGGCTGGCCGCCGACGCGGGGCACCCATCGCGGAACGCGTTCGCCCCACGGCAGTGTGAGGCCCAGCGTCAGGACGGCGCCGGTGAGCATCGCGGCTCCGAGCATGAGGCCCACGACCTGGATGTCGGGATTCGCCGTGAAGGCGTCGCGGCTGCCGCCGAAGAGCGGCCAGGGTGTCAGCCACGACGCGCGGGCGACGACGTAGGGCACTGCCATGGCGGCGCCCGCCACCGTGAACGCGACGCGGTGTCGCTGGACGAAGGCACCGGCACGCGCCGCGCGCCGAGTGATCACGCTGACCGACCACAGCGTCCAGACGCCGACGAACAGGGTGAGCGCGAGCGAGGTGGCGAACCGTGCCGGATCGGCCATCACTGCGTCGATATAGCGCGTGTAGAACGACAGCAGCGGGAAGATGCCGGCCACCTGCAGCACGATCAGCGCGGCGATGGCGGCGACCAGCAGCACGGCGACGACCGGCCGGCGTCGAGCCAGCAGCGGCACGAGCAGGACGACCGCGACCGGGACGAAGAACGCGAGTGTGTAGCCGGCGATGACGATCCCGTCGAAGCCGAGCAGAGCGATCGCGTTGACACCGACCGCGATGAGGACGACGACCGGTGCACCCAGGCTGTCCCGTGCCCGGCCGCTCAGCAGGACGATGCCCGTGGTCAGCGCGATCGCGGCGGCGGCCGCCTGGATCGCGGCGGCGACGAGCGCAGCGGGCGTGTCGCCGAACCAGTTCGCGAGCAGCGTGCCGCCCGCGTCGTACGGGCCTGCCTGAGGGGCGACGAGCCACACGAGGGCGGCGGCCAGTACGACGGTCGCGATCACCGACCCCGTCCAGGCGAGCGGGCGGATGCCGCGAACGGTGCGCGGCGGCGGAGCAGTGTCGATCGTGGCTGTCATGGATCGAGCGTCTCGCGCACCGACCGATGGACGCCTCACTCGCCCGAGCGGAGGCGGCTCACCCGGCCGGGTGAGATCCGGGCTCGACGATGCCGTGCTCGTATGCCCAGATGACCACCTGGATGCGGTCGGCGAGCCCCAGTTTCGCGAGGATCGCCTTGACGTGGGTCTTCACGGTGTTCTCGGTGAGGTACAGGTCCCGGCCGATCTCGGCGTTGGAGGCGCCGCGCGCGAGGTGACGCATGACGTCGCGCTCGCGCGGGCTGAGGGTGTCCAGTGCCGCTCTTCCGGCAGCTGCGCCCGCGCGCTGTCGCACGTGGCCCAGCAGCGTCGCGGTGGCCCGCGGTGAGACGGCGGCATCGCCGGCCGCGACGCTCCGGATCGCTTCGGCGAGCGCGGCGGGCCGTGCGTCCTTGGTGAGGAACCCGCTCGCGCCCGCCTGAACCGCGGCGAAGACGTACTCGTCGATGTCGAACGTCGTCAGCACCAGCACACGGGTGCGCGGGCTCGCGCGCAGCACCTCGGCGGTGGCGCGGATGCCGTCCATTCCCGGCATCCGGATGTCCATCAGCACCACGTCGACCTGGTGCGCGCGCACGCCGGCGACGGCCGCCGCGCCGTCCGCTGCGGTCGCGACGACCTCGATGTCGTGCTCGGCACCCAGCACGGTGGCCAGGGCGTCGCGCAGCAGCTCCTGATCGTCTGCGAGCAGGACTCGGATCGGACGTTTCACGTCTCGTCCGTCAGCGGCATCGTGATCCGGATGCTCCATCCCCGCCCCCTTTCGATCTCCAGCGTGCCGCCGGCGTGACGCACGCGCTCGGCCATGCCCACGAGTCCTCTTCCCGCTCCGCCCGCATCGCGCGGGCCTGTGCCTCCGTCATCCGTCACCGACAGCACGACCTCGTCGTCGCGCCAGTCCAGCGCGACGGTCGCGGCAAGCGGCGGCTCGACGTGGCGCACCACGTTGGTCAGCGCCTCCTGGGCGGCGCGGAAGAGGGCGACCTCGGCATCCGGCGCGAGCGTGCGGGCGCGACCCGTTTCGCGGAACGAGATGCGGTGCGCGGGGGATGCGGCACCCGCGGCGAGCGCGGCGATGCCCGGCAGGCCCGCCACCGGCTCGATCTCGTCGGGGGAATCCAGCAGCCGCAGCATCCCCCGAAGTCCCTGCATCGCGGATCGTCCGGTCTCGGCCACGCGTTCGAGCGCCGCCGTCTGCGGTGGCCCGGGCGGCAGCACCTTGGCAGCCTCGACCTGCGCGATCATCACGGCGAGACCGTGCGACACGACGTCGTGCAGGTCGCGGCCGATCCGTGCCCTCTCCGCCTCGAGGGCATCGTCCACCTGCCGCCGGGCCCATTCGGCCGCCGCCGCACGCCGGCGTCGGGCGTCGCGCCCGAGCAGCCATCCGGCCACCACGACAGCGGCGAGCGCCACGCCTTCGAATACGATGCCGAGCGGCTGGGATGCCGCATTGGTCACCGCGTCGACGCCGGCGATGATGCCGGCCCCCGCGATGCCGACGGCGAGGGCGACCGCAGCGGTCGTCCTATCCTGCGTCGACGCGATCTGCCATTCCAGCAGTACGAACACGGCCGCCGACGGCACGAGCGCGGCGCTCGACATGCCCGCGACGCCTGTGGCGGCCAGTGCCAGCATGACCAGTGCGCCGATCGCGAAAGCGGTGCGCGGGAAGCGAACGCACAGGAAGCCCGCGATGTGGAGCATCCCGGCCAGCAGGCCGACCCGCAGGGCGATGGCGGTGCCGTGCTCCGGGGCCACCACCTGCACCAGGAGGGCGATCGTCAGCGGCAGGGCGAGGGCGCACAGCAGGGTCGCCGCCACGAAAGGCGCCACCCA
The DNA here is from genome assembly GCF_051364985.1 of Microbacterium sp. I2. Taxonomy (NCBI): domain Bacteria; kingdom Bacillati; phylum Actinomycetota; class Actinomycetes; order Micrococcales; family Microbacteriaceae; genus Microbacterium; species Microbacterium sp. I2. The sequence goes on from NZ_JBLWIH010000009.1 coordinate 439,891, forward strand.
GCCTCGCGCCGGTGCGCCGGCGGGCCGCTCCGATCCGGAGGTGCTCATGACCCCAGTCTTCCGTGCTCTGCGCCGGGGGTACCTCCCCCAGGAGGGTGAATGGCAATACCCTGAGCCCATGCGCGCGAGCGAGCTCGATGTCGGCGATGTCAGCCAGGTCGCCCGCACGGGCGCCGTGCCGCCCGGTCGCGACATTGACGAGCTGGTCGCCGCGGCGCACGCGCGCGGCCTGCGTCATGCCGAGGGGACCGTCGCCGATTACATCCCGATCCTGGCGCAGGCCGACCCCGAGCTGTTCGGGCTGTGCGTCGTGGACGTCGACGGGGGCGTCCACGAGGTCGGCGACACCGGCGCGCGCTTCTCCATCCAGTCGATCTCGAAGGCCTTCGTGTACGCACTGCTGTGCGACGCCCTCGGTCACGAGGAGGTCTTCGACGTCGTCGGCGTGAACAACACCGGCGCGGCCTTCAACTCCGTCGTCGCGATCGAGCTGAACGAGGGGCACCCGGGCAACCCGATGGTCAACGCGGGTGCCATCGCGACGACCGCGCTCATGCCCGGTGCGACGGCGGAGGAGAAATGGGAGGGCGTGCGCGGCGGGCTCTCGCGCTTCGCCGGCCGCGAGCTCGAGGTCGACGACGACGTCTATGAGTCTGAGACGCTCACCAATCAGCGCAACCGCGCCATCGCCCAGTTGCTGCAGAGCTACGACAGGATCCGCTCCGACCCCGCCGAGGCCGTCGACGTCTACACGCGACAGTGCTCTCTCCTCGTGGATGCCCACGACCTCGCCGTCATGGGCGCCACGTTGGCCGACGGAGGCGTCAACCCCGTGACTGGCGAACGCGTCGTGTCAGCCGACGTCTGCCGTGACACCCTCGCCGTGCTGGCCGCGAGCGGTCTCTACGAGCGCTCCGGCGAGTGGCTGTTCGAGATCGGGCTGCCCGGCAAATCCGGCGTCGCCGGAGGTCTTGTCACGGTCGCGCCGGGCAAGGCGGGCATCGGCGCGTACGCACCGCGCCTCGACAGCGCCGGCAACAGCGTGCGCGGGCAGATCGGCACCGCCTATCTGTCACGCGCACTGGGCTTGAACATCTTCGCCTCCGAACCCCACTGAGTCCTCACCTCCGACCCCCACTGAAGAGGAGACCTCGCATGACGACCACGACGGCCGACCAGGCCCCGGTCCAGGAAGCGCGCGCGTCCTGGATCCCGATGATCGGGCTGTTCCTCGCCCAGATCCTGATGTCCTACAACGTCTCGGCGCTGCCCGTGTCGCTGGGCGGCATGGTCGAGACGTTCCGGGTCCCGCCCACCGACGTGAGCACGGCCATCGTCACCTACGGTCTCGTCGTCGCCGCGCTGGTCATGGTCGGCGCGAAGATCGGGCAGCGGGTGGGCTGGGTGCTCATGTTCCGCATCGTCGTCGGCCTCTTCGCAGGCTCGGCGATCATGATGGTGTTCGGTCCGTCCGTGGGCTGGGTGATCGCCGCGCAGGCGGTGGCGGGGGCATCCGCGGCGATCATCGTGCCGTCGCTGGTCGCTCTCATCGCCGAGAACTATCACGGTCGCCAGCAGGAGACCGCCATCGGTTCGCTGGGGTCCGCGCGGGCGCTCGCCGGTGTCAGCGCGTTCCTCATCGGCGGCACCCTCGCGACGCTCGTCGGGTGGCGGCAGGTCTTCGTCGTCGTGCTGGTGATCGCGATCGCGGTGTTCGTGCTGAGCTTCCGCCTGCGCGGTGCGCCGGGCAACCCGGGCATCAAGATCGACCTGGTAGCGGCGCTGCTGATCGGCCTCGGCATCGTCGCGCTCACGCTCGGAGTCAACAACCTCAACAGCTGGGGCCTGCTCGTCGCGCGGCCCGATGCCCCGTTCGACATCCTCGGACTCTCGCCGGCACCGTTGCTGATCCTGATCGGCCTTGTGCTGGTTCAGCTCTTCTTTCTCTGGACGCGGCGCCGCACGAAGGCCGGCAAGGTGCCGCTGGTGAGCCTGTCGGTCTTCGGCTCCAGTCGCGAGAGGGCAGCGGTGTACGCGATGTTCATCGTCGTGGCGCTCGAGGCCGCGCTGAACTTCACGATCCCGCTCTACATCCAGATCGTGCAGGGGCGCACTCCGTTCGACACCTCGCTCGCGATGCTGCCGTTCAACCTCACGGTCTTCTTCACGGCGATGCTCGTGGTGCGGTTCTACCGGCGCTTCTCGCCGCGCGCGATCGGGATGTTCTCGTTCGGCCTGACCACGGTGGCGCTGGTGTGGCTGGCGTTCGTCGTGACGAACAACTGGGAGACGCTGCCCACCATCCTCGGGCTGTTCGTCTTCGGCGTCGGGCAGGGCGCCCTGGTGACCCTGGTGTTCAATGTGCTCGTCACGGCATCGCCGAAGGAGCTCGCCGGCGATGTCGGCTCGGTGCGAGGCACCACGCAGAACCTCGCCTCGGCAGTCGGCACCGCCGTCGCCGGTGCTCTGCTGGTGGGCATGCTGAGCGTGAACGTCATCTCGTCGCTGGCCGACCATCCCGAGATCCCCCCGGAGCTCGCGTCGCAAGTCGACCTCGACCGTGTGAACTTCGTCAGCAACGACCGCCTCCACGAGGTGCTCGAGCAGACCGACGCCACGCCGGCGCAGGTCGACGCCGCCGTCGCCCTCAACGAGGAGGCGCGGTTGAGCGCCCTCAAGCTGGGGCTGCTGATCCTCGCGGGCGTCAGCGCGCTGGCGATCGTGCCGGCGAGCCGACTGCCGAATTTCCGGCCGGGAGAGATCCCCGAGTCGGTCGCCACCGGCGCCACGGACTGACAGCGCCAGCACGGGACGGATGCCGCAGCATCCGTCCCCTTCTGCGTGCCCGGAAAAACTTGGTACTTGGTGTTGCCAAGTACCAGTACCTAGTGTTACCGTTTAGTGGTAGTCAGCAACACAGAGTAGATCGGAGGTGACTGCGATGGGCAATCAGATGACGGAGATGCTGAAGGGCACTCTCGAGGGCATCGTGCTTGCGATCCTGGCCGAACGCCCGGCGTACGGCTACGAGATCACGGCGCGTCTGCGCGACCAGGGCTTCTCGGACATCGTCGAGGGCACCGTCTACGCCCTCCTGGTGCGCATCGAGCAGCGGGGGTTCGTGGACGTGGAGAAGGTCCCGTCCGAGAAGGGACCGCCGCGCAAGGTGTACTCGCTCAACGCGAGCGGGCGCGAGCAGCTCGAAGACTTCTGGGGGACGTGGAGCTTCCTCTCGGAGCGGATCGAACAGCTCCACAACAACAACCAGGCAGATGACGACAACCACAGCCAGACCGAGAAGGAAGAGAACTGACATGGCCGCGAAATGGATCGAGTTCCTGACCGGATCTCTCGAGCAGAAGAAGCAGTACAGGCAGTACAAGGCGCGGATCAACGCGCTGCCCGAACCGTACGGCGCCGTCGCGAAGGCGACCGAGCGCTACCTCATGTACTCGGGGTTCCCGACCGAGGGCGACGTCATGATGACGATGCTCGGTGACTTCGCCGACCTGTGGGACCGCGCGGCGGCCGACGGGACGCCGGTGCGCGACATCGTCGGCGACGACCCCGTCGAGTTCGCCGAGACGTTCGCCGCCGCCTACGACGCCACCCAGTGGATCGACAAGGAGCGTGCTCGCCTGAAGCGGGCGATCGCCGACGCAGAAGAAGGAGAGCAGAAATGACCACCGCTGCAGCCATCCAGGTGAAGGGCCTGGAGAAGTCGTACAAAGAACTGAACGTGCTGCGTGGCGTCGACTTCGACGTGGCGCGGGGCAGCATCTTCGCCCTGCTGGGCTCGAACGGAGCGGGCAAGACCACGGTGATCAGAATCCTTGCGACGCTGTTGAAGGCGGATGCCGGATCCGCGATCGTGCACGGCTTCGACGTCGCCGGGCAGCCCGGCGACGTACGGGAGTCGATCAGCCTGACCGGCCAGTTCGCCGCCGTCGACGAAGTGCTCACCGGGCGTGAGAACCTCGCGCTCGTCGCGAAGCTGCGCCACCTCAAGAACCCGGGCGCGGTGGCCGACGACCTGCTCGCCCGCTTCTCGCTCACCGATGCCGGCGGCCGCAGGGCCGGGACCTACTCCGGCGGCATGCGCCGTCGGCTCGACATCGCGATGAGCCTCATCGGCAACCCGCCGGTGATCTTCCTCGACGAGCCGACCACGGGCCTGGACCCGGAGGCGCGCCTCGAGGTGTGGGGCGCGGTCAAAGAGCTCGCACGCGGCGGCACCACGGTGCTGCTGACCACGCAGTACCTCGACGAGGCCGAGCAGCTCGCCGACCGCATCGCGATCCTCCACGAGGGCCGCATCATCGTCAACGGCACGCTGGCAGAGCTCAAGCAGCTGCTGCCGCCGGCCAAGGTCGAGTACGTCGAGAAGCAGCCGAGCCTCGAGGAGATCTTCTTCGCGGTCGTCGGCAACCGCACCACCGGTTCCGGCGCCACTGTCTCGGCGCCGGCCGTCACCAACACGAGTAAGGAGCGATCATGAGCGCCACCACCCATTTCGCCGGCGACACCGCCGTCCTGACCGGTCGCTCGCTGACCCACATCCTGCGCAGCCCCGACACGATCATCACCACCGCGGTGACCCCGGTCGCCCTGATGCTGCTGTTCACCTACGTCTTCGGCGGGGCGATCGACACCGGCCAGGGCTCGTATATCGACTACATGCTGCCCGGCATCCTGCTGATCACGATCGCATCGGGGATCGCGTACACCGCGTACCGCCTGTTCCTCGACATGCAGGGCGGGATCTTCGAGCGGTTCCAGTCCATGCCGATCGCACGGTCCTCCGTGCTGTGGGCGCACGTGCTCACCTCGCTCGTCGCGAACGTCATCTCGCTCGTGATCGTGGTCGGCGTCGGGCTGCTCATGGGATTCCGCACCGGTGCAAGTGTGCTGGAGTGGCTCGCGGTCGCCGGCATCCTGATCCTGTTCACGCTTGCGCTGACGTGGATCGCCGTGATCGCGGGGCTGTCGGCGAAGACCGTGGACGGTGCGAGCGCGTTCTCGTACCCGCTCATCTTCCTGCCGTTCATCAGCTCGGCATTCGTGCCCACCGACACGATGCCGGCGCCGGTGGCCTGGTTCGCCGAGAACCAGCCCGTCACGTCGATCGTCAACTCCCTCCGCAGCATCTTCGCGGGCGAGCCGGTCGGCAACGACATCTGGGTCGCACTGGCCTGGTGCGTCGGCATCCTGATCGTCGCCTACATCGGCGCGATGGCGATCTACCGCAAGAAGATCAGCTGAGCGTGAGCCGTCGCGACACGGTCGAAAGCCCCGCGATCCCTGAATCCAGGGATCGCGGGGCTTCCGCGCGTGTCGGCGCAGGCGTTGCAAAGACATCGGCGCATCGACTGACGCCTTGCCGGTGGTTGACTTGATGCCGCGTTTGTCGCACAGCAGCTGATGCCCGGTGCCGACGCGCCCCCGCGGGTGCTGAGCCGATCGTATGGCGTACCTTGGCGTGCGTAGTGACCGGGCGGGCTAAACGTGCACCTCGTGATCTCGCGGAGGGGCTGCGTGGCTACTCCCCCCCACGGCAGCCGGCGGAGGCGCCTGTCACGCTCGGTACGCGACCGGCCAACGTGCGCAAGAGATGCAGTCTGCGACGGTGGAGCGGTAATCGGGCAAGGTGGGATGGTGACCGATCTCGTGGACGCCCTCATGCGGGGGCCGCGCGGCCGTCGGCTGTGCCTGGAGTACGTGATGCGAACTGATGAATCGGTGCGCTCAGCGGTGTTCTGGCTTGGTCGCCAGCAGGATGCCCCTCCGGGAGTGCAGCGTCGACGATTCGTCGGCGACGATTCCGCCCATCAAGAGCCTCCCACGTACACCAGCGAAGAGGTGGCGGCGCTCATCGACGGCGTCATGCTTGCCACAGCCCGTGAGGACATCGTCCGGGAGGCGTTGCAGACCACAGTTGACCTAGCTCGGTACTGGCAGGAGCCCGATGGTGAGGACGTCCTGGCGGCCCATCCCGCAGTACGGGACGCGCTCCGTCACGTCGCCGAGCTCGTAGTGGCAGCGATCCCAGACCTGACCGCGACACGCACAACCGTGCAGTGGGCGGTCGACTGGCGCCCCCTGAGCGACGCCGCGCCCCTGGAGCCGAAGCCCGCGGCGGTCCTCGCGGAATGGACGCGCGACCAACGCGAGGACGAAGCGAGATCAGCGCGGGAGCGTCCCGCGAACCCGCACGCGAACTGGTCGGGGACGTGGTGGTCGGTTCCGCAGAGACTACTCACTACGCGAGGTAGCGTCCTGGATGCCCTCGAGCTGGTCGAAGACTCCCTCGGCTGGGAGGTCGCAACGATCATCCCGGTGCGCGGGGCGGGGCGGACGCTTGAGATCACGTCGCCCGAAGACTGGGCCGACCTATGCCGCCACTACCCGATGGAGATCACCGCATCCCGTCGACACGACTGGTTCCGAGTCACCCGACGTGACGGGAGGTGGCTGATCCCCGATTGGCAGCGCGTCGCTGAGCGATGGGACGCCGTGCACCTCACGACGCTCGGGTACCTCTCGGCAGCCACCCAGTTCATCGAGCTCGACGCGGAATACGGATCAGTGATCGCCGGCTGGGCGCCCGACTCCACGATCTGGCTCACCGATGTCGCTCGCGAGTGGAATGAGCCGCGCGAAGAATGGACCCGTCCAAGAAACGATTGGCGCTGGTCTCATACGCCCCAACCCGGTGCCCGCTGAGCGACCCTTCACGGGCTGCGCGACACGGGGCGTTGCGGCGGATAGCGTCGTGAGGGTGGCGGCCAAGTCGATGGATGATGCGCGCTCGAACGCGACGGAAGTCCGGAGTGCGCGCGGTCCGGAAGCCGCGGTGGCGGTCCTGCTCGGCGGCGTCTTGGCTTTCTTCTTCGGGTGGTGGGCGCTCGGCCTTGTACGGGAGACGCTGCACTTCAACTGTTCGTGGGGTATCGGCGGGGAGTGGGGTCCGGTGGGCACGTGGGTGTGCGCCGACGGCATCGGCTACCTCGGAGTGGCCGTGGTGCTCGGGGGTATGTCAGCTGTGCTGGTGGTGGCCGGGCTTCTGGTCGCCGTGGCGAGGCCGTCGCGCGGTCGCGCGGTCGTGTTCCTGGTATTCGCCTCGATCTCGCTCGGGTGGATCGGATGGTGGACGTACTACGCCGCGACCTTCTACTCCGGGTCCCGGCCGGCCGGCGAGACGGGATGGGGCCTGTGGGTCGCGGCCGTGCTGCCCAGCATCATCCTGTGCACGATCGGCCTGGTTGTCGGAGCCGTCGGCGCTCTGACGTCGCGCCGATGGTCATCGGTCGCATCGTGGTGCGGAGCCGGCATGACGATCATCGGGACGGCGCTCCAGCTCGGCCTCGGCATCGCCACCTTCGTCTCGGCCGGGATGCTGGTAGCGGCTGGAGTGGGGCGGGCACACGTACGCTGAGCCACTCGCGATCGTTCGCGCGACACCTCCGTGAAGCGTCGTCGAGCAGCACACCGGGCCCAATAACCTGAGCTAATCGGTCTGGCGCCCCGGAGGGTCATCGGACTCATGCCAGTCCGCCATCACGCGGTCGTAGTTTGGCAGTACTTCAGGTTTGAGCGTTGTCATCCAATGCTCGATCTCGAGTGAGTTGTCGTTTCGAAGCCTGCGAAACATCGCGACCGCTTCCTCGGAGCGTCCTTGCAGGCTGACAGATAGGGCCAGTCCGGCGCGGTCCGCGACTGATTCACGCCTCCTAACCAAGACCTGGAAGACTTGCTCGGCCTCCTCGAACTGCGAGTTGTTTACATACGCCGCCCCGAGGTTGAACAGGATCCCCGCGTCGTCATCGTTGACGAGTATCCGTCGATATAGCTGGGCGGCACCTTCCCAGTCCTCAGTCGAGAAGAGCGCAGATGCGCGAGCGTGAAGCACCTTCGGATCGTCCGGCCCCAGAGCTTGCGAAAGGGTGTCGAGGTCAGCGGCCGCACCATCGGTGTCACCAAGCATGTTCCGCGCTTGAAGTCGATGGCCGAGAGCAGAGACGTTCGTTGGGTCGATCTGCAATGCCATGTCAAGATCCGCGAGGGCAATATCAAGGTCACCACGCTCCGTATTGAGGCATCCCCTACTCACCCGCAGGCGGACATCCTCTGGTTCGCGGCGGATCGCGGCAGAGATGTCAGCGAGCGACTCATCCAGCCTTCCAATGCTGCGGTAAAGGGCCGATCGACTGGCAAGGGCTGCAAACTGATTGGCCCACGGCCGATCGATCGCAACGTAGAACGCGTCAATTGCGGCCGGAATGTCGCCCATAGCTCGGAGACAGAGCCCACGCCGGTATGAGACCTCGGGAGAGTCAGGTTGCATGCGGTCGGCTTCGTCGAGAGCGTCGAGAGCCTTGCGAAACAGCCTCAGTTGCGCGTAGACACTTCCGGCCAACGCCAACAGTCGTGATCGGTCCTCGTCATCCACTGCCGACGCCAAGGCAAGCGCGAGCACAGGCTCGGCTTCGGCCCCGCGACCAGTCCGCAGCAGCGTGCTAATCCAGACCCAGTAGGTGTGTACGACACTTGTGCCCAAGCCGATCGCTTGTGCGAACACGTCCTCCGACTCCTCAGTCCGATCTAGATCCGCCAGCGTCTCAGCAAGGTGCGCCATTGCATCGGCGTGATCGGGCCTGAGATCGATCACGCGGGCAAAGTCTTCGGACGCGCCGATTACGTCGTCGAGTCGTTGGCGAATGAACGCTCGTGCGAGATGGGCGTTGGCAGTCGACTCGAATTCAATTGCGGCTGAGTACTCGGATGCCGCGGCGAGGTTCTGTCCGGAACGGCGAAGCGCGTCGGCCCGCCGAAGGTGTACTCGGCGTCGCGGTACGCCAAGGTCGAGCGCGCAGGCGAAATCCTCCTCAGCGCCTTCGGTATCCCCCAACTGGTATCTCGCGGCAGCTCGCCACAGATGAGCTTCCGCATTGCCAGCCTTCTTCTCGATAACAAAGTCAAAGTCAGCGAGTGCCGACTCCGCGTCGCGTGCGCGAAGCCTCGACCTTCCCATCGCTGTCACGGCTTGCAATGCAACGCGATCTCCATCGTCGAGCAGCATGTCGATCAAGACCTCGGATGGCGAAAGGTCGTGGCCGGTTCCGTCCTGGAAGCCGAGTAGGGCCCGACCTCGTTCCATCCGGCGCAGGGGGTCCGTCGGGCTGAGGTCGATAGCACGGTCAAATGCTTCCAGCGCCTCTGCGCGGCGACCCAACCCATAGAGCGCGGCACCCCGCAAGGGATTCACCGCGACTGCACTGAGAGGGACTGAATTAGACCGATCCAGTTCCTCGAGCGCTTCGGTATACCACTCCGCGGCAACGCAGATCTCGGCACGGAGGATTCGCCACCATGGATTGTCGGAGTCAAGGCTGATTGCACGAGTCGCAGAATCCATCGCTTCCTCGTACCGGCCAAGCCCCATCAGCGCATGCGCCCTAAATGCATGGGCCCATGGCCAAGAAGGCGTGCGCCGAGTTACCTCCTCAAGGAATGAGAGTGCAGCTGCTGCCTCGCCTGCCTTGTGACGTGCGATCGCGGTCGCAGCGACGTGGACGACGCTCGCACGAAGTCGCCGATCAAGGTCGTCACCCACCCAGCGATAGTCCGCGATGCCGAGGGCGAGAATTCCAGCGTCTACGACCAGAAAGAATCCGACAGCGAATGTTCCGCCTGTCCACTCGAAGGGGTTCATTGAAAACGTCAGGCCCGAGGTTGCGCCCTCGACCGTGGCAAGCGCAACCATCAGCCCAAGAGTCACCGACGCTAACACGAGTGTCCATTTGCCGATGGGATCCTTTCGATCCGCCTGAAGTAGACCCTCTGATGCGGCGAGGACCTCGCCGTCAGTGACAACTCGGTCGATTGCTCCCGCTCGAGAAAGCTCGGCGACCACAGCGTCCGAGCGAGCGAGGGCCCGATCTCGTTCAGCCCGAAGTCGCAGAGAGCTGAACCCGATCAGAAAGGTCGTTGCGGCCAGTCCCGTCGCAAGTGCCTCAGCAATCCAATTCACGATCGAGAGTCAATCACTAACAAGACCAAGAGGCCGTGGCGCGCGGGTACTGCCGCAAAGATCCTCGCGATTGGCGTTGCTCGCAGTCAGGTCGGACAGCCGGCGGCCGTCCACGACCCGCCAGGACGGGCGAGGACAGGCCACATCGACAGAGCGGAACACCCAGGGATCGCGAACGAACGCGCTCTGATCCGCCCACTAGTTACCGCTTGCGCGCAGTGCCCGCAGACGGATCGGCGGATTCAAGCGGTCATCGCAACAGGATGTTACCGATGACTTCGTTCGGGGTTTGGAACTCTAGTCGTTTGCGGGGTCGGTCGTTGAGCTCGGCGGCGACTGCGTCGAGGTGCGCCT